>NZ_JBALUT010000017.1:0-54180 GCF_036963705.1 Parasphingorhabdus sp. | reverse complement strand
CATCAATGCCAAGCTTGGCATAAGCATCAACCCGGTCACGCTCTCCGAAAGGATTGAGGCTGGCAACCAGCCATGCGCCCTTCTTGATGCCCTTCAGTGAAACCGGATCCGGCCCCTGCACCGCCAGGACAATGTCGGCATCTTTCAAAACCGCTTGCCGGGTGCCGATGGTTGCGCCCATGTCCTGATAATCTTCGTCGGCAACCGACGCTGAAACGCCAGCCCCTTTTTCGACGGCCATCGAAGCGCCAAGAGCGATGAATTTCTTGACCGTTTCCGGCGACGCGCTAACGCGCTTCTCGCCATCGGCAAGTTCTTTCAAAACCGCAATTTTCACAAACCATTCCAATCAGTTAGGATATAAGAATTACCACTAATATTGCTACAATAGCGGACCCGATTGTTCCGATTTTCAACAGCGACAGAAACCGGCTGTAAGATTCCTCAGCTGCGTCAAAATTATTATCTGATGTCATGATATCCCCATATTTTCGTTCAAAACAGGCGCGAGGTGTAACCGTATATTAGCCTCCGCTCAAGCCCTAGCCACAGTCATATTAAATAGAAAATTTATCCACCCCTTAATCGGCTCTTTACCGGTTGCCGCTAATGCTATGCCTCATTCTGGGACAATCGGGATAAAAATGGTACAAAACGGCACTAAATTACTGCTGCTGATCGATGATGAGCCCGCGCAATGCCGGTTGATATCCGCGCTCGCTTCACGGGCGGGTTTCCGCACGATCTACGCCCGCGACGCGGAAACCGCGATTGCGACGCTCGGCACGCAGGACGGGATGATGCTCGACGCGATCATTCTCGACCATTGGGTGCCGGGTTCCGAATCCACAGAACTGATCGCCGAATTGAAATCCCGCCGCCCTGCTTTGCCGGTTCTGATGCTGACAGCGGTCGGATCAATCGCCGAAGCCGTCGACGCCGTGCGCGCTGGCGCCACCGATTATCTGATCAAACCGGTCGCCCCCGAACTGATGCTCAAGGCACTCAACGCCGCAGTCGAATCGTCCAAGGATGACGGGGAATTGCGCCCGCTCACCGAGAAGATCTCGGTACCGCTCGAATTTGAAGAAATTGTCGGCGCTGCACCGGCGTTCCGCGCCGCACTGGCGATCGCCGCCAAGGCAGCCCGCGCCCGGGTTCCGGTATTGATCGAAGGCGAAGGCGGAGTCGGCAAGGAAGTGATCGCCGACGCGATCCACGCCGCCAGCCCTCGCGCCAAGCAACCGATGCTC
Organism: Parasphingorhabdus sp.; assembly: GCF_036963705.1. Lineage (GTDB taxonomy): Bacteria > Pseudomonadota > Alphaproteobacteria > Sphingomonadales > Sphingomonadaceae > Parasphingorhabdus. The sequence continues at coordinate 52,927 of NZ_JBALUT010000017.1, read as the reverse complement.
AAGCTCAATTGCGGCGCAATCACTGGCAATCTGCTCGATTCGATTTTGTTCGGTCACGAAAAAGGCGCGTTCACCGGCGCGTTCGACCGCAAGATCGGGCTGCTTCAACAGGCCGAGGGCGGCACGATTTTCCTTGACGAAGTCGACCGGATTCCGCCGGAAACCCAGGTACGCTTGCTGCGTTTCCTGAAACATGGGGATATTCAGCCGCTCGGCAGCCCGAACAGTTTCCAGCTCGATGTCCGGATCATAGCCGCGACCAATCGCAAGCTGCTGCTTGAGGTCGAGAAAGACAATTTCCGCGAAGATCTCTTCTACCAGATGAATGTCGTCCAGCTGACCATCCCGCCGCTGCGCGACCGCACCGGCGACATTCCGGCACTAGCGCGCCATTTTCTGGCCCGCCTCGCGCTCCAGCCCGGCCTTCGCAGCCTCGGAATCACCGACGAAGCGCTCAACCTGCTGCGCAGCTATCGCTGGCCCGGCAACGTCCGTCAGCTGCAAAGTGTGTTGTTCCGCGCTGCCGTGATGTGCGACCGCAACGCCCTGACCTGCGATGAATTTCCGCAGATCGCTTCCTTTGTCGCCGAATCCGACGATGCCGACCCGCATCTCACCCATAGTCCGGAGGGCATCGGGATCACACTTTATTGCGAAGATGGCAATTTGCGCCCACTGGAAGAAATCGAAGCCGACGTCATCCGCCTCGCCATCGGCCATTATCGCGGCCGGATGACAGAAGTAGCGCGAAGACTGGGCATCGGACGCTCGACCCTCTATCGCAAGCTGGCTGACCTCGGAATCGATAACGCCGCGTAGTTACACGATTTTTTTGTTGGATATCTTGTCCGATCCTGTTGGATTTGACATTTTCGGCCAAGAACAGTTTCGCAAAATCCAACATCGCCATTGATGTTTGGCACCGCTGGTCTTAAGTCTGACATCATGAAAAACATGCTTCCAACTCTTCCATTCGGCGCGGCCTTGACGCTCGCGCTCCTACTCTCGGCCTGCGGAAAACAGGAAGCGGTGGGAGATGTTCCATCCAGCGAGGAACTGGCGCAGCAAGCAGATGCCGCAAGCCAGGCAATCCGCGACGAAGCCAACGCTGCTGAAGGTGATAGCGGAGAGACTGCGATCGATCTCGCTACCCTTGATAGCTATGCCAATGCGTTGCGCGGTTATTCGATCATGGTGCCCGGCGGCTGGACCGTCGACAAGTCCGCCAGCGACGACAATGGCCGGGTCTATACCGACGCCAAAAGCGGCGCAAAACTGGCAGTCAGCTGGGTTGAAAATCGCGAAGACGCGGCCTGGAGCAAAGCCGTCCAGGCGATCGAGGACGGCAGCGACGCCATGGAAGGCGCGCCGATCGGCAAGAATGAATATCGCGCTTCGGGAATTTTGACCAACGGCCAGCAATCAAGCCAGCGACTGCTGCGCAAGCCCGATGGTACAATGGTCCAGGCCGAAGTCAGCTATGATGCCGAACAGGCTAAATCGACGGATCCATTGGCCGCAACGATATTGGACAGCCTGACCCTGCAATAGCAGCGGCCTGGCGTCCGATTTTATCTAAAGTCTGAAAATCTGACTAGCGGTTGAGCTTGGCATCCAGGAAACTGGGCATCGGGCCATTCCAGCCATCATCGGCACCATCATCCTTGCGCTCCTGAACCACGGGCGGTTTTTCTTCCCGGACCTTGGCAGCACGTGCCGGTTTCTTCGGCGCGTCGTCTTGCTGTGTCGGCTTTGGGGCATCTTCTTGCTGCGCCTTTTTCGGCCGTTCATCCTGCCGTGGCTTCTTCGGTGCATCATCACGCCGTGGCGCTTTTGACTTTCCTGACACAGGCTTGTCCGAAACGGACTTCGCCGGAGCCTTGTCAGTCGGCAAATCGCCGCCCTTGCTACCCTTGCGTTCCGTGCGGACCGGGATCTTCATGCCGGTCAGTTTCTGGATGCTATCGACATGTTCCGCATCGCTGCGGGTCACAAAGGTGATCGCAACGCCGGTGGCACCAGCACGGCCGGTACGGCCAATCCGGTGAATATAGTCATCCGGATGCCAGGGAATATCGTAATTGATAACATGGCTGACGCCCTTGATGTCGAGCCCGCGGGCGGCGACATCGGACGCGCATAAAATATTGATTTCACCGGATTTGAACCGGTCCAGTTCCGCGAGACGCGAGCTTTGATCCATATCGCCGTGAATCTGCCCGGCATCAAAACCGTCCTTGCGCAAGCTTTGGCACAGATCACGAACCTCGGTCTTGCGATTGCAGAAAATGATCGCGGTATCGACGCCTTCATGATCCAATATGTCGACGATCAATTTGCGCTTGGCCTTCGGAGCAACCTCCATCAGCGATTGATCGATCGAAGTATTCGCCGTTGCCGGACGAGAGACCTCGATATATTTTGGATTGTTGAGAAACTGGTCCGACAATCGCTTGATCGGCGGCGGCATGGTGGCCGAGAACAGCATCGTCTGACGCGTCGCCGGCAGTTTCGAGCAGATCGATTCGATATCGGGAATGAAGCCCATATCGAGCATCCGGTCCGCTTCGTCGATGACCAGCAATTCGCAGCCCGACATCAAAATCCGTCCGCGATCGAAAAGATCCATCAACCGGCCCGGTGTCGCGATCAGGACGTCGACGCCTTTTTCCAGCGCCTTGATCTGGTCACCCATGGAAACACCGCCGATAAGCAACGCCATGCTGAGATTATGGTTCTTGCCATATTTCTCGAAATTCTCGGCAACTTGTGCCGCCAGTTCGCGGGTCGGCTCAAGGATCAATGACCGCGGCATACGTGCGCGCGACCGACCATGAGCCAATATGTCAATCATAGGCAGCACAAAGCTTGCCGTCTTGCCGGTGCCGGTCTGGGCAATGCCGATGATATCTTTCATCATCAATACAGGGGGTATGGCTTGGGCCTGAATCGGTGTCGGTTCATCATAGCCAGCTTCGGCTACGGACTTGAGCAGTTCTTCAGACAGGCCGAGATCGGCAAATTTCATAGCGGTTCCGGAAAAATATAGGATGCAACATTGCATCCTGTCTTAGCCTCTTGGACTTAGCGGGGCAATGATCGCATATCCCGAATTTGTCAAGCTTTCTCGCTTGATCTAGCGTTCTGGGACAAGTTCTCGGAAACGTTCAATTTCACATTTGGCCCCGGTTCGCGAGTGCAAGATATCGCGCCCCGCGCACATTTTTCCGTCTGCCGATTTCTCCATATAAAAACCGGAATAGAAACTGCGCGCCTGACAATTTTCCTCGAGCTGCGCCCGGACGCGCTTGCGGTCCTTTGTCACGAGATCGAGAAATTGATCCGAAAACATCTGCACGCCCAGAATATTGTTCATTGGCAGGCATTTGCCCATTTTCTTTTCACGAAAACTTTGCTGCGGAATCTCCCGCGCAAAATCGGCCCTTGGCGCCAATTGATTCGGCCGGCGACGTGGCACCCGGATAATGACCCGCTTTTCGATTCGCACTTGAGCAAAGACCAGCGGACGCGCCGGTACATAGGCCCTGGTCGTATCGGTAGACGAGTCATCCACCTGCTGCATACCGTGCGTTTCAGGCACTGAGAGCAGTAATATAGCTATAAGTGACAGGCTCACCAAAATCCCTTAATTAACCCTTGGCTTTGCTATAACAGCGACGATTGAATATTGCATGAACTGACAAATTACCATTTTGGTTATCTTGCGGCGCCTTATCCGCCGACGTACCGGTCAGACCGGGCTCGAGCGCAAGACGACGAGAAGTTGGCCCCGAAACGCAGGAGCAAAGACATGCCGAAAACGGCAAATTGGCTAGAACAGATGCAGACGGTCGTGGGCGCCAAGGGCTTTACCAGCGCTGCCGACGATATGGCACCCTGGCTCACAGATTGGCGCGGCCGTTATACCGGCGCGGCAGCGGCGATGATCTCGCCAAGCAACACGCAAGAAACCGCAGAGATACTAAAAATCGCAAATCAAAATGCCATCGCCATCGTTCCTCAAGGTGGCAACAGCGGCATGGTCGGCGGCGCAACTCCTGATAGCAGCGGTCGGTCGATCATCCTTTCCCTCCGCCGCATGAACCGGATTAGAGCGATTGAATCGGAAGACCAATTGGTCCTGTGCGAGGCCGGCGTGATCCTTCAAAATCTGCATGAAGCGCTTGCGGCAGAAGGACAGAGATTTCCGCTAACTCTCGGCGGTAAAGGCTCCGCCACGGTAGGCGGTCTCATTTCTACAAATGCCGGCGGCACTCAGGTGCTGCGCCATGGCACGATGCGAGCGCTGGTTGCTGGAATCGAAGCAGTGCTGCCCGATGGGACGATCCTAGAAGGTCTCGCTGCGCTCAAAAAAGACAATCGCGGCTATGACCTGAAACAATTGTTCATCGGCGGTGAAGGCACGTTGGGCATTGTCACTGCAGCAACATTGAAAACAGTGCCCGCTCTGGTGGATCGTTGTGTTGCCTGGGCCGCCGTCGACAGCACGGACGCGGCCTATCGTCTCTTTCAATTTCTCAACCGCCGCACGGCGCATGCGCTGGAAGGCTTTGAAATTATCCCTGCGACATGCCTGGATTCGGTTCTGCACCATATTCCCGGTACCCGTTCGCCTCTGACCGGCGTGCATCACTGGCACGTACTTGTTGAAATCACACGTGACCAACCGGATGCACAAGATCCGCGAACGGTGGCCGAGGGCCTCCTCGCCGAAGCGCTGGAACGGAATCTGATCGAAGACGCAACGCTTGCGACCAGCGAACAGCAAGCAGAGGATTTCTGGAAAATCCGGGATTCGATTGCCGAAGCGGAACGCGCCAACGGCCCGGCATTGCAACATGACATCAGCGTTCCTGTGCCCAGCATGGCGCGGTTCATTAATGAGGCATCCCCGGTTATCGAAGCCAATTTCCCCGGTACAAAGGTTGCTGCATTCGGCCACATGGGAGATGGGAACGTCCATCTTCACGTAAAAGCACCAACCGGCGTGCAAGCACTGGAATGGATGCGAGACTTTGGAAATCAGATAACGCCGCTAGTCCATGACCTCGTGATCGCAGCGGGCGGCTCGATCTCGGCCGAACATGGGATCGGACAGAATAAGCGCATGGAATTGGAGCGATTGTCGTCGCCGGGACGGCTCTCCATGTTGCGCGCGATTAAAACAGCGATCGATCCCAAGAACATTATGAACCCGGGTAAACTCGTTCCTCTTGCGTCCGGCCAGTCAGGCTCTTAAAGCCAAGGCAACTAATTTGGTCTCAACAGTCATTTTTCGGAGAAACTAACTATGGCGAGCACGCCGCAAGCACAAGCACTACCAATGTTCTACAAGGACCTGGTCCCGCTCAATTCCAAAGAGCATGCAAATTGGAAAGCCAAAGGGCTCGACAATGCTTCTTTCATGCAGAAGCAACATGCCATTCCGATTACCACCGACGAATTCGCCAATGCCTCACGCAGCTACCCGATTGTTTTCTCTGTTGGCGACAGCAGTGTTCCATTGATTCTAATGGGCCTGAATGAAGGCGTGAACACGTTCATGGATGATGAAGGTCATTTCAGCGAACTGTCCTCCTATGTTCCAGCCTATGTTCGCCGCTATCCCTTCATGCTTGCAAAACTCCGTCCGGACGCTGAAGAACTCTCACTCTGCTTCGATCCGACGACTGATGCTATCGGCGACTTTAAGGAAGGCGACCCGCTTTTCGACAAGGATCAGCCAAGCCAGACCACGAAGAACATACTGGATTTTTGTGAACAGTTTGAACAGGCTGGACAGCGCACCGGACAGTTTGTCCAGGAACTGGAAAAGCTGGAGCTGTTGATGGACGGCGAAGTATCGATCCAGCAAACGGGCGTTGAAAAGCCGTTTGTCTATCGCGGATTCCGGATGGTCAATGAAGAAAAATTGCGAGACATGCGCGGCGACGAGCTCCGCAAGATGAACCAGAATGGCATGTTGCCGTTGATCTACGCCCATCTCTTTTCGCTTCAGCTGATGCGCGAAGTTTTTGCGCGGCAGGTTGATGCTGGCAAAATGCCGCAAGTAACCGAAGCGCCGTCGGTTCAAGTCTGACCGGTTCACGACATAAATTATCCTGGTCGGTCCGGTTCAACCGGACCTACCAGGAGGGAATAATTTTCCGGTGATAGGGTCTTGCAACTCGTGCCAGGAGCGCCCACATTATGGTTGTATGGGACCGCATCCCCCGATCGGGTCCATACGGGCATTTCTTTGAAATGCCACCTCCCTGAACCTTGGCCACCTCGCCGATCCGGCGAGGTGGTTTTTTATTGAGAATCTCTCATTCCGCTGCTTCAAGCTGACAGCGACCCAATAGTTGATCGGCCAGCATCACGCAGCAATCGCGGATTAATTCCGAAAGCGGTTCGGCAGCATCGGTCGGCTCGCGCAAACTTTCATCGAGATATAAAGCCCGGTCCACTTCGAGCTGCAACGCATGAACATTGCGCGCAGGCTTGCCGTGCCGCTCCAGTATATAACCACCGGCATAGGGATGGTTGTTCATGACGTGATAACCACTCCTTTTAAAATGAACTGCGGCCAGTTCGGCGTAGCGCGAATCGGAACTGCGCCCGAAACGATCGCCGATGACAAATCCGATCTGGCGACGATCCTGGTCGAACACCGACGGCATGCTGTGCAAGTCCAGAAGCAGCGCGCATCCAAAGACGGATCGCATCTGGTCGAGAATATGCGCAACCTCGATATGATAAGGCTCATGGTCCTGCTCGATACGATCCATGACATGCTGATGCTGCCATTTCTCCCGCCAAAGATTGCCCGCACCATGCAGTCGCCGCGGCAATATGCCCAAACCGCCGCGGACTTTCCTGCTGATGTGGGATGTCTGAGATGGGTCCATCCCGGCCACCATATCCGGGTCGATTTCGGTTGGACTGCGGTTGAGATCCACCCATGCCCTTGGCTTGCGCGCGATGATCAACGGAAAGCTCGCAGCGGCGGCGGATGCGGCCAATCGATCCACATAGCGGTCTTCCAACCGGAGCAATTGGGAAGCCGGCACATTCAGATTGTCGATAAGCCGAGACGGATAGTCCCGCCCGGCATGGGGCACGCTGATCAGCACCGGGAATTTAAATCCGTCGACATTGGCCAGAGAATAAGCTGCAACCTCGGTCAAATTTCTGCTGGAACCGGCGTTAGGCATGTTCATGCTCCAAAAAACCTGCATATTTCCCTGAAAAAATTATCGATTCCCAGAAAAAATTAACCGATTTGCACTTATACGGCGGTCTGGGCATAATAGCCCGTCTGTAATCAGGCATATTCTGGAAGGCTCGACAATATGATCCGAATTCTCCTCGCGGAAGATGAACAAGCAATGCGCGAGCATCTTACACGGGCGCTTGAGAAAGCCAACTATGAAGTCGTGGCAGTGGATCGCGGAACTGCGGCGGTTCCGCTACTCGAATCACAAAGGTTCGATCTGCTTTTGACCGACATCGTGATGCCGGAAATGGACGGAATCGAGCTTGCACAACATTGCGCTTCGGTCTGCCCCGAAACCCAGGTCATGTTCATTACCGGATTTTCCGGTGTAACATTGCGCGCCGGACAATCGGTTCCAAAGGCCAAAATATTGTCAAAACCCTTTCATTTGCGGGATCTGGTTCTCGAGGTTGACCGGCTGTTCGAACCGGACAGTATCAGCGACCTGAATTAAGCCTTGCGCCAGCCGAAGCGGCTGGCTAGACGGCCTCCAGCGTGGGCGTATAGCTCAGTGGTAGAGCACTTCGTTGACATCGAAGGGGTCGTGAGTTCAACTCTCTCTACGCCCACCATTTCACAAAATACGATATTGTTTAGGCAGCTAGCGCCGTTGACGCGCTGGCGTCCTGGCTGGGTGGATGGCCATACCAGCTTGTATAGGCACGCGTGAAAGCGCTCAACTCGCTATAGCCCAGCTTCGCGGCTATTTCCGAGAGATTGCGGGTCCCTTCGAGAAAATAGAGATTGCAGGTATCACGCCGGACCTGCTCCAGCAGCTGGCGATAGGACATGCCCTGTGCAACCAATTTGCGCCGTAAGGTCCGTTCCGCCATTCCGAATGTCATGGCCGCGGCATCCAGACTTAGACCAGATTTATCGAGTAGATATAATAGATATTCATAGGTCAATTTCGCGATATTTTCCCGCTCGAACCTACTTTTGGCAAAAATCGCCTTCTGGCGACCGGTTGCGCAAACGATTGCTGGATTTTGACGCGGCATCGGCTTGGTCATCGCCGAGCAATGATATTCGAGATAGGTCGACGGTCGATTGAAATGGCACGGAATGGGGCCTCGGGACGAATTGCCTTCCGGTAGTCCCTTGAACCCTTCTGGACGGGGATGAGAGAAATGCGCTGCTTTCACAGTATGGAAGCGACCCTCCGCCAGCGATTCTCCGCAATGGTAGATCAGGGCAAAGACAATGTGCACAAGGTCGGGGGAAACCGCCATATCCTGATTCCACACCAGACGATCGCCCGAAGAGAGCGGCATCAGCTTTACCATAGGCTTTTCTCCACCCAGACGTTGTTCCGCTACAAGCTGGATCAGCGCTTCGCCAAAACTGGGTTGAAAAAAGGCAGCAAAACCGTGGTCGGAAAAACCCTGCGGCACCATTTTCTCGCCAATCGCAGAGTGGATATCCGCGCAGCTCAGCTCTTCGCGCGCAGCAGCACAAAGACGGGCAATCGATTCAGGCCTCAGTTGAAAGCCGGGGTCTCGCAATTCAGATTCGGAACATTGCAACGCATTCAACAACTGGGGCTTACGAGCTTGGAGAGCGTGACAGCTGAGATAGGCGCGATAAAGGAACTGTGCGGAAATCGTCAAGCTTGAGGATATCGGATAGGCCATGCTGCAAAGCTAGAGGCCGAATTGCGACTATCTCAACTGGCTTTCGACAAAGATGTAAAATTATCGACGAAGATGCTGATCCCGCACCAATCTATAAACGAAAACAACGTGTTCAATATCGGATGACCGACGCACCCCAGGTAAATCCGCCGCCCATAGCCTCCAGCACTAGCAAATCGCCGGGCTTGATTCGACCATCGCGCACGGCAGTATCCAGCGCTAAAGGCACCGATGCCGCAGACGTATTCGCGTGTATGTCGACGGTCTTGATCACCTTTTCTGGCGCGAGATTGAGTTTCTTGGCAGTAGCATCCAATATCCGGGCATTGGCCTGATGGGGAACCACCCAGTCGACATTCTCAATCGACTCACCCGATTCCTCCAGCACTTCTTTCAATACCGAAGAGAGGTTGACGACAGCGTGGCGAAAAACCTCGCGGCCTTTCATACGCAACTTGCCGACGGTTCCGGTCGTCCCGGCTCCGCCATCGACATATAGCAACTGATTATGAGCGCCATCAGCGTGCAAACGGGTAGCAAGAACGCCGCTTGTCCCATGTTCGCCCGCAAGCACTATCGCGCCAGCGCCATCACCAAAGAGCACGCAGGTGCCGCGATCTTCCCAGTCAAGGATACGACTGAATGTTTCAGCGCCAATCACCAGTGCCTTTTGGGCGCTACCAGCCCGGATCATACTCTCCGCAATCGAAAGCGCGTAAAGGAAGCCGGAACAAACCGCAGCAACGTCAAAAGCAACGCAGCCATTGCAGCCAAGCGCATCCTGAACGATTGTTGCTGTCGCCGGGAACGTCTGGTCCGGGGTCGCTGTCGCGACAATGATCAAGTCGATGTCTGCGCTCTTGTAACCAGCGGCTTGCATGGCTTTTTGGGCGGCTTCGATCGCCAGGCTGGATGTGGTCTCATCATCCTCGGCAATATGGCGAAACCGGATGCCGGTACGTTCGACAATCCATTCATCGGTTGTATCAACCCGCTGCGCCAGATCGGCATTGGAGACCCGGGTGCGCGGCAATGCCGAACCGGTTCCCTTGATGACAGCACGTTTGGCGGCGACGACGGTCATTTCGCCACCTCGGTCATCGGGGTCGCTTCGCTGATTTTTTTCAGATCTTCGCTGATACGTTCCAAAATACTGTCCTCCACCAGCCGAGCGGCGACTTCGACAGCATTGGCGACGCCCTTCGCATCTGCGCTACCATGACTTTTGACCACCACACCGTTCAAACCTAAAAACACGGCGCCATTATGATTATTGGGGTCGAGCTGGTCGCGGAGCATTTCGGTCGCTGGCCGCGATATCAGAAATCCGATCTTGGAGCGCAGACTGCTCAAAAAACTGCGTCTCAGCAGGTCGGTGACAAACCGGGCGGTTCCTTCGAGCGCCTTGAGCGCCACATTGCCGGAGAAACCATCGGTCACGATCACATCGACCTCACCGGTGGAAATTTTGTCGGCCTCGGTAAATCCGAGAAAATCCATATGCAGGCCGGCAGCACCTCTCAGCGTCGCAGCGGCTTCCTGAATTGTGCCAGTACCTTTAGCTTCTTCAGTTCCGATATTCAGCAGCTTCACCTTGGGCCGATCAAAACCGTGCATGATCCGGCTGTAAGCCGCACCCATCACAGCAAATTGTACCAGGTTCCGACTATTGCATTCAGTGTTAGCACCAAGGTCGAGCATAACGACATCAGTGTCTTTCATCGTCGGGAGCAGCGCCGATAATGCGGGACGATCAATGCCCGGCAGCGTGCGGAGCGCCAGTTTGGCGATCGCCATGAGCGCACCGGTATTGCCGGCACTTACCGCCGCGCTGACCTCACCGGTCTTCACGGCATTGACAGCCATGCCCATCGATGTTGTTTTGGAACCGCGCAGCGCCTGCGAAGGCTTGTCATCACCGGACACGACGTCCGGTGCATGCAAGATCTCGGATGCCGCGCTGAGATTGGGATGATCCTTGAGCGCTTCTTTGATCTGCGCTTCATCACCGACGAAAAGGAACTGAAAACCGGCATGGCGGTGACGCGCGAGAGCGGCACCGGCAACCATGACACGCGGGCCTTCATCTCCGCCCATCGCATCAATCGCGATTCGCGGCCTCATTCCCACCAGTTATTCCCCTTGATTGCGCGTCAGAAGTCCAGAGACTAGCTGATTAAAGATCAGCGGCCAAGACTTCACGGCCATTATAATGGCCGCAAGCTCCGCACATGTGGTGCGGACGCTTCAATTCACCACAATTCGGACATTCCTGATAAGCTTCGACTTTCAAAGCATCATGAGACCGGCGCATACCGCGTTTCGACGGTGTAGTTTTTCTTTTTGGTACAGCCATTGCTAAGCCTGTTCTTTAAATTTAATATCAAGTGCCTGCATCCAAGCCAAACAATCCAGTCTCCGCCTTATTGGAGAATCACCTGGTTGAAGTTCAACGGATTGCACGCGAAGTGGCGCGTATAATGAAATTCCTGTGCGTTGCAAGCATTGTGCTTCTATAGACGGCCTATAATTTTCATACAACTGGGGGACAAGATGATTTTACCGATAACATTGACCATAGCGGGCGCTGCTGCGCTGATAAATATCTGGCTGATGATCCGCGTAGGACAGGTTAGAAGCAGCGAAAAGGTCAGCATTGGTGATGGCGGCAATGAAAATGTCATCCGCCGCATGCGCGCCCACAGCAACTATATCGAAAGCGCGCCATTTGTCGTGCTGCTGGTTGCAGCGATCGAAATGGCTAGCGCTACCTCCCCCACTTGGCTCTGGGTCCTCAGTGGCGTCTATCTGCTCGGCCGCGTCGCTCATGGAATCGGTATGGACGATGGCAAATTTGGCAAAGGCCGGATGATCGGCACACTGATCACGATGCTGACGCTTCTGGGGCTCGGCGTTTATGCGATCACAATTCCCTATTTGGGCTAGATCTGCCTAACGAGCAGCCAGAACATCATCCGCAACGAATGCATTGGTTTTGCGCTCATAGCCAAATTGACTGGTTGGGCCATGACCGGGAATGAAGGTCACGTCATCACCCAGAGGCCAGAGCTTCTGGGTGATAGCGTCGATCAGATCCTGATGATTGCCGCGCGGGAAATCGGTGCGTCCGATGGATCCCTGAAATATAACGTCGCCGACCACCGCCAGCTTTGAAGGCTGGTGGTAGAAAATGACGTGACCGGGCGTATGGCCGGGGCAGTGAATGACGTCGAGCACCAGATCCCCGACAGTCACCTGATCGCCATCCTTGAGCCAGCGGTCCGGCTCAAAGCTTTTTGCCTGCATGCCGTATTTCGCGCCGTCGTTTTCCAATTGGTCTATCCAGAAACGATCATCCTCGTGCGGCCCCTCAATCGGAATACCCAGTTCTTCGGCCAGCATCCCCGCTTGTCCGCAATGGTCGAGATGACCATGGGTGATGATGATCTTTTCCAGATCAACACCATGATCCTCGACCGCTGCCTTGAGCCGGGAGAGATCACCGCCGGGGTCGCTGAGCGCGGCCTTGTTGGTTTTTGTACACCATAGGAGCGTGCAATTTTGCTGGAGCGGGGTAACCGGAATAATCACGGCCTTGAGAGGTGCTTCTGTCATGTCAGGCTATTTGGCGGCTACGCCCCAAAGTTGCAAGCCGTCTATTGACCGACCGGTTAAAGACGTCGCCCGGTCCAGACCACCCGGCCAATGATGTTCACGCTATCGGCGCTGACATCGTCCCAGTCAGGATATTGCGGATTATCACTGCGTATCGATAATTTCCCCGATGGCCCCATTGCGACGCGCTTGACCAGCAGCACATCGTCCATACGCAGCACATATATACCATCGCGCAATGGTCTGGAAGAAGCACTGTGATCGACCATGATGTCGTCACCATCGCCCAAAGTAGGGTCCATCGAATCGCCATCTACTGCAATCAGCGACAAGTCGGCGGGATCCAGGCCCAGCCGCCTGAGCCATTTCGGTCCGAACCCCATCGATTCGGCATATTCATCGTCCGCCAATGATCCCGGACCAGCCGAAGCCCCAACTTGCAATTGTCTGATTCGGAGCAACCCCGCGGAAGCGACATGGTCGCCCCGCCCGGCATCGCGTTGCCTGGGTGCACCAAGCAAGCCTTCCTCGACCCCGTAAAACTCCGCCAACCTCCGCCGGTCATCCTCGTCGAGCTTTTTGGGTGAACCACGACGGATATATTGCTGGATATACGCTGGATTTTTGCCGAGCATTTTCGAAACCGCCGCAAAGTCATGGCCGTTTTTACGGATCAATTCCTCTAAATTGGCGCGCGGGTCTGTGGTCACAATAGATGCGACATAACTGCGCTGGCCGAATTTGGCAATAGGATTTTTCCTAGACATGTAGGAAATTAGATTTCAAATAGGAATTTCCCTATTCAACGAGTCGCCATTTCGGGCGCCGATCAACGAGAAGGAGATTGCCTTGCCATTGTTACGAAAAATAGAGATATTTCTAAACGAAACCGACATGGCGTGGACTAAGTTCGGGCGGCTGTCGGTCCGCGATCCAAGGTTTGTCGAGGATTTGCGCAACGGACGCCAACCCGGAAAGACCGTATCGGACCGGGTAGAATATTTCATGAACTTGTGGCGGACAGACCATGCCGGTTGATCCAGTGCGTTTGAAAAGCTGCCGCAGAGACCCCGGCTCGTTGCTTGCCAAGCAAATAGAAGCGCTGGCCGGAGTTCGAGCCAGCGTCACTGTGGAACGCGAACGTCCCTGGGCAAGCATCACCTTTACCGGTACGCGCCATAGCCTAGTCGTCCATTGGAACGGCATCGCCGATCCTGATGTTATTAAAAAACTGGCCCGAACATTGCCGGAACACGAATTTGCAATCCCCGGGCATTTCATCGCCGATCTATTGGTAATCGAGCAAACACAGACTCATTTGCGGCTAGAAGCCCTATCGATCACCGATCCCGTCCAAAGCGAACGCTCTTAGCACCGATCACCGTTGAGCGGTCATGCGCTCCAAGGTGCCTAGCGCAGCCTTCAAAGCTGCATCCATATCCGCTTGCCGATCGTCCTGAATGTCAATTTTAACGGAATCGACTGACCGCAGCGGAGCGATGGCAACCGCAACGGGCTCTTCTTGGGTCCCCGGCAATGGAATATCTTCTTCGACAGCAAGCGGTTGCGCAACAGGGCTCGCTGGAGGAGAAACTACCTGTCCACGCGATTCGAGCGCTTCGAGGCGACGCAGACCTGCTTCCAGACGGTCCGCAAGCTGAGCAAGAGACAAAGCAGTCAGATCCTCGCGAGGCACAACCGTTTCTTCGGTTTTTGTAATATTATCATGTTGAACCGAAACCGGCACCGGTGTCGGTTCCAGCTCGTCCGGCGAATGCAGCGTCTTGTCGGCCACAAACGGGGCGGGCGTCACAACTCTCGGCGCTGGCGGCTCATCAGATTCGACGTGATTTCGCGCTATCTCTGGTTGCTCGAACGGCTTAATTTTTTCCACAAGCGGAGCGCCGAGATCGGAAGACGCAAAAATTGGTTGCCGTGCAGGAGCGTCGGGATGACTATCCGCTGTTCTGACGTCTGGCAGATCCTTGAGTTCGGTCACCTGACCGGCAGATTTTTTAGGCTTCTTGAGAAACTTGGTCAGCGATTTGGCCGAAAGATTCAGCTTCGGTAAGCTATACCGTGATTTACCGTCATGCTCGACGTCCCTCGATTCCGAGGTCAGATTTCTGCGAATTGCCAAGCTCATATCGGAGCCTCCTTCAAGAGATTTCGTTTTAGAATTTAGAAATAGGTAGAGTGCCGAAGTGGATACGAGACCCATCAACACGGCAACCAGACCGCGCGCAGTATTGCCCAAGGGCGGTGCAGCGGCGGGTATGATTTCGGAAAGCCCCGTCGTACCGATAATATTTTCCAGATAGACGTGCGGCAAGGTCGCAACCACGAGTGCCGCTGCGATACCTCCTGCTACGGCCATTGCGGGCTGCTTAAACCGAGCCATATCCTGCTCTATCGGGTCCACATCATTCTCCACCAGCTCAGGCCGCGCGATCATAGGATTTGCGCGCAATCAACCTTTGGTAAACAGGAGTGTAACGCAAAATGTTTGACGACCAGTTACGATCCGCCTCAACAAATTTCCGTGCTGTTTCAATAGTTTGAGGCCATGATCCCGTGTTATCGAGCAAATTGGTCAGTTTTGCAGCGATTTTTTCCGGGTCACCTGCCGGAAAAAGCGTGCCGGTGATACCGTCTGAAATCAGCTCGCGGTGACCACCGACATCCGATGCTGCAACTAGCCTGCCCTGCGCCATCGCTTCCAGAGGCTTGAGCGGCGTCACCAGGTCCGTAAGGCGCATCGCCTTGCGCGGATATACCATGATGTCCATCAGGCCGTAAAATCGTTCGACTTCGGCATGTGGCACCCGACCAGTGAAGGTTACTGCCGAACCCACTCCTAGCCGATCCACCTGCGCCTTCAAGGCGTCCTCCCTCGGGCCACCGCCGACCAGCAACAGATGCACAGCCGGATGGTCGCGCTGGATCATTGGCAGAGCCGCGATAAGATCGTCGAGTCCTTCATAGTCATAAAAGCTGCCGATAAATCCCAGTACCGGTTTGCCGGTCAAACCCAATTCCGTCAGAAGATCAACGTCGCGCGCAGGTGGTTCCCCGAACAGGTCCAGATCAACCCCATTGGGCGAGACGGTGATTTTCTCCGACTTCACGCCGCGCTCCATCAGATCAGACCGCAGACCTTCGCAGATCACCGCCACCGCATGCGCGCCGTTGATGACATGATTCTCAAGCTGTCGCGTCAGCCAGTAACGCGGGCTATTAACCTTGCTCGTGCCGTTGCCGACAGCGGCATCTTCCCAGAAAGCCCGTATCTCATAAACCAGCGGCAGGCCCGATTTTTCGGCGGCGCGCAAGGCAGCCAGTCCGTTGAGGGCGGGCGAATGGGCGTGCAATATGTCCGGCTGCCACTCGCGGATGACTTGGTCGATGCGCTCCGCCAACACCGCTACTTCCCGCCATTCACGAATCGGTGATGGCCCTTGAACCTGATCCAGGGTGCGAAAAAACTGGAGATCATCGGCCTCTTCCAATGGCTGTTTCGCGATATAGCCGTGCTGATTCTGGCGCACGCCGGTGACTCCGGCGACGGTCAGACCGGCAGCGATTTGCGCCTTCATGATCGCACGGGTGCGGAAGCAATATCCGCTGTGCAGAGGCAGACTGTGATCGAGGATGTGGAGAATACGCGTCATGGCACAAAGCCTTGCCAAAAAAGGATTAACGTCCCGTCAACCCAATGTCTGTATCGCGCGATAATAGAAGAGCGTGTTTTTGCCGCTCGTGCCGGGATGGATTGGTTCGATGATAGACAATTTCTCTATCGCTTTGACGCATGGCTTGCTGCTGCTTGCAGCTTGGCGTCTGATCCATCGTGACGATCTGGATATCGAAGAGCCACCGGAACGCAACAAAGACCCTGACGGGTTTCTGCAGCGACCGTCCAGCAGCGGATCACGCTCCGATGCGTGATCTCGTCTTTGTTGGATATCTTGTCGCGCTGTTATTCATCGCGTTCAAACGGCCATTTTTGTTCACCCTGGTCTACGCCTATGTCGATATTGTCGCGCCGCAGCGGTTGAGCTATTTCATGCTCAACTCGGTGCCGCTGTCGCTGATCGTATTCGCCTTGGCCTTCCTTGGCTTTATGTTTGCCGATAATAAACAGGATAGTCGCTTTTCCATCCGACAGGCGATGATGATCCTGCTGCTCGTCTATTGCGGATATACCACGCTGCAAGCGGAAGTCCCTGTAGGAGCGCTTGAAAAATGGGACTGGGTTTGGAAGGCTCTGGTTTTCGCCATATTCCTGCCGCTGACGCTCAAGACCAAATTGCGGCTTGAAGCGCTGGCCCTGTTCATGGTGCTGTGCGCAGGTACGTTGATCATCACTGGCGGGATCAAGACATTGGTCTCTGGCGGTGGTTATGGCGTCCTGGTGTTGCTGGTCGACAACAATAGCGGCCTGTACGAGGGGTCGATCATCTCCACGGTTGCGATCTGCATAATCCCGCTGATCCTGTGGCTCGCCAATTACGGCACGATTTTCCCGCCCGACTGGCGAGTGAAGGCTTTCGCTTATGCCCTGGTCTTTGCAGCCTTGCTCATCCCCATCGGTACCCAGGCCCGCACCGGTCTGGTCTGCATCGGGGTCTTGGCAGTGCTGCAATTGCGTTTCGTCCGCTATCGAATGCTCTACGCAGGCCTTGCGATGGCAGTAGGTCTGATGTCGATCCCATTTCTCCCGCAAAGTTTCACCGAACGGATGGCGACGATCGAAAACTACGAAGCCGACCAGTCTGCTTCGACGCGCCTCGCGGTCTGGCGATGGACAATTGATTACGTCAAGAACAACCCGTTTGGGGGTGGTTTTGAAGTCTATCGGATCAACAAGCTGACATATGAATTGTCGGAAGTAGACGTCACCCAATATGAAGAGTGGGGCATTGATCCAGACGATGTGGACGCCCGGGTGGTAGAAGACGAAGCGCGCGCATTCCACAGCAGCTATTTCGAGATGCTCGGCGAGCAGGGCTATCCCGGTCTGATCCTGTGGGTGCTGATCCACTTCGGCGGCCTGTGGCGGATGGAGATATTGCGTAGAAAATATTCGAAATCGGAAAAGCAAGGCGAGCAATGGGTGGCTCCCCTCGCCATTGCCCTGCAGCACGGTCACATCATCTTCCTCGTCGGTGCATTGTTCGTCGGAATCGCTTATCAGCCATTCGTCTACATGCTGGTTGCACTTCAGATAGGCCTCGACACCTATATGACGCGCAGATCGGCAGAGGCGCAGTGGCAGCCGATTGCCAACCGGTTAACCGGAGTGGCGAAACCGAACGCCTTGCCGCAGTCGCGCAGACCGTTCACAAATTGAATGGCGCTTTTACCATCCCGCACTAGAAGCAGAGCATGACACTCTCTGTTTCCGCGACCGTCGAACGATGGCCTGTCGCTGGCTATTTCATCAT
The DNA here is from genome assembly GCF_036963705.1 of Parasphingorhabdus sp. Classification (GTDB taxonomy): domain Bacteria; phylum Pseudomonadota; class Alphaproteobacteria; order Sphingomonadales; family Sphingomonadaceae; genus Parasphingorhabdus. Next base: position 34,952 of record NZ_JBALUT010000017.1, on the reverse strand, counting down.
CAGCCGGGGTGCCAAGAGCCATGTCGATGTCGTGCGATGTGTAGTTTCGGATGGCATCAACACAGGCACGGCAGAGGCTACGCCGATATATTATGAGGGTGAAAGCGCCGAAGAATGTGCGGAAGGGATCGTACAATTTGCCGCCGCGCATCCCGGGCTTGATCGCGCGACCCTGCTCCAGAACATGCCGCGGGGAGCCGCCCGCAATGCGCTCGATTGCGCGCTCTGGGACCTGGAATGCCGACAAAAAAATACATCCTTGTGGCAATTGGCAGGACTTCCCGAACCTTTTCCTTTGATCTCCGCTTTCACCATATCGCTTGGCCAGCCGGAGATCATGGAAGCGCAGGCCCGTCAGGCGGCATTCAACGGACAGAGACTGCTGAAACTGAAATTATCGGGCCAGGACGACCGTGAACGGGTTGCTGCAGTTCACCGCGGTGCGCCCGATGCCCGCCTTATCGTCGATGCCAATGAAAGCTGGAACGGCCTCGACGTTGCGGCCGAAGCTTCGCAACTGGCCAAATATTCTGTCGAATTGATCGAGCAGCCGGTCAGCGCCGGGCAGGATCATCTGCTCAGCGGCGTCCGGTCACCGGTTCCGCTCTGCGCTGACGAAAGCTGTCACACCAGTGCAGATGTCGAGCGGCTTGCGGCTTATTATGATGTGATAAATATCAAACTCGACAAAGCCGGTGGTTTGACCGAGGCGATGGCGATGGCGCATGCCGCGCAAGCCATGGGACTGAAAATCATGGTCGGCTGCATGCTCTCGACCTCGCTCGGAATTCAGCCAGCATTCGCACTGGCTCAACTCGCTCACTGGGTTGACCTCGACGGGCCTCTGCTGCTCGCAAAAGACCGCGCCGACGCCTTCCAGTTTGAGTTTGGCCGAATATTACCCGGCGTTAGGGCGGGCTAGATTCCGTCCAGATATTCGATTACCGGAGCGGCTGCCATGCAAGGCGCCAGCTTCGGACCGCTTGCCCGGAAATGTTCGGACTTTCCATGCGCTTCCAGTGCCGCTTGATCGACATAGCGCTCGAGCACTTTATATTGCTGAGGATTGTCTTTGCACTGAAATGCTGCGTAGAATTCATTGCCCGGCTCATTGGCGCTGACGGCTGCCATTAGCTCGGAAAATGCTGCTTCGAAATCGGCATTCTTGCCTTCTGCAACGGTCAATGTTGCGACTACACCTATTGATGCCATGATATATTCTCCTTGATAGATAAGGGCCGGCGTTTCTAAGCCGGCCCGTTTTTCAGTATTCTAGAAAATTTCGAACAATCCGGCTGCGCCTTGTCCGCCGCCGATGCACATGGTGACCACGGCATATTTCGCGCCGCGCCGCTTGCCCTCGATCAGAGCGTGGCCGGTGCAACGTGCTCCGGTCATGCCATAAGGATGACCGATCGAGATCGAGCCGCCATTGACGTTGAGAAGTTCGTCAGGAATGCCCAGCTTTTGCTGGCAATAGAGCACCTGCACGGCGAAAGCTTCGTTGAGCTCCCACAGACCGATATCATCCATTTTCAGGTTAAAGCGCTCGAGCAATTTCGGGATCGCAAAAACCGGACCAATGCCCATTTCATCAGGTTTGGTTCCAGCAACGGCCATGCCGACGTAGCGGCCCAGCGGATTCAATCCAGCCTTCTCGGCCGCTTTTGCTTCCATTATGACGCTAGCCGAAGAACCGTCGGAAAGCTGCGATGCGTTACCTGCGGTGATGATGTTATCGGGTCCGAGTACTGGCTTCAGTGATTGCAGCCCTTCGAGCGTGGTCGAGGGGCGATTGCCTTCATCCTTGTTGATCGTGACTTCGACATGGGAAATTTCTTTGGTTTCCTTGTCCTGCACACCCATTGTGGTGGTCACTTCGATAATTTCAGCGTCGAAATGGCCGGCTTCCTGGGCTGCTGCCGTGCGCATTTGCGACTGATAGGCATATTCGTCGCACGCATCCCGGCTGATATTATAGCGTTTGCCAACCACTTCGGCGGTCTGCAACATCGGCATGTAGATATCTTCGTGCATTTTCATCAGCTCACGATCCGGCTGGACCCGCATTTCCGCAGTCTGCACGGTCGAGATCGAATCCTGTCCGCCGCCGACCACCACATCCATCATGTCTAGCGTCACTTGCTTGGACGCTGTAGCGATAGCCATCAGACCAGAAGAACATTGACGATCGATTGTCATACCGGGCACTTCGATCGGGAAGCCTGCGCGCAGGGCTACCTGCCGAGCAAGATTGCCGCCCTGCGATCCTTGTTGCAACGCGCTACCCCAGACGACATCGTCGATAGTGGCCGGGTCGATGCCCGCTCTTTCGACCGCAGCTTTGGCGGAGAAATGGCCCAGTGTCGCACCGGTTGTCGTATTGAAAGCACCCTTATAGGCGCGGCCTATAGGCGTACGGGCTGTAGAAACGATGACTGCGTCACGCATGATGATAATCCTTATGTTTGGTGTCAGATTCGATTTTGACGCCTATTGTCCCTATTAATTGGTCAATTAACAAGGGATATTTTCGAAGCCGCGCTGTCGTTACGGAACGCTAGTCATTGTTTAGCGAAACAGGAAATCCCCCCTCCGGATAGGGCATGATCATTTTGCCATCAGGGGCGGAGGTGAAGGTTGTTTGCGTCGGATAGGCAAATTCCAGACCTTCTTCGTTAAATTTCTGCAAAATCGCGAGCCCGATCTTGTGGCGTCCTTCATAGACCACGTCATAATCGCTGCTCATGATATCGAAATCGAGTTCGAAATTGATCGAGCTATCGCCGAAACCGACAAATCCGGATCGAACGAAAACCGCTTCATTGTCTTCGACAATTGTTTTGAGAAGAGCCGGAATCCGGCGGGCCTCGTCTGGATTTGTCTGGTAGATAACGCCAATGCCAAAGCGGGTCCGCCGTCTCGCCAGGCGGGTCATGTTGACGATTTCCTTGTCGAGCAAATTGGTGTTGGAAATGATAATTTCTTCGCCGGTAGTAGCTCTTAGCCGCGTGCTTTTCAGACCGATCTTCTCGATTGTTCCGATGGTATTGTCATAGGTGATGGTCTCTCCCCGACGGAACGGTTTGTCGAAAATGATCGACAGCGCCGCGAACAGATCGGAAAAAATGCCCTGGGCGGCGAGACCTATGGCGATACCACCGACCCCGAGACCCGCGATCAGACCGGTTACATTCACGCCGAGATTGTCCAGGATCATGATTGCCGCGATTGCAAACAGCACGAAGGTCACCAGCAATCGAATCAAGGTCATCGCATTTTCCAGCGTTTCGTGCTGGTCTGGATCCTGCGAGGTTTTGCGGACAATGAGCCCGAGAATGATTTCCCGAAGCCAGATAGCGACCTGAACCACCACCGATATCGTAAACAGGACATGCACTATACGATCAAAGCTGGACGGCGCACTGGCGAAGCTGACAACGAGTTCGGCCGACACCATCAGCATGAAAAACTTGCTGGTACGGGAGATAGCCGTGCCGATGATCGTGCGATAGCCTGTCAGGCCCTGATTGTTACGGATATAGCGGGCGGCGAGGCGCTTGATTGCACCGAGGAGAAAGAAAATTGCGGTGCCGATGACGGCCGCGATAATCAAATCCACATAATGGTTGGTCAGCCACCTGGACCCGTCCACGGTCATCCGCTGAATCGACGCACCGATATCGGGCACGGTTGGTACAAGGGCGGGCTCGGGTGTTTTTATCATAAGCTTTCAGCTAGTGAGAAGTGCCCAAAATAACAACCCGTGTGATGGAAATCAGCACCGTCACGGCTGCTGATTTCAGGGTTTTCGAGCTCCGATGAGAAACTCTACATTTCCCTTCGGCCCAGTGATCGGACTTTCGGTGACGCCCAGAATATCCCAGCCGGATTCGATTAACCAGTCTCTCACTTTATCGCAGGCTGCTTTGCGCACCGCATCGTCCCGCACAACACCCCCCTTGCCGACGTCATTGCGTTCAGCTTCGAACTGCGGCTTGACCAGCGCAACCAGTATCGCCCTTTCGTTGGCAAATTCGAGTGGTCGCTCCAGCACTTTGACCAATGAAATGAAACTGGCGTCGCAGACGATGATATCGACTTTTTCCGGAATATGTTGATCGGTGAGGATCCTCGCACTGGTTTGTTCGTGCACGACGACCCGGTCGTCTTGCCGCAGCTTCCAGGCAAGCTGGTTGGTACCGCTATCCACAGCATAGACTTTATCGGCACCTCCGGTCAGCAGCACGTCAGTAAACCCGCCAGTACTGCTGCCGACGTCCATCGCAATCATGCCGCTAACGTCGATATCAAAATATTGCAGCCCGTGATCGAGCTTAATGCCGCCGCGTGATACCCACGGATGATCTTTGCCTTTGAGCTCAATGAGCGCGTCGCTGGCAATCTTGTGACCGGGCTTGTCGATTTTCTTGCCCGCTACGGTCACAAGCCCCGCCATGATATAGGCTTGCGCTTTGGCGCGGCTATCAGCGAGACCACGGTCCGCCAATATCTGGTCTACGCGCTGCTTGACGATTTTGGGTTCAGACTGGGTCATCGGAAATGAGGACTAGCCTAGCACCGCGCTTTTGGCCATATTCCTTTACTATGAGAATCATTTCTAATTCGCGCCGCTTTTCGTCGGCCTTCCCCCTCCTCGTGCTTGCACTCGCTGCCTGCTCGCCCGCGCCACCGGAACCAGCACCCGCTCCAAAACCGACCAAGCCTGTTGCGGTGGTTCCTCCGGCCACGGGACCCGTGCAACCGACGGGAGACTGGATCGACTGGCCGATCACACCCGGCGAGTGGGTATATCGCAAAGATAATCGCGGTTCGCTGGCACTGTTCGGCGAATCCGGTCGAGACGCTGTCTTCATCATTCGCTGTGATCGATCGGGTGGGAAGTTGTTCCTGTCTCGCTCGGGCTCGATTGGTGAACAGGCCAATATGGTTCTGCGTGCCAGCGCTGGCCTGCAATCCTATCCTGCGAGCAACAGCGGTGGCACGCCAAGCTATGCTGCCATATCGGTGTCGCCACGCGATTTGATGATGGACCGTATAGCCTATAGCCGCGGCCGCTTTGCCGTCGAAACCACCGGCCTCCAGTCGCTCGCCATCCCGGCTTGGCCCGAGTTCAGTCGTGTGGTGGAGGATTGCCGTAACTGATCCGCTTGTGATCAGGCCGGAACGCGCAATTGTGACAGCAAAATAAAAAATTTCAAGACTTGTTCACAGTTTCGATTTGATTCACATTTGCCGGGTCGAACAGCGGAGAATGATTCAATGCAACAGTTCGTATTTTATTCACAAGCGAAAGGAGGTGGTCCGATGTCTCATGGTTCAGCACAGGGGTCGGAAAAATCCGTTCGGAGGGCAAATCTGATCTAGATATCAGGCAATCCGGCAGCGGCACTTCCAACCGCTGACCCATGTTCAGAGGTTGTCGGTCCAAATGGACCGGCAGCCTCTTTTCATTTCACCTTGTCTGTTCTCTCAAGATATTCCTCGCGGATCATGAAATCGCGAACACCGACCCGGACTTCCCGCAAAAATTGCACCAGAGCAAGCGACAGCAAACTGATCGCGACGACAAACGCGCCAGCGATGACCAGAGAAAGTTCGAATCCGGTCATCTCCATGATGAACAGCAAGCCAATCAACCCGCAAGCAATGATCGCGCTGATCACACTGAGAAATATCGCACTATTGACGATCTTGATGCGCAGCTGCAGATCTCCGAGCTCCGAAATCACGAGATCGTGGTCAGCGCCCGTAGTAGTCTTGAAAAGCTCCTGAAGATCGCGCGAACGATCGATAATCCGCGCAAGACGCCCTGCGAACAAGTTAAGCATCGCCCCGATACCGACCAGCAGAAATGCGGGAGCCAGCGCAGTCTGCAACACGGTTACAATATCGGCACTGGCGATTTCAGATAATCCGTTCATGTTTTCATCCTGATCCGTAGGGCCAATCCCGTCGTTGGCTGCTCGTCCCAGAATGAAAGAGTGAAACGCTCGGCATCGGCACGAGCTCGCACCAGCACCTGTTCCGGGACATCATCGCTGGCAAAAATCTGGTCGGCCTGCCCCAGCCAACGCGCCTGCCGGAGGGTCAGATCGTCTGGGTCCACGCTGGTTAGCTCAAGATCGATCACTTGCGACTGCGCTTGTCCATGCGGTTGAGCCAGCCAATCATCGACTTCTGCCGCCACATGATCCGCCATCACATCGAGCGGCCCGTTGGGATCGAGTACAGCGTCAATTGCTTTCCGCCGCGCCGCGCCTTCGGGCCAGGTCTGCTGGATCCGGTCCCGTGCAGTCAGCAATGCGTCTGCGAGCGTTCCCAGACTTGCCGGTAACAATTGCTCAAGCCGTTGCCGCAGCGCCTTGGCTAGCCCAGCCGACGTCCCACCCGTGCCAATGGCGACGAGCACTGGATCGCGGTCGATAATCGCGGGCGTGGTATAGTCGCATAGTGCAGACCGATCGACAGCATTGACCAACAGGCCCTTCGATTTCAGCCGCGCTACCGCCGCCAATGCCTCTTCATCATCTTCCAGCGCGACAACCGCTAGCGTGAGGCCGCTGGCATTTTCATCATCGGTGATGACTGCACCCGCCCTCTCATAGAGCCGCCTCTTGGCGTCGGCCATTTCACCATCGCCCAGCAGAAGGATCTTGCGGTCCTTCAGGTTGAGAAAAATGGGCAATTGGTTCATCGCATCCACCAATAGAGTTGGTCATCCCGGGAGCAACCGGCTTGACGAGTTACTTTAGCCAGTCAGGCACATGTTCGGCAGCCATGATCGTCGCCGGTTCGATCCGTTCGGCAACCACGGCATAGCGGTCACCATCGACCAACACTTCGGGTACCAGAGGCCGACTATTATAAGTATTTGCCATGGTCGCGCCATAGGCACCGGCGGTCCGGAAAATTCCTAGGTCATCGGTCTTGAGACGGTCGACGACCCGTTCCTTGGCAAAAATATCGCTACTCTCGCAGATCGGCCCGACGATCGAGGCGACCATTGTCTCGCCGCTCGGTTCAACCGCTTCGAAATCATGCCAGGCGTCATAAATGGCTGGTCGCATCAAATCATTCATCGCCGCGTCGACAATCACAAAATCGCTGCCCAAACCCGGCTTGATCCGGATAACCTTGGTGATCATGACACCGCTATTCCCGGCGATGACCCGGCCCGGTTCGAACATCAGTGTGACACCCCAGCCCTGGGTCACACGAGCGACCATCGCGCCATATTCTGCTGGGCTCGGAGGATTGTCTTCTGGCCTATAAGGTACGCCCAGGCCACCGCCAAGGTCAACATGTGTGACAACATGCCCCGCACTGCGCAACTGTGCAACCAGTTCGCCCATTCTGGCATAACATGTCTCAAGCGGGTCGAGGCTTTGCAACTGACTGCCAATGTGCACCGCAACCCCGCGCAGGTCGAGCCCGTCGAGCCTGGATAAGCGTGCATAGATATCCGGTGCGACATCAATTGCGACGCCAAATTTATTTTCCTTCTTGCCAGTCGAAATTTTCGCATGGGTACCAGCATCTACATCGGGATTAACGCGCAGTGTTGCAGACGCCCTTTCGCCACGGCCAGCGGCTATTGCCGCGAGCATTACGCCTTCTTCTTCCGATTCCAGATTGAACTGGCCGATGCCTTTTTCGAGACCAAGGGTCAATTCATCGCGGCTCTTGCCAACCCCGGAGAAAACGATGTCTTCCGCTTTCATCCCCGCTGCCAAAGCGCGCTGCAATTCGCCGCCGGACACCACGTCGGCCCCATAGCCCTGATTGGCCAAAATTCGGAGAACCGCTAGATTAGGATTTGCTTTGACCGCAAAGGCGAGGTGGACTTTACCGGCATTTTTCAGGCCTTCGCGAAAGACCCGCGCATGGCGCTCGAGCGTAGCTCGCGAATAGACATAGACCGGAGTCCCGACTTCTTCTGCGATCTGCGACAACGGAATATCTTCTGCGTGCAATATACCATTTTTGAGCTGGAAATGGTCCAATATTTTATACTTTCAAACGGGTGAAACGGGATTAACCGGAGGGCGGCAGGTCGAATTCGTCATCCTGCCGTTTTTCCGACTTGCGGAGCAATTCATCACTGCGCTCCGGCATGGCCTGGGACGACGGGATCAGCAGATCTTCTCCACTGGGCGCTTTTGCCTCGCCATAGATCGGCGCAGGCAAAGCCTCGCCTTTCGCCGGTTGCAGGGCACCACGATTTCCACAAGCAGCTAATATGACCGTCATTCCGGTCAGCAAAAGGATCGAATGGACTTTATTCATTTCAACTCTCCAGCCCCAGCGCCTGTTTAGCCTTAGCAATCTGGACCCTTACCTGATCCGGTGCCGTCCCGCCATAGCTGGACCGGCTGGCCACCGAGGCATCGACGCTCAATACGTCAAAGACGCGATCATCGATCCGGCTGTCGATCGCCTGGAATTGCTCCAATGTGAGATCCGCAAGACCGCAACCCTGCTCTTCAGCGAGAGATACCACTGCTCCGGTAACGTGATGCGCCTCGCGGAACGGCAACTTGGCTTCCCGTACCAGCCAGTCGGCGAAATCGGTTGCGGTCGAGTATCCCGATTCGGCCAGCGCCCGCATACGGTTGCCGCTAAATTCCACTTCGGCAATCATGCCGGTCATCGCGGCAATCGACAGGCCTAACAGATCATGGGCTTCGAACACCGGCGGTTTGTCGTCCTGCATATCCTTGGAATAGGCAAGCGGAAGGCCCTTCATCGTCATCACCAACGCGGTCATCGCACCGGCAATCCGTCCGGAATGGCCGCGCACCAGTTCTGCTGCATCCGGATTGCGTTTCTGCGGCATGATCGAAGAGCCGGTCGAAAAACTATCGGGCAATTTGATGAAGCCGAAAGGCTGGCTTGCCCAGATCACGAATTCCTCGGCGAGTCTCGATAGATGCAGACTGCACTGGGTTGCTGCCATCAGATAATCGAGAGCAAAGTCCCGGTCCGAAACCGAATCAAGGCTATTGGCTGTCGGATTGTCGAAACCCAGCATCGATGCTGTTTTATCGCGATCAATTGGGAAACCTGTGCCTGCCAGTGCGGCAGCGCCAAGCGGGGATTCGTTCATCCGCTTCCGCGCATCGGCGAAGCGCGAGCGATCCCGCCGGATCATTTCATAATAAGCCATCAGATGGTGGCCGAGGCTCACCGGCTGGGCCGATTGCAAATGGGTGAAGCCCGGCATGATGGTCTCGGTATGTTCTTCGGCGCGATCCAGCAAAGCCTTTTGCAAGCCATCCAGTGCGTCATCGACCATTTCCATGGCTTCGCGCACCCAGAGGCGGAAATCCGTCGCTACCTGGTCGTTGCGGGAGCGCGCAGTGTGCAGCCGCCCGGCTACCGGTCCGATAATCTCCGACAGCCGCGCTTCGACGTGCATGTGAATATCTTCAAGATCGAGGTCTTCTGTGACGCCACTAGTCTCATATTCCTGGGCGATCTGATTCAGACCGTTGATGATCTGCGTCGCGTCCTCTGCTTCGACAATCTTCTGATCCGCCAGCATGGCGACATGGGCGAGACTCGCGCGAATGTCATGACGCCATAACTTCTTGTCGAAAGGGATAGACGCGTTTATCTCGCGCATGATTGACGAAGGGCCATCGGCAAACCTGCCGCCCCACATTTTATTGGAATTTTTCGTGCCTGTTGTGATGCGTACCGTCCTGTTCTTGGTCTTGCTTGTGGGCCTAGCCGCTTGCGATAGAGGCTCCAGCGAAGCGGAGCAAGAATTTGCTGGCGGCGATGCTCAGGAAGAAGGCGAGATCATCGAAAGCAGCCAGGGTCTGGTCGGAAAACTCGACATCTCCCAGCGCGGCAGTGCCACGATAGACGCATCTTTTCAGGCCCCCGACGGGAGCACCGTGCAATTAAGCAATTTCATAGGAAAACCCGTGCTGGTCAACATCTGGGCCACTTGGTGCGCGCCCTGCATCGTCGAGATGCCGATGCTCGACGAACTGGCAGTGCGCGAGAAAGACCGGCTCAAGATACTGGTCGTGTCGCAGGACATTCAGGGCGCGGAAAAAGTCGATCCGTTTTTCGCTCGCAATGATTTCAAGGCACTGGAGCCTTATATCGATCCGGAAAACGGCCTGAGCTTCGGCTTTGGTTCGGGCTTGATGCCGACCACGGTGCTTTATGATTCGCGGGGCAAGGAGGTTTGGCGGGTGGTCGGCGCGATGGACTGGGATGGAGCCAAGGCAGCGGCCCTGTTGGAAGAAACGCTGGCAGAAGGTTAGCCGGCCATTCTTGCGAAAGCGGAAACGAGCATCCTGATCATTTTCGATATCCGGTTCGGATTGCGTTTCTAACGAGCTTCGTTATCCTTGCGCCTGATTGGCTAGATGGAGAACCTGATGAAACGCTGCAAAACAAAACTCATCCTGCCGGCGCTTGCCGGCCTGACATTGCTCACCGCTTGCGAACAAACTGCCGAGACAGCGCCGAACTCCGGGGCCGCCAACGCTGAGCTTCCAAACGGCCTGACGGTTAAAGAACAGGTCGAAGCACGACAGGGCCAGCTCAAGAAAATGGGCAAAGCTTTCAAAACGATCAGCGACCAGTTGAAAGCAGGCAGCCCCGATCTCGCGCAGATTCAAGCCGCCGCCGCAGCAGTGCCAAAAGAAGCAGCGACTATGATTGACTGGTTCCCGGAAGGAACGGGCCCGGAATCCGGCGTCGAGACAGAAGCTCTGCCGGTCATTTGGGAGAATAAGGCAGATTTCAATCTCAAGGTCGCTGCCCTCCAAGATGCAGCCGCTTTGCTTGATAGTGCCGCACAGACAGGTGATATCGCGGCCATTGGCGCTGCCTTCAAGACCACCGGCGGCACATGCAAGGCTTGCCACGATAAATATCGACTGGACGACTAGTTCGGCATGATGGCTGATCCGGCACGCATTCTGGTCTGGGACTGGGCCGTAAGGCTGGTGCATTGGCTGATGGTGATCCTCGTACCGCTCCTCTGGTGGACGGCTGAGGAGGGCTATATGGACTGGCATAGAAGCCTCGGGCTGACGATGTTCGGCTTGGTCCTTTTCCGGCTCATATGGGGCTTAATCGGATCATGGACGGCGCGTTTTGTCCCGATGCTACGGCGGGTTGGGATGCTAAAATCCTATATCGGTAAATTACGGGCTCGGGAACACGGTCCGACTTTTGGCCACAGCCCGCTGGCCGTGCTCGGTGTCTTTGCGCTGCTGGCCGCCCTCGCCACCCAGGTCACAACCGGATTATTTTCCGTTGATATCGATGGCCTCGAGTCAGGACCACTAGCGATAATGGTGTCATTCGAGACAGGTCGACAGTTCGCCGAGATCCACGAATTGAATTTTAATCTTCTGGCTACGCTGATCGGCCTCCACATAACGGCAATCGCTATCTATCATTTCGTTCTGAAAGAAAAACTCGTCCGACCGATGGTCACGGGCCTTCGATCCCGTTCCGACTTTTCCGCTGAACAGCTGCCTGAAAATCGGTCACGGCCGATTCCGATGATAGCCGCCGCCATCCTGTCGCTAGCCTCTGTAATGGTCATTTTGAATTTCGGCTGACCCGCATCAATTCCGATTCGGAATAATGGTGGGCGATGACGGGCTCGAACCGCCGACATCTTCGGTGTAAACGAAGCGCTCTACCAACTGAGCTAATCGCCCCCATGACAAGATGCACATACGCATCATCGGGGTCAGGCGAGCGCCACTGCCAAATCATGACCGCTTTGGCAAGCCTATTTGCGCTGGTTTGTTGACAAGATTTCCTGAGGGCGTTTTCTGTTGCCATTTTAACATCATTAATTGGCCTATTACCAGAACCCAAGCTGACTCCGCGATTCGCCTCTTATCCCTTGTTATCCACAGGATATAATTGTTGTATTTCAGTAGTTTATAAAGATAATCAGAAAATTCCAAGGCTTGCCGCTGTCAATAGAATTATTTCACTTTTTTTACCGTGTTGCTATTGATCGACTCGGAGTGACCGGCTTACTAATGAAACTCGGCTGGTGGCTAAGGATGGAATTTCCGGGCCTCAATATGAAAATAAAACTGATCGTTGAAGACATGTTTTCAACAAGGGTTTTCTGCGTCTGATTGATTCCCATGGCTGGGGGTAGTTAATGGTCAGACGCATAACTCCTGCGATCAGAATATTGGCTCCGCTATCTTGCGGGCCAGAGGGATAATGTCGGGGGATGTTCGTGAACGAAATCGTATCTGGGCGGGTTAGTAGCCTGTCTGAAACTGAGTCTGTGGCAACCGAGGATATCATCTCAGCTGACCTCGAAACAATCTGGCAAAAGATCTGCGCGGGTCTGCGCCGTGATTTGGGAGCACAGATTTTCGGCCAGTGGATCAAGCCGATAAAATTATCTGTTTTTGATTCGAATAGCGGGACAATGCTGCTGGTGCTCCCGTCGGAATTTTCCGCCAATTGGGTCCGTGATCGCTATTCCGAGCGCCTGTTGCTGGCCTGGAAAGCCCATCACCCTGCGGTCAGCGAACTCGTTTTTCAGGCCCAGTCAGGCTCCGCAAAAATTGCCCAAATCTCGAATTCCAACGGCGCCAATCTTGCTGCGGCAAATAGCCAGTATAATTCTGTTCCCGAAAGCAAGTTTCGCCTGGACCTCGATCCGCGCATGACTTTTGACCTGTTTATCGCTGGAAATTCGAACGTTCTCGCTCTCAATGCTGCCCAGCGCACCGCTGCGGCCGAGAAACCGCTTTTCTGTCCGCTTTATCTCCAGTCCTCGACCGGTCAGGGCAAGACCCACTTGATGCACGCCATCGGCCATGCGTTCAGGGAAGAATTTCCATCGTCAACAATCATCTACATGTCCGCCGAACGGTTCATGATCGAATTTGTATCGGCTATGCGTCGCAACGAGGGTATGGAATTCAAGGCGTCCCTGCGCGAAGCCGATTTGCTGATGATCGATGACATACAGTTCATCGTTGGCAAAAATTCTACCCAGGAAGAATTTCTGCACACGGTAGATTCACTGATCAGCCAGGGGAAACGTGTTGTCGTGGCCGCAGATCGTCCGCCGCAGGCGCTCGATGGTGTCGACCAACGGTTGCTGTCCCGCCTGTCGATGGGTCTGGTCGCGGACATCCAGTCCGCTGGCCTCGAGCTTCGCCGGGACATTCTCAAGCATCGTCTCGCCACCATGCCGCACCAGCACGTGTCGGAAGAAGTGGTCGAATTTCTTGCCCGCACGATCAGCCGCAATTTGCGCGAGCTGGAAGGCGGCCTGAACAAGCTGCTCGCTTACTCCCAGCTCACGGGACGCGAGATTAGTCGTGAACTGGCCGAAGAGCAGTTGTCCGATATATTGAGCGCTTGCCGCCGCCGGATCACGATCGACGAAATCCAGCGTACGGTCTGCGAATATTATCGACTTGATCGCAACGAAATGTCGTCAAAACGCCGAGCGCGGGCGGTTGCCCGACCACGGCAGGTTGCGATGTATCTGGCAAAGGTAATGACGCCGCGCAGCTATCCGGAAATCGGCCGCAAGTTCGGCGGCCGGGACCACAGCACCGTCATCCATGCGGTCAAATTGGTCGAGCATCTTCGCGGTGAAGATAGCGAAATGGACAATGACGTCCGGATGCTCCTCCGCCAGCTTGAAAGCTGAGCGGAGGCGAGTCTGGTTCTGGGGGCTAGTTCTTCTCTGGAGCGACTGAAATTCGGACTCGCTCGCCGCTGTTTCCTGGGAAGTCGGTAAACATGGCTTCCACAAGATTGGGAACGAGATAAGTCAGGTTTTTTGACCGCGAAAGCGCTTCGGCCTTGCCCTCGAACAGGCGCTCGCCGTCAACTGCACGATCAATTTTCAGATCTAGTTCCGACGTATACACGGTAAAGCTGCGGACACCGTCATAGCCAGAAAAGCCGAGGCCTCCGTAAAGGAACGGATCGTGAAAGCCGTAGCGGTAGCGATGCCGACCATAATATCCGTTTCCGTAATATCCGCCGAATCTGGCCGAGCTGAAAAATGGATCATAGTCTGCGACAACTTTGTCCCGCCCTTTGTCGATGTCATAGTCCATCCTGACAATCAGCTCTGCCGCGTCAGGATCGTCGCTAAGCCGGTAACCCAAGTCAAGCATGCGCCGTTCGACCAGCATCGCATATTGGCCGAATTCGAGGCCGCCGGACAGATCGGGATCAGCGGCGACAATAGCGAAGCTCTGGCCGGTCGTATCAGGAAGCGCGACAAAGCGCTGAACGTCAGCGCGAAATGGCGTGGCGCACGCACCAAGGGTGAGCACGGCAAGCGGTGCGAGCAACGATAGCCTTTTCCGATTGAAGCCGTATTTGGCTGGAATGTTCATATTTCTTCCTTCAGATTGCCCACCATCATGATCTGCCTGATAGTAGAATCAGGCTGAACTGGGTTTGAACGACGATAGATTGACGTCTCACCGGCAACATGGGCCGTTTCGCATCCACCGCACAAGGAAAAACAGGACTGCCAGCCCAAAGTCTCGATCGCCAAGTGACCGAATCAGTTGAACGAGCAACGAAACAGAAAGCACTCACCCAAAAGAAAACCCGCCACAATCGGGCGGGTTTTTCTGTGTAGTTTTATCAGGTTGTTTAAGCGGTTTGAAGCGCAGCAACCCGTTTTGTCAGACGGCTGAACTTCCGCGAAGCCGTATTCTTGTGATACAGACCTTTGCTCACACCGCGTGCCAGTTCAGGCTGTACGGCCTTCAGTGCCGCAGCAGCTATGGTTTTGTCGCCAGCTTCAACAGCTGCGTCCACGGCCTTGATCTTGGTGCGGATCTGGCTCAGGCGATTTTTATTAATCACGGTGCGGCGCGTGTTGCGACGGATACGTTTTTTTGCTTGCGGCGTATTAGCCATGAAAAACCCTCAAAATCTGAAATTAAATGCCGGGGCGCTGCGTATGGCTTCCGGCTCAAGATGGCGGGCAATAGCGTGAGAGCCGATTCCCGTCAATAGCTTAGTGAACCGCTTATTTCTGGCATTGCGAACAGTAAAAGGTCGACCGGCCACTATCGACTCGGCGCAGCACCGGCGCACCGCAGTGACAGGCCTCTCCTTCCCGCCCATATACCAGCCAGTCCTTGGCAAAATATCCCAGCTCCCCGTCCGGCTTGACGAAGTCACGCAGAGACGAGCCACCGGCCGCGATGGCAGCGGTCAGGACCTGCTTAATCGCCAAAACAAGCCGTTCATAGCGCGGCTTTGAGATAGCACCGCCCTTCAGACCCGGCGATATACCCGTCATGTGCAGCGCCTCGCACACATAGATATTACCCAGTCCAGCGACCGTGCGCTGGTCGAGCAGCAATTGCTTGATCGGGGCCTTGCGATCCTTGGTCGCCGCTTTCAGATAGGCGGAGGTAAAATCGTCCCCGAGCGGCTCCGGTCCCATCAGCACAAAGGGCTTATAGCTGCCCAATAGCTCCGCGCGCACGATATCCAGCGACCCGAATCGACGCGGATCGTTGAGCGCCAGTCGGTGCCCCGAATCGGTCTCCAGCAGCAGATGGTCATGTTTCTCGATTTCTTCGGGATCAATCCGCCACCGTCCCGACATGCCGAGATGGAAAATCATCACGTCGCCCCGGTCGGTTTCAATCAGTCCGTATTTTGCGCGCCTTCCGAGCGATGTCACCACCGCACCGGTCATCCTCTGCCGCAAATCAACCGGAATCGGCCAGCGCAAATCGGCGCGGCGCGGCTCCACCAGAGTGAGGCGCTGCCCCTCGAGCACAGGGCGCAAACCGGCGACGGTTGTTTCCACTTCGGGCAGCTCTGGCATGAGGTTCCTTATTCGTTACGGTCCAAAAGGCAGCTATAGAGTGATTGCAGTGCTGCCAAGGCTCGTCTACTCGGGATTTCAACGAAAAATCAGCACGGGCAAAAAATGGCTATCGAAAGCAAAACCGTCTCCTTCGGCTATGAAGAGGTCGAAGAGAGCGAAAAGGTCGGCAAGGTTGGTGCGGTTTTCTCCAGCGTTGCCTCTAAATATGATGTGATGAACGACGCGATGAGCGCCGGAACCCATCGCCTGTGGAAAGACCGCTTCGTGCGCCGCGTCAAGCCGCGCGCTGGCGAGGCTATATTAGATATGGCCGGCGGCACCGGCGACATTGCCTTTCGCATGGTCGACAGCGGCGCCGATATCACGGTTGCCGATATCAACGCGGAGATGCTGGCCGAGGGCGTGAAACGGGCGCTCGACAAAGACGAAACGCGCATGGTCTGGAGCCAGCAGGATGCCGAGCAGCTCAACTTTCCCGACGCACATTTCGATGCCTATACGATTGTCTTTGGCATCCGTAATGTCACCCATATCGACAAAGCTCTTGCCGAGGCCCATCGCGTGCTGAAATATGGCGGGCGTTTCTATTGCATGGAATTTTCGCAAACCAAATGGCCCGGCTTTGACAAAGTCTACGAAACCTATTCTCACAAGATCCTGCCCAAGGTTGGCAAGGCAGTGGCGAATGACGAGGCCAGCTATCGCTATCTTGCCGAATCGATCGCGAAATTTCCGCCAATGGAAGAATTCCGGGCGATGATTACCGACGCAGGATTCAGCCAGACCAAAGTCGAACCACTGATGGGCGGGCTAGTCGCGATCCATAGCGGCTGGAAGGTCTGAACAAACAAAACCAATGACCAACTCCCGCACCCATATATTTCGTCTACTCAAATGGGGTCGCACACTCGCCAAACATGGCGCGCTGCGTGACCTTGAGAAGCACAAGGCTACGCCGCCGCAAGTCCGTCGCCTGTTCCGTATCGCTCGCATCGGTACCTTCCAACCGACGGAACCCAATTATTCGGCTGCGCTGCAAGCCATCGGCCCGGCGGCAATCAAGCTGGGACAGACACTGGCAACCCGCCCCGATGTGATTGGTGAAGCGGCCGCGCGCGATCTGCTGCAATTGCAGGACAGCCTTCCACCCGTCCCGTTTGACCAGATCCGCGACGAGATCGAGGGCAGCCTCGGAAAGTCGCTGGATGAGCTCTACAGCCATATTGATCCCGATCCGGTAGGCGCTGCCTCAATCGCGCAGGTCCACCGTGCAACTACACTGGAAGGCAAGGATGTCGCGGTAAAAGTGCTGCGTCCCGGCATCATCAAGAAATTTACCCGGGATATCGAAACCTACGAATGGGCAGCAGCCCATCTCGAGGCTCTGGGCGGCGAGGCGAAGCGTCTCCGCCCAGCACTGGTGATCGCCAATTTTCGTCGCTGGACTATGCGCGAGCTGGACCTGCGCCGGGAGGCAGCCAGCGCTTCGGAACTGGGCGAGCATATGGCCCAGGTCGATCAATATGAGATTCCAGCGATCGACTGGGAGCGCACTTCGGGCCGGGTGTTGACGCTCGATTGGGTCGAAGGGGTGAAAATCTCCAATCGCGAAGGCCTGATCGCGGCTGGTCATGATCTTGACGCGATTGCCAACAGGCTTGTTCATACGTTCCTGAAACAAGCCATCGAGGCAGGCTATTTCCACGCCGACATGCACCAGGGCAATCTGTTCGTGAAGGCTGACGGCACCATTGTCGCCATCGATTTCGGCATCATGGGGCGGATCAACAAAAAGGCCCGCGTCTGGCTGGCGGAAATTCTCTACGGCCTGACCACCGGCAATTATCGGCGCGTAGCCGAAATTCATTTTGAAGCGCAATATGTCCCGAGCCATCACAGCATGGAAGATTTCGCCACGGCCTTGCGCGCGGTCGGAGAACCGATGCGCGGCAAGCCGGTAAGCGAACTATCGGTCGGCGATATGCTCGATGGGCTGTTCGCGATTACCCGCGATTTCGATATGGAAACCCAGCCCCATCTATTGCTGCTACAAAAGACAATGGTGATGGTCGAGGGTATTGCTACCGACCTCAACCCGCTGATCAATATGTGGGACACTAGCGGGCCCTATGTAAAGCAGTGGATTCGCGGTGAACTCGGACCAGAAGCAGCCATTGCCGACCGGATCAATGATGATCTCGGCACCATCATGATGCTCCCCGATATCGTCCGGCGTCTCGACGCCCAGCTCCCCCGCCAAGGCGGCGCGCCACCTGCTCTGCCGGTGGCCGAGGTGGAATTGATGTGGGAGAAACGGAAGAAGGGTCAGGGCGGCGGATTTTTTCGCTATGCGCTGACTGCGCTTCTCGCGGGCGGGGCTGGTGCCGCTGCGATGTTCCTATGGGGATAGGCAATTAACAACAGCCTTGTTACTTCAAACGACTGATCCCGCAATTTCTCCCATTTTTGTCAACATGGCAGTTTGCATTTTCCCATAGAGGAACTGTTTCCAGCCACGGATTACCCAAAGCACATGCTGCTTGGCATTGGAGCCGCTTGGCTCTAAATCGATTGATATGACCAAGCCCAAACATATCCTGCTGGTGATCGGCGGCGGCATCGCGGCCTATAAATCCAGCGAGCTAATCCGCCTGATCAAAAAATCCGGCATGACCGTCCGCTGTGTTCTCACCGAATCGGGCGCGCAATTCGTGACCCCGATGACGCTGGCCGCTTTGTCCGAAAACGAAGTGCACACCACGCTGTGGAGCTTGAAAGACGAGGCCGAAATGGGCCATATCCAGCTCAGCCGCGAGGCCGATCTGGTGGTCATTTGTCCGGCAACCGCCAATCTGCTGGCAAAAATGGCGGGCGGGATTGCCGATGATCTCGCGACGACATTGTTGCTCGCGACCGACACGCCGGTAATGGCGGTTCCCGCGATGAATGTGAGGATGTGGCAACATGCAGCGACCCAGCGCAATATCGTACAGCTCAAAACTGATGGCATCATCGTCATGCAACCCGATGAAGGCGATATGGCCTGCGGTGAATTCGGCCCCGGAAGGTTGCCGGAACCGGAAGCTATCATGGCGGAAATCAGCGCGCTGCTTGGGTCTTCATTTGCGATGACGGGCGGGACCACGAAATCCGAACTGGGCAACCGCCCCAATATCCTCGACGGCCAGCCCGCCTTTGCACCCGACCGGCATCGACCGTTGCGCGGCAAGCATGTGCTGATCACCGCAGGACCAACCCACGAACCGATCGATCCAGTTCGCTATATCGCAAACCGGTCCTCCGGGCGCCAGGGCTTTGCCATCGCTGCTGCGGCAGCAGAAGCCGGCGCGCAGGTGACATTGGTCGCTGGCCCTGTCCACCTCTCGACACCGGCTGGCGTTATGCGCATCGATGTAGAAACCGCGCTCGAAATGGAAAAGGCCGTCCACGACGCGCTACCCGCCGATATCGCTATCATGGTCGCTGCCGTTGCCGACTGGCGCGCAGACAGTCAGTCCGGTCAGAAGATCAAGAAACAGGGCGCCGCGCCGGCACCGCTTAAACTAACCGAAAACCCGGATATTTTGGCTGGGCTTGCACGGCACGAGCAACGCCCGGGACTGCTGATCGGTTTTGCCGCTGAAACCCAAAAAATCGCCGAGCACGCTCAGGTTAAGCTGGCGAAAAAGGGGTGCGACTGGATCGTCGCAAACGATGTGTCGGGAGACGTGATGGGCGGCGCGGACAATAGCGTACAGATCATCACCGCAACCGGCAGCGAAATCTGGGAGCGATTGCCAAAGCCGGAAGTCGCGCGGCGTCTCATAGCCAAAATCAGCGAGGAAATTGCCTGATGTTCGATCCCATTGAAATTGCCGTCAAGCGCCTGGATCATGCAGGCGACCTTCCGCTGCCGTCCTATGAAACCAGCGGGTCGGCTGGCATGGATGTTCGTGCAGCAGAGGCCCTGACCATAGCTCCCGGCAAGCGGGGGCTCGCCGGGACTGGCTTCGCGTTCGCAATTCCCGAAGGTTATGAAATTCAGGTCCGGCCGCGGTCGGGCCTGGCGCTGAAAAAGGGGATCAGCATACCCAATTCACCGGGCACGATAGACAGCGATTATCGCGGAGAACTGAAGGTCATCCTGATCAATCACGGCGAAGATGATTTCGTGATCCAGCGCGGTGACCGGATCGCCCAGATCGTGGTTGCTCCGGTACAGCGCGGCAATCTGGTAGAGACCGATAATCTCGATGACACTGCGCGAGGCTCTGGCGGATTCGGTTCGACTGGGATATAGAATGTCGGCAAGATGAATAGGAGGATTTGATGATCGAATTGATATTTGCGATCGCGCTAACCGGCTCAATCGACGCTACGACGGATGACCTAGCCAAGGCGATACCGACCGACCTTTCCACGCTCGAAGTTGCCAAATTTCGCAAAAAAGTAACTTATGGCGAACAGCATGAACGCAAAGCCGAACGGCTGGCGAAAGACGCCAATTGCCAGCTGCCAGTGGTATCCAACTGGGTGTTTGCCAAAATCCATGCAGCGATTCTGGTTTCGGCTGAAGGCGAAATCGTGAAGATCGTTCCGGTCAACAGCGGCTGCCCGGAACTCGAGCAATATACTGTCAATCATCTCGCCAGATATGCCAGCAAAATCGCGCCTATTCCTTCCGATAACAAGCCAAAATGGTACCGGACAACCATGAATTACCGCTGGCCTGAATGAGCCCACTCAGCGACGAACAGCTCGACCGCTATGCCCGGCATATCGTACTCAAGGATATTGGCGGCGCGGGTCAGAAGAAGATAATCGATGCGCATATTCTGATTGTGGGAGCTGGCGGCATTGGTTGCCCGGCGATCCAGTATCTGGCGGCGGCGGGAATCGGGGCGCTGACGATTTTTGATGATGATATCGTGTCGCTTTCGAATTTGCAGCGGCAGGTTTTATTCTCGGAAAATGATATCGGGAAAGCGAAAGTTGAAGTTGCCAAAGTTGCCGCGCAGCGTATCAACCCTGATGTCGACATAAATCCAATAAATCAACGACTTACCGCGCAATATTTTGAGAAAGACGCTGCAGCATTTTTTGCCGCTTTTGACGCCATTATCGACGGGTCGGACAATTACCAGACCCGCCTGCTGGTTTCCGATCTCTCGGTCACCCACAAGATACCGCTAATTTCCGCGGCGATCGGGCAGTTTCAGGGGCAGCTCGGGACGTTCCGCGGCTGGGAGCATGACAAGCCCTGCTACCGCTGCTTTGTCGGTGACGCGCTCGACCCCGATGATTGCGACAATTGCAGCGAAGTTGGCGTTCTTGGTGCAATGGTCGGCCTGATGGGCAGTTTTGCAGCGATGGAAGCGATCCGCGTGGTCACCGGCTTTGGTCAGGACCCCGCCGGAAAACTCCAGCTTTTCGACGGCCTTGCCCCGTCGATGCGGAGCATAAACCTGCCCAAGGACCCGCAATGCAAAAGCTGCGGCACGCCGCCGCAAACTTAACCGGTGCGACCGCAGCCGGCGCAAACTTGACCGCCGCAGACTTCATTAAACCACAGACCTGATCGACCGCAAACATACCAGCCCCGATGCGGTGCAATTGCGCTTCCACGACCGCCAAGATGCCGAAGCAACATCCGGCAACAACCCAGCTTCGGCGACAGAAAACAGCGCAATTGGAACGATATCGCCGCTCATGCTTTGTCTCGGCAGCACCGTTCAATTCAAAAAAGGCCGCCGCGATGAAGCAACTAAGCGAAGATTTCTGGAATATACGCGGCGACTTCAAGATCGCCCACCTGCTGAACATCGGCACCCAGATGTCTGTGGTCCGCAGGCAGGACGGCACGTTCGTTCTGCTCGACTCCTACGAGCCGGAAAAGCAGGACCTCGACGCGCTGATGAATTTGACCGACGGCGGTTCGTTGATCGAGGCCGTGCTGAACGTGCATCCCTTTCACACCATCCACTGCGATTTTGCCCAGAAACTGGCGCCGCACGCGCGACTGATCGGTACGCAGCGCCATCACCAGCAAAAGCCTGATCTGCAGTGGGATCCGGCGCTGATCGAAGATCCGGACACGCAAAAGGAATTTGCCGACCTGTTCGACTTTTCGGTTCCTTCCGGTGTCGACTTCATTTCCGATGACGAGGATATTCACGTCAGCTCGGTCCTCGTCCGTCATCGCGCCAGCCGCATCATCCATGTCGATGATACATTCATGTATATCGACCTGCCCTCTTTGCTGCAAAAAATGGTGCCCGGTCCGCAACTGCGGTTTCATCCCAAACTGGCCGACGGCCTGGAGAAGCGGCCAGGCGCGGCGGATGACTATGTCCGCTGGGCCAATGAACTGGCCAGCGACTGGGCCGACACGACGATGATATGCGCAGCCCACAACGGCATTCTCGACATGTCCGAACAAGGCTTCGCGGACGCGATCCGCAAGGCCCTCGATGCGGACAGCTGCACGCTTGAGAAGCATCGCGAGACATACGGCTGAACGCGCCTTTCCGAGCGCCACAACCGATCCATCAAATCAATTCCAAACAAGGAAAATCACATGACCGACAAGTCTATCCAGACCATCAATCCGCTCACCGAACAGCCGCTTCAATCCTATCCGCTGATGTCGGACGACGAAGCCATGACTGTCGTCGAAAACAGCCACAAGGCCTATCTCGAATGGCGCCTGAAGAGCCGCGAAGAGCGGGCCAGCGTGATCGCCGCCATCGCCGAGGAGCTGCGCAATTCCAAAGAAGAATATGCCCAGCTGATGACCGACGAGGTCGGCAAATTGATCAGCGATTCCCGCCAGGAAATCGAACTATGCGCCAGCATCTGTGACTATACCGCCAAGAATGGTCCCGACATGCTGGCTGACGAGGAACATGATGTTCCCAACGGCCGCGGACTGGTGACCTATTCCCCGATGGGCGTGATCTACGGTATCCAGCCGTGGAATTTTCCCTGCTACCAGGCGGTCCGATATTCTATATCCAGCCTGATGGTCGGTAATGGCGTGTTGCTGAAACATTCGGAAAACTGCACCGGTAGCGGGCTTATGTTGCGAGACATTTACGAACGGGCGGGACTGCCCAAGGGCCTGTTTGGCGTTCTGCTGATCAGCCATGACCAGTCAGACGCGATCATCGAACATGATCTGGTGAGAGGCGTAACCCTGACCGGCAGTGACAAGGCCGGCCGTACGGTCGCGCAAAAGGCCGCCGCTGTGGCGAAAAAGACCGTGATGGAGCTGGGATCCAATGACGCTTATATGGTTTTCGATGACGCCGATCTCGATCTGGCGATCAAGACCTGTGTCCAGGGACGGTTGTTCAACAATGGCCAGACCTGCGTCAATGCCAAGCGGTTCATTGTTACCGAGAAAAATTACGATGCCTTCGTGAAAGGCTATGCGGATGCTTTCAACGCCGTCACCATCGGAGACCCCAACAAGGACGAAACCGGACTCGGGCCATTGGTATCGAGCAGCCAACGGGACCAGGTGCACAAGCAAGTCGAGGAAAGCGTGGCCAATGGCGCGAAAATCGTCGCGGGCGGGCAGATTCCTGACCGCACCGGCTGGTTCTATCCGGCCACCGCGCTGGTCGACGTAGCCCCGGGTCAACCGGCCTATGATGATGAAATTTTCGGCCCTGTCGCTTCGATCATCAAAGCCAAGGACGACGAGGACGCGATGCGCATCGCCAATGACAGCCGCTACGGTCTGGGTGGCGGAATTTTCAGCAAGGATGTCGAGCGGGCGGTCAAGATGGCATCGACCCATTTCGACACCGGCATGGTCAACATCAACACATACAGCATCGCTTCGCCCGACATGCCATTCGGCGGCGTCAAGAATTCGGGTTACGGTCGCGAGCATGGCGAGGTCGGCATCAAGGAGTTCGTCAACGTCAAGGCCATCACGATTGCGGCCTGAGATGACAGAGATACTCGATTGCGACGTAGCGGTTATCGGAGCCGGGACAGCCGGCCTGGCCGCCGAGCGCGCCGCGCGCTCGAACGGTACACGGACGCTGCTGATCGACCCGGAATATAACGGGACAACCTGCGCGACCGTAGGCTGCATGCCATCCAAGCTGCTGATCGCGGCTTCGCACGCAGCCCATGCCGCCCGGTCGACCGGGATGTTCGGCATCAGCGTCGGGAACGTCACGGTCGACGGAGCAGCCGTGATGCAGCGGGTGCGGGACGAGCGTGATCGTTTCGCCCGGCTGACTCGAGAATCCATCGAGGAAATCCCGGACGATGTGCGCCTTGAGGGACGAGCGAAATTCGCGGGACCCAAACGGCTCGAACTGGATGATGGCCGCGTGATAGACGCGCGAGCCATTGTGATCGCCACCGGATCTTCTCCCTCGATTCCCGACGAATATGCGCAACTTGGCGACCGGCTGCTGACCAATGACAATATCTTCGAACTGAAGAAACTACCAGCGCGGCTGGCCGTTATCGGATCCGGACCGATCGGACTGGAACTGGCTCAGGCCATGGCACGGCTCGGCGTAAAAGTGTCCCTGTTCGACCGGGGCGACCGGCTTGGCGGAATTCGCTGCGACCGAGTGCACGCAGCGCTGCGATCCGCGATCGAAGATGATCTGAAACTTCATATGGCCGTTGAAGTGGAGACGAAAGTCAAAGCCGACGTGGTTGAGGTTTCGTGGAGCGGCCAATCGTCAGGCGATGCGGATTTCGATTATGTCCTGGTCGCTACCGGACGCCCGCCGAATCTGGAGAGCCTCAATCTGTCTGCAGCAGGGCTCGACCTGGATGACCAGGGCGTGCCCGAACATGACCGGGAAACGATGCGTTGCGGAGAAAGTGCAATCTTCCTTGCCGGAGATGTCGCGAATGATATGCCGCTGTTGCACGAAGCGTCACACGGAGGCGCTATCGCCGGGCGCAACGCAGTGGCTTGTCCCGTCATCATAAAGACCGATCGTTTTACGCCGTTCAGCATCACTTTCACCAGTCCACCGGTCGCCCGAATCGGCAAATCGGAGGAGGACGGGCTGGTCACCGGCACCGCCGACTTCAGCGATCAGGGACGCGCGCGGGTCGAGGGTGTCAATCAGGGCGTCCTGACACTATACGCAGCCGCGCCACACGGGCGGTTGATCGGAGCCGACCTGTTCACTCCGGGCAGTGAACATCTGGCACACATTCTGACATGGGCGATCCAGCAAGGTCAAACTGCGTCTCAATTGCTGGAGATGCCCTATTATCATCCCACATTGGAAGAAGGGCTGAAACAGGCATTGCGCACGATTTGCGCGGCAACGCCGATCGAATTGCCGGAAGGACAGGATCGAGGTGCACCCTCCGGTGCATAGCCCCGTGACTTGCTCAGAAAATATTACCGCGACAAGACGCATGCCATGGCGTCATCGTCATTCGGCTGGAAAAGACGATCATCGACTCCAACAGCCGAGCATAGACTCCCCTCCCTCGCAATTTGCGCTTTGTCCAAAATCGGCTAGGACAAGAAAAAACGCAGGAGGAACATCATGACATTACCGGTAACCGGCCTCGCCGCCGCGATTTGCGCTTTGCTGCTAATCTATTGCGCCTACGCCACGGTCAAGGTTCGCCTTGCGACCGAGATCGGCTTTGGCGACGGCGGCAATCCAGATCTGCTGGCTGCCCGCGGCACCCACGCCAATCTGTCGGAACATGCGCCGCTATTCCTGATCATGCTCGCGATTCTGGAGCTGGCCAATGCCAATCACATCGGCATCACGATCATCGCAGCGATCTTCCTGATCGGCCGCGTCGCCCATATCGTCGGCATGAAACAGCATCACAAGGGCGGCTCCCCGCGCTTTCGCCAATTGGGCGTGTTGGCCACCTGGCTGACCACCGTCGCGCTGGCCTTGTGGATCGTATTTCTGTTTGTGACGATGCATCTGTAAATCCTACCCGGACCGGCAGGTCAATCGCGCTTGAGATAGGCTCCGCCGCTGCCGTCTGCGGGCACCAGCCGGTCGCCGGAGATATTCAGCCGCAGTTCCTTGAACGACGGCTTTACAAACACCCGGTTGTCCAGCTTCACTTCGTAGACCCGCGCTTCCCGGTCGGGCGGAACATCGAAGCGCGAAGCATATTCCGAACCGTCATGGCGCAAGGTCAGCTTGATCGATTTCAGCTGCCGCTCGTAGCCTGCCGGAGCGAAGGCGAAGCCGAGTTCATGGCTGTTCGCCGTCTCGACGCTGCCATCGGCGAATGAGAATTCGGCGTCTATGTCCAGACGCGAATTGGGCCGCTCGCGCCGGTTGACCCAGATGCCGACGCCTTCGCTCCAATTGATCCCGTCGCCACTGTCATTGCCCGCATATTCGGACGTATAATCGGACAGGAAGAAACAGTCGGCGGGCAGCGAGGGTGGCTGATAGCGAGCGGTCTGGCCAGCGGCGCGGGCGCTTTTGGCGAGAACCGCAACCGCGTGGCCCCAGTCCCGCCTCGCGCTTCGCGCGGAAACCTCGAGATTGTCATCCGGGTCGGACAGGTCGCGGGCAAAATAGGCAGCAATCGCCTGTTCGTATTCGGCTCGCAGCTTGCTTTCAGTTTTCGCGGCGACTTCTAAGCGTTGCAGCGGCGTCAGCTCTTCCGTCGCGGCATAATCGTCCGAAGAAGCGTAATAGCCGCCGGTTTCAAGGAATGCGCATTGCCACTTCGCCCGGTTTTGCAACCGGATCGTTTCGCTAGCATAAGCGGCATCTACTTCTTCCCGGCTCCAGGGAGAAGCCTCGCCCAGCGCAAATACCGGCGTGTCTTTGCCGAACTCATGCGGCCCGAGTATCACCTGCCCGCCGCTTTGCGTCCATTTGCCTTCGCTATAGAGGTCGAGACTGCCGACGATCAGCATCCATTTATAGCTGCCATCGGGATCGAGCAGCAGCTGCGCTGCGGTTTCCATTACCCCGCCGAGGCGGTAGTTTCCGGCCAGGCTGCTCGCCGTCGCCTGACTGTCGCTTTCACTGCCCGCTTGAGCGAGCGCGGCGGGCGCAAAGGCAAAGGCGCAAATTGTCGAAAGCAATGAGATCGATAGGTTTCGCAAGGTCAGGCTCCCTGTGTGGCGGGGATCATTGGAGAAATTTCGGCACATGCTAATAGCTTGCCCCGTCCACATCGCGCACCGGCAGATGCTGCCAGTCTTCCGGCTCGAACATCCGCATGTTCACGCCCATCCGGTCGGGCGATGCTGTTCGCGGGGTCCAGTGGCTGAAACAGCCGCAGGTCGTGCAACTCCATGTTGTGATCATCCTGTCGCCCTGCACATAAGGGTTCAGCGCGTCTGGCTGAACCTCGACCGTCACCTCATCGGGATGCCAGTAACCGCCGATCCAGCCGGTCTTGCGGCATAAAGAGCAATTGCAGCGCAACACTTCTTCGGGCGGGCCCGGTACGGTGACCTGCACCGCGCCGCAATGGCATCGGCCTTTCATGACACCCTCCTCAACACAGCCCGTGCGACAGAACCTGGTCGACCCAGTCGGGCACCAGCTCCCCCGCCATGCCCATCCGGCTTTCGTGGAAATGGAAACTGCCCTCCGACGGGTCCAAGTTCATCTCCAGTGTGCGCGCGCCGTGATAGCGGGCGGTCTGGACAAAGCCGGCAGCCGGATAGACCGCGCCCGATGTGCCGATCGAGACGAACAGGTCACAGCGGGCCAGCGCCTGCTCGATCCGCTCCATCTCGTAGGGCATTTCGCCAAACCAGACGATGTCGGGGCGCAGGCAGCCGGGCACATGGCAGTGCGGACAGACGGGGCCGCTCGCCATCTCGCCGTCAAAGGCAAAATGCGCGTCGCAGGCGCGGCACCAGGCGCTGTTGAGCTCTCCGTGCATGTGGAGCAGGCGTTCCGATCCGGCGCGATCGTGCAGGTCATCGACATTTTGCGTGACCAGCAGCAGATCGCCCGCCCATGTCTTGTCGAGCTTGGCTAGCGCCTGATGCGCCGCGTTCGGCTCGACGGTCTTGAGCTTGGCACGGCGTTCGTCGTAGAATTTCTGGACCAGATCGGGGTTGCGGACAAAGGCTTCCGGCGTAGCGACATCCTCGACCCGATGCCCCTCCCACAGACCATCCGGCCCGCGAAACGTGGCGACTCCGCTTTCCGCGCTGACACCGGCGCCGGTGAGGATGACGATATTGTTGATAGGGTTTAGCATGCGCCCCCCATAACCGTTCACTTCGAGCGAAGTCGAGAAGCTTTGCACCATTTTCAAAAACCGTTAGTGGTGAGCCTGTCGAACCACGCATCTCGTCTATAGATGTCCTTCGACAAGCTCAGGACGAACGGGGTAAAGTCAGAATGACGAAGATCGGAATTATCGGCAGCAAGGGCCGCATGGGACAGGCGCTGGTCGCGGCGATTGCGGAAGCGGGCCACAGCCATGCCGGCGGCACGGATCAGGGCGATGATGTCGCGGCGCTAGTCGCGGCCAGCGATGTGCTGGTCGATTTCTCCTCTCCGAAAGCGCTGCAGGCGACGCTCGATGCCTGCGTCGCGGCGGGCAAGCCGATCGTCATCGGCACCACCGGACTGGAGGCCGCGCATCACGCCGCGATAGATCAGGCCGCGACCAGAATCCCCGTGCTGCAGACCGGCAACACCTCGCTCGGAGTCAATATGCTGGCGGCGCTGGTCGAGCAGGCGGCGAGCAAGCTCGGCGATGACTGGGATATCGAGATTGTCGAAATGCACCACCGGCACAAGGTCGACGCCCCCAGCGGCACCGCGAAACTATTGGGCGAAGCCGCCGCACGCGGACGCGGCATTGACCTGATCGCGAACAGCGAAAGCGGCCGGGACGGCATCACCGGCGCGCGCGAAAAGGGCGCGATAGGCTTTGCAGCGCTGCGCGGCGGATCGGTCGCCGGCGATCACACGGTGATATTGGCGAGCGACGAGGAACGGATCGAACTGACCCACCGAGCGGAAAACCGGATGATCTTTGCCCGCGGTGCGGTGAAAGCGGCTGGCTGGCTGGTCGGGCAGAGCGCTGGAAGATACGGGATGGACGGGGTTTTGGGATTTTAGAGTTGGGCAACGAGAATGCCCCGATTCTAATGGGGTAACAACGGCGCGACCTCGCTTTGGCGCACAATCATCAGTCCCACGGCTAGCTCGCAAAGCTCAGCCTCGCCAGACCCGGATCAACCTCCATATCGACAATGCGGTCCCGATGCAGCAGGCCATCGCAAGCGCGGCATAGCCGAGAACCGATCCATCACTATAGGTGACACCGCTGGCAGCATCAAAATATTGACCCGATGACCCATAAGGCAGCTGCGCCCGTTCGTACCAGAGCATCGCGAAACCAAGGGTCAACGCGGCCATGCACAGGGTGATGGAGAGGCTCAGGAGCTTGGCTAGTTTCATGGATTTGGCTCTGTTGCTGTGGAATTGCGGCAACAGTGCACTTTTCCCGATCATCGTAAAAGCGGTTAATGTGCGCTTGGACAAACTGATCCGGATCGACGCGGTCAGGCTAGACGCCGCTGCTGTCAGTCGCGCCATGCCGACCGGCTTGCGTGGCACCGCTGGACTCCGGCGCGTCCATCACCGCTCCGACATCGATGGGTGCATAATCGTCCGTGTCCGTCTTGGCCAATTCGGCGCGATCTTCATCAAGGCCCGTATCGGAGCCGAAATTCTCGTCATTCCAGGCTTGCAGCCGTTCCAGCCGGAGCCGCTCGATCTTGCGGGCAGGTTCCTCCGGCGTCAGGATCCGCGCGCCGTTTTCATAGCGCCCGATTTCATAGCTGGCATCGGCATATTCGGGAGACTGCGACGGGGTCCTGTTGATGGAGACATAAGGCATCTTGTAGGCATTTTGCCCGAGGGCATAGCGTTCCACCGGGTCCGCGGGTGGCGGGGACGAAAGCCGGGGATGCATGGATTGCTCGGTAACATGGCCCAGCCCCAGTCCCGACATCAAGGCCAGCGATACACCGATTATGATGTAGGAAATATTCTCCGTCAGCGTCCTTTTTTGACTTTGCATGGGTTAAATACGAACGGCTCCCCGATCCGTTCCCGGTGAACTGGAGAATGAGGACGGGGTTGACGCCCACCATATCGCGCCGGGATGACGGACTTTGCTTGGGCGAAGGCATGGCTCTAGGCGCTGGCCAGTGTCTCGATCACCTTTGACAATTTGTCCCGGACCACCGCGGCGGCCTGTTTGAGCTGCGGATTGTCGATCGCCTGCATCGACGCCAGCGGATTGATCGCGGCAACCTCGACCTTGCCATCGCTCATCTGCTGGACCACGACATTGCAGGGCAGCATCGTTCCGACCTTGTCTTCGAGTTGCAGGGCTTCGTGGGCCAGCGCGGGATTGCAGGCACCGAGGATCGTATAGGGCCGGAAATCGACATCGATTTTGGCCTTCAACGTTTTCTGAATATCGACGCGAGTCAGCACCCCGAAACCCTCGGTCTTGAGCGCCGCTTCGGTGCGCTCGATCGCTTCGTCAAATGTGGTCGCCAATATTGTCGCCATATAATAGTTCATAAGTGCCTCATATTCCTGATTGTTCAAAATACCGGTGACAGGTGCCACGTCCTCCCTTTCCCGTGAGGGCGTACTGGAAGGTGAGTGCACAGCGATCCACCAGCGGAACACTCTCATCCAACTCGATCTAGCCGCCTGCGCTAGGGCTTAACCGCGATTTTCATCACACCGTCGCGTTGATTGGCGAACAGGTCATAGGCGATTTCGATATCGTCGAGCGCAAAATGATGAGTCACCAGCTTGCTGGTATCGACCCGTCCCGAACCGACCACTTCCATCAGCCGGCGCATCCTTTCCTTGCCGCCGGGGCAGAGCGTGGTGACGATCTTGTTGTCGCCCAGTCCGGCAGAAAAAGCATCGACCGGCAGGGTCAGGTCTTCGGAATAGACGCCGAGCGAGGACAGGGTCCCGCCGGGGCGCAGAGTCCTGAGCGCCCAGTCGAAGGTCCGGGACTTGCCGAGCGCCTCGATCGAGACATCGACGCCGCGCCCGTCGGTGATCCGCATGATCTCGTCGATCGGATCGACCTTGTTATAGTCGATGACATGGTCGGCGCCCATGCTGCGCGACATTTCCATCCGTTCGGGGATGGTTTCCACGGTGATGATATTGGTCGCGCCCATCAGCTTGGCGCCAGCGGTGGCGCACAGGCCGATCGGCCCCTGGGCAAAAATCGCGACGCTGTCGCCGATCCTGATCTTGCCGGACTCGGCGCCACTGAAACCGGTCGAGAGAATATCCGGGCACATCAACACCTGTTCGTCGGTCAGCCCGTCTGGCACGGGAGCGAGATTGGCCATCGCATCGGGCACGCGCAGATATTCCGCCTGGGCGCCGTCGATGGTGTTGCCAAAGCGCCAGCCGCCCATCGCTTTCCAGCCATGGCCATGCTGGCCGCCGCATTGTGAATGAAAGCCGCACATCGATGCATTGGATGTACCGGTCGGGGTAATCGCGCCGGCTATCACTCGCTGACCTTCACTGAAACCCTCAACCGCAGAACCGAGCTTTTCGATGATTCCGACCGGTTCGTGTCCGATCGTCAATCCGCTTTCCACCGGATATTCGCCTTTGAGAATATGAACATCGGTGCCGCAAATGGTGGTCGTGGTAATCCGGATCAGCGCGTCGAGCGGGCCAATGTCGGGGATCGGTTTCTCGCCGAGAATGATCTTGCCGGGCTCGATGAAAATGGCGGCTTTCATGTGGTTATCCATTGGGGGTCTCCATCATAATCATATGTTCCGGTCCAATGGTAAGAGCCGCCGTCAAAATCGTCTCTACGCAATATCGCGTAGCGCCCGCATCAGGTCTGGCTTGCCAACCAACCCCGCAGCCCATAAGCCATCTCCATGGATTTTGATGATCAATTGCAACGCTATTTCGGCACTGCCGACCTGTCCGCGATCCAGCCGGAGGCGATGAGTGCGGGCATCGAGCATATGCGCGTCGACTTCGGTCTGGAAAAGGATCGCGGGCGGCGCTTTGCCTTGTGGGCGGTGCTTTATATGCTCGGCACCCATCTCGATCTGGACAAAGCGTTTGAAGACGAGGCCGACCGCAATAGCGCGCGGGATTTCATGGACATGATGGACCGGATTCAGGGCGACTGACCAGCCGGGCCGCCGAAGCCGGCAGGACCCCGGAACCGCCTGTTCGTTCAGTGTCTCGCAATGAATATATTCTTATGATCATGAAAATCGGGAAATTGTGACCGCCGACGACGAGCGGGATAGCGGAAAGACCAGGATCATGGCGCTCAATAATATCACCAAAGCGGGCGCGATTGCGGCGGCGGCCTGCCTGTGGAGCGCCAGCGCGTCCGCCAGTCCGTCCCCTCCTCTCGACACTCCGGAACGGATCAATATCCTGGTGACTTACGGCGAGGACGAATGTCCTGAAGCGCAAGGCGACGAGATTGTCGTATGCGCGCACCGTCCCGAGTCAGAACGCTATCGCATCCCCAAGGAAGTGCGGGAGGCCGAAGCAGAAGAAGAACAGTCCGGAGGCCAGAGCTGGTCATCGGCCCTCGCCTCTCATGAAGAAGCCGCGCGGCCTGGTCGTCCGGGCAGCTGTTCGGTTGTCGGCACCTATGGATCGACCGGCTGTCAGGCCGCGATCATGCGCCAATGGTTCGACGAGCGCCGCCTGACCCAATGATCCCGCGGTGCCGGTGACACTTCGATGACGCATGGCCCGACCGGCCGATTGTATTTTCATCCGCGAGCGGCCATGACGGCGTCCATGAAAAAAGCCGATATCTTCGAATTCTACTCCCGTCTTGCCGCCGACAATCCGTCGCCGGAGACAGAGCTCAACTATGGCAATACCTATCAGCTGGTCGTCGCAGTGGCTTTGTCCGCCCAATCGACCGATATCGGGGTCAACAAGGCGACGCGGCTGTTGTTCGCCGACGTGACAACGCCGCAGCAGATGGTCGATCTCGGGCTCGACGGCCTGAAGGAGCATATCAAGACCATCGGTCTGTTTAACACCAAGGCCAAGAATGTGATCGCCCTCTCGGAAATGCTGATCGCCGATTTCGGCGGCGAGGTTCCCGCCGACCGCGACGAGCTGGTCAAGCTGCCCGGAGTCGGGCGCAAGACCGCCAATGTCGTGATGAACTGTGCCTTTGGCGCCGAGACTTTTGCGGTCGACACCCATATTTTCCGGGTTGGCAACCGCACCGGCCTGGCGCCGGGCAAGACCGTGCTGGCCGTGGAGAAGAAGCTGGAGACCCAGACCCCCGGCCCGTTCCGCGTCCATGCCCACCACTGGCTGATCCTGCACGGCCGCTATATTTGCAAGGCGCGCAAGCCGGAATGCTGGCGCTGCCCGGTCGCCGACCTGTGCCGGTTCAAGAAGAAGACGCCGGCGCCCGCATGATGGCGGATGCGCTGACGCAGCGGCCGAGATCATTCAGCTTCGGGAAATATATCCGGATGTAAATTACTGGCCAAGATGGCAATCATCCACAGGAGAAGAATATGCGCCTGCAATCCACGATCATCATCGCTTCGGCACTGGCCGCCGGTAGCGTCGCCTTTGCCGCCGAAAAAGCGTCCAAGGACGACAAATATGAAATCCGCGAGGTCGGTGAAGCAAAAAGCTGTATCAACCGTTCGAGTATCCGCTCCACCGATGTGATCGACGACCAGACCATCGATTTCAGGATGCGCAATGGCGATATCTATCGCAATCGCCTGCCCAACAAATGCAGCGGCCTGGCATTCGAGGAAGCCTTTTCCTACAAGACATCGACCAACCGGCTGTGCAGCGTCGATATCATCCACGTGCTGTCCCAGACCGGCGGCCAGCTTGACACCCGCGGCGCCTGCGGCCTCGGCAAATTCCAGCAAATCGAAAAAATTCCGAAGGCCGCAACCGAAGACTAGACCGCCGCTCGCAATGGGCCAAATATTTGATTGGCAATCAGGCAATGTCGCTGCTAAACGCCCATCCGGCGGTACACGCCTTGGCACCCGTAGCTCAGCTGGATAGAGCGCTGCCCTCCGAAGGCAGAGGTCACAGATTCGAATTCTGTCGGGTGCACCACCTTTTCTGCCATTTCTTGGGTTAGAGCTACTTGGAACTCCGGTGTTTCTCCGGTGTAATCAAGGAGAACATCGGGATTCGGGTTACTCAAAACAGCTGTCCGTGGCGTGGAAAACATTCTGGCTTTTCGACCCATTGCGATGAGGCCGCGATCGAAATTCAAGTCAAGGTCCGCTTCGCGCCCAATTGTCGCCATTCCGAAGGAAGAAGCTCGTTCCTGAAAGCGGCCATTGCCTGAACTCGCTGCGCTTACACATTAATGGCGGGAACCGGGTGGTTATGCGATCACGCTCGATCTAGCCAAGGCGCAAAAGTGAAACATACATCAAATTGGAAGCAAAGCCTTTGAAACCCTAGTTGAATTGGCTCAGAAGCTGAAGGCCGAGATCACGCGCTCGCACATCCGTAAAGGGGTAGAGACCGCTTTCCGTATCAACGGATTATATACAATTCACATTTCACTAATGGCGGCGCGACCGCGCTCCCGCCCGAGATGGATGCCCACCGGAATGCAGATTGCTATCAGGCCCAGCATAGAAACACCGCTAATCGGATCGGCGGCAATGAAGGCGATCAGAAGCAACACGCTGATCACAAGAGCCAACGCTGGCAGGACCGGATGGCCGACCGCGCGGAACGGCCTGGGCAGATCGGGCTGGCTGCGGCGGAGGGCGAAGAAGGCGGCAAAGTAGAGAGAACTGGCGAAGATCGACAGCGCCCCCGTCAGCTTGAACACGAAGATGAAGCCACCAGACCATATCAGCGGAAAGGCAATCAACGCCGAAATGGCCAATGCCACAGTGGGGGTGCCTCCGCGATTGACGCGCGTCGCGGACTGAAGGAACAGCCCATCGCGCGCCATCGCGAACAGGATGCGCGGCGTCGGCATCACAATCGAATTGAGCGTGACCAGCGCCATGATTGTCGCGATCAGAGCCACAACGATATTGCCTGTCCGCCCGAATACTTGC
>NZ_JBALUT010000016.1:0-58173 GCF_036963705.1 Parasphingorhabdus sp. | reverse complement strand
CATTGGCTGCCCAGGTCCAGTTCCAGCTGTTGAGCATCGCTTCGACCGTCGGGCCATCTAGGCTGCCGACAATGAAACCGCCAAAAACATAAGCGACCATGCCGCCGAGCGGGATGCCCAGCGCGTAGACCGAAACGGCGGTCGAGCGTTCCTTGGGAATAAAATAGTCGGCGATGATCGAATTGGCGGGAGGAGAACAGCCCGCTTCGCCGATGCTGACGCCGATGCGGAATATGAACAGCGCGATAAAGCTGGTCGCAAAGCCGCATAAGACCGTCATCAGGCTCCATAAGGCCACCGATCCGGCGATGATCCAGACCCTGTGGTTCTTCTCGGAAAAACGAGCGATCGGGATGCCGACAAATGTATAGAGAATCGCGAAAGCCGGGCCGCCGAGCAGCCCCATCTGCCAATCTTCAACCCCGAAGCTTTCCTTAATCGGCTCGGTCAATATGTTGATGATCGTGCGATCGATGAAATTGAAAATATAGACGGTGAGCAATATTCCGAGAATATAATTGCGGTAATTCTTAGTGCCATACCCCGTTTCCGGGCTTCCACCATCACTGGAAAGCGCGACATTATTCGCTGTAGTTTCGGCCAAATTCAGACTCCCATAGCGTTTCCCAACTGATTGTTACCGCTGGGTATTCTCGCATGGTACCGAATTTTTCGGCATTGTATATGCCATTGTAAAATTTGGTTATGAAGGTTTGACGATTGGGAAGGGTGTTGGCCACAGGTGCAATTGCCCTGACATCCTCATCCACAAAGCGCTGTCCTACACCCGGCTCGTTCGCATATTATCGCTATTGATCCTGCAACAGATGCTGGACAGGCTCTTTGACAATTTGAATGGGAAAGCCGCGTTTATCACCGTCCGCAAGTTGCCGGCAGTCTGGTGCGAGGAGCAGTTTGAAAGATTACACTCGACGCCGCTTTATGACCGGTAAAGACCAGAAATCCGGGGCTTCGGGGCAAAGATTACATAAAACAAAACCGGCCTTTGCTGTAAAGCTTGGTAGACTGCAGCCATGATCAGGCTGGCGCGCAGGATGGAAACATCACCGCGACCACTTTGCGCCTTCGTGCGCGTTCGATCGCTCCGCTGCCATGAGCGTGCCAAGCGGCCTTTAATCGTGGGTGCGGCCGAAATCGGGTGCGGCGTCGTCCTGGCCTTCTTCGATGATCCTGCGGCGGATCGCGCGGGTCTTGGAGAACAGGTCGAACAGTTCGTCGCCCTTGTCCCAGCGGATGGCGCGTTGCAGAGCAGTCAGGTCCTCGGAAAAGCGCTGGAGCATTTCCAGCACCGCTTCCTTGTTGGACAGGAAGACATCGCGCCACATCGTCGGGTCGGACGCAGCGATCCGGGTGAAGTCGCGAAAACCGCCAGCGGAATATTTGATCACTTCGCTGCGGGTTACGTCTTCGAGGTCGGACGCAGTGCCGACGATGGTATAGGCGATAAGGTGGGGCAGGTGGCTGGTGACGGCGAGGACCAGATCATGATGTTTGGCGTCCATGATCTCGACATTGGCGCCTAGCTTCTCCCAGAAGGCTTTGACTTGCTCGATATCTCCTTCCGCAGCATCATCGGGCGGGGTCAATATGCACCAGCGTTCGTGGAACAGGGTCGCAAATCCGGCGTCCGGGCCGCTATGCTCGGTGCCGGCGACGGGATGGGCCGGGATGATCCTTGCACCGGGAAGCGCCTTGGTGAGCGCGGCCAGAACATTTTCCTTGGAGGAGCCGACGTCGCTGATGATCGCGTCATTCGGCAGGTCGGCCGCGATTTCGGAGGCAACCTCTGCGATCACTCCGACCGGGACACAGAGCATGACAAGGCCGGCATCGGTGACAGCCGCACCGGCGCTGTCGCTGACATCGTCGCAAAAGCCGAGCTTGATAACCCGCGCCCGTACGGCCGGATCGCTGTCAAAGCCGGTGATGCGCGCCGATGGCATGGATTCCCGGACCGCATGGGCGATAGAAGAGCCGATCAGTCCGAGACCGATGATCGTGATATTGGCAAAGGGCAGCATCAGCCGGCGTCGGCCAATATTTCGCGCAGGGCTTTCGCGAGACCACGGGTTTCGAGTTCGGTACCGATGGTCATCCGCAGGCCGTTGACCAGCCCCTGACCGGGCAACCAGCGCACGGCATAGCCCTTGTCCAGAAGGGCAGCATTGGCCTGTTCGGCCGTGACCTTGCCTTCGAACAGGACGAGCAGGAAATTGGTGTGGCTGGGGATGACTCTGAGGCCGTGATTATCAAGCGCGCTGCACTCTTCGCTCAGCCACTGGCGCCATTTCGCATTATGCTTGCGGCTCGATGCAACAAAATCATTGGCGGCCAGAGCGGCGAGGGCGGCATGCTGACCGGCGGTGGTGACGTTGAACGGTAGTCGGATCCGGTTCATCGCATCGATAATCTCGGTCGATGCATAGCCCCAGCCGATCCGTTCGGCCGCGAGGCCGTGGATCTTGGAGAATGTGCGGGTGACTAGGACATTGCCCTTGGTCTCGGCCAGACCGAGGGCGCCATCGTCTTCGTCTGCTACGAGATATTCGGCATAAGCGCCGTCGAGCACCAGCAGGACATGGCCGGGAAGTTCTGCCTGCAGACGCGCGATCTCCTCGCGACTGGAGAACGTGCCGGTAGGATTATTGGGGTTGGCGATGAATACCACCCGCGTCTGGTCGTTGACCTTGGCAAGTATCGCATCGACGTCGGTGCCATAATCCTTGTCATCGGCAATGACCGGGGTGCCGCCGTAGCGCCGGGCGGCAATATCATAGACCGCAAAGCCATAGCGGACGTAGATGATCTCGTCGCCTGGCCCGCTGAATGCATTGGCGGCAAGGTGGAGCACGTCGTCGGAACCGGTACCGCAAATGATCCGCGCAGGATCGAGATGATATTTGGCGGCAATCGCTTCGCGCAATTTGGTCGAGCCGGGGTCGGGATAGCGGTCTACGGACGCGGAGGCGGCGTTTAATGCTTCGGTCGCTTCCGGACTGCATCCCAGCGGGTTCTCGTTGGCCGAAAGCTTGACCAGCTTCTTGCCGTCATCGCCGCTCGATTTGCCCGGCACATAGGGCGCAATTCCCATGATCCAGTCTTTTGGTTTTGGTGCACTCATTGCCTTGGCCTACCTGTCTGGAGATAATCTCTGTCGCCGGACTAACCTTTGCGGCCTGTCAGTCAACAGCATTATCATTTGACGGTCGGGATTTCGCCGCTTAGCTCCTCTGATCATGAGTGAAGATACGCGTTATGGATTGAACAGGCAGGTCCGCTTGCTGGGGCCGCTGCCGCTGGACAGCGGGACAAGCCTTGCGCCGGTCGAATATGCCTATGAAACCTACGGCAATCTCAATGCGGACGCCAGCAACGCGATCCTGATCTGTCATGCGCTGACCGGCGATCAATATGTCGCCTCGAAACACCCGCTGACCGGCAAGGACGGCTGGTGGGTAAGGATGGTCGGACCTGGCAAGCCGATCGATACCGATCGCCATTTTGTCATCTGCGCCAATGTGATCGGCAGCTGTCTCGGCAGCTCTGGTCCCGCGACGATCAATCCTGCTACCGATGAGCCCTGGGGGATGGATTTTCCGGTGCTGACCATCGCCGACATGGTGCGGGCGCAGGCGATGCTGCTCGACCATCTCGGGATCGAGCGGCTGCATGCGGTTGTTGGCGGTTCGATGGGGGGGATGCAGTCAATAAGCTGGGCCGCGCTCTATCCGGAACGGGTAAAGTCGGCGGTTATCATTGCCTCGGCAGCACGGCATAGCGCTCAGAATATCGCCTTTCACGAAGTCGGACGACAGGCGATCATGGCCGATCCGCGCTGGCGCGGCGGGGCCTATTATGCCGACGATGATCCGCCAAGCAGCGGTCTCGCGGTGGCGCGGATGGCGGCGCATATCACCTATTTGTCGGAAGAAGGCCTGACCGAGAAATTTGGCCGGCGGTTGCAGGACCGGGAGGCCAAGACCTTCGGCTTTGACGCAGATTTCCAGGTTGAAAGCTATCTCCGCCATCAGGGAATCAGCTTTGTCGACCGCTTCGACGCCAACAGCTATCTCTACATCACCCGGGCGATGGACTATTTCGATCTCGCCGAAGCCCATGGCGGGGTCCTGGCCAACGCGTTCAAGGGATCAAAAACGCGCTTCTGCTTGATCAGTTTCGACAGCGACTGGCTCTATCCGACCAGCGAAAGCCGGACGATGGTCCACGCACTCAACGCGGCGGGCGCTGAGGTCAGTTTCATGGAATTGTCTAGTCCGTTCGGTCATGACAGCTTCCTGCTCAAAAACCCCGAAATGAACCGGATCGTTGATGGCTTCCTGAAGGCGGGGGAGGGGAAATGAACAAACTCCGCCCCGATTTACAGATTATCGCCGACAATATCGCTCCCGGCAGCCGGGTGCTCGATATCGGCTGCGGTGACGGTGCGCTGATGGCGGCGCTGCGCGATGAAAAAGGTTGCGATGCCCGCGGGCTGGAGATCGAACCGACCAATGTCGCCAGCGCGGTCGCCAAGGGGCTATCGGTGGTGCAGGGCGATGCCGACACCGATCTTGCCGCTTACCCCGACGGCAGCTTCGACTATGCGATACTCAGCCAGACGCTGCAGACCACTCACCGGCCCGATGTCATGCTCGACCAGTTGCTGCGGATCGGCCAGCAAGCCTTTGTCAGTTTTCCCAATTTCGCCCATTGGCGGGTGCGC
Source organism: Parasphingorhabdus sp. (assembly GCF_036963705.1). Classification (GTDB taxonomy): domain Bacteria; phylum Pseudomonadota; class Alphaproteobacteria; order Sphingomonadales; family Sphingomonadaceae; genus Parasphingorhabdus. The sequence goes on along the minus strand of NZ_JBALUT010000016.1, from coordinate 53,429 downwards.
AGCTCGCTGATGTTCGGCGGCCGCATGCCGGTCACTCGTCTGATCCCGCAAAGCTGGTATGACACGCCCAATATCCACCATGTCACCATCGACGATTTCCGGGCTCTGGTGCAGGACGGCAAATATGCGCAGGAAGGCCAGTGGTTCCTCAGCGGCGACAAGCAGACCGGGCGCGGCCTGGCAAACCTGCTGGCGGAACATGCGGTGTTTTTGTTGAGGGGGTGAGTTCGTTATTCTCGCTGAACCTCTTCCAATCCCCAAGCAACCAATATAGCCAGCCCGCTCATCCCCGCCATGATCGCCAGCACAATCTCCCCGCCAAACCAGTTGGCAACCAGACTGAAGACCCCGCCGGCAAGCAACAGCAAGCCAATGATCGTATTGGAAAGCGCGGTATAGGCGGCGCGGGTGTTCTTGCTCGCCATATCGACGAGATGGGTTGATCGCCCGAGGCGCACGCCCTGATAGGCGATCATCAATCCGAACAACAGGACCGGCAATATGATACCGCCGCCCAGTGTCCCTGCGAGCGCAAGCCAGCTTGTTATCGCCAAAATGACAGCGCCAACCATCGCCGAAAAAATCAATACCTTGCGGCTGGAGCGGTCGGACAGGCGGCCCCAGACAAAGCTGCTGCACAGGCTGGCGAGAGCGGACGCGAGCACCAGGAATCCGAGCTTGTCATAGCCTTGTCCAGCCTCGCTGCCCACGGCGATCATGAACGGCGGGGCCAGCGCGGTTGCCGTCAACAATCCCCGCGTCGCGATAAAGCGGGTAAGCTGGGGATCATCCTTCAGATAAGCGAAGTTTTTCAGCGCCTCCTTAAACGCAGACTTTCCGCCTTCGGTGGCACCAGCTTCTTCGTGTAAAGTTGCGAACAATAGCGCGCTCAATATCCACGCCGCGCCGGCCAAAAACAGGCCGCCGGTGACCAGCATCATTCGGTCGATCAGGTTGAAGGATAACGAGAGTGCGAAGATGATGACGCCAACCGAGGCGATTGAACCCGCCAGCCCGGTTGCTGTGCCGCGTCGGGACTTGGCAATAGTTTTGCCGAGCACATCTTTGTAGCACACCGAGCACACGCTCCGCGCCAGAGCCAATATCGCCAGCGCGATAACAATCGTCCAGCCTGCGGCAATACCGGTCATAGTGATGGCAACAAATCCGATAGCAGCGGCCGCGAGACCCTGTACCAACGACCCGCCGACCCAGGCCCATTTGCGACGTGGCAGCCGCCGCAAAAAGCCGGCCGTCAGAAGTTGTGGCAATAGAGCGCCAGCCTCCCTCACCGGGACGAGCAGGCCTACGAGGGCAATTGGTGCTCCGAGGGAGGTCATCAGCCAACTCAGCACCAGTTTCGGGTCAATCAGCCCGTCGGCAATCTTGGTGAGGGCTAGCGATCCGACATGAGTGAAAAAATTGCCCGGTTCCTGTTTGCAGGCGCTTTCCGGAATGTCTGCGCAGGCGCGACCTTCGTCATCGATGATGATCGACTGGAACGCTTTTTCGGTCGTTGATCGACTGGACATGACCAGGCTTTACCGGATTAACGCTCTCGCGTCGTGCTGAACTTTAGGTCAGGATTGCGCTCTTCCTGATAGCCGACATCCCATGCGCTTCTTGCCAGAAACACCAGATTATTATCGCGGTCCTTGGCTAGCGCGCTCTGGTTTATATTGGCAAAGGCGTCGACAGTCGCTTCTTCGCCGCTGATCCAGCGAGCAGTTTCGAACGGCGCTTGCTCCAAATAGGCGTCGACCTTATATTCTGCTTCCAGCCGGGACACGAGAACCTCGAGCTGCAACTGCCCGACCACACCGATGATCCAGTTGGCACCGATTTCGGGATAGAAAACCTGCACCACGCCTTCTTCGCTGAGATCATCCAGCGCCTTGCGCAGCTGCTTGGTCTTGGTCGGATCGCGCAGGATGACGCGGCGGAGGATTTCGGGCGCAAAATTGGGCAGGCCCGTGATCCGGACCTGGTTCTTCTCCGACAAAGTATCGCCGACCCGCAATGTGCCGTGATTGGGGATACCGATAATATCGCCCGGCTCGGCGGTGTCAGCAATTTCCCTGTCCTGCGCGAAAAACAGAATTGGCGAGTGGATGGCAATCGGCTTGCCAAGACCCGAGGGTGTCAGCTTCATACCACGTTTGAACTCGCCCGAGCACAGCCGCATGAAGGCGATTCGGTCGCGGTGCTGCGGGTCCATATTGGCTTGAATCTTGAAAATGAAACCGGTGACATCGCTGCTTGCCGGATCAATCGGTGCCGGGTCAGCGGGTTGCGGGCGGGGCGATGGCGCATAATCGGCAATCGCCTCGATCAGCTCTTCAACGCCGAACTGTTTGAGCGCAGAGCCGAAAAAGACCGGGGTCAGATCGCCGTTCTGATAAGCTTCGAGATCGAAGCCGCTATAGCCGCCTTGCGCCAGTTCGCCTTCGCTGGTTAATCGTTCGAGCGCGCTTTCGCTAAGGACTTCGGCCAGCTTAGGGTCATCGAGACCGGAAAATTGCTGGGTCACGCCGTCATATTGTTTGCTGTCGCCGGTCGGCTGGTGGAGCTGGTTGTTGATCAGATCATAGACGCCCTCAAACTGTCCGCCCATGCCGGCGGGCCAGCTCATTGGGCAGACGTCGAGTGCCAATTTGTCGGCAACCTCGTCGAGCAACTCGAACGGATCGCGGCCTTCGCGGTCGACCTTGTTGATGAAGGTGATGATCGGCACGTTGCGCATCCGGCAGACCTCGAACAGTTTCAGCGTCTGCGCCTCGATACCGGATGCCGCATCGATCACCATGATCGCGCTGTCGACGGCGGTCAGCGTGCGATAGGTATCCTCGGAAAAATCCTCATGGCCCGGCGTGTCGAGCAGATTGAAGACAATGCCGTTGCGCTCGAAGGTCATGACGCTGGAGGTCACCGAAATCCCGCGTTGCTGCTCGATCTTCATCCAGTCCGACCGCGCCCGCCGGTTGTCGCCCCGCGCCTTGACCTCGCCCGCCAGATGGATAGCGCCGCCCTTCAGCAGCAGCTTCTCGGTCAGCGTCGTCTTACCCGCATCGGGGTGAGAGATGATCGCGAATGTACGGCGTGGTTTGGTCATCAGTTTCTGTTTCTCGTTTCCGCGTTAGCGGAGCCATCTTAAAAATTTATCACGCGAAGCCGCGAAGGCGCCAAGATTTAACGGTTATCCGGATCTCTTTGTATCTTCGCGCCTTCGCGCCTTCGCGTGATACCCAAAAGACCGGTGCAGCTATCGCTGCAGATGGTTGATAAAACTAGCCCCTCAATTCCGCGCCCAATTTCGCAGCGTTTACCACCACTTTGTCCGACAATGCCTTCAGATCCTCTTCGGTCAAGGTTGCGTCAATCGGTTGCAACGTCACTTCCACCGCTAGCGATTTCTTGCCCTCGCCCACACTCGGTCCCTCAAACAGATCGAAAATCCGCGCATCGGTAATCAGCTTCTTGTCCGCGCCCTTGACCGCACGCACCAGATCGCCCGCTGGCAGATCCGCATCGACGATGAAGGCAAAATCGCGGGTCACCGCTTGTAGCGCAGGCGGGGCAAAAGCATCGCGCATATGGCCGGATTTCTTCTTCAGCGGTATCGCATCGAGGAATATCTCGGCAGCAACGGCCGCGCCTTTGAATCCCATCGCCTTGGTCGTCGATGGGTGAAGGACACCGTAAGCCGCCAATATCTTCTTCGGCCCCAGTCGCAAGGTGCCTGATTGACCGGGATGATAATGATCACCCGCTTCGGCGAAATCCATCAGCTTGTCGGTCGGTGCGCCAGCGGCATCCAATATCGCGAGCACTTCCGCCTTGGCGTCATAGGCATCGAATCTGGTTGCGGCACCAGCCTGCCAGCTGCGGGCGTGGTTTTCACCAGCCAGCAGCAGACCGATAGTCGGATGTTCGCTGCTTTCCAGATAGCGGCGTCCGACTTCGAACAGACGGATAGACGATGCGCCGCGCGCCGCGTTGCGCTGGGCCGCTGCGATCAGACCGGGGAGCATCGAAGGCCGCATGACCTTCATGTCTTCGCTGATCGGGTTGGCGAGGCTCCATGTTCCGCCGCCAAATGGTGCGGCTTCTTTCTCGGAAATAAAGGACCAGTTGACGACTTCGTTGAGACCGCGCGCTGCCGCTGCCCGCCGTGCCTTGCGCTCGGCCAGCTGTTCCGGAGAGGCGGTGGGCTTGGCTACACCCGGCTTGCGGGGAAGCGGTGTCGATGGAACCTTGTCCAGTCCCTCCATACGGATGACTTCCTCGACCAGATCCTGCCAGCCGGCGACGTCACGGCGCCATGTCGGCACGGTGATTTGCCAATCGTCACCGATAACAAAACCCAGCGCTTCCAAAATACCGTGCTGTCGATCCGGATCGACATCCAGCCCGCCCAAGGCGGCGCATTGGCGTGGGTGATAATCGATCACGCGCTGCTCTGTCGGTGCTTCGCCGACACTGGTGATCTCGCTGGCATCTCCGCCGCAAAGCGCCTGCACGAGGGCAGTCGCTATCTCTACGCCTTCTTCCAGAAAAGCCGGATCAACGCCCCGCTCGAACCTTTGCCGCGCATCGCTGGTCAGCATTAGCTTCTGGCCGGTACGGGCGATATGGGCCGGGTCGAAATAGGCGCATTCGATCAGCACATCGGTGGTGTTTGCGTCCGTGCCATTAGCCGCGCCACCCATGATGCCTCCGATACCATGTGCGCCTGCTTGATCGGCGATCACAGTCATGGTCTCGTCGAGCGTATATTCCTTGTCGTTAAGCGCGACCAGTTTCTCGCCCTGGTGCGCCTTGCGCGCAACCAGTCCGCCGTTCAGCTTGGCCACGTCATAGACGTGCAGTGGGCGCCCCTGATCTAGGGTGACATAGTTGGTGATGTCGACCAGCGCCGAAATCGGCTTCTGGCCAGCGGATTTCAGCCGGGCCTGCATCCAGTCCGGTGAGGCGCCATTGGTCACGCCGCTGACGGTGCAACCGTAAAAGGCGGGACAGCCTTCGGGATCGTCGATAGCGATATCAGGACCGGCACCGCTCCGGGCGATGGATGAGATATCCCGCGGCTTGAGCGTGCCCATGCCAGCGGCCGCGAGATCGCGCGCGATGCCGCGGACACCCATGCAATCCTGACGGTTTGGCGTAATCGCGACGTCGAGGATCGGATCATCGAGTTGTGCATAATCGGCGTAGCTCGTGCCAACCGGCGCATCGGACGGCAATTCGATGATACCGTCATGATCTTCGCCCAGTTCAAGCTCGCGTGCGCTGCACATCATGCCGAAACTCTCGACATCCCGGATTTTGGTAGGTTTCAGCGTAAAATCACTCCCAGGGATGTATGTGCCGGGTGGGCCGAAGACACCGACCATATCCTTGCGCGCATTGGGCGCGCCGCAGACGACTTGCCATGGTTCAGCGGAGCCATCGTCAACCTTTAGCAATTGCAGCTTGTCAGCATTGGGATGCGGTCCTGCTTCGATAACCTTGGCGACGCGGAACGGACGCAGAGCATCGGCGGGATTTTCAACGCCCTCGACTTCCAGCCCGATATCGGTCAGTTTGTCGGTGATCTCGGTAAGACTTGCCTCGGTATCGAGATGGGACTTGAGCCAGCTTAAGGAAAATTTCATGCGCCGACTCCTCCGCTCAATGTGGGGACGTCGAGTGCGTCAAAACCGTAATGATCGGCCCAGCGCAAATCACCATCGAAGAAAGCGCGAAGGTCATCCATGCCATATTTCAGCATTGCCAGTCGGTCGATACCACAGCCAAAGGCAAAGCCCTGCCAGACGTCCGGATCCAGCCCGCAATTCCGGATGACATTGGGGTGGACCATGCCCGAGCCCAGCAATTCCATCCAGCCGCCATTTTCGCCTCGAGGATCACCGCCGATGATTCGACGACCGCTTTCAACCGAGAAGCCCAGGTCCACCTCGGCCGATGGCTCGGTGAACGGGAAATAGCTGGGACGAAGGCGCAGTTCGATATCGTCGCGCTCGAAATAGGCACTAAGAAAGGTTTCCAGCGTCCATTTGAGATGGCCCATGTGGATGCCCTTGTCGATCACCAGGCCTTCGACCTGATGGAACATCGGCGTATGGGTCGCATCGCTGTCGCTGCGATAGGTGCGGCCGGGTGCGATAAGATAGATCGGTTCACCGGCACCGTCGGTTTGCTTGGCGACATCCATCATCGTGCGGATCTGCACCGGTGACGTATGGGTGCGCAGCAATTTGGCCATCCCGCCTTCGTCGGTTTGTGGAAAGTAGAATGTGTCGTGCATCGCGCGAGCTGGATGGGTCTCGGGAATGTTGAGCGCGGTGAAATTATGCCAGTCGTCCTCGATTTCCGGACCGGTAGCGACCGAGAAGCCGAGATCGGCGAATATCTCTGCCAGTTCGTCCATCACCTGGCTGACCGGATGAATGCTGCCCTTTGGCGCGCTAGGCGGCGGCAGGGTCATATCGAGTTTTTCGGTAGCGAGGCGGGCGTTCAGCGCTTCGCCGTCCATCGCGTCTTTCCGTGCCGCGATCGCATCGGCCACGGCTTGCCGCGCGCCGTTGATTTTCGGGCCCTCGGTCTGCCGCTCTTCGGGGGTCATTTTGCCAAGCGTCTTGAGCAATAGCGAAATTTCGCCCTTCTTGCCCAGGGCCGCGACGCGAATGGCTTCGAGAGCGTCGCCATCACCAGCCGCTGCTATCTGTCCGAGATATTTCTCTGCAATTTCTTCACTGGCACTCATGACTTTACCCTATTTTCCCTGTCGACCGTCTAAAGCAGGCTGCGGCAGAAAACCCAATAAAAAAGCGCCGCGAGATTGCTCTCCGGCGCTTCTTTGAATTTCTGAAAATGCTTAAGCTTTCGCTAGAGCATCCTGCGCCTGTTTGATGATGCCGCTAAACATAGCAGGTTCATTCATCGCCAGGTCGGCCATTACTTTACGGTCGAGTTCAATCCCGGCGAGCTTGGTGCCGTGGATAAATACGCCATAGGTCATGCCTTCTGCACGAACCGCAGCGTTGATACGCTGGATCCACAATGCGCGGAATGACCGTTTCTTGACCTTGCGGTCGCGATACGCATATTGACCAGCTTTTTCGACAGCCTGTCGTGCGATGCGAATGGTATTTTTGCGACGGCCGTAATAGCCCTTCGCCTGAACCAATAATCTTTTATGTTTTGTACGAGTGGTCGTACCCCGTTTGACACGTGCCATAATCTATATCCTGTAAATCTGTGAAATATGAAGCGCGACCTGTTAAAGTCCGTATGGCGCCCATTTCTTGATTGTTTTTGCATCAGCGTCGCAACATTTTTTGGTGCCGCGGTTTTGACGGATATATTTGCTGTTATGGCTCATCAAACGGTGACGTTTGCCGGCTACGCCGTGCGTTACTTTGCCGGTTGCGGTGATTTTGAAGCGTTTCTTCACACCACTTTTGGTCTTCAACTTGGGCATTTTGGTCTCCTCTAGAAGTTACCGTTACGGATACTTGTGGCAGCCCAACACTGGCCAGAGCATCACATAGGAACGGGGTCTTTAGCGGGATTCGGCAGGAAAGCAAGTTTTAATGCGATGGAAAAGCGTCAATGATGACAGGCAATCGCCTCCAGTATATCATCGACCCGAGCGTGATCGCCGATAGCCAGCACATGGCCGTCTGATTCCGCGTGAAGCGGTTCGCCGTTCCAGTCGCACATCATCCCGCCGGCGCCGTCGACAATCGGGGCGAGGGCAGCGAAATCGTGGAGTTTCAGTCCTGCTTCGCAGACCACATCGACATGGCCGCTAGCGACTAGGCCGTAATTATAGCAATCGCCACCATAGATGATCTTACGCGGCGCGACCTTGCTGGCCAGTCCCATGAAATGCTCGGCATCATGCTCGTCAAACTGGTGTGGCGTGGTGGTCGCGAGGACGGCGTCCTTGAGTTCCCGGCAGCGCGCGGATTTTGCCGGCTGGCCGTTGAATATTGTCGGGCGACCGATAACGCCGACCCAGCGTTCGTTTGAAATCGGCTGGTCGATGATCCCGATCAAGGGAAACCCTTCCTGCATTAGTGCGATCAACGTTCCGAATATCGGCCGGCCGGCGATAAAGCTGGTGGTGCCGTCGATCGGGTCCAGCACCCATTGGCGCGACGCTCCTTCGTTGCGGGTGCCATATTCCTCGCCGATGATTCCGTCATCCGGCCGCTCGGCCTCGATAATCGCCCGCATCGCCGCTTCCGCTGCGCGATCCGCTTCGGTTACCGGGGATGAATCATCCTTGGTTTCCTGATCAAATTTGGCGCGGAAGAACGGACGAATAGCTTCGCCGGCGGCTTCAGCCAGTTTTTGCGCGAGATCGATGTCTTTAGGTGTCATTGGTCGTCGGCCTCCGCTTGGCTTGGTCGCCAGGCCCATAGATAAAGGATCAGGCCGGTGATGATGAACATGGCGCAACCGGAGAGAGCCCAGGCATTGGCCCACCAATAGTCGCCCCAGCTAAACTCGCCGGACATGATCTTTTTCCAGCCATTGAAATGCTGCATCCCTGCAACGATCAGGCCCAATGCGGCTAGCGTTGAAGCTATCCATCGGTTCAGCCAGTGCTGGGTATTGGCGAGCAGGAGCAGGCCTAGCAGTCCGATGACGGTTCTTTGGGCCCGACAATAAGGGCAGACATAGACCCAGTCCGCCCATTCGGTAAACCAGGCGAATAAAGAGATGAAAATCGCCAATATCGCGATGTGAACGCGATATTTTAGCAGCAGTTCGAAACTGGGCATTATCGTCTCCCGATATGAGAAATTCCGGTCGGGATTAATCCCACAAGCTGCTGACCGAGCTTTCATCCGCGATCCGCTTGATCGCTTCGCCGAGTAGCGGTGCGATCGGAAGGACTCGAATCTTGTTGGAATCGAGTGCCGATTGCGGCGCACGGATGGTGTCGGTGATGATCAGCTTGCGGAGCCGGGAGGCGTTGACCCGTTCGACCGCCTTGCCGGATAATACGCCGTGGGTGATGTAGGAAACGACGTCGGTTGCACCGGCTTCTATCAATGCATCCGCCGCATTACACAAAGTTCCGGCGCTGTCGGCAATATCGTCGATCATGATGCAGAACCGGCCTTTGACATCGCCGATGATGTTCATGACCTCGGAAACGCCCGCCTGCTCGCGGCGCTTGTCGACGATCGCGAGTGGCGCGTTGTCGAGCCGCTTTGCCAATGCCCGGGCGCGAACCACGCCGCCGACATCGGGGGATACGACCATGATGTCCTTGTCGCTATGACGCTTGATGATATCTTCACTGATAACCGGTGCGCCGTAGAGATTGTCGGTCGGGATATCGAAAAAGCCCTGAATCTGTCCGGCGTGAAGATCAACTGTCAGTACTCGGTCGGCACCCGCTTCGGTAATCAGGTTTGCTACTAGCTTGGCCGAAATCGGGGTGCGCGGTCCCGGCTTCCGATCCTGCCGTGCATAGCCGAAATAAGGAATGACCGCAGTGATCCGCTTGGCCGAAGCCCGGCGCAGGGCGTCGATGCTGATCAGCAGTTCCATCAGATTGTCATTGGCCGGATGGCTGGTTGACTGGACGACAAAGACATCCTCGCCGCGGACATTTTCGTGGATCTCAATGAAAATCTCGTCATCGGCAAAGCGCTTGACGCTCGCATCGGTGAGCGGGATATCCAGATATGCGGCAATTTCGGTAGCGAGTGGCAGATTACTATTGCCCGACATGAGTTTCATAGTTGCGTTCCCCGATCCAGCGGCCCGCAAGAATCTCCAACGGAACCCCATGTTAATTTTGCCACCCTGTTAGACAGGTGGCCATGAAATCAAAAGTCCGTATTTGCGTTTATTTCGATTGCCCAGCACTGTGGCCCTTTCTATCAGGGCGCGATGACCGAAAAGCTTATCATCACCATGGCGCAATTGACGCAGAGCGTAGGCGATTTACGCGGCAATGCCGACGCAATGATCGCGGCGCACGGAGCACGGCCGGATAGCGATTTGATCGTTTTCCCCGAACTGCAGCTGATCGGCTATCCGCCCGAAGATCTGGTGTTAAAGCCGGCTTTGTGGGAGCGCGCTGAGGCGGAACTCAACCGGCTGGCCGCCGCGACCGCAGGGCCGGGACCGGCAATGCTGGTAGGATCGGTGTTTCGCGAAGAGGATAAGCTTTATAATGGCATAGCGCTGCTGGCGGATGGCCATATCCAGGATATCCGCTACAAGGTCGAGCTGCCAAACTACGGTACATTTGACGAAAAGCGGCTCTTTGAGTCCGGTCCGATGCCGGAACCGATTATATTCAAGGGCTGCAAGATCGGCTTGCCGATCTGCGAGGATGTCTGGTTTCCGACCGTTTGTAATCACTTGAAATCTCAGGGCACGCAATTGTTCGTGTCGGTTCACGGCAGCCCCTATGAAATTGAGAAAGACGACAAGCGCCTCGGCCAAGTGGCGACGCAGCGGGTAAGGGAAACCGGTATTCCGCTGCTGTTCCTGAACCGGGTTGGCGGACAGGATGAAATTGTCTTCGATGGCGCCAGTTTCGTGCTCAACGGTGACACCAGCGTGATGCATCAGCTGCCCGACTGGGACGAGGCAATAGTCGACACCCATTGGTCGCTGGAAGACGGTAAGTGGACTTGCGCGCCGGGCGAGATTCATCAGCTCGATGATCATCCTGCCGACATTTACAATGCGATGATCGTTGGATTGCGCGATTATGTGAACCGCAACCGTTTTCCCGGAGTCCTGCTGGGACTTTCCGGCGGTATTGACAGCGCCTTGTCCGCTGCGGTCGCGGTCGACGCATTGGGTGCGGACCGGGTTTGGAACGTGATGATGCCATCGCGCTTCACGTCCCAGGAAAGCCTCGACGACGCCAAGGGCTGTGCCGAGATGCTTGGCACGCGATTGGATACTATCCCGATTGGCCCGGCTATCGAAGGTTTTGACGCGATGCTGGAGGATAGTTTTTCCGACAGTAATGTCGATATCACCGAAGAGAATATCCAGTCGCGGATTCGCGGGGTGACCTTGATGGCGCTCTCCAATAAATTTGGCCATATGCTGCTGACCACTGGCAACAAGAGCGAAATGAGCGTCGGCTATGCCACTATCTATGGCGATATGGCGGGCGGCTATTCGGTACTCAAAGACGCCTATAAGCTGACCGTTTTCAAACTTTCGGCATGGCGTAACCGCAACAAGCCAAGTCTGGGATTGGGCCCCGATGGTCCAGTGATGCCGGAGACGGTGATCACAAAGCCGCCGAGCGCAGAGCTCCGGGAGGATCAGAAAGACAGCGACAGCCTGCCGGATTACGAAATTCTCGATCCGCTGCTGCACGGCCTGATCGAGGAAGAATTATCGGTCAATGATCTGGTCGCGCGCGGCTTCGACCGGGAAACGGTGGTGCGGATCGAGCGGCTGCTCTATATCGCCGAATATAAACGCCGACAGGCCCCGCCGGGCGTCAAGCTCGGCACCAGAAATTTCGGCCGCGACCGGCGCTATCCGATAACCAACGCATTTAGGACCGTATGACCATAAAAACCCGCTTTGCTCCGTCTCCCACGGGCCACCTTCATGTCGGCAATATCCGCACCGCGCTCCACAACTGGATGTTCGCGAAGAAAGAGGGCGGTACATTTCTGCTGCGTCTCGATGATACCGATGCCGAGCGGTCGAAGGAGGAATATGTAGACGCGATCCGGGCTGATCTGGCTTGGCTCGGTCTGGCGGCCGACGAAGAGCAACGGCAGTCGGCGCGCTTTGACCGCTATGAAGAGCATCTGGCGAAGCTGAAGGCGGATGGTCGGGTCTATCCTGCTTATGAGACTGCGCAGGAACTCGACCTGAAGCGCAAGATCCAGCTGGGCCGGGGCAAGCCGCCGATTTATGATCGCGCCGCACTCGACCTGACCAACGAGCAGGTTGCTGCCTATGAAGCCGAAGGGCGCAAGCCGCACTGGCGTTTCAAGCTTGATCATGGAACCCCGATCACCTGGACCGACCTGATCAGGGGCGACCAGAATTTCGATCCGGCTCTATTGTCCGACCCGGTCATCCTCCGCGAAGACGGCAGCTGGCTCTATATGCTGCCCTCGGCGATCGACGATATCGAGATGGCAATCACCCATGTTGTGCGCGGTGAAGATCATGTTGCGAACACTGCGGTGCAGATCCAGATGTTCCATGCCCTTGACGCGCAAGCCCCTGAATTTGCGCATGAAGCTTTGCTGGTTGGTACCGAGGGCAAGCTTTCCAAACGATTGGGTTCGCTTGGTGTCAGCAGCTTTCGCGAAAAGAATATCGAGCCGCAAGCGATTGTCGCCTTGCTGGCGCGGATCGGGACCAGCGATCCGGTGGAGCCGATTGCGGATGTCGAGCAGTTAATCGCCAGTTTCGACTTTGCCCGCTTTGGTCGCGCACCGGCGCGGTTTGACGACGAAGAACTGGCTCAGCTCAACCAGAAGATCGTGCATCTGCTTGATTATGCGGATGTTAAAGACCGTCTACCCGAAGCAATGAGCGCCGAGGCTTGGGCGGTGATCCGTCCCAACCTGCACAATATGGGCGATGTCGACCAATGGTGGCAGGTCGTAACGGGACCGATTTCCGTTCCTGAATTTTCGGCAGAAGATCAGGAGTTTCTGACTATTGCCCGTGGCAAAATGGAAGAGTTGGAAGCATCTTCTGACCTCTGGAAAGACCTAACCGGAGCACTCAAGGAGGCAACGGGGCGCAAGGGAAAACCTTTGTTCATGCCCTTGCGCCAGGCGTTGACCGGACTCGACCATGGTCCGGATATGAACACCTTGCTGCCTTTGATCGGCCATGAGGCCGCGTTGGCCAGGCTGGCTGCAGCCAACTAAATATCTATAATAAAACCGCTTTTTAGCTCAGAACAGTCATGCTTGAAATAAAATATGTAATAGTATATCATTACAATTGACGATGGGGCCAGATAGTCAGACAGGCACCGGCCGCTTCGCCATTATCGAGGATGGTTGAGAGGATATGATGATGAGCTATGTTTCCGTTTACGAGAACAAGACACCGCGTTCCAAAGGGTTGATAATGACCGGAGTCGTTCATGCGGTGATTATCGGCGCGGTGATTGCGATGCCCGCGATCGAAGGCCCCGATATATTCAAGGGGACAATCATGGCGATCCCTATTCCCGCAGAAAAGCCCATTGAACCGGTCATCGAAGATAAAAAGCCGGAAGTGGAAATCGTGCGGCCAACAACCCGGGCGCTGCCTGACCGGCCGATCATTATGGATATTTCCGATCCAGTGGTTCCGGTCATAAATTATGGCAATGTCGAAATCAAAAGCGGGTCGGGTGGATTCGGCGAAGCAATCCGACTTGAACCGATTAAAATTGCGCCAGATCCGGTTATCGTCGGCGCAAGCCTGAACAGGCGCTATGCAGCTGATTTTCAACCGGATTACCCGGTCGGCCTATTGCGCCGCGAACAGGAAGGCGAAGTTAGCGTCCGGGTGCTGGTTGGCCCCGACGGCCGGGTCAAGGACATCGAACTGGTCAAATCTCCGCATGAGGATTTCTGGTCGGCAACGCGCAAACAGGCGCTGAGAAAATGGCGTTTCACCCCCGCGACCAAAGATGGAAAGCCGGTTGAAAGCTGGATGGCGCTCAAAGTCGTCTTTAAAATCAATAGTTAAGCCTGACTCCGGATGACCAGCCCGGATGGGGCATGCGCTATTTTTCGGGAGGGGCTGGTCATCCGGCTGTGCCCGCACTATTTGGACGACATGGGAATGTGGAAAGATGCATCAGTAACCGGCGGTTTTGGCGACTTGATCGCCGTTTTTCGCCAGAGTGAACCGGGAGAGCGCCTGCTCCCGGCGGCAATGGCGATCGCCTGTACCTCGTTCATTTTGTTTCTTTTCTGGCTCGATCCGAAGGTGAATACGTACACTTATGTACCGGCAGAGGTCATTTATGTCGAAAACTGGACCGCTGACCGGACCGATGAGGAAATCCTGAAAGACCGCTGGGAAATCCAGTGTCTCAAGGACGAACTGGAAACCAAGCGGCGCGAAGCGGTGAAATCGCTGGGTCGGATGTCCGGGATGGATGTCGACGAGATCGAGCGCGAAGCAATCGCCGCCCGATTGGCGCGCGGCGAGGTCGAGGTGGAACGTCCCGCCGACCTGCAATGTTGAACCCTCCCGGCGAAGCTCAATTTATGGCGATAGCGCTGGCTCTGTCCGAGCGCGGGCGTGGCCGCACCGGCGCCAATCCCAATGTCGGTTGCGTCATCGTCAAACAGGGTATGGTCATCGGGCGCGGCTGGACCCAGCCCGGTGGACGGCCGCATGCCGAAGAAATGGCGCTGGCCCAGGCTGGCGCATCCGCAAAAGGCGCTGATATATATGTAACCATGGAGCCCTGCGCCCATGAAAGCCCGCGCGGCCCGACCTGCAGCAATGCGATCATCGACGCCAAACCCAAAAGAGTGATTGTCGCGACCCTCGATGCCGACGAACGCACAAGGCGCAGAGGGATCGACCGGCTGGGCGATGCGGGCATAACCGTATCGGTTGGCATAAAAGAGGTCGAAGCCCGCCGCGCAATGGCCGGCTTCCTCAGCCGGGTCGAAAAAGCACGACCCTATGTCACTCTCAAACTGGCACTGTCGCTTGATGGCTGTATTGCCATGGCAGATGGCAGCAGCCAGTGGATAACCGGCGACAGAGCGCGGGCGCACGCCCATCTCGAGCGGGCGCGGAGCGATGCGATTCTGGTCGGCGCCGGCACTGCCAAGGCCGACAAGCCCAGCCTCGACGTCCGGATCGACGGACTGGCCGACCGGTCTCCGCAACCGGTCATTCTCGGCAGTGACAGTGAGTTGCCCGAACATTGGTTGCAAATTTCCGAACCGGCAGCGATCGCCGATCTCTCCGATATCAACTGGCTGCTCGTCGAAGGCGGCGCTAAAACCGCGGCTTCTTTCCTGAAAGCGGGTCTGGTTGACCGGCTGTTGCTCTATCGTGCTCCGATCATTATTGGCGGCGGACTGTCCGGCGTTGGTGACATCGGCCTGGAAAAGCTTGGCGATGCGCACGGCCGGTGGCGGCGCACCGATCTGCGCCCATTGGGGCAGGATGTGCTTGAGATATACGAGCACGCCGCCTAGGTTCCGGACAATATAGCAATTAGGATCGTCCATGTTCACAGGCATAGTTTCAGATATCGGGACCATAGAATCGCTCGATCAACGCGGCGATCTCCGCGTTAAAATTTCCTGTGGCTATGCCATGGACAATGTCGACCTGGGCGCATCGATAGCCTGTTCGGGCATATGCCTGACCGTGGTCGAAAAAGGGCCTGACTGGTTTGCGGTCGATGTGTCCGGCGAGACAATTTCCTGCATCGCATCGGGACAATTTGCCGCAGGACGCCGCCTCAATCTCGAGCGCGCGCTCAAGGTCGGCGACGAACTGGGCGGCCATATTGTCACCGGTCATGTCGATGGTGTCGGCGAAGTGGTTTCAGCTAAGCCTGTGGGCGATTCCAGCGAGATTATCATCCGGGTATCGAAAGATCTGGCGCCGTTCATTGCGGCCAAGGGATCGATCACGGTCGATGGCGTTTCGCTTACGGTCAATGCCGTCAGCGACGATGCAGACGGCGCGCTGTTCACTCTCAATATCATTCCCCATACCGCTCAGGTGACTACGCTAGGAGAGCTCAAGCCCGGCCGTGCGGTCAATCTGGAGATTGATATATTGGCGCGCTATCTGGCGCGAATGGAGAAAGTCCGGTCGTTAGGCTGAGCCGCCACGCTGCAGCCGACGGACAGTCTGCTCCATCAACGGGTTAGAATGGCAGCCACTTCTGCGTCTTGCTGAACTTCATATAGCCGACATTCGCACCGAGCCGCAGACCTGCTCCGAGCCGTACCGGGATCAGAACCTTGTCTCCGCTGCGCAAATAGCTGACGTGGAAGCCGCCGATGAAATAAGCCGCGCCTTCGCCAGCGGGGAAGCGCTGATATAGTTCCTCGCTGTCATAAAGATTGTAGACCAGGACAAAGGTGTTGGCTGCATTGCCGCCAAAATCAAAGCCGATTGACGGGCCTGTCCAGTAGACCGGACGTTCGCCCTCGATCTTGTGGTACAGCTTTCCCGAACCGTAGCGCAGCCCGACAATGAATGCCCCGCTGGCTTCGCGTCCGGCGATATAGGCATTGGGCCGGCCCTGCTTTTTGAGAATATCCTCGATCAGCTCGGCGAGACCTTTCGCGCCCTTGCCAAAGACGCCTTCGGCCGCTCCGATCAGGTCATCGTCCTGATAGGTACTGCTGTCGTCGGCCGGGTTTGTCGCAGGCCCGTACGTCTGACCACCGGTTTGCGCTGTGTCTGGTGCCGGGCCAGTCGGTGCGATGATATCAGTATCAAAACCGCCATCATACGGAGCATCGTCGACAGTCCTCGCGCTCGAGGCGCTGGATTCGAAATTGCCATCATAGTCCGGTGCAGCCAGATCGGCATCGATCACGTCATTGGGATCGACGGTTTGAACCTGGGCGAATGCGGGCGTCGCGACGGGTGCAATGGCGAGCGCCAGAACAGCGAATAGCCCCAAAGATTTCTTCATATATAACGGTAACATGGGTAAACTCCTTCCCATTACCAGCCAGAAACGGCTCTCGGCTGTTGGACATGACCACGCAATGAACGGACGACGAGATGAGTCGATTCTGCGGCAGTGCGAGTCTCCTCGCTGCAACCGGCCGGTTTCCCGGTTTTTCGACGCTATTTTGCGAGGTCCACTTTACCCGTTGCAGCAAGCGCTATCCATGGTTATAGCGCCTCCTCTAGCCAAGCTGCGTGGACACGTGGGTGAGCGGCTGAAACCACCTCCCTGCTAAGGAGGCAAGGGCCTCACGGTCCTTCGAGGGTTCGAATCCCTCCGTCTCCGCCATTTACCGATATAGTCTGTCGATTTAGATAGATTAATCGGGGCTGCAAAATTTGTCCAAATTTAGGCTCTCACCAAATCCTCACTCCGATCAGGTTTTATATCCTTCGATTTGCTGTCGACACCAGAGACTGGCGTATTCAACCATTCATATTCCGTAAGCTGCTGGGCTCAGGAACAAATATCAAAATATTCGCATTCTGCGTAATCTCTTTGGCCTGTCGCCCGTTGCCGGAAAAACAAGATTGAAATTGACACCGGTTACCAAGGTACATAGAAAGGCGCAGAAGTTATGCTTTGACCGACTGCCAATAGACAAGGGAAAAAATCCGCGATGTTTCAGAAAACCTACCATGCAACCCATCCGGACATGATGGAATCTGTGGATAATGACGCGCTTGTCGACCGTCATCTGGTCAGCAACATGTTCGAGGATGGCAAGATCAACCTCAACTATTCGCATAACGAGCGCTTTGTGATTGGCGGCGCTGTTCCGGGTGCGGAGCCGTTGCAGATGCCGATGCAGTCCGAGCCTGAATCGGCCAAAGGTCATCCGTTCCTCGAGCGTCGTGAAATGGCCGCAGTGAATATCGGTACCGCGGGCAAGATCACCGTCGATGGCGAAAGCTTTGCGATGGGCAACAAGGAATGTCTCTATATTCCGATGGGGTCGAAGGACATTAGGTTCGAAGGCCAAGGCGCGCGTTTCTATCTCGCTTCGCTGCCCGCACACAAGACATTGCCGATCAAGCATATCACGCTCGATCAGGCCAATCCGCTCGAACGCGGCGATCTCGCCAATTCCAACCAGCGGACCATTTATCAGCTCGTCATCCCGGGCGTCTGCGACAGCGCGCAACTGCTGCTCGGCCTGACCGTGCTTGAAGAAGGCAGCGTATGGAACACCATGCCGCCGCATCTGCATGACCGGCGCAGCGAGATTTACATGTATTTCGACATGCCGGAAGAAAATGACCGCGTGTTCCATTATATGGGCGAGCCGGAAAGCATGCGGCATATTGTCATCGCCAACGAAGAGGCTGTGATCAGTCCGCCCTGGTCGATCCACATGGGTTCGGGGACCAAGAAATATGCCTTCATCTGGGCGATGGGCGGCGAGAATCTTGACTATACCGACATGAATGTCCTGGATATCTGCCAGTTGAAATGACCAATATGTTCGATCTGAGCGGGAAGACCGCTATCGTGACCGGTGCCAATACCGGCATCGGTCAGGGCATCGCTCTGGCGCTTGCCGAAGCCGGTGCCAATATCGCGGCGGTTGGCCGGTCGCCAGCGACCGAGACGGTCGAGAAAGCACGGGCGCTTGGCCGTCAGGCGGAAATCATCTCTGCCGATCTCTCAACCATCGAGCCGGTCGACCGGATCATCGACGAGACGAAAGAGAAATTCGGAAGTATCGATATCCTGGTCAACAACGCCGGGATCATCCGACGCAACGACGCGGTCGATTTCACCGAAGAGGACTGGGACGCGGTGATCGACACCAATCTCAAAAGCCTGTTTTTCCTGTGCCAGGCCGCTGGGCGCGAGATGATTGCGGCGCACGAGGCGGACGGCCGCATCGGCAAGATCATCAATATCGCCTCGATGCTGACCTTTCAGGGCGGCATACGCGTGCCCAGCTACACCGCGTCCAAATCGGGCGTGGGCGGGCTGACCAAGTTGCTGGCCAATGAATGGGCCTCCAAGGGAGTTTGCGTCAACGCCATCGCCCCGGGCTATATCGCGACCAACAACACCGCTGCCCTGCAATCCGATGAACGCCGCAACCGGCAGATCATGGAGCGGATACCGGCGGGCCGCTGGGGCGATCCCGGGGATCTGGGCGGAGCGGCTGTCTTCCTGTCGTCAGGCGCGTCCAACTATGTGCAGGGGCACATATTAGCGGTCGATGGTGGCTGGCTCGCACGCTAGATTTCGCCCGACCCGCCGAGCCGTACTTGGCGGGATCGGGGCCTTTGCCCTGACCACTGGCGGCGTCCATGCTACGACACTATCGCCTCCCACCATATATGCGCCGGCGGGGCGCTATCTGGGGAGCTTCCAACATGACCCGGTCGACAAGGTAACAATCAAGGCCAGGCGCTTTGCCGGCATCCACTATGCGCGAGCGGAACGGTTTCGGGCACCGCAGCCGGTCATCAGCGCGGAACAGGCGGCGGGCGGTGGATTTGGTCCGGCGTGCCCGCAAGCCGGCGTTAGATACCAGCCGCAATCGGAGGACTGCCTGTTCCTCAACGTCTGGTCACCCGCTGCTGACTCAAAAAAGGCACGGCCGGTCATGGTCTATTTCCATGGCGGTGCCTATGCGACCGGTAGCGTGACCGATCCGGTCAATGACGGCACGAATCTGGCGGCGGGCGGCGACGTGGTCGTTGTTACCGTTAACCACCGGCTTAATGCGCTGGGCTATCTCTATATGCCCGAGCGTTTTCCGGACAGCGGCAACAACGGGCAACTGGACCTGATTGTCGCGTTGCAATGGGTCCAGCGCAACATCGCGTCATTCGGCGGTGATCCCGGCAATATCACTGTGTTCGGCCAGTCGGGTGGCGGCGCTAAGATTGCAACACTGATGGCCATGCCCGCAGCAAAGGGTCTGTTCCACAAAGCGATCACAATGTCGGGCCAGCAGGTAACGGCTTCAGGGCCGCACAACGCGACAAAGCGTATGCAGGCCTTTCTCAGGGCGCTCGGCGAAAATGTCGATCCGGCAACGGCGCCGATCGAGCAATTGATAGAGGCGCTTTCCGCGATCGATCCAGTTCTAGGTGGCGGTGTCTACATGGGGCCGGTGCTGGATATGCAGCATTTGATGCGGCACCCTTTCTGGCCCGATGCCGCTCCGCAATCCAATCATATCCCGATGATGCTCGGCAACACGATCATGGAGACGCGCGCTTTTTACAATCCGGACAAGCCGCCGATTGCAGGCCTGACCATGGATAATCTGGCCGAGCGGATCGGACCGCAAATGCGGGTCGATATCCGGCCCGACTGGGTAGTGGCACAATTTCGTGCCCGCTATCCCGAAGCCAGACCTCTCGAACTGTTCCACCGCATCGTTACCGCCGCGCGCAGCTGGCGCGGTCAGGTTGAGGAAGCCGAAGCGCGGACAAAGGCAGGACCGCCAGTTGCGGACCGGACTTTTGTGTACCAGCTTGATTTCGAGCAGGCCAAACATACCGATGATATTGCCCTGTCTTTCGGGACAGTCGCCGACCCCACGGCTGCGCAACGGGCGATGAGTGATCGTTTGATGGACGCATTTGTTGCCTTCGCCCGCACCGGTAATCCCGGTTGGGCGCCCTATGACATGGCGATGCGCAAGACGATGATTTTCGATGAAGATAGCCGGGTCGAGCGCGATCCGCGAAAATGGGAACGGGAGCTGTTTGCGACCGTGCCCTATATCCAGCCAGGAAGTTGAAATGACAGGAGAGAGACGATGAAATATATGATTCCGATTGCAATGGGCTGCGCAATGCTGGCCGCTTGTTCAAAGCAGGACAATAACACCGACCAGCCGGCGATACTGGACGCCGGCCCGGAAGCCACGATCACCCAAGTCGATGATATTCCTGATGGGGTGCGGTCTGCTGCGCTGGCAGAAATCCCAGGGATGGTGATCAGCGAGGCCGAGCGGAAAGAGCGCGACGGCATGGTCTTCTACGACGTGGAAGGGACACGGCCCGATGGCAGCGAGGTCGAGCTGGATATGCTGGAGGAAAACGGCGCCTATGTGGTGGTTGAGGTACAACGCGATCTGGCCTGGGCCGATGTCCCTGAAAATGCTCGTGCCGCAGCGCCGGCAGGCCTTTTCACGCCGGTGCGGGTGATCGAGAGCCTGCAGCGTGACGGAACGGTCATCTACGAGTTGTTTCAGGACGGCAATCCGAAAGAACCATCTGCTGAAATTGCCGTGAAAGACGGCAACGCGAAAATGCTCACCGAACGTTGGAAATATTGATAGCAAGCGGGATGGGCGCTCAGAGCAGCTTCTGTGCGCCCATCCAGTTCCATAGAAGCTCCGGCCAGATAGCAACCGGCAATCCAGCGGTTTTCATCAGTCCAAAGCCATGTCCGCCCATTTCAAAATAATGGGCCTCGACGGGCGTTCCGGTCTCGCTGGCAGCTTGGTGCAAACGCTTGCTGTTGGCGACGGGAACGACATCGTCATCCTCGGCATGGAGCAGAAACAGCGGCGGCATATCCTTGCGGACATTCTGCTCGGGGGAATAAAGAGCGTTTAGGACGGCATCCGGGTTTGCACCGATCAGCCGGTCGCGGCTGCCGATATGGGCGATCGCCGGATCCATCGATACGACCGGATAAATCGCAACCAGTGCATCAGGGCGGGCGGGAGCCGCGTCCGCAATATCTACTGGATCATAAACCCGAGCATCAAAGCGCGTCAGCAGGCTGGCGGCAACATGCCCACCCGCGGAGAACCCGGTAAAGACGATCCGCTCCGGATCGATTCCGTCCACCTCCGCACGACTTCGGACTAGCCGAACCGCACGCTGGGCGTCTGCCAGCGGCACATCTTTGCCGTTGCTCCAGCCATCCGCAGGCAAGCGATAGAATAGAATATAAACCGTGGTTCCGCGGTCCCGCAGCAACCGCGCCAGTTCATAGCCTTCCTTGTCGACCACGCAGTAGCGATATCCCCCGCCCGGCGCGATGATCACCGCCGCGCCATTGGGTTGCGCTGACCGAAAAATATCAAGACGCGGTCTGGCGATATTCTGTACGATCCGGTCACTTGCCAGCGGATCATCGCTGCGCTGGAGCATTTCTTCGGCGAGGCCGACCGGGATGTCAAAGGCGTCGTCCGGCCACAGAAACAGGCTTTCATCCGGGCGCACCGCGACGGGCCGGTTCCACTCTGAATTGCCCCGACAATCAGCATCAGTCGCCGTTGTCCTTGAAGCCGCCAGACCGTCGCTTGCGGTGACGACGAGACCGGTCAATGAGCCGCTCAACAATGTTCGTCGATCGAGCGCCATGATCTTATGGCGCTCCCTGCACGCTCATTTTCCGGTTCCGCGCATCGCCGCGTCGCGTTCGCTCAGATTTTCCGTCGGGGCCGGGCCGGTCTGTCCGGGATATCGTCCAGACAGGGGTTCCATCGTCGCCAGATCCCACAGGCTTTCATCGAATACCGCGCGCACGGGCTCGGTCACTTCGGGATAAGCGCTGACCTCGTTTTCGTCATCGATGATGTCGCCGCGGCCTTCCGCGACAAAGAACAATATCCGGGTTTCCTCACTGTCGCGCGCCCATGGTCTGGCGCCGACGCTTGCCAGCACCGACGTTTCGACATCGCGTGCGGGCAGGATGCGCATATCGTCAGTCGATGCCATTGGTTGTTTCACTGTGACCAGCCTGGCTTGCGTTTCACCATATCGGCCGAACATCGGCAGCGCCTTGCCATGCCGGTCTACAGCCAGATTGTCCCGGCCATAATATTTCAGGTCGCCATCGCCGCCAAGCATCAGGAACGGCAATCCTTCGTTGGTATCATTACCGCCACGCATGACATTGCCGATCGCGGTAATCTCTCCGGTCACATATTCATGCCCCGCCCATTCGAGGTTCATCAGATTATAGTGCACCGCACGATGGCCGGGATTATAAATGACGTTATTGACCATCAGCCCCTGCGCGCCGCCTTTCAAAAGCGGATTGCGTTCGACATTATGCGCCCAGAGATTGCGATAGAAGACGATGCCGGTGGCATTGTCGTGGATCAGCGATCCCTTGCTGTGCTCGCCCTTGGGATGGCTGGCATCGGCCAGACCCTCGGCAGCGAGATTGTTGGAAAAAGTGATGTTTCGGCTGGTCCCCTGCCGCCATTGTTCGACAGTATCGCCGGTGAAGCGCGGGCCCGACGCGGACATATTTTCATCAATCGCCCAGAGGAAGGTGCATTGATCGACGATTACATTGCGGGCGCTCACGGTTGAAAAAGCGTCTGCCTCCCACCCGCTGCGTTTGGGTTGTCCGTCAACACCGGTATAGACGCGCAAATGACGGATGATCACGTCATGGGTTCTGACGTCGATGCCGCTTTTGATGATTGTGATACCGGGCCCTGGCGCGGTCTGGCCGGCAATCGTGACATAAGGTTCGTCAATGGTCAGATTGTTCCTGCCCATGTCGATGACACCGGCAACTTCGAAGACGATGATTCGCGGACCATTTTGCGCGATAGCCGCTTTTAGCGACCCCGGACCATCCGGGGCGAGCGTCGTAACCCGGACGATTTTGCCACCGGCCCCGCCTCTGGTTTGTGCGGCCGGGCCTACAGCACCGGGAAAGGCGGAACTGTCTTGCGCGGTTGCATGCGACGGCTGCAGGACGGTAATCCCTGCCAATGTGAGTGATAATAGCATCAGTTTTTTGATCATTTTTTCTCTCCCAATAATTCTCCCTTGACATAAGTTTTCAGAAGCAGCAATAAGAATGACACCGGTTACCACATAAAGCCGGATTGAAATTAGCGTGAATGGAGGAGAGGCATGACCAATTGGTTCCACTTTTCTGAAAATTATGTAGCAACCTGTCAGCTGTTTTTTTGACTCGGAGAGTAACCGGTGTCATTTTGGCGAGCATGACGGAATTTTAAAGAATTTTTGGGAGGAAATTAAGATGAAAAACAATTTTGGACATGAGCGCTCTCGCTGCCTGATCAAGCTGGTTGGCAGTGTTTCTCTAGCAGCTCTGACTGCTACGCCAGCATTTGCGCAAGACGAAGATGCAGCGGATGAAGCAGCCTCCGCAGGGGATGTGATCGTCGTTACCGGTTTTCGCGCCTCGCTCGACAAGGCGCTGGATGAAAAACGCAACAGCACGGCAGCGATCGATGTCATTGTTGCGGAAGATATTGCCAAATTTCCCGATCAAAACCTGGCCGAATCGTTGCAGCGTATCCCTGGCATTTCGATCCAGAGGGATGCTGGCGAAGGACGGGCAATTACCGTTCGCGGCCTGGGGGCGCAATTTACCCGGGTACGCCTGAACGGGATGGAAACAATCGCGACTTCAACCGATGGCGCTTCTGCAAACCGCGACCGCGCCTTTGACTTTAACGTGTTTGCCTCAGAGCTTTTTTCCTCGCTTGTTGTCCACAAGACGGCATCGGCATCGCTTGATGAAGGCTCGCTGGGCGCAGTGGTTGATTTGAACACGGGAAATCCGCTTGGGGGCAAAGACGGCCTCACTCTGGTGGCATCCGCACAGGGCCGTTACAATGACCTGTCGAAAGAATTGTCGCCGCGCCTTGCCGGTTTGGTTGCCTGGTCCAATGCGGATCAGACCTTTGGTGTCTCGGCATCGGTGGCTTGGTCAAAATATACCACCGAAGAGCTTGGCAACAACACGGTCCGTTGGGCACAGGCACCGTTTCGCAGCGTCGACGGAGTGACCTGCATGTCCGGGTCCAATTTTATCGCCAACCCTTCTGCTGCCTGCATCGAAGTTGCAGAAGCTTTCCATCCGCGAATTCCGCGCTATGGTCTGGTCAGCCATGACCGTGAACGGCTAGGCGCGACCGCTTCGCTGCAATGGGAGCCTACTGACAGCACCAAGATTTCGATCGATGGTCTCTATTCCAATTTCAAGGAAACCCGTGACGAATATTGGGGAGAAGTATTGGCGCGCAGCAACGAGCGCACCATCGATATCTCCAACTATACGATCGATGCCAACAACAATTTGATCTCCGCGGATCTCGACAATGTCTATGTGCGGACAGAACGCTATTCACGCGAAAGCGAGACCGAATTTCATCAGGTCTCCGCCAAGATCGAGCAAGCGTTGACGGACAATTTCAGGATCAATTTACTCGGCGGATTTTCGAAATCCAAAGCCGATATCCCGGTCGAAACCACGCTCGCATTCGATGATCGCGACGCGACAGGTTACAGCTACGATTATACCAATATGAAATCGCCGGTCTTGTCTTTCGGCCCGGGAATAACGGATCCGGCTGCATTCCAACTTGCAGAATTCCGTGACCGACCTTCGTTCCTGACCAACAAGTTCAAAACCGTATCAGGCGATTTCGAATGGGATGTCACCGAGGGCTTCCAGCTTCTGGCTGGCGGGTTCTATCGTGAGTTCGACTTTGATACGATCGGCTTCCGGCGGGACAACCAATATTGCTCCGCATTCACTTGCGCACCCGGGGCTTATGGCGCGCCGGTAACGGACGCACTTTCCCAGACTTTCAACCTGGGTGATGCTGGTCAACCGGCCGGAAATACCAATAGCTGGATCGTTCCGGATCTGGCGGCAGGGACGGCTTTTGTCGACCTGTACAATATACCCGGGGTTCTTCAGCAGGGCGAACAACGTTCTGTCACCGAAAAAACCAAAGGTGGCTGGTTCATGACCAATTTCGAAAGCAGTGTTTTCGGGATGAGGATGACCGGTAATGCCGGCGTACGCTATGCGAAGACGAACCAGTCATCGTCCGGTTTTACCGACGGCACCTTCGTGACTGTGAAACGCAGCTATGATGACTGGTTGCCATCTTTCAACGTCAATTTCTTCCCCGCGGACAATATCATCCTGCGCGGTGCGATCGCCAAGGTCATTACGCGGCCAACGCTTGGCAGTCTCACACCGGGGGGATCGATCGATCCGTTCAACTTCAAGATCAGCTCGGGCAATCCATTCCTGGATCCGTATCGGGCAACGACCTATGATGTGGCGGCTGAATGGTATTTTGCTCCGGGAGCGATTGTTTCTATCGCACTATTCTCGAAAGATATTGTCAGCTTCCCGATTTCGACATCGTTACAGGGAACCTACGCATCCAGTGGCTTGCCGACTTCGCTGCTGACACCAGGAACGCCAGCTTTTGACGCGATTGTTACTGGAACAGACCCCAATCGGCAGTTTGAATTCCGGACAACCGGCAACGGCCCGGGAGCAAATCTCAAGGGTATGGAAATTTCACTGCAATTGCCGTTCTCCGTATTCTCGGACTCGTTGAAACATTTCGGCTTACTCGGTAACTTCACCTTGGTAAAAAGTGATGTCGAATATAGTGTTTCGGGGCCGCTGGCTTATGATCCCGGTACTAATCGCCTCGTTGCTCAACCAAACGGGACCTACACGCAGCCGCTGCTTGGTCTCGCCAAGCGCGCATGGAACGCGACGGCATATTATGATGATGGCAAATTCTCTGTGCGATCTTCAGTGGCCTACCGTAGCGGTTACAATGATGGCACGAGCGGCAACAACAATGTGTTTGAAGGTTATGGCAGCTCGTTCAATGTCGATGCTTCGATCCGTTATCAGTTGACCGACAATTTCGAGATTTCGGTTGAGGGTAGCAATTTGACTGACGATTATCGCTATCGCTTCACCGATCTGGAAGCCAATCGCAACTACGAAAACAACCATTATGGCCGAACCTTCATGTTTGGTGCGCGCTATAAAATGTAAGCTCTAGTTTAGTAATTCGTCGACAGGGTCGCAAACGAAGGACCGATTTCCAATCTCCAGGGAGTCGGTCCTTTTTTTCAACGAAGCAGAGCGCATATGATTGATCGCCGCCACACATTGAAAATCGCAGCCGTCGCGGCATTGTTTCCGACGAGATTATTGGCTCAGGGTTCGGCAGCAACGTCTTCGCTTGATCCTTATGGCGAAATGCAATGGAGTCGCGGCTTCGAGGGACAACGCAAGGCTGATCTTGGCGATGGAAGTTTCCTCAACCCGGTCTTTGCCGGTGACCATCCCGATCCGGCGATTATCCGGGATGGCGACGACTATTATCTGACTTTTTCCAGTTTTGATGCATATCCGGGTCTGCTGATCTGGCACAGCCGTGATCTGGTCAATTGGCGGCCCGTGACTGCTGCACTTACGCAGCCGATAGGGTCGGTATGGGCGCCCGGACTTGCGAAACATGAAGGCCGGTTCTTTTGCTATATCCCGGCGCGCAACTCCGAAAAGCGCTCGATTTATGTGATATCGGCGGAGCATATCGAAGGCCCGTGGAGTGATCCGGTCGATCTCGACCTGCCCCTGCATATTGATCCCGAGCATGTCGTTGACGAGCAAGGCCAACGCTGGCTTTTTCTTTCCGGCGGCGACAGAATTCGCCTGTCTGCTGACGGCTTGCGGACAGAGGGGGACGTCGAACATGTCTATGATCCGTGGCGTTATCCCGAAGAGTGGGTGGTCGAAACATTTGCACCCGAAGGTCCGAAAATCGTCCAGCGCGGTGACTATTGGTACATGACCACGGCGGTCGGCGGAACCGCCGGCCCGCCCACCGGACATATGGTGATCATGGCGCGCAGCAAATCGCTAGGCGGCCCGTGGGAGGATTGTCCCAGAAATCCTCTTATCCGCACAGAGTCAGCGCGCGAAAAATGGTGGTCGCGCGGCCACGCTACATTATTTGAAGGGCCGGGCGGCAATTGGTGGATGCTCTATCATGGTTATGAAAACGGCTATTGGACGCTCGGGCGGCAGGCGCTGCTCGAGCCCGTGGTCTGGGGTGATGATGGTTGGCCGGTTCCTCAGGGTGGGGATCTGTCCAAGCCGATGGACAAGCCGATCGAGCTAGAAGCGCAACCGCATGGAATGCCATTGTCCGACGATTTCTCCACTGACCGGATGGGAACAACATGGGCCTTTTATGATCCCGGCCCGGGTGAAGCGAAGCGTGTCAGACGAGACAAGGGCGCGCTGATCATCAAGGCAAAAGGAATGACGCCGTCCGATTGTTCGCCGCTATGCTGTATCGCTGGCGATCAAGCCTATCAGGTCAGCGCCGATATCGAGGTTGAACCCGGGGCCGAAGGCGGAATGCTGTTATTCTACAATCGCCGTCTTTATGCCGGACTGGGCTTCGGCGCTGACGGACTGATGATGCACCGCTACGGTTTGCAACGACCGCGCGGCGCCATACCCGGCCAGATCGAACCGGAGGCTAAGGTGATTTCAAAGCTGAGCATCCGGCTCACCAACGACCATAATATTCTGACCATCCACACCAGCAGCGATCAACGTGCGACCTGGCAGAAATTCGATGTGCAGATGGAATTGTCCGGCTATCATCACAATGTCGCCTATGATTTTCTGTCGCTGCGTCCAGCGCTATATTCCGCAGGCGATGGCGAGGTGCGCTTTCGCAACTTCACTTACCGGGCGCTTTAGTTTTTACAGCGTCACCCCTGATTTCCAGATCGCGATGTCATGCTCACCATTGCGCTCGGCTGCTGTTTCTTCGCCGGAAGCCACCGCACATATCTTGGCCATTAAATCATCCGAAGCCTGATCAAAACCATTGGCGAGAACCTGACCGGCGTCAAAATCGATCCAGTTTTTCTTACGTTTTGCCAATTCGCTGTTCGATGCAATTTTTATGGTGGGTGCCGGAAAGCCGAGTGGGGTGCCGCGTCCTGTTGTGAATAAAATGATCGTTGCTCCGGCAGCCGTCAGTGCGGTTGATGATATCGCATCATTGCCTGGTGCCTCGAGCAAGGTCAGGCCCGGGCGGTCTGCCTGTTCCCCGTATAGTTTCACATCTACGAGTGGCACATGACCACCCTTTTGCACCGCGCCGAGCGATTTTTCTTCTAGCGTGGTGATCCCGCCGGCGATGTTACCGGGTGACGGGTTTTCGCTCAGCCCCTCGCCATGGCGGGTGAAATAGGACTTGAAATCATTGACCAGATTGACCGTGCGCCGGAATATATCTTCGCTCGTCGCACGGTTCATCAGCAATTGTTCCGCTCCGAATATCTCCGGAATTTCCGTCAATATTGCCTTGCCGCCGGCTTTGCCGACGCGGTCGGCCATCCGTCCCACAAGCGGGTTGGCGGTCAGGCCGGAAAAGCCGTCCGAGCCGCCACATTTGACGCCCAGCACCAGTGTGGAAAGCGGGACTTCGGTTCGCTGACAGGCGGATGCTGCTTGTACCAGTTCATTAACCAGCGCGAGCGCGCTTTCCATTTCGTCCGCTTCTGCCTGAGCGGTCATCATGCGGATGGAGCCACGTCGTTCTTCTGGAATCAAGGCCAGCATCTGGGCAAGCTGGTTGCTCTCGCAACCCAAGCCGAGCATCAGCACGCCGCCAGCATTGGGATGCTGAGCCAGCGATGCGAGAATTTTGCTGGTGCGCGAGAGGTCTTCCCCCAATTGCGAACAGCCGAAAGGATGTTTGAACGCCCGAACCGCGTCGACTTTTCCTGCATATCGGACTTCTGCCTTGCGAGCGATCCGCTCTGCCAGATTGCCGACACAGCCGACGCTTGGAATGATCCATATCTCGTTTCGTGTGCCAACCCGGCCGTCGGCGCGCTGATATCCGCGAAACATTGGGAGGATTAGTGGTGGCTCTGGCTTCGCGGCAGAAGCCGCGTGATATTCATAGCTATCGGTCGCTGACAGTCCGCTTTTCAGATTGTGGCTGTGGACATGTTCGCCCGCTGCAATATCGGCGGTGGCCAGTCCAATCGGAAAGCCATATTTTATTATGTTCGTCCCGGCAGCGATAGGGCGGATAGCAAGCTTGTGACCCTTAGCAACGTCCGAGCGCAAGCCTATCTGCCCGCCGGCGAGAAAAATCGCGTCTCCCGCCTGGCCATCGGCGAGCATCGTCGCGACATTATCGGATTCATCGATTTGCAGAGCCAGAGGCGCTGCCGCTGGATCATGGTCCGTGACAGCCGAGCCGGTCATTCACCCTTGTCGGTTGCGGGCGGCGCCACCGATTGGCGTTCGACGAAACGGGAAGGGAGCATTGCATATTCCGGTTGATCGATACCCTCGACCGGTGGCAGGAAGTCGGAGACCAGCATGTGGGCGGAGTGAGAACCCATTTCCCTTATCGGCCAACGCACAGTGGTAAGCCGGGGCCAGATATGGGTGGCGGTGGGTGAGTCATCAAAGCCGATGATCGACAGCTGCTCCGGGACCTTGATACCCAGGCCGAGCGCGACTTGCATCACGCCAGCCGCCATCTCGTCATTGCTTGCAAAAATCGCCGTTGGCCGGTTCGCAAGTGACAATAATTTGTGGGCGGCCTCGGTTCCCGAATCTATCCGGTAATTGCCTTTGACACAAAGTTCGTCTGCCAGCGTCAGGTCGGCGGAATGCAATGCATCCAGAAATCCCAACTCGCGTTCTCTGGCTGACCGAAATCCCTCTGGCCCGCGTACAAACCCGATCCTTCTATGTCCCATTTCGATCAATTTACGGCACGCTTCGGCGACCACTTCCCGGTCATTTGATGATACGCATTTTCCGGGTTCATCGAGCGCGGTCGAACCGATCCTGACATAGCGGACGCCCAGTGACTGGCACAATGCGGTCAAATCGTCATTTTCGGATATTGGTGGCAATAACAACGCGCCGATCGGTCTTTGTTTTTCGAGAAAGATCCGCACATCCTCCAGCATGTCTGAAGACCCGCGATCAATCGGACGAACCAGCAGCGCAAGATCACTGTCCTTGATTGCATCCAGCACACCATTTTGAAAATTCAGCACCGTCTGGGCATTCGGATTGTCGTGCAGAAGCGCGATCAGGAAATTGCGCCGGAACGCAAGGGCCCGCGCCTGTGGATTTGGAACAAATCCGAGACTGGCAATAACCTCTTGAACATTCTTCCGGGTCTTGTCGCTGATCAGAGCCGAGTTGTTTATGACCCGACTGACCGTTTTCTTTGAGACGCCGGCGAGCGCAGCAACATCATTGATGGTGGGCTGCTTGGACGAGGAACGGTCAGTTTTTTGGGGCATCAGGATTATGTCCGTTCGTTTTCCAATGTTGGACGCACAAACAGCCTTGATTGTCGATGCAGCTCCGTTGGCATTCATTATTGGCCTGCGGACAGCAAAAAAGCAATGGCCTCCAGAGAAATAAACTTGTTTTTGACACCGGTGTCTATTAGGGAATTTCAAGGATAAGGAAAATTGCAGTCATGAGGACAAATTCCGGTCATCAACATATCGCGGCGGTCTTCGTTGAAGCACGTAAGGCCAGCACCATCGTGCATTCATACCCCGGCGAAATTCCTCAGACGATGGAAGAAGGCTATGCCATCCAGGATCTGGCGATAGCGCTCGACGGGCGAAGGATCGGCGGATGGAAAGTCGGCCGTATACCCGGAGAGCAGGTTGCAAAATATAATGCAAAGCGACTGGCGGGTCCGATTTTTGTCGATGAAATAGTCGATGCCCTGGACGGTCATGTCCCGGTCATGCCCATTTTCGGAAAAGGCTTTGCTGCGGCAGAGGCAGAAATATTGCTGCGCATTGCTTCCGTGCCGGATGGTGAAATCAGCCTCGATACGATCGCCGATCATATTGATGATGTCCGTGTCGGGGTGGAAATTGCCAGCTCGCCTTTTCCCGGAATTAATGAATTTGGCGCGGCAGTAACGGTATCGGATTTTGGTAATAACAAGGGGATTGTTCTCGGTCCCGCGCTGCCAGACTGGCGCCATGCCGATCTCCTTTCGATGCCTGTCAGTTTGCAGATAAACGGCAGCACGGTCGGTGCAGACAGGATGAGCAACATGCTAGACGGACCATTTGGTTCGGTGGTGTTTCTTCTCAAAGAACTCAAACGAAGGGGCATAGAAGCTGCTCCCGGGACATGGGTTTCGGCCGGTGCAATCACCGGAGTTCACGAGGTGACGGGCGGGCAGACGGTCAAGGCCTGTTTTGGCGAAGAACTTGAAGTGGTCGTCAAAGTCAGAGCAACCTGACGCGATGTCGCTAATGCATCCGGACCGGTTGTTACCGAGCGATCCCGCTCAGCGTGATATCGCGCGCCGGCTTTATGCTGAAGTGTCCGGGCTCCCGATCATCAGTCCGCACGGTCATACCGATCCGGTCTGGTTTGCGGACAACAAGAATTTCGGCAATGCCAGCGAGCTCTTGCTGCACCCCGACCATTATGTCTTTCGCATGCTCTATTCGCAGGGCGTTTCGATGGAGGCGCTGGGCATCGGTGATTGCGGCGGCAATACGGTCGACCCGCGCGAAAGCTGGCGGCTGTTTGCCGAGCGCTATCATCTGTTTCGCGGCACCCCCTCACGGATGTGGCTCGATTGGGTTTTTGCCGAGGTTTTCCAATTGGAAAAGCTTCTATCGGCAGACAGCGCGGATCACTATTACGACCATATCACTGCTGCTTTGGCTACCGAAGAATTTCGGCCACGAGCGTTGTTTGATCGTTTCAATATCGAGGTCATAGCGACAACAGAATCGCCGCTCGACAGTCTCGAGCATCACGCGAAAATCCGCACTGCGAACGAGAGCGGGGAGTGGGGCGGACGAGTCATAACCGCTTATCGCCCTGACCCGGTGGTTGACCCGGAATTTGAAGGATTTCGCGACAATCTGCAGAAGTTCGGTGAACAGACGGGTGAGGACATATTCAGTTGGCGGGGCTATCTTGCGGCGCATCGCAAAGGCCGTGACTATTTCGCCAGCATGGGCGCCACCTCTACCGATCACGGCCACCCCAGTGCCGCGACGGCCGATCTGTCGGCCGGCGACGCAGAAGCTTTGTTCAAGCGGGTGATCGCAGATGATGTCGCTCCGCATGACGCAGAACTCTTCCGAGCCCAGATGCTGACGGAAATGGCGGGGATGAGCCTGGATGACGGCTTGGTGATGCAAATCCACCCCGGCGCGTTCCGCAATCATAATCGCAAATTGTTCGAACGTTTCGGTCGGGACAAGGGCGCAGATATTCCGGTGCAAACAGAATATGTCCATGCGTTGCGGCCCTTATTGAACAGATATGGCAACGAACCGAAGCTCGCTATCATTCTCTTCACGCTCGACGAAACCAGCTATTCGCGTGAACTGGCACCGCTCGCCGGTCATTATCCGGCTCTGAAACTCGGACCGGCCTGGTGGTTCCATGACAGTCCGGAAGGCATGCGGCGCTACCGCTCGCAGGTTACGGAAACAGCGGGCTGCTACAATACCGTCGGGTTTAACGATGATACGCGGGCGTTTCTGTCGATCCCGGCGCGCCATGATGTCGCACGCCGCATCGACTGTGGTTTTCTGGCACAGCTGGTCGCGGAGCACCGGATTGAAGAATGGGAAGCGGCAGAGCTTGCCGTCGATCTTGCCTATAATCTCGCCAAAGCGGCCTATAAATTATGAGGCTGAACGAGCAATCCCGGCTGCCCGCCAGCGTTCAAATCCCGAAATATGGTCCGGCAGCGCAAGCTTGCGGCATCGTCCATTTCGGCATCGGCGCTTTTCACCGGGCGCATCAGGCGGTCTACACAGATGACGCAATGAATGCAGGCGACAGAGACTGGCGGATAACCGGAGTTTCTTTACGCTCGGACAATGTTGCCATGCAGATGAATCCGCAAGACGGATTATATAATGTCGTCACCCGTGATGGCGACCGGACCGCCATCCGGCTGATCGGTTCTGAATCTTTTGTGCTTGTTGCCAATACAGACAGCGAAGCGGTGGTCGAAGCCGTAGCTCGCCCTAACACCAGAATCATCAGCTTCACCATAACCGAAAAGGGCTATTGCCGTGGCAATAATGGCTCGCTCGACAGCGCATTGGCCAACGACGCAAGCATTTACGCATATCTTCGTGCAGGTCTGAAACGGCGGATGGCGAGGGAGCTTGGCGGCGTGACCTTGCTCAGTTGCGATAATCTGGCCGACAATGGTTCCCAGCTCGAAACTCTGCTGGGCGAATATCTGTCCGATCGCGATCCAATATTGTTGCGATGGATATCGGAGAATTGCGCCTTCCCGTCGTCGATGGTCGACCGGATCGTCCCGGCGACCAGCGAAGCTGACCGCGACGAGCTAAAGAAGCTCACCGGAATTCGAGACGAAGCATGTGTTTTTACCGAGCCGTTCAGCCAGTGGGTCATCGAAGACAGTTTCGCCGGCCCCCGTCCCCGCTGGGAAACGGGGGGCGCGGAGTTCGTCTTCGATGTTGCGCCCTACGAAATGGCGAAGCTCCGGATGCTCAACGGAGCCCATTCCGCGCTCGCTTATCTGGGTCTGATGCGCGGCCACATATATGTGCACGAGGCCGTTGCCGATCCCCATATAAGGCCTGTCGTCGAGCGGATCATGCGCGACGAAGCGGCGCCGAGTTTGAAAGCTGCACCAGGGCAGAATCTGCAGCAATATGCCGATGATTTGCTGGTGCGCTTCGGCAACCACGCTCTGCAGCACAGGCTGATCCAGATCGCGATGGACAGCAGCCAGAAAATCCCGCAACGCTGGCTTGAAACATTGTCCTTCCATCAGGCCGGTGGCAAAATCTGCCCTGGCATATTGTCGGCTGTGGCGGCCTGGATCGTCCATATTCGGGGTGACAGAGATATTGTCGACGACCCGATGGCGGAAAAATTTGCGGCCCTGTGGCGGAATGTCGGCCACGAGGGAATTGTTGCCAGCCTGTTCGGACGGGACGGCATTTTTGCGGCATACTGGGTGGCTGACGAACAGAGCATCAGCATGATAGCAAACTGCCTCGACGCAGATATTCTGGAAAGGGAAATATGAGATGACCGAAGACATTGCTGCTACACTGGCAGCAAAATTCCTGACGGCACCGGTCGTGCCACTTATTGAGGCAGATGATCCGGCGACGGCGGTGCGCATCGCAAATGCGCTGCAGGCAGGCGGGCTCGACGTGGTCGAGGTCGTTCTGCGCACCGATGCCGCGCTCGACTGTATGGCGGCGATTGTGCAGGAAACATCGGGCATCATCGTGGGAGCAGGCACCGTTTTGACGGTAGAGCAAGCCAAAGCGGTAGCGGACCGGGGTGCCCAATTTGTCGTCTCCCCTGGGCTTGTCGACGATGTCGCGCGCTTTTGCATTGACAAGAACCTGCCGTTTTTCGCCGGCACCATGACCGCGGGCGAAGTGCAGCGCGCCTATGCGCTTGGCCTGCGTAGTGTGAAATTTTTCCCGGCAAAGCTGGCCGGCGGCGTGCCGATGCTGAAGGCTTTCTCTTCGGTATTCCGCGAGATGAAATTCATGCCAACCGGCGGCGTATCTGCCGATAATCTTGGTGAATTTCTTGCGCTTCCGTCTGTGGTGGCTTGCGGCGGTAGCTGGCTGACACCGAAGGATGCGATCGTCGCTGGCGATTTTGAACAGATAACGAAACTTGCGCGCGAGGCCGTCGAACTGGCCCGCGCCGCGCGACCATAAGGAGAGGAATATTATGGCGGAATTTCTGTCATTCGGGGAGATCATGCTTCGTCTGAAAACGCCCGGGCACGAACGGTTTTTCCAGTCGCCCGCTTTTGAAGCGACATTTGGCGGAGGCGAAGCCAATGTAGCGGTTGCGCTGAGCAACTACGGCCTGTCATCGGGCTTTGTCACCGCTTTGCCCGACAATGACATTGGTCAGCATGCGATCAATGAAGTGCGCCGCTTTGGTGTCGACACCTCGCTGATCCGTCGAAGCGGCGACCGGGTCGGTATCTATTATCTGGAATCGGGCGCGAACCAGCGACCATCCAAGGTGATCTATGA
The DNA here is from genome assembly GCF_036963705.1 of Parasphingorhabdus sp. Classification (GTDB taxonomy): domain Bacteria; phylum Pseudomonadota; class Alphaproteobacteria; order Sphingomonadales; family Sphingomonadaceae; genus Parasphingorhabdus. Next base: position 17,894 of record NZ_JBALUT010000016.1, on the reverse strand, counting down.
TCGCGCAGCGTCATCAATCTGCGAATGCGGCCCCGGTGATTTCGACTGGCCGACGATCTTCAATGGTGCCAAATGGCTGCATATCACCGGCATCACGCCTGCGCTCAGCCAGTCTGCCGCCGATCTCAGCCTCGAATGTCTGAAGGAAGCGAAAAAGGCAGGTGTGACCGTATCCTGCGATTTCAATTACCGCGGCAAGCTCTGGAAATATGGCAAGACCGCGCCGGAGGTGATGACCGAGCTGGTCAAATATGTCGATGTCGGCATCGCCAATGAAGAAGACTGCCAGAAGTCGCTCGGCATCAGCGTCGACGTCGATGTGGAAACCGGCGAACTCGACACGAGCAAATATGAAGCGTTGTCGGAGAAAGTTCTCGAACTTTATCCCGACATGAGCACGATCGGGATCACATTGCGGGAAAGCCACAGCGCCGACCGCAACGGCTGGTCCGCCTGCCTGCGCGACCGTGATCAAGGGTTCAAGCTTTCGCGCCATTATGAGATGACCGATATTGTCGACCGGGTCGGCGGCGGCGACAGTTTTGCTTCAGCCTTCATCTATGGCCTCAATGCCTATGACGACAGACAGCAATCCCTGGAATTTGCGGTCGCCGCGAGCTGTCTGAAACATTCCATTCTCGGCGATTTCAACCGGGTGTCAGTGGATGAGGTGGAAAAGCTGATGGGCGGAGATGGTTCGGGGCGCGTGCAACGGTGATAAATACTGCCGAAAAGCGTTAAAAAACGCAGCGGTATGATCGAGGGAGAGGGACTGATGGGCGACAGTATTATAAAAAGGGGAAGGAGCTTGGCTCACTTCCCGCAACCCGGTCTCTCGCGGCGGCAGATGATCGCGAGCGGGCTTTCCGCCATGCTTCTGGCGGGGTGCAGCAAGTCGTCGGGAACGACCTTCCGGGTCGCCGAATTCCATCCCTCGAATTATCCGACATCCATGGCGATCAGCGAAATGGGGCGGCTGATCGAAGGCTATTCTGACGGCAAGCTTTCGATGAAACTCTATGCCGGCGGTCAGCTGGGTGAGGAACGCGACACGCTCGAGATGACCACTTTTGGCGGGATCGACATGAACCGCGTCAGCCTGGGCCCGCTCAATTCGATAGAGCCGATGACCAATATACCCGGCCTACCCTTCATCTTCAAAAATGTGGCGCATATGCGCGACGCGATGGATGGAGCGCCCGGACGCCAAGTCCTGCGCTCGCTCGAGCCGCATGGGCTGATCGGTTTGTGCTTTTATGATTCCGGCGCACGATCGTTCTACAATACCAAACGCCCGATCCGAACGCCCGAAGATATGAAGGGCATGAAATTGCGCGTCCAGAACAGCGATCTGTTCGTATCCCTGATTCAGGAACTCGGCGGAAATCCGACACCGATGCCACTGGGAGAAGTTTACCAGGCACTGGTGCAGGGCGTGATCGACGGGGCGGAAAACAACTGGCCGTCCTATTTTGAGGGCCGACATTTCGAGGCCGCGAAATATTACAGCCTGACCCAGCATGTTATCGCACCGGAACTGCTCGTCATGTCGAGGCAGCGGTGGGAAAAACTGTCTGCAACCGAACAGGATATTGTCCAGAAATCTGCCGATGAATCAGTCCCCTATATGCGCAAATTATGGGACATAAAAACGCTCGATGCCGAAAAGGCGGTCCGCGCCAGCGGGGTAGAGGTCAACGAGGTCGATGACCAGCAAGCCTTTGTCGATCGGGTTCAGCCGGTGTGGAGAGAATATATAAAAACGCCGGCGGAGCAGAAGCTCGTCGACGAAATCGCGGAAATGGGAGCGGATCATGCTTGATCATATTACGGCATTCAACGCACGACTAAGCCAGGTGATTTTGTGGATAGCCGCCGCCGGTCTCGTTGCGATGACGTTGATTGTCGGCTGGCAGGTTTATGCCCGCTATATTCTCAACGCCAGTCCAAGCTGGTCGGAACAGACGGCGCTCCTGTTGATGACCTGGTACGCCGTGCTGGCGTCTGCCGCCGGATTTAACGAGGGCTTTCATATCCGTATCCTGGCGCTGCAAAATGCGATGTCGGAAAAGATTGCCCGGCTGATGCGGCTGGCCGCCGAACTGGTGGTCATCGCCTGCGGCTTCATGATGCTGGTCTGGGGGATCGAGCTTACCGATATCATCTCAAGCCATGTAATTCCCTCGCTGGGGATCTCCCGCTCATGGGCCTATCTGCCGCTGCCGCTGGCCGGCGCCGCGATCATATTATTCTGCACCACAAGATTTGTCGGGGAATTGCTGAGGCCCGGCTGGACCGCGGAGAAACCGATCGAGGCCGTTCTGGCAGACGCGGGAGATATATGATGGAACTGGTCATTTTGCTCGGGGTTCTTCTCCTGTTGCTGGCGCTGGGCGTGCCGGTCGCCTTTGCCTTGCTGACGGCAAGCGCCGCCGCCTTGCTTGCGCTCGATATTCCGCTCGCCGTGTCTCTCCAGAGAATGGTCGCCGGGATCAGCGTATTCTCGCTGATGGCGATTCCCTTCTTCATCTTCGCCGGCGATCTGATGTACCGGTCCGGCATCGCCGGACGGCTTGTCGATATCGCCGAGGCCTCGCTGGGCCGGGCCAGAGGCGGGCTCGGACAAGTCAATATCGGTGCATCGATGCTGTTCGGGGCGGTATCGGGTTCCGCCATCGCCAATGTATCGGCCATGGGCTCGACCATCTCCCCGCTGATGGAGAAAAGAGGCTATGACCGCGACTATGCCGCCAATGTGAATATCACGGCGGCCATTGTCGGGCTTCTGATCCCGCCGTCGCACAATATGATCATTTACGCCGCCGCTTCGGGGACGGGTGTGTCGATCGGCGACCTGTTTCTCGCCGGCATCATCCCCGGCATTGTGACCGGCGCCATGCTGATGGTGGTGGCGTGGCTAGTCGCCACAAAACGCGGCTATCCTGCTGGCATCTTTCCCGGATGGCGGCCGTTTCTGCGCGCGGTAACATTCGCGCTGCCGGGCCTGTTGACGGCGGTCATCATCATTGGCGGAATATTGAGCGGGATTTTTACGGCGACCGAATCCTCGGCAGTCGCGGTGCTCTACACGATAATGGTCGGCGTGCTCGTATATCGCACGATCGGCTACCGGAAATTTGTCGAATCGGCGATTTCGTCGATCCGGATCACCTCGATGGTGCTGTTGATCATCGGCGCAGCCGGCAGTTTCGGCTATGTGCTCGCAATTCTGGAAGTACCAGCGGATCTCGCGAGCCTGATAAATTCTGCGACCGACAATCCGATACTGGTTCTGCTGATCATCAATATCATATTGCTGCTCCTCGGGACGTTCATGGATATGTCGCCGCTGATCGTGATCACGACGCCGATTTTCCTGCCGATTGTCAGCGCGCTCGGCATCGATCCGGTGCATTTTGGCGTGATCATGATGCTGAACCTCGGCATCGGTCTGGTGACACCTCCGGTCGGGTCGGTGCTTTTCGTCGGTGCGGCGGTCGGCAAGATATCGGTCGAGGAAACCATCCGGACGATCTGGCCCTTCTACCTGACGCTGATATTGGCGCTCATGTTGATCAGCTATATTCCTTCGCTGTCGATGGCGCTGCCCAATCTGCTTAACTAGTCTGGAGACAATCCGGGATCGGATATTTTGACACTGGTTACCTAAAAAGCCACTTCTCGGGAGATAGTGCATGAGGCCCACCATGATTGGTTTGATCGCCGCTCTTACGCTGGCTGCAGCCATCATATCTGCGACGCCGGTGTCAGCGCAAAAGTCGCAGGAAGCGATCAGAATATCGAACGATATGCGGCATCTCGAGCGGGCGGACGGACGTCCCTTCTTCTATATGGCGGACACCGCCTGGGCCTTGTTCCACCGTCTCGATCGGGAACAAGCGGATCGCTATCTCAGGGACCGCGCCGAAAAGGGGTTCAGCGTTATTCAGGCGGTAGCGCTGTCCGAACTGAACGGGCTGGTCGAGCCGAACGCTTATGGCGACCTGCCTCTGGCAGACCAGAATCCGTCGAAACCGAATGAAGCCTATTTCGCCCATGTCGATCATGTGGTCCGGCGCGCAAACGAGCTGGGCCTGGTCGTCGGTTTCCTGCCGTCCTGGGGCCGCTATTGGCGCGACGGTGATACACAGATTTTTGACACCAAAAATGCCGAAACCTATGGCCGGTTCCTTGGCCAGCGCTACCGTGACGCGGACGTGATCTGGATTCTTGGCGGAGATTCCAACATCCGCTCCAAGAACGAGCGCGCGATTGTCGATGCCTTGGCCAACGGCCTGCGAAGCGGTGACGGAGGCAAGCATCTGATCACTTTCCACCCGCGCGGTCCCGGGATGTCATCGGCTCAGGTGAGCGATGCGCCATGGCTGGATTTCTATATGAACCAGTCGTCCCACGCCGCAGCGGACCTCGATACCGGGCTCTATGTGGAACATGACCGTGCAGTGCAGCCGAAGCGTCCGGTAATAGACGGCGAGCCGCGCTACGAAGGCATAGCAGTAGGTTTTTACAATCAGGGCCATGACCCGCGTCTTCGCTTCGACGACGACGACGTGCGTCAGGCTGCGTGGTGGGCGGTTCTGGCCGGTGCCGCTGGCCACAGCTATGGCAACAACAATATCTGGCAGATGTGGCAGCCCGGACGTGATCCCGCAATCGGGGCGAACCGTCCGTGGTATGTTGCTCTCGATGATCCCGGTGCGCGGCAGATGGGCTATTTGCGGCAGTTGATGGAGGAAAATCACTTCGAAACACTGGAGCCGCGACAGGATCTGATCATCGACGGTCCCAGAGACGGTCCGGCCAAGATAAGGGCAGCAACGACCAATGGCGGGTCCATCATTCTGGTCTACACGCCGCGCGGGGAGCCGTTCACGCTCGATCTTGGCGCATTGCGCCCGGGGAAGGACAATATGCACAGCCAGGCGTGGTTCGATCCGCGCTACGGCGTAAGCTATGCTTTCCGGACCGAGCAGAGCCAGGGTATTCAGAGCTTTGTTCCGCCATCCAGGGGTCCTGGGAAAGACTGGATATTGGTCTTGAAGGTCAAGGAGTGACGGGCATCGCGGTGGACGCTTGGGGGCGGCTGTATCCCTTAAAGCTAAACCGGCCGGGTTCTGGTTGACCAGGCACGCCATTTTCTCTGCAAGCGCAGCTTCCCGCGATATTCCAGCACAGCGAGTGCGGGGATGAGAAGCTGGAGAATGATGGCTCCGAACAGCACCCCGAAGCCGAGGCTAGCCGACATCGGGATAAGAAATTGCGCCTGAAGGCTAGTCTCGAAGGTGATAGGTGCCACACCCAGAAAGGTTGTCAGCGAGGTCAGCATGATCGGCCGAAAGCGTGATTTGGCTCCGTCGACAATGGCTTCTTCTATCGCCATGCCGTTCGCGAGATTTTCGTTGATGAAATCGATCAGGACCAGCGATCCGTTCACGATGACACCTGATAAAGCGATAATACCGAAGATGCTGAGCACGCCCAATGGCAGACCCAGAACCAGATGGCCGATCAGCGCCCCGATAATACCGAACGGAATGACCGCCATGATGATCAGCGGTTGCACATAGGAGCGGAATGGAATTGCCAATAGGGCATAGATCATCAGCAGCGCAGCGAGGAATGCGATGCCCAGATCACCGAAGGATTCCTGCTGCTCCTTCTGTTCGCCGCCAAATGTATATTGCAGCTGGGGATAGTCGGCCTGCAGTTCGGGCATGATCTCGTTCGCCAGAGCATTGGCAATTTCCTGACTGGTGACGACATTGTCGTCGAGATCGGCGGTAACAGTGGTCACCCGGCGGCCGGCAGTACGGCGAATGACTGACGGAGCCTGGCCAAAGGAAACGTCGGCCAGCGAGGAAAGCGGTACTTCGCCACCCGGGACACGGACCCGGAAACGCTCTACATCAGCGATTGAGTTGCGTTCTTCTTCGGGCAGCCGGATATAGACCCGCAGATCTTCCTGTCCGCGCTGCACTCTGAGCGCCTCGCTGCCGAAGAAAGCGGCGCGCACCTGAAGCGCGACATCCTGGAGCGTCACACCGAGCGAGCGAGCTTCGGGTTTTAGTCGAAGCTGGATTTCCTTCAGCCCCTCGTCCTGATCGGTCTCAATATCGAAGACGCCGGAAAAGCGGTTCAGTTTTGCCATCAATTTGACGGAGGCCGCTTCGATAACCGCCGGATCGGGATCGGAGAGCTGGACATCCACCGGCGCGCCGACCGAGAGAAGATCGGATGCAAAAACAATCGAGCGCGCTTCCACAATAGGACCGACCGCGTCGCGCCAGGCATTTTCGAAGTCTTTTGATGCCAATTCCCTCTGGTCCCCGGGGATGAAACTGAACTGGACGCTGGCAATATTGGCCGAAAAGCCTCTGCTCGCAGAAGCTTCCGGTCCGTTAACCCGGGGCCCCTGACCCACCAGGGTGAATATCCCGCTGAGCGGCGAAGTTTCACCGTCTTCCCGGTCCGCGTCGAATTTCGCAAATGTCTCGCGGCCCCGTTGTTCGATCAAGCGGGCAATTTTTTCGGTATCTCCGATTGTTGTTCCGGCGGGCATCTCCAGACTGGCCGTAACAATATCTGCTTCGATAGCGGGGAAAAACGAACTTTTGATGATCCCGGCGGGTACCAGCGAGCCGACGACGATGAGCAAGGCAACACTACCGGAGATTATAACGAAAGGCATGCGGACGGAAAAATTCAGCGCGCGGTCGAGAGGACCGTTGACGAAGGCCTGAAAATGGAAATCCACACTGGTTTGCACGCGCTCGAAAAAGCGGGTGACGGGATTGCGCGTTGGTGTCCCGGGCGCTGGCAGATGGCTAAGGTGATTGGGCAGGATCAACAGGCACTCGACCAGCGATAAAGACAGAACAGCAACGACCACCAGTGGGATGTCGAACAATATTTTCCCGATGACGCCGCCAATGGCAAAGAGCGGGGAAAATGCCGCGACGGTGGTCAAGACCGCAAAGATGACCGGCACCGTGACCCGCCGGGTGCCGCTGATCGCAGCGCCCATCCCGGTCCGGCCGCTGCCGCGCTGCGCATAAACATTTTCGCCGACAACAATCGCGTCGTCGACCACCAGACCCAATGCCAGAATGAAGCCGAACAGAGAGAACATATTGAGGCTGGATCCCATCAGATCGAGCAGGAATATCGCGCCGACAAAGGTCACGCCGATACCCAGTGCCGTCCATCCGGCAAGGCGGATGTCGAGAAACAAGGTCAGCGCGAGCAGTACCAGAAACAGGCCAATGGCGGCATTTTTCAGAAGCAGACTCAATCGGTCATTGAGCAATTCACTGTCATCATCCCAAATCGCGTAGGATATGCCCTCCGGCAAAGTCGGCCCAAACTCGCTATTCAAATATTCTTTGGCCGCGCGCGCGACATCCAGCACCCGCTCGTCGCTGGTGCGGAAGACTTCGACAAAGGCAACCGGCTGGCCATTGTAAAGCGAAACCAGATCGGAATCCTGGAACCCGTCCCGGATATTTGCTACCTGGCCCAGCCGGATCAGCGCACCATCCTGATTGCTCACCAAAATGATATCTTCAAAATTCTGCTGGTTATAATTCTGTCCGATGGTTCGGACACGGACTTCCTCGCTATCGGTATCGATCGAGCCGGCCGGACTGTCGAGACTGCTGGCAGCGACGGTGCGGGATATGTCGTTGAGTGAGAGACCGAATGCCTGAAGCGTATTCTGCGGTACTTCTATCGAAACTTCATAATCGCGAATTGAACTGGTATCGACAAAGGATATCTCCGGCAAGGAAGCCAGTGATTCTTCCAGCCTATATGCCGTTTCCTTCAAGGCGTTTTCGGAAACGTCACCGAAAATGGCAATACGCAGTACGCTTTGCCGGGTGGTCAGTTCACGGACAGAGGGTTCCTCGGCGTCATCAGGGAAGGTCTGGATCTGGTCTATTTCAGCCTTGATATCATCCAGCGCCCGGTCGATATCCGTGCCCAGTTCCAGTTCGACCGAAACCGCACCGATATTTTCGGCGGCATTGGATTTGATCTCTTTGACATTCTCGACCGCTTCGACCGCTTCCTCGATCTTCCGGACAATCGTTTCCTCGACTTCATCCGGTGTTGCGCCGGGATAAGCGACGCTGATCTGCACCGTATCGAGGCTGCTTTCTGCGAAGACCTCCTGAACGATCGTGCCATAGGATGAAATTCCGGCGACGAACAAAAAGATCATCAGCAGATTTGCCGCGACGCCGTTGCGCGCCATGAACGCGACCACGCCGCGCTGTTCCATGATCTCCTTGCTGGGTTGCTCGGCGATAGGTTCGTCCGCAGGGGACTGATCAGGGTCAGATGGTATGGTCATTTAGCAGCGGTTGCTTTGGCGGGTGCCTTTGCCTTGGATATGGCGGACTCCGAAGTCGCTGCGTCCAGGCTCGACTTTGCGACCCTGACGCGCAGTCCTTCAGTTGCAATTTTAAGGTTTCCGGTGATCACCAGCGGCTTGTCGCCAAGGCCGGATGTGCTGATCAGCGCCGTTTTATCCGTTCGCTGCAATATTTCTACCGCAACAATATGAAGCTTGTTGTCGCGCACCAGCCAGATCTTGTTACCCGCTTTTAGTGCTGCGAGCGGAAGCACAGCATATTCCTTCATCGCTCTACCGGTAATTTCTGCATCGACGAAACTGCCGACAAATAATGGCGGCGCACCGGCGGCCGTAGCAGCCTTTCCGTTGTCATCCTGATTTGCAGCGGGAGAGCCACCGCGCAACGGATTGGGGATGCGCAAGAATAGATCGATAGTCCGTGTTTGCGGGTTGAGCAGACGATTCACCCGGTCAACATAGGCCGACCAGCGATAGCGGGTGCCACCATAATCGGAATAGACGGATGCTTCGATCCTGCTGCCCGTTCCGGCCTGGAATAGCTGCGGAATCAATGCGGCTTCCTTTTCGGACAAGGGAATGACGGCTTCGTAATCCGCCGTACCGACGATCGTGCCCAGCGATTGCCCGGGCTGCACGAAACTGCCCAATGCAATCTGCTCGGCTTTGACCACTCCTGAAAAAGGAGCATGAACAACCGTTCGCTTCAACGCGGTCTGGGCATCGGCCAGTTTTGCCTGGGCTCTGCGCAGGCCGGCTTGCGCCGACTTCAACTGCGGTTCACGGGTCGCCAAGCCATTGGAGCTTATACTTTGCCCGGATTGCTGCGGGCTGGATTGTGCTTTTTGAACCAACACATCCGGTGGCAATATCTGCGCTGCATAATCGCTGCTGTCGACACTGGCATATGCATTGCCTGCGCTCGCACCGCGCTGCTGGAAACGGGCCAGTTCCGCTTTCGCCAAGGCGACTTCTTCGCGCGCTTGCATCACCGACACGCCTTGCGAGGCGACATCGGCTTGCGCGGTTTGCACGGCGTTGCGATAGTCAGACGTGTCGATCCGGAACAGGGTTTCTCCCCGCGCTATCAGCTGACCTTCGCGAAGGGCGGGATTTACATAGACCAGCTTGCCGGCAACTTCGGCGGCCAAAGTCAGTTCCTCGCGTGCACGAACCGTACCCGCGCCGCTGATCATCAAATTTCCGGAACGGATTTCTACAGGTTCGGCTTGCACCAACGGTATCTGTTCCGCCGGCGCCTTTTCTTCCGGTTCTGACCGGAGCAGGATCAAAGCTGCGGCAATCAATATTGCCCCTAGCAGGATCAAGCCGCCTATAACGCGTTGCCGGTGCACTTATTTTTCTCCCTGAATGGTTGCAGTCGCGCCTTCGCCAGCCGATTGCGGAGTTATGCCCGGCGTTTCATCCCAGCTGCCTCCCAGCGCCCGGTGGATAGCCAGCCGCGACAGGGCTACGTCGCGGGCTGACGATGATAAGGCGGACTGGACCTGATATTGCGCGCGCAGAGCATCGAGATAGTCGACATAGCTGCCCACGCCATTTGAAAAACGCCGCGATTGTAGCGCTGCAGCCGCCTTGGCTTCGTCCAGTTGCGAGAACAGAAAACGGTAACGTTGCCGCTCTTCCTCATAACGTTCGGTGGCCGAGGAAACCTCTTGATATGCGGTCAATACGGTGCGGGCATAGACGGCGGTCTGCTGGGCATATTGGGCATCGGCGACTTCGATATTGGCGCGGATGCGGCCGCCCTGGAAAAGCGGTGCTGTCAGATTCGCTCCCAGATTCAACACCCAATTATCGAATATATCCAAGGCCTGGGAAGGGCTGCCGCCTTGCGAACCGGTGCTGGCGGACAGGCTTAGTGACGGAAAACGTTCGGCGCGGCGCGCGCCCAGATTATATCTTGCCGATTCCAGTCGCTGGCCTTCGGCATATATGTCGGGCCGCTGGGCCAGCAGATCAATCGGCAGTCCGGCAGGAACCGATTCAAATATCAGTTTTGGAGCAAGCTTCTTGCCGATAAGGTCATCCATATTGTCGGAGTATCGGCCGACAAGCACAGCCAATTGCCCCTCAATCGCCGCCAGCTGACTCTCGCGCTGTGGCAGGCCGGACTGGATATTGCGAAACTCCTGTCGCACCTGATACAGCTCGAAAGACGTCACCAGACCGCGACGATAGCGGTCCTCGGTCTGTTCCAGCCGGTCACCCAGCACGTCGATAATCTGTGTTGCCAAAGCGATTTGATGGCGCGCATCGACAATGTCGAAATAGCTTGTGATGGTTTCGGCCAGAACCGCAAGACGCACCGATTGCAGGTCGGCAGCGGAAGCGACGGCATCAGCACGCCCGGCCCGGGCATCGTTGCGCAGCTTGCCCCAGATGTCGAGTTCGTAGGAAAAGGACAGGCTTGAGGAATAGGTCTCGTTCTGGATCCGCGTTGCTCCGGCACCGGGGATCGAACCGAAACTTGTCCCCGCTGTGGGCGAGTCGGAATAGCTGCTGTTCAGCCCGGCATTGACCTGCGGGAAAAGCCCGCTCTTCGAAATTTTTGCTCGCGCTTCCGCCGCTCTCAGTCTGGCAGAAGCTTCGACAAGATCCAAATTCTTCGCCAGCGCTTCATCGAGAAGAGCGTCCAGAACGGGATCCTGAAAGGACTGCCACCAGCGCGCTGGTTGGTAGTCGCCCTTGGCATCCAATTTCGCAAATTCCTGCGGGATGCCTACAGCAATTTCGGGAAGTGTCGATTCGGGCGCTAAACTAACGCAGCCGCTAGTGGTTAACGCGATCAAAAGAAGCGATAGCTTAGTCCTGTAGGAGCATTTTTTCACATTATCTTCTGCCATCGCAACGGCCCGGACCTTACCAAGCAGTTGCAAAATGCCATTCATAAAACTGAACGTCAACGTTTTATTTGTACGTTAGCGTTCATTTTGATAGAAGCGGACGATTGACGGAGGAATAGGATCTTGGAAATCGTAGACAATAAGCTGGTTTTGCATAGCGACAGACCGGACAGCCAGCGCAAGATTGCGAATATCTTGACTGCCGCCCGTTGCGAATTTTTCGCCAACGGGTTTTCGGCGACCAGCATTGAAGCCGTTGCCGCGCGCGCTGGCGTATCCAAGGTTACAGTCTATTCCTGGTTCAAGAACAAGGAAAATCTGTTTGGCGAAATGGTGAAAGCAGAATGTAGCCAACTGCGTGAAAATTTCGTGGTCGACAATCTGGAAGGCTCCAGTCTACGCGATATTCTGTTATTTGCCGCACATGGAATGCTGGATTTTTTCATGCGCGACGAGATGGTTCGGTTTGAACGTATGTTAGCCGCAGAAGTGAACCGGGATCCGAAAATCGGCAAATATTTCCTCGACAACGGCCCGCGTGTTTTGTCGGGAGATTTGAATAATCTGCTCCATGCCGCGATCGAAAGAGGTGAGATTCAAAGTGAGGATGTGGACGCATCGGCGGAAATGTTTGCCGGTCTGATCAGGGGCAGAATTGATCTGTTCCTCCGCTATGGTCATAAAATCACGATGACCAAAGAAGAAAAGCAAAAATGGGTTCACCGGGCCGTCGACGCCTGGCTGTTGATTCACCGGATTTAGATGACCGGCCCGGCCATCCGCTTTCCGTGAACGCTAGATTTCGTCGATCATCTCGGCCAGAGTCGCCAGACATTCGCGGGCCAGCAGATTGCTGCGCTCGGGAGACCAGCCCTGCTCTGCATCGGGCAGATCGCGATTATCCTTGAATGGCATTTCGAGCGTCATCGCGACCGCACCAAAGCGTTCGGCCAGTTGATTGGTCGACATCGACAGATTGGCTTTGCCCTCGGCAGCGGTGGGATAGCCCAATGTGGTCTGGAAATCCGGCGTACGTTGCGCAAGCCGATTGCGGAAGCCGTGATATTTTTCCAGCTGCGCTTCGGTGATCGAAGGGATGCCTTCAAATCCGGCGATGAAAACCGCCGGAATTGCTTCATCCCCGTGGACATCCATGGCAAAGTCGACGCCGCTTTCATCCATCGCGTTGCGGACGCAGAGAACTTCGGGAGATTTCTCGGCGCTCGGCTCGTGCCATTCGCGATTGAGGTTGGTTCCGGCGAAATTGGTTCGTAAATGGCCCATGCGCGAACCATCTGGGTTCATATTGGGGACGATATGGAACCGGCATTGTTGCAACAACAGCCGCGCTTGGGGATCGGCGGGATCGGTTAGCATCTCCAGAGCGCCTTCCATCCACCATTCGGCCATGCTCTCGCCGGGATGCTGGCGGGCGTAGAGCCACACCTGCTTGTCACCGCTGCCCAGCTCCACGCAGTCAATCGGCTGGCCTTCGAGACTATGGCCCAGCGTCTGGACCGAAACGCCTTCAAATCCTGCGGTTTCGGCGATCAGGTCGTGGTGACGTTCCATGCTGTACGGCGCGAAATAGGCGAACCAGACAATATTGCTCGCTGCGGTGTAGCGGATCGACAATGTACCACTCGCTTCATCGTAGCTGCTCGGCGCACGGCCCCAATATTCCCGGTCTTCGCTGACGCAGGCATCATAATCAGGCCAGCCTTGAGGATAGGCCGATTCTTTTAGTCCGCCGATATTCAGTTCCAGTTCGTCACCAATCTGGCACGCTACCCGAAAATGGAACCATTGGAAAAATTCGCTGTCCTTGTCCTTGCGGATCGACAGTTTGGCGGTGTTGCCAGTGATGGCATGGACTTCGATATTGCCGCTATCGAACGCGCTGGTGATTTGAATGTTCATGGCACCCTGATAGTAGCTCCGGACTCTCCGGGGAAGTCCTTGAATAAGGCTTCTGCCAATTTGGCTGCGGCCAGACCGGGCTGTGCTGCCGGTGAGCCTTGCTTGGCTTCGACCGATGCACGGCCTTCCCAGACAACATTTCCATTCGTGCGCTTGGCAATCCGGACTGACAATTCGGTGGCGATCTTGTCCTTAGGCTTACCACCGAGGTTGATGCCAATGCCCAGGCCAACGCCGGAACCATAGCTGCCGGTGCTGCCGCCAACACCGACCGAAACCGGGGATCGCGATCCGCCAGCGCTTATTTGCGCTCTTTCAATGGTGTAGCGAACGACATATTCGCTGTTTGCGCCGCCGTCTCTTGCCTCCGAAAAGCCGACCCGCTGCAATTCGCGGAGCAATGCTGCGCTGTAGGTCGCATATTCAATACTCCGACTATCGCCTTCATCGGTGACATTCGCCTTGATCACCACGCTTCCCGGCACGATCGGCGCTGCCTGCGCATTGTGAAAACGGGTGACATCCACCGGCGGGGTCATCGCCGTGCATCCCGATAGCGCCAAACTGGCCAACGCCATGGTCGCAAATGATTGAAAACCGTTCATAAACATTACTCCTAGTCAGGCCCCTTAGCATGATAGAGCATAATCCACGGCCTCGCGGCAAAAAAATTGCATCCATCGGCGACCGCGTTTAACCGATTGGAGATACTGGCGCGCTAAACCGCCGATCTTGGGAATTTTGAGGAATTCAGGAATGATGGCGAAACCGTTCACAATATTGGTCACAGGCGGTGCCGGTTATATCGGTAGCCATGCGGTATTGGCGCTGCTCGATGCCGGGTGGCCGGTTGCGGTGATCGACAATCTGACCACCGGTTTTCGCTGGGCAGTGCCAGAGGGCGTCGCCTTTCATGAAGGCGATATCGAGGATAGTGCTCTGGTCGCTCGGATCATCAAGGAAGACAATATCGGCGCGATCATGCATTTCGCCGGCTCGATCATCGTGCCCGAATCGGTGACAGATCCGCTCAAATATTATCACAATAACAGCGCCAAGAGCCGCAGTCTGATCGAATCAGCGGTGACTGGCGGGGTGCATCATTTCATCTTTTCGTCAACCGCAGCGACCTATGGCATTCCCGAAGAAAGCCCCGTCAGCGAACACACGCCGCAGCTGCCGATCAATCCCTATGGCATGTCCAAGCTGATGACCGAGCATATGCTCCGCGATGTCTCGGCGGCTCATGACCTGAATTTCTGTGCCTTGCGCTATTTCAATGTTGCCGGCGCCGATCCGCAGGCGCGGACCGGTCAGTCGACCGCTGGCGCCACCCATCTGATCAAGGTTGCGGTGGAGGCTGCACTGGGCAAGCGCGACAGCGTTGCTGTTTTTGGCAGCGACTATGATACGCCCGATGGCACGGGTGTCCGCGACTATATCCATGTGTCGGACCTGGCCGCGGCGCATGTGCTCGCGCTCGAAGCCCTGATTGCCGACCCGAATCAGAATCACCTGCTCAATTGCGGCTATGGCCGCGGCTTTTCGGTTCTCGAGGTGCTCGATGCTGTCGACCGGGTCACCAACCTGAAAATTGTCCGGAAGATTGAAGGCCGCCGCGCCGGTGACCCCGATTCGCTGATTTCGGACAATCGCGCGATCATGGATCGCTTCCCGTGGCAGCCTAAACATGCCGATCTGGACGTAATTGTGGCCCATGCGCTGGCGTGGGAACGCAAACTGATCGAAATTCGCGGAGAATAGCGCTGGTCGCTTGACTTTAGCGGTTGTCGACCGTAATTGCCCTGCTTCAACGCAGCATGCGCTGCTTTCAAGAAATTCAAAAAATCAAGGCGTGGTACCAAAATGAAAGTCCGCAACTCACTGAAGTCGCTTAAAAACCGTCACCGGGATTGCCGCGTAATCCGTCGCCGTGGTCGCACCTATGTGATCAACAAGACGAATCGCCGGTTCAAAGCGCGCCAAGGCTAATTGCCTGAACATGGCAGAGACTTCTGCCATTTCCAAAATTGACACCGTCATCTTCGATATAGGGAATGTCCTGTATCGCTGGGATCTGCGTTGCCTGTTTGCAAAATTGATTGATGATTCCGAAGAGCTGGACTGGTTTCTGGCTCATGTCGTGACCCCGGAATGGCATTTCCAGCATGATGCCGGACGGCCTTTTGCCGATATGGTCGCGGAGCGTAGCCGCGAATTTCCCGAATATACTGACCATATTATCGCTTATTCCGAGCGGTTTCCCGAATCCATTCCCGGGCCAGTCGACGACATGCTTGATCTGGTAGGTGCATTGGCGAATCGCGGCGTCCCGCTATTCGCAATCAGCAATTTCGGTGCAGAGGCCTGGGCAAAATTCCGGCCATCAGCGCCAATATTCGATCTATTTACCGATATTGTCATTTCCGGCGAAGAAAAATTGATCAAGCCGGATGCCGCCATTTACGAGCTGGCGCTGAAACGATTTTCCCGCCGCGCCGACCAATGCCTGTTCATTGATGACCGGCTGGAGAATATCGAGGCAGGCGAGGCCATCGGGATGCCCGGCCATCATTTCTCAAACGCCGTCCTTCTCGAAAACAAGCTACTGGCATTGGGGCTGTTCTAGCTGCCCTTGAGTTCGTCTCCGCTGAGACGCACGATGTGCAGCAAGTTGGTCGAGCCCGGCGTTCCAAAGGGCACGCCCGCGCAGACAATCAAGCGCGATCCTGCTTCGCCAAGCTTATGGCGCAAGGCCATTCGCTTGGCCTTGGCGATCATTTCCTCGAAATCGGAGACGTCGCGGGTGACCACGGCATAAGCGCCCCATAACAAGCCGACCCGACGCGCGGTGTGGCGGTTCGGAGTAAGCACCAGAAGCGGCACCGAGGGGCGTTCGCGCGCCATTCGGCGAGCGGTCGAACCGGAAGCGGTGTAGCAGACGATGGCGGAAGTCTCGATCGTGCGGGCGATATTATAGCTGGCAGCGGCCAGAGCGTCCGCTGTCGTTTCATCCGGAACGGTTTCGGTGAAGTGCACGCGATCGGCGTAAGAAGGATCATTTTCCACCTGCGCCGCGATCCGGTCCATCATCGTCGCCGCTTCAATCGGCCAGTCACCGACCGCTGATTCCGCCGACAGCATGATCGCATCGGCGCCGTCGTAAATCGCGGTTGCGACATCGGACACCTCGGCGCGGGTCGGGGTGGGCGATTTGATCATCGATTCAAGCATCTGGGTCGCAACCACCACCGGCCGCCCGAGCGCGCGGGCTGCGGCGACGATTTTCTTCTGCAAAGGAGGAACCTGTTCGGGCAATAGTTCGACGCCGAGGTCACCGCGTGCGACCATCACGGCATCCGACAGCTCGAGAATCTCGTCCAGCCGGTCGATTGCCGCGGGCTTTTCGATCTTGGCCAGCAGGGCTGCTTTCCCGCCAATCAGTCGCCGTGCTTCGGCGACATCTTCGGGGCGCTGGACAAAGCTGAGCGCGATCCAGTCAACATCCTGTGCCAGGGCGAAGGTCAGGTCCTTGCGGTCCTTGTCGGTCAGCGAACTGACCGGCAGTACGACTTCGGGAACATTGACGCCCTTGCGGTCCGAAATCTCTCCGCCGACGATCACTTTGGTCTCGACGCTCTTGCCGTCCGCCTTGGTCACTTCCAGCCGGATTTTTCCGTCGTCCAGCAACAATGTGTGGCCCGGCTGCAGAGTGCTCAATATTTCCTTGTGGGGCAGAGTGACGCGTGTCGCGTCGCCCTTTTGCTTTAGCATGTCGAGGGTAAAGGATGCGCCGTCTTTCAGCATCACCGGCGGTTTGGCGAAAGTTCCGATGCGAAGCTTTGGCCCTTGCAGATCGGCGAGGATTGCTATCGGCCGGCCGACCTTCTTCTCCAGTGCCCGGATCGATTTGACATTGGCGGCATGGGCGGCATGTTCGCCGTGGCTCATATTCATCCGGAAGGCGTCGACACCGGCGCGGTACATTTTCTCGATCATCGCCGGGCTGCCGCTGGATGGACCGAGCGTTGCCAAGACTTTTACTTTGCGATTACGGGAGAAGATCGGCGATGCCATGTACAATTCCTCGGTGGCGCTTTATCTGCGCGTTGGCTATTTCTATTTCATGACAGGTTCATGATAAAAAACAACGGAAACGAACATGATAGACAATATTTCTGACGCTACAGCTGCCGCGGCCTTTCGCCGTTTGGTCACACATCTCCAGCATCGCCATGATGCGGAAAATATCGATTTGATGGGGCTGGCCGGATTTTGTCGCAACTGTCTTGCCGACTGGGTGATGGAGGCAGACAATGCGGCAGGCGGTACGATGGCCAAGGACGAGGCTCGCAAGGCAATCCACGGTATGCCAGCCAGCGAATGGAAGCAAAAATATCAGACCGAGGCGACGCAGGAGCGGCTCAAAAAGATGAAGGAAAGCGTGGCCAAGAACGCTGGCGCATCTTAAAGACAGGCTACGAATCCGAACACAATATTTCAAAGGAATAAGAGAATGAGCGAAGGCAATGTTGCCGCAGACCAGCTGCGTCTGTTTATCGAACGCATCGAGCGGCTGGAAGAAGAGAAAAAAGGCATGGCGGACGAC
The DNA here is from genome assembly GCF_036963705.1 of Parasphingorhabdus sp. GTDB lineage: Bacteria > Pseudomonadota > Alphaproteobacteria > Sphingomonadales > Sphingomonadaceae > Parasphingorhabdus. The sequence goes on along the minus strand of NZ_JBALUT010000016.1, from coordinate 103 downwards.
ATTCGTGATGTTTATTCCGAAGCGAAATCGCAGGGCTATGACGCCAAGATCATGCGCCAGATCGTGCGTTTGCGGAAAATGGAAGCCCATGACCGTCAGGAAA
>NZ_JBALUT010000015.1:0-58850 GCF_036963705.1 Parasphingorhabdus sp. | reverse complement strand
AGGCGCCAACCAGTTCAGCCGCGAACAGGGGCTGGAACAGGTGACACCGGATTATTACGCTACCCCGCACCGGCTGCAACAGATTGAGGCCGTCCTCGCCAAGGAGATCAGCGCCGCCGACGTCGACTATAAGTTCGGCACTGTCGGAGTGGTGGCGCAGGACCGCGGCGGCGATATGGCTGCGGGCACATCAACCGGCGGGATGACCGGCAAGCGCTGGGGCCGGATCGGCGACAGTCCGATCATCGGCGCAGGCACCTATGCCGACAACCGCAGCTGCGCGATTTCAGCGACCGGATCGGGCGAATATTTCATCCGCCTCGGCGTGGCCCATGAAATATGCGCGCGCATCCGGTTGCGTTTTCCCGAAGCGATCCGGGAAGCGCAACTGGCAGTGCCGAAAGACGCCCACGGCAATGACACTTATGTCGTACACGGCAGCGAATTCCAGCTGTCCGACGAGGAAATCCAGCAGATTGCCGATGACGTGATCGCAGAACTGGGCGAACTGGGCGGCGACGGCGGGATCATCTACGCGACGCCATGGGGGCAGGCCGGTTACAGCTTCAACACCGCCGGCATGTATCGCGGCAGAGCCACCAGCGAGGGTGACGCGAGTGTGGCGATTTATGGGGATGAGTGAGCCGTAATGTTTCCTCCCTGAAGCGCAGCTTTGGGGAGGATGTACCTTCTGCACCTCTGCACAGGCGCACAAGCCAATTTGCTGCTTCCCCTAGCTTAACCAGTCGGTTAAACCCCTGCCATGATATCGCATCCGGCTACCATCTGATGATCCTGTCCTACATCCCTCCATCGCGCTATGTTGGCCGGATGATGGACGCAGCATCAGATTGTCTGGTCGGGACGGCCTTTTCGGAAGATTACACTCGACGACAATATGGCCGGAGGCGATCCGCATTTTTCTGCCGCCTCCAGCCAAAAGTCGCAGAAAATAAAAACCTCCGTAACTGTAAAGATGACCGGACCCGAATATGACATGGAAACCCGAACTTGAAGAACTGGCGGAACGCCAGCGGCTCGCAGAAAAAATGGGCGGGGAGGAAAAAGTCTCTCGCCAGCACGGTCGCGGCAAGCTGGATGCACGAGCGCGGATTGCGGGAATCGTCGATGAGGACAGCTTCCGCGAAATCGGCAAGATTGCAGGGCGCGGGACTTATGCCGAAGACGGGACGTTCGAGGATTTTGCTCCGAGTAATCTGATTTTCGGCCGCGCCAACATCGAAGGCCGGCCGGTTGTTGCCTCCGCCGATGACTTCACCGTGCGCGGCGGCGCTGCCGATGCGGCGCTGCACCGGAAATTCACCCAGTGCGAGAAAATGGCCCATACGCTCGGCATTCCGATGATCCGGATGATCGACGGCACCGGCGGTGGGGGTTCAGTCAAGTCGCTGGAAGATATGGGCTTTACCTATGTTCCGGCGGTCCCCGGCTGGGAAGATATTATCAAGAACCAAGACACGGTGCCGGTGGTGGCACTGGCGCTCGGTCCGACCGCGGGCATGGGCGCGGCGCGTACCGTCGCCAGCCATTATTCGATCATGGTCAAGGGACTATCCCAGATATTCGCCGCTGGCCCTGCGGTCGCTGCCGCGATCGGCGATGATCTCAGCAAGGAGCAATTGGGCGGATCGGACATTCATACCACCAACGGCGTGATCGACGAAGAGGTGGCCAGCGAAGCCGAGGCTTTCCTGACGGCTCGCAAATTCCTGTCTTACCTGCCGAGCAATGTGAACCAGCTGTCCGCCCGCACCGAAAACTGGGACCCCGTCGACCGCAAGGACGAAAGCCTGCTCTCCGCCGTTCCGCGCGCCGACAAGCAGGTCTATTCGATGCGCAAGATCATGACATCGGTGTTTGACGAAGGCTCGGTATTCGAAATGGGCAAGCGCTGGGGCCGCGCCGCGATTACCGCCTTTGCCCGGCTCGACGGCTGGCCGGTTGCTGTACTGGCCAATGATCCGTCTTTTCTGGGTGGATCATGGGAGGCAAAATCATCCGAAAAGGTCGAACGCTTCGTCAAGCTGGCCCAACAATTCCATCTGCCGGTCGTCCATCTGGTGGACAATCCCGGCTTCATGATCGGCGGCGAAGCCGAGCGCACCGGCACCATCCGCTATGGCGTGCAGGCGATGAACGCGGTGTATAGAGCGACCGTGCCATGGGCCAGCGTCATCGTTCGCCGCGCCTATGGTATTGCCGGCAGCGCGATGAGCAATGCCGAGAATTTCCAATATCGCTTTGCCTGGCCCTCGGGCGACTGGGGATCGCTGCCGATCGCTGGCGGCCTGGAGGTCGCTTACAAGAGCGATATCGAAAGCGCCGAAGATCCGGCCGCGCGGCTCGCCGAGATCAAGGCGAAGCTCGACAAGGTCACCTCGCCCTTCCGCACCGCCGAGCAGTTCAGCGTCGAGGACATCATCGATCCGCGCGAGACACGGCCCTTGTTATGCGAATTTGCCGATCTCGCGTGGCGAAAACTGGGCACATAATAAGCGCCCCGCGCGGTTCAGGGAACGGGATGGTGAATCGAGCGGGAGAGCAGTTGATTCGTTCACAGGTCGATCGGGGGCGCCGGTTAACATTGTCCTTCAACCCTCTCCATTAATCCCCTGGCTCATTTCGGGACTCACCCGGTAAATTATTCCTGCTCAAAATCAGACAGTTGACCACGACTGTGACGATAATCACCGGAAGATGTCGAATTACTCCTATCGATTTTGAACGAACCAGATATCATTTCATCTACCAAAACGAACGGTTCATCGCTGGTAAAGCAACGAAATGCGATTTGGTGCGAAGTAATCGAAGTAAGTTTGGCACAATCAAGGAAGGAAGAAACGATGTACTTATCTCCTAGATCATTCATCAATCAGCCTGTTCAACCATTGGCCGAACAGGGGAGCCAGCGCGGCTATCAGCCGCTCTATCATCTCGATATTGTCAACCGCTGCCCCGGTTGCGGCAAATCAAGCTGGCATGTCGGCCGGTTCAGTGCGGAATGCGCGCATTGCGAGACTGCTTTGCCGCTGGCGATGGTTGCCAGTCAGCCGATGCAGCCGCGTTTTACCGAGCATTTCAGCAAAACCGCGATGGCGGCCTGACCCCACTCGGGCTCAGTCTGATTTCAAACCCGCCAGATAGGAAGCTGCCGCATTTGACTTGATCCGCACCCACATCGGTTTGTGGTCGGACAGCTGATAAGTGCGCCAGTTTCCCTTGTAATATTTGGTCAGCGCAGCACCCTGCTTGTCCTTGCCGCCGGCCTTCTTGCGCAGCTCGCTTTCATATTCGAGCGTGTCACCATCGCGGAACACCGACTTGTAAATCTCGAAAATCCCGGCATTGGCTTTCTTCGGATCGTCGGTCTGGCGGTCGATGAAGTTCAATGTGTCATCATCGGTCATGAACGCGATCTGGTCATAATATTTTGTGAGATCCAGATTGGATGGCCGGTTGAGCGCGTTGGGAATCCGAAAGCCGTGCCGTTTCAGCGCCGTCATCGTTTCATGATCCGGGTGAACGATATTGAAATCACCCAGCAAGATCAGCGACCGGCCTTCCTTTTGCGCCTGTTCGGCCCGATCGCCGAAATAGTCTGCAACGCGGTCGATTTCCTGCACCCTTTGCTGCAATTTCGATCCCGAAGAGGAGCCGTAGAAAAGATGGACGGTGCAAATATCGAACTTGAACCAGCCGGATTGGAAAGCGGTGATAAACGGTGATCGCCGGAACTGCTTGCCCTGGAACAGCTCTCCCCCCTCTCCCGCCGTATCATCGGTGATCAGCATGTCGGTCGGCAGGACGATTTCACCGGCGATATTCTGGAACCGCACCTTGCGCTTGTCATAGAGATAGAGCAGCCGCTCACCGCCGCTGCCCAGCTTGTGATGGGTCTTGTCCGAGGCAATGAAATCATAGTCCGGCCCGAGCCGGTCCATCACCGCGCGCCAGTCGTCGAGATCGACCACTTCCTGCACCGCGACAAAGTCGAAGCGCGACAATATCTCGGCGATATACATCAGGCTTTCCGGTAGCCTTCTGACCTTGCCGAAATTGCGGATATTCCAGGTCGCGAGCAACAAGGTCTGCTCGCTGTCCTTGTCCGGCACTTCCCGGTCGAGCTGGCCGATCAGACGCTCGAGATTGCCGACAACCCGCGCCCGGTCGCTTTTGGGGACATATTTGAGATAATAATATTGCGGCATGATGCTTCTCCCATATTCAGGAACCGATACATGCGACCATCTTGTCTTTTGCCGGACTATAGCTGATCTTGCCGGTGTAGGACAGTCTCGATCAATCCTTGCCGTTCGGCTCGCGTTTGCCGGGCCCGAGGTCAGCAAAGCTAGCGGCGCCGTTCGACCGGAGGGTCCTTCGACAGGCTCAGGACGAACGGGTTTGGTTGCCGTTCATTCTGCGCTTGATGAACGGGGGCTGGTTCCGTTCGTCCTGAGCTTGTCGAAGGACGTCTCTCGTCTAGAAGCATGGTTCGACAGGCTCACCACGAACGGATAACCGACTCCTCTCCGCCCTCAAATATCCCCGAACGACTTCAACGCCGCCGGTGCGACCACATCACCCCATTCCTGCACGAAATGTCCCGCTTCCTCGATCAGCAAAGGCTCGGGACAGCCGTTGATCAGGCCGCGCATCATGTTCATCACCGGCGGACCAAGCACCGGATCGGAGCCGCCGATCGCCATGAAGCTGGGCCCCGTGAATTCGCCGCTCCAGAAAGCCGCTGCCTGTTTGCTGACCGCGACGCCGTCCATGTCGGGCGATACCGGCACCAGCGCCGGGAAAGTCCGAGCCCCGCCCTGATAGCTGGAATCAGGATAAGGCGCATTATAGGCCGCCGTTTCCGCCTCGGTCATTTGCGGCGTACCGCGCGCGATAATCTCGCCGGCGTCGAACACCGGTGTGGTCAGCGCATATTCTTTCCACGCGTTGAAGCCGTCGCCCGCACCGGTGCCGAGGCCCAGAGCGGTGTTCATGATGATCAGCCGCGACAGCCGCGCCTTGAAGGCCTCGTCGACCGGCAGGGTCAGGCCGATCAGCCCGCCCCAGTCCTGCACCACCAGGGTGATATTTTTCAGATCCAGTCGCTCGACCAGCGCCAGGATATGGTCGCGGTGAAAGTCGAACGTGTAAGTGGCGAAATCGGTCGGCTTGTCGGACCGGCCAAAGCCGAAGAAATCGGGACAGACGCCCCGCGCGCCGGTGGCGGTGAAATGCGGGATCATCTTGCGATAAAGGAACGACCAGCTCGGCTCGCCGTGCAGACAGAGAAAAGTCTTCTCTGCATCCGCTGGCCCGGTATCGACCCAGGCCGCGCGCAGCCCTTCATAGCCCGGCAGATCGTCGGCATAATATAGCGGAAAATCAAAGTCCGGGATATCGGCAAAACGATCTTCGGGCGTGCGGACAGCGGCGATAGTCATGGCGGGGCTCCTCTCGAGTGGCGACCTGCAACCTGTCAATATATCGGAAGCCGGTCAAGCGATGATGGATTGCGCCGAATATAGCAGGTTCGCCATGGCAAGAACGAAATTCTGGCGAAACTTTACAGAGACCGGCATTTTTATTTTCTGTAATCTTTGCCTCAAAACCCCGTAATTCAGCGCTTTCACCAAGGCCAAAGCCCTGCCTAGTGTAATCTTTGGAATTGCCCGCAGCGAAGCGCTGACAATCAAGGGGGAAGAGGCAGGACAGGCTCATCGCGATGCCTAACATAAGCGCAACCGCCGTCTGTAGGAAAGAGACATTGCACAGCAGAACCTGTCGCCCTCGACGGTCCGTCCAACCGCCAAAACGTGCTATTTTTGCAACTTTTCGACTTTATCGAAATTTATCCGATTTGTGATGGAACGACATTGGCCTGTGGACCGTTCACCCTACTCGTCGATCAATGACGCCCAGTATTTAGCCATGGATCGACGATAAGCCCGCAATCATAGCGGGCACCGCCGGAACGTCCTCGTTCCACATTTAGTTAATTGGAGTAATATTATGAAATCCCCCATGATCACCCCCCTGATCCTTTCCTCCGTCGTCGGTGCCTTTGCCGTTGCCACACCCGCAGCCGCCCAGTCCGACTCCACCTTCACCGGCCCACGCGCTGAAATCCTTGGCGGCTATGACACGCTACGCTCGGGAAGCGACGTTGACGTCGACACCGACAATGACGGCATTTTCGAGAATAACACTCTCGACCAGTCGGTCGACGGCTTCGCTTATGGCGTGGCTCTCGGCTATGACATTGATGCCGGCCCGGTCGTTCTCGGCCTCGAAGGCGAATATATGGATTCGACCGGCCGTCAGGAAGGCGATGAAGACGTCAACGCGCCGTTCGGCTATCGCATCAACCTGAAGCGCGATCTCTATATCGGCGCGCGTATCGGTGCGAAGGTCACCCCGACCACTCTGCTCTACGCCAAGGGCGGTTATACCAACACCGCAGTCGAATCCCGCTTCCAGGACCGGGCCGAAGCCGATGGCGTTGACCTGAACTTCGACGACAGCCAGCAGGTTGACGGCTACCGCCTCGGCGCGGGCGTCGAGCAGCTGATCGGATCCGGCAAATCCGGCAACGGTTCCGGTGCCTATGTCAAACTCGAGTATCGCTATTCCAACTATAGCTCGCTCAAATATAACGACACATTGTTCAACGATAACAATGAAATCGGCGTCGACCTCGACCGCCATCAAGTGGTCGCGGGCGTTGGTTTCCGCTTTTAAGTTGGAGCTAGGCTAGCAACAGAAGGGCGCGCCGTTCATTGGACGGCGCGCCCTTTTTTTGTTTTGGGAGATGGCCTACCGCGAACCGCCTGTGCGTCCACCATCTCCATAAGCTGCGAGGGAAAAGGCGTAGACAGCGCTTCGGGTTCAGAGCCGATATATTGCTGCCATGTGGGACTGGCTTCGGGGTGGTTTTGATAGTAGCTGCACATTGGTGCATGTGTGGCCGGCTCCAGAGTAGCCACAGGCACTGAATGCCGTCACATAAAAAAGGGGAGCACAACCGCACTCCCCTCTCCTAACTTCATCCAGACAACAGCGGCTCAATTCACCGCGTCGCCCTCAGCCTCATTCACCCGGTACAGGAAAGCCGCGCTTCTTGAGGATATATTTGACCTCGGGATCGCGGCCGCGGAATTTGCGGTAGGCTTCCTTGCGGTCGGTTTCGTTGCCGGTCGCCAGCAGGATCGAGCGGAAACGTTCCGCGGTTTCCTTGTCCCACACATCGCCGGCTTCTTCAAAGGCGGCCCAGGTGTCGGCGTCCATCGTTTCCGACCAGAGATAGCTGTAATAGCCGGCCGAATAGGCGTCCGACGAGAAGAGGTGATTAAACTGTGGCAGGCGGTGCCGCATGACGATCTCTTTCGGCATGCCGATTGCGGTCAATGTCTCGCGCTCGAACTTGTCGGGGTCGGTGATCGCTTCCTCACGATTGTGCAGCTTCATGTCGACGATCGCCGAGGACAGATATTCCACCGTCGAGAAACCCTCGTTGAAGGTTTTTGACGCCTGAATCTTGTCGACCAGTTCCTTCGGGATCGGCTCGCCGGTCTTGTAATGGGTGGCGTAGGTCGAGAGGATATAAGGCGTCATCAGCCAATTCTCGTTCACCTGGCTCGGATATTCGACAAAGTCGCGCGGGGTGCCCGCGAGGCCGGGATAGGTGATGTCATAGTTGAGATAATGCAGCGCGTGACCGAATTCGTGGAACAAGGTCGTGGCATCATCGAGGCTGATCAAAGTCGGCTCGCCGTCGCCGCCCTTGACGAAATTATTGTTGTTCGACGATATGGTATATTCGTTTTTGCCACCCAGCTTGTAACTGTCCTTGTAGGTAGTCATCCACGCGCCGGAGCGTTTGCCGTTGCGGGCGAAATTGTCGAAAAACTGGACGCCAATAACCTTGTCGCCGCGTTTGACTTCAAAAGTGCGAACTTCGGGATCGAACACAGGAATGCTGCCGGTAGTTTCGGTGAAGGTCATGCCATAGAGTTTGCCGGCGGCATCGAACAGCGCGTCCATCATCTTGTCGAGCTGGAAATAGGGTTTGATCTCGGCGGAATCGAGGTCATATTTCGCCTTGCGGACCTTTTCCGCATAATAGCGATAATCCCACGGCGCGATGGTGATACCAGCGCCTTGGGCATCGGCTATTTCCTGCATGTCAGCGACTTCTTCACCGACGCGCGCGACGGCGGCTGGCCAGACCTTCATCATCAGGTCCATCGCCGCTTCCGGTTCCTTGGCCATCGTGTCGGCCATGCGATAATGGGCGTGGGTCTTGAAACCGAGTAGCTTGGCGCGGTCGGCGCGCAGCTTCAGGATTTTGGCGATGGTCGCGTTGGTGTCATTCTTGTCACCATTGTCGCCGCGGTTGATATAGGCGTTGTAAACCTTCTCGCGCAGATCGCGACGGGTCGAGTTCTGCAGGAAGGGCTGCATCACCGAACGGGTGTTTTTCAGCGCCCAGCCGGTCTTGCCCTGCTCTTCCGCCGCAGCTTTCAGCGAGGAGACAAAACTGTCCGGCAGGCCAGCCAGATCGGCTTCGTCGGTCAGGAAGATGAAGGTTTCCTCATCGGCCAATACCTTGTTGGAAAAGTCGTTAAACGCCTTCGACAATTCGGTATTGTAGGCGATCAGCGTTTCTTTTTTCGCGCCGTCGAGCAGAGCGCCATCGCGGACGAGCTGCTCGTAATTGCGTTCGACCAGACGGGTCTGCTGGGCATCGAGGCCAGCGGAAGCGCGATTGTCATAGACCGCTTTGGTCTTGGCGAGCAATTTGGGATCGAGGGTCAACTGGTCGAAGAAAGCGGAGACTTTCGGCAACCATTCGCCCTGGATTTCGCGAACCTGGTCGTTGGAAAGGTTGCTGCTGTGCACGCCCCAGATCGCGAACAGGTCATTGGCTTCATTACCGACCAGTTCCATCGGCACGGTGAAATTTTCAAAGGTCGCAGGGGCCGGATTGTCTCGGATCGCGTTTACTTCGGCCTGGATCTTGTCCATCGTCTGCTGGAAGGCGGCCGGAAAATCGGCGACTTTGACTTCATCCCACGGCGGCACGCCATCATAAGGACCTGTCCATTTTTGCAGGATGCTATTGTCGCTTGCCGCGCTTGGGGCGGATTGATTGGCGCTCATTTTGTTCAGTTCAGCTGTGGTCATTTTTTTCCCATGGTGGTCGGCGAAAGCGGGCGTCGCGGTCGCGCCGATAAGCGCGGCGCTGGAAACGCCCAGAAAGATTTTTCGGCTGGAAATCGTGAATCGCATTAGTGTTTCTCCAAATATCAGACCGCTCTCGCGCGTCTACCTGAAGCGCATGAGGCGCTGTTGGAGATGGTCTAGCCAAAGCGAAGCGGAAACGCAAAAAAGGTTGCGTTAGAAATCACTTATTAGACGAACGACCGTGTCCCGACGATGAACAGCATCGAAAAAACCGGTTATTTCGGTCTTTCGGCGAGCAAAGCACGGACCAGAGGCTGGAGATTTTCGTCGTAGCGAGCGAGCAGGACATGCTCTTCGGCGGTCTCGAAATGGCTGACCAGCTGGCGCCCGTTCCAGTAATGCAAAGCGATCGATGGCGCGTCGGCGACGATCATGTTGCGGCCATCGGGATTTTCCGGATCGATCGGATTGAGATCCAGCGCCACTTGCGGCGCAGTAGAGGCGCAAATTGCCAGACTGATATCGCGCCACCAGGTCGAGATATTGCGATGCAAATGTCCGGTGATCATGCCCTTTACATTATCGTGACCGGCTACTGCATCGGCGAGCCGAGCAACCCAGGGCTCGTCGGGATGGGTGTTCATCCAGTCGATGCCGCTTTCGACCGGTGGGTGGTGCAGAACCAGTATTGTCGGCTTGTCTTCATTCTCCGCAAGCCGCTCCGACAGCCATTTAGCCCGGGCCTCGCAGAAGGCACCGCCATGCCTGCCCTCCTCCAGCGTGTCGAGAAACAGCAGCCGCAATTCCGGTGTGTCGACCTCATATTGGACAAAGCCCTCAACCGTCGGAACATTCGGAAATTGCTTGGAGAACGGCGCGCGCAAATCATGATTGCCGAGACACATGTAGGTCGGAAATGGCACCCCCGAAAGAGCGTTTTCAAGCCGCCGGTAGCTTTCCAGATCACCGCGGTCAACAAGATCGCCGGTGGCCAGCAATAGATCGGGCTGCGGTTTCATGTCGCATATCGTCTTGATCGCCTGATCAAGACGCTTGCGGTTAAATTCCGCTGGATTATCCGGATCGAAACCCAGATGAATATCCGTGATCTGCGCCATCAACATGGGCGACCTCCCCTATTTGTTGTGGCCCTACTGACCGGCAATCTGCTTCTCCGGCTTCACTTGTTTGTCTTTTTTCTGGTCCCTGACCAGCCAGGGCGCACCATCGTCGGCGTGATAGTCATGGCACATGGCGCATGACGACGGCACGTCGGAAGATTTCTGGAATTCCCCGCCATGACATTCGCGGCAGGTCTTGATCCCGGGCAACAGCAGATCGTCGGCAGCCTTGGATGTAGTCGCATTGTGGCAGCTCGTGCATGTCTCGTCATTATGGGCATCATGGCTGAACCAGCCTTTTTCCATATAGCGATCGGTCTGGGTCACCGGCTTGATGCCATAATCGACCCGTCCGCGAGCGGTCGGCGGGGTAACCCCATGACAGTCGAAACAGGCGCCTCCGCGAGAGAATACCTGATTGATCGCGAGATTGGCGCGGCTCGGACGGAACTGGACGGCGCGGGCATAATCGCTGGCGACGCGGACATCATTGCTCTCGCCTGGGCGGCGGCGTTTCATCCCGCCGAGATTGATCGGACGGTTCGGGCGGGTGGAGCGATAATAAGCCCTGAGATCAGCCTGAACCATCGCCGGTTCCCCGTGTCGCAAGGTCCGGACCGTGCCGCCAATCTCGTCAAAGGCGAGACTATGGCACATGCTGCAGTCCTCTTTCATATCGACCGGTTCAAAGCGCACGCCCTTGGGATCGACCGTGTGGCAATCCTTGCAAGCGAGCGATGAACCAAAGCCAAATTCTTTCGACAGTCTGCGGCCCATTTGCGCGACACCGCCGGTCTTTGACAAATGCACGTCATGCGGGAATTTCAAGCCATTATATTCGGTCGGCTTCTCATCGAGCGATATCCGTTTGCGCTCCGGATTCTTGCCGCCAGGCGACACCAGAACGGCCGGCCTGAACTGCGGATGTTCAATCCCGAAGTCCGATGCGTTTTCCAGTTTCGTGTCGGTCAAACGTCCATCCATCCCATTGTGGCAATCCGCACAGAATTTTTGCGCAGTAGGCTGCATAGCACCGCCGCCTTCATGCTCGCTGTGACATTCGACACACCTGCCCGGTGGTTTGTTGAAAGCAGACGCAAACGCAGCGCCGATTTTCTCCAGCCCCTCCGGACCGCCGCGAGCGGTCAGCAGGCGCGGCTTGGCCGCATGGTCATGGGCATCGTCTTCATGACAAGTCAGGCAGGTATTGTCCGTGACGGTGACAAAAGCATCGACGTGACAGGCCTGACAGTCTTTCTCTAGCCCGTGATGGGCTTTGCTCAACGCGCCGGTTGACCACATGGTATCGGCGTGGAACTGGTCGGGCCGTTCCTCGACCCCGCGCCAGGTCGCCCAGGTGTAGATCGGCCAGACCAGAAACGCCGCCAGCACCAGAGCGATAAAACCCCAGGCAGTGAGCCGTTTCCCCGGCAACAGACCCTTGAGTGTATAAAGAGTAGATTCGCTGCGCGTTTCGGCGGAATCAGACAAGGCCTCGACCCGCTTGACGGTCAGGACAATATCCTCGCCCTCTTCGCTGACGACGATGACATGGCCGCCAAAGCCGAGCTCGGCGCCGGCGGACGGATCGATGGTGACCGAAATCCGGTGCTTGCCGTCAAGCGTGAAATTCTGGCCCGAGGTGCTTTCGACAATGATCTGACCGTCATCGCGCTTGCTGATGGTTGCATGGTCCGGATTGACCGCAAGATCGGGCAAATGGATCGCGTTGGTTGTACTGCGGCCGATACCGATTTCGCTGGCCGGGAACGGGTTAGACCGGATAATTTCCCGTCCGTCTGCTGTGGTCGCGATCTGGCGTACTATGAAGGTCATGTTTGGCTCTCCATCCTACCAGTAAAAAAAGACGCTGATGATATGCGCGGTGAGCGAGGCGATCAGCGCGAAGGTCATCGGAACATGGACGAACAACCAGACTTGCAGCATTGCCTTGAGCTTCAGATGGCGCCGCACGCGGGCCAAGGTCGCTTCCTTTTTCTCGAGTAGCGCATCGACCTTGTCGAGCGGATCATCGCCGCCCATTTTCGGTTGATAGGCACGCTCACGACGCAGATCTCCTTGCGCCTGACGGGTCGCACAATCGGGATATTTTCCGGAAATCCGACGGAAGAAGCCGCCGCCGAACGGATCCTGTTCGAGCGATTGCAGCACCAGAGCCGCATGTTCCCCCGACAGGGGCTGCGCCGATTCATGCAACTGCCGGTCGAGTGAACGGAGATTCTCGAGCATCTCTGTCTCGGTCATCTCGTCGCGATTGTCGGATAAAGCCTTGGGGATGGTCACGTAAAAATAGATACCGACGATGCCGGAAATGATGACGATCATCATGAACACATAGGCGGCGGTATGGATGTTCCAGCCAAGCTGGAAACCGGTGTGGAGCGTACCGATCACGATCAGGCTCAGCCCGAGATAGATATGCGCCGATGTCCAGGCCTTGAGCGACCATTGGCCCGACGTCATCGCCCGCTTGCGTACGCCTAGCATCGTCAGCCAGAGAATCAGCAATGCGCCGATTGTGCCTAGCGTATAGCCGTACCAGCTGCCACCATTGTGGCGTGGCGACACGTCGATGAACATATAGCTGACGATGCAGATCAGCATGATCGCCGATGAAATTTTCAGCCAGCGGAAACCGGCATGGCGGAGGAAACCGTCATGCATCACCACTTTCTTGCGGCCGGACTTGGCGGGCGCTGCTTGGCTGGCCATTAAACAACCCCTCCCGGCGCGACGGGTTCAGCTTCTATTGTTACCGTTCGTGCTGAGCTTGTCGAAGCATGGCGTCTTGCCAGCTGTCCTTCGACAGGCTCAGGACGAACGGTGTTCAGGGACGGACGAGTTAGAAGGTTTGCAGAAAGAACCGCCATCACACATCCTCCGCTTCAAGTTTGGAGACGGTAAGGAATTCCTCCGGAGCCACCCGGATCGCCGCACCGGTCGGGCAAGCCCGGACACAGGCGGGGCCACCGCTGATACCGGCACACATATCGCATTTGATCGCCTTTTTCGGCTTCTCGACCGCCAGATCGCTATGGTCGGAAACCCATTTCTTGTCGGGCTCGCCGGGGCCAGGACCAAAACCGAACAGCAGCCAGTTCAATATGCCCGGCTTCTTCGGCGGCACCTTGTCCATCCGGATCACGCCATAAGGGCAATAGCGCTGGCAATTGCCGCAGCCGATGCAGGTGTCGTCGATAAACACCTCGCCATCGGGTCCGCGATGGATCGCGTCTGGCGGGCAATCGGACATGCAATGCGGATGTTCGCAATGGCGGCAGCTGGTCGGCACATGAAGATGCGCATAAGTGCGCCCCGCCTCGCGGTCGAGCCGCGACAGGCCTTCATGGCTGTCGGCGCAGGCTTTCTCGCAATTGTCACAACCGACGCATAGATTTTCGTCGATCAGCAGCACGTCGGTTGCTTCGCCAATACCATTGTCGACGAGGAAATTGGCGATCCCCGAATACATGTCGACAACACCCGAGAAACTGTCCTTTTTCGCTTCGACAAAGGCGTTGATATCTTGGCGCGCGGCCATTTCCTTCTTCGCCTTGCGCATCAGATCGGGGTGGGCATCGAGCACTTTCTTGAACGCATCGCCGTTGATCTTGATAACCTCCGACTTGATCGCGGCCTTGACGGTCGCGGTGCGATAGCCGCCGGCAATCAGCGTCATTTCACCGACATAGGAACCGGCAGGCAGATAGGAAAGGAACACCGGCTTGCCGCCAATCTCTTTCTCGACCACCATCGAGCCGACGCGAATGACGTAGATGTCATTGCCCTCGCCGCCTTCCTCGATAATCGCCTCGCCAGCGCGGACATTGATAATCTCGCTGGACTCGACAACCTCGACAATATCTTCCTTGGTCAGCCCCGACCCGAACATTTGCAGCAATTGGCGCTCGGTGGATATCTGGGTGATCCGCCGTTTGGCGGCGGGGACCGATGCCTGCAATTTGAGCGCTGCGGTGCGCGAGATTTCGACCACAATCACATCTTCAGCAGCCTTGATCGTCGCGCCGCGGCGGCGACCGGAAATCAGACCGACTTCACCGAAGATCGAGCCCTGTTCGATCGGCACGGTAATCGAGGGATCATCCGGGTTTATCTCAACCGCGACCGAGCCTTCGGCTATGGCGAACAGGGAGCTTCCCGGATCACTTTTCTCGAAAATCACCTCGCCCCGGCGATAGCTTTGCGGCTCGCTGTCGAGCATGAATTCGCGCATTTGCAGCGGCGACAGGTCGTTGAGGATGGTCACATTGGAACGGAAGAATTCGAGCCATTCGTCGACCGGACGGCGTTGTGGCAGGCTGGCAAATTTCGCTTCGAGGATCGGCTCATCGGCGGGTTTCAGGTCGCTGTTGCCGTTGATGAACTCGATAACATCATAGCCCTGGTTCATACAGTGTTTGATCAGCGGATAGCCGGCAAGCGCGCCGATGACATAAATACCCTTCTTGGTGCTCTCGAACGCCGGCGACAATTTGGGATAGGCCTCGCGGTCCTCGCTGGTAAACTCGATCCCGCAATCTTCGACGAATTTGCGCGGCGGCGCGCTGCCCATGCGCGCGATGATCCGGTCGCATTTGATCACTTCCTGCCCGTCGCGGGTTTCGAGCACCAGCTCGCCATCCTTGACCTCGGCCGGTGTGGTCTCGTTGCGGATCATCACCTTGCCCTGCTCGCCTGCTTCCATCAGCAGTTTGACATTCGCTTTCTTGGCCCGGGCAAATTCTGCCGAGCGGTTGAGGATGGTGACGACATTGTTCTGCGCCGCGTCGGCGGCAAGACCCAGCGCATTTTCGATACCTGCGTCGCCTGAGCCGATGACCGTAATATGTTCATCATAATATTCGCCGGGATCGTCGAGCTGATATTGCACCAGCTTGTTGTCACCGCCGGGGCAGCGCATTAGATTTGGATTGCCCTGGGTTCCGATCGCCATGACGATGGTTTCGGTCTGCACCGTCTCACCGTTTTTCAGGCTGATGGTGAAATTGCCCTCTTCGCCTTCGATTTTGACTGGCTCGGCCTGATACATGACATTGACGCCATGGTCGGCGGTTTGCTGGTCCCACGTGCCGAGAATGGCTTCGCGCTTGCCGGCATCAAAATCCATATCGGAACGCAGAACCAATTGGCTCGGCGTCGCCATGACATGCTTGCCCTTTTGATATTTATAGATGGTGTCAGAGAGATGATCGGTCTTCTCGAGCAATACATGTTTCAGCTTCAGCTGTGCGGCGCGCCCAGCGGCACTCATGCCCGCTGGTCCGGATCCTATAATTACTACTCGAAACTTGTCCGCCACGCGCTTGCTTCCCCCCTTATGCTTTCCCCGACCAAATGCACCCTCATACATTTTTGCGATCCGGTTCAGCTATCTGTCCGGCTTTAGCGCGACCCAAAAGATTGAACTTTGGCAGTATCTTACCAAAATGCCTCTCCATTGCCAGTGCAAAATAAATCAACCATCTCGGCGCTTGTCAGGCAGCGAACGGCTCCGTATCTCTGCGCACAGATATAGCGACAAGAAATAGCTTGGGAATAGATCATGGCAGCAACAGGTTCATCGATGAACATCAACCGTATCGCTCTGATAATAGCGGCTTTACTCGCGCTCGGCGCGATCGCCGTACAGGTTTATCGCAGCATGAACGATGGTTCCGGCTCGGACGTGTCTCTCGCCGGTGGCGCTGACGAATCCGAGGAAGCGCCAAGCGTTGACGAGGTCATCGCCGGGCTAGAAAAGAAGCTGCAGGAAAGCCCTGACGACGCTGAAAGCTGGCGGATGCTGGGATGGAGCTATTTCGAGACAGGAAAATTCCCCGAATCGGCGACCGCAATGAAGCGCGCGACCACGCTCGATCCCGACAATCCGGAATATTGGTCGATGCTGGGCGAGGCTTTGGTCATGTCGAGCGATGGCCAGCAAGTGCCGGCCGACGCCGCCCAGGCCTTCCGCAATGCCCTGAAATATGACAAGAAGGACCCGCGCGCTCGCTATTTTCTGGCGGTGCAGAAAGACATTTCCGGCGATCACGAAGGCGCGATCGATGACTGGTTCACTCTACTCGAAGACACGCCCGCCGACGCGCCTTATGCCACCGATATCCGCCGCGTGATCGGTCAGGTCGCCAAGAATGAAGGCATTGATGTCGCCGCACGCCTCGCCAAGGCTGCGCCCGCTGCACCGACCGGCGGCATCACCACCACCGGTCCGGCCACCGCCACAGCCGCGATCCCCGGCCCCAGCCGTCAGCAAATGAAAGAAGCAGCCGCTTTGCCCGCTGGCCAACAGGAAGCAATGATCGCCGGCATGGTCGACGGGCTGGACAAACGCCTGACAGCCAATCCCAATGACGCCAATGGCTGGATCATGCTGATCCGCAGCCGCATGCAACTCGGCCAGACGGTGCAGGCAAAGCAGGCGCTGGAGCGTGGCTTGAAAGCGTTCAAGAATGACGGAGCGGAAGCGAAGCGGATCAGAGAAGCGGCAGCGGCTCTGGGGGTTTAACGAAGAGAGGGATGACTATCGCAACATCTCCGGAATCGTTCGCCCCCCAACAGGCAATAGTCCGTTCGGGGGACGGCGCAGCTTAACTGACCTCAGTTTGTACGATCGCGAGAATCTGACAGCTGCAGGGCTTCGATGGCCTCGGCTATTCTCAGCGCCGCGATCATTTCTCCCGATTCGTCCAGCCGAAGAAGCATCCGGTTTAGCGCATCGACCATATCAGATATTTCGTCTCTTTGGTCGATCCTCATAAACTCTCTCTGGCGCATGATCGTTCGGGGAAATTTGCTTTATATTCAAATAGAACAAGCTGGTCCGAACGTCCCTTGATTTGGCAGCCTGTTAGGCCAACAGCAGAATCGCGGCAAGGACCGTTCAGACCGAGGATACATTATTTTACGCGTGACGCCTTTCGGTGGCAGGAGCTATGCTATATCGAGCCGATTGAAACACGCGAATGAAGCGTTAATTCTCTACCCTCGAGCAATGGGGCAAAATAACGAGGCTGCAGATATGAAATCGGTAATGACAATCATGGAACCAGTGGTCGGTGAAGCCCGTTGACCGATCTCTCCGCCAAACAGCTTGACCGTTTTGTACGGACTGTCGCCCATACCCGTCGGCAGATATCCAAGCATTTTTTCGACAATCTAAATCTCCCGGCGGCGCCGTGCCTCGATATTCTATTCGCATTGCACGCAAATGATGGCGCGCCGCTCGATATGGAGAGCCTGTCAGAATATATCTCCAGCGGCAGCTCCATCACGGTCAGATATCTGAACCTGATGGTCGCCAAAGGCCTGGTGGAAGTTGATGACGGCAACGTACGGATCACTTCCGACGGCACCAGCGAGCTGCTGAACATCATGTCGCAATATCGCGAGGATTTTAACCCGTAGATCTGTTGGCCAGCGCGCCCTGACGGGGTACGGAGAAGCCTGGTGGAACCGCTGCCTTCTCGGCGAAACAATCTCTATTCGCTAGCCGTTCCCTTGTGGGCCTTTTGCTTGCTCGCGGATATTCACCAGCGTTATCGAAGCCAGGGACGAAATGATCCGGCAGTCACCGACCGTGCCGTCCCCCGAACATTGCAACAGCAGCGCCAATTGGTCACGCAACGCGGTAAGGTCGGCAATTTTCTGTTCGACCGCGAGAAGATGCGCCGACGCGACTTCATCCACCGCATCGCATGATTCCTCGTCATCATCAGCCAGCGTCAGCAGTTCGCGGACCGATTTCAGTGTGAAGCCCAGGTCCCGCGACCGTCTTATGAACATCAATCGTTCGAGATGGGACAGCTCATAGTCACGGTAATTGGCCTGCGTCCTCGCCGGCTTTGGCAACAGTCCGGACGCTTCATAATAGCGGACGGTTTCGACCTTCGTGCCCGTCGCCTTTGCCAGTTCCCCAATTTTCATCGCTTGACCCTATAGTTACTACAGGGTGCATAGCTAGGAACGAATCACAAAATGTCTAGGGAAATTTGATGGCCGGAAATTGTTGTGGAAGCGGAGCGGACGATCAGGCCTCTCTCAATGATCCGCGCTGGCGGCTGGCTTTGTGGATAGCGCTGGCGGTCAATGCGGGCATGTTCATCTTCGAATTTGCAGCCGGTGCGGCAGCGGATTCCCGCGCGCTTCAGGCCGATGCGCTCGATTTCTTCGGCGACAGCGCCAATTACGCGATCAGTCTGGTGGTGGCCGGCATGGCCCTGACCTGGCGTGCGCGCACTGCCTTTCTGAAAGGACTGACGCTGCTCGCCTTCGGGCTCTGGGTGCTGGTGACGGCGATCCTGGCTTTCATCAACGGCACCGCGCCGCATGCCGAAATGATGGGCATCGTCGGCGCGATGGCTCTGGTCGCCAATGTCGGCGTCGCCTTGCTGCTTTATCGCTTCCGCACCGGGGACGCGAATATGCGCTCGGTCTGGATATGTTCGCGCAACGACGCGATCGGCAACGTCGCGGTAATGATCGCGGCATTCGGCGTGTTCCAGACCGGAAGCGCCTATCCCGATCTGGCGGTCGCCGGCCTACTGGCGGCGCTGGCGATCAGCGGCGGCGGGCAGGTAGTCTGGCAAGCCCGCGGCGAGATGCGGTCGGTGAGCGCGGAGGATGAGGGTGTGAGGGATAGGTGAAGAGGTTGAGGCCATAGCTTGTCATGCTATGGCAAGCAGCTGATATCCTCAAAACAACCGCTTCCTAGTCCACCGCCTCAAACGTCAAACTGACTTTCTCCTGCGCCTTCAAATGCGCAAGAACCGCAAAGAGATTATCCGTGCGCGGATTGCCTTTGGCGCTCAACATCCGCATCAAATTTTTAGGACTCTTGTCGAGTTCCTTTCCAAGCTTTTCAAAGCCGACCGTGGCATTGACATAGTCACGCAGGACGATCTTTCCGGTTTCAACATCGCCGTCCATGAAGGCATTCATCGCCTCTTGGAACAAGCCTATACGAAAGACCGGATCGCGATCAGCGCGGGCCTTTACTGTGTCTTTGAAGCTGCGGGTCAATGCCATGGCTAGCCTGCTTTCCTTTTCCGTTTCCTATAGTCCGACCAAAGCGCTTGCGCCTGATCAACGTCTTTTTGCTGGCGTTTTTTGGTACCGCCGGTCAGCAGCAGCACCAGAGTGTCACCATCCTTGCCGAAATATATCCGATAGCCGGGGCCAAAATTGATACGACGCTCCGAAACGCCGGAACCGACCGGCTTGATATCGCCCAGATTGCCAGATTCCATTCTAGCAACCGCCGTGCGGAACTTCAACGCTGCCTGCGTGTCGAGTCCGTCAAACCAATCGGCAAAAGGACAGTCGCCTGCCGCCATCACATATTGCTCGACTCTCATACTTATTGGTAACATATATGTTACTATATCACAAGGGGAGAGAACAACGGAGACTTCGCGCCTGAGCTTTAGCGAAGGAGGTTAGCCGGATTCGGTGAGGGGTGGCGCCAAGCCGCGGCCTCTCCAACGTCGCCTAGGCATCAAGATGCCAAGGCTTTGGTATCCTCTCCCTCAAGGGGAGAGGATGATATCCTACCTGAACAACGGCTCGCCGAAACTGCGCAGCTTGCGACTATGCAGCGTCCCTGCTTCCGCCTCTTTCGCCAGCAGATCAATCGCCCGCAGCCCGATCGCGAGATGCTGGCCGACGCGTTCCTGATAGAAAGCATCCGCCATGCCGGGCAGCTTGATCTCGCCGTGCAGCGGCTTGTCCGAGGCGCATAGCAGCGTCCCGTAAGGTACGCGGTAGCGGTAGCCGTTGGCTGCAACCGTTGCCGATTCCATATCGATCGCGATGGCGCGGGACTGGTTGAGACGCTTGGCAATCTGCTCAAAACGCAGCTCCCAGTTGCGGTCGCCGGTGGTGACGACGGTGCCGGTGCGCAATTGCTGTTTGAGCTTGGATTTGTCGATGCCGGTTTCTTCCTGCACCGCCTGGGTCAGCGCCAGTTGCACCTCGGCAATTGTCGGCAGCGGGATGCTCGGCGGCAGCACATCATCAAGCACATTGTCGTCGCGCAAATAAGCGTGGGCAAGCACATAGTCGCCGAGCCGCTGGGTCCGGCGGAGCGCACCGCAATGGCCGATCATCAGCCAGACATGCGGGCGGAGCACCGCGAGATGATCGGTGATCGTCTTGGCATTGCTCGGACCGACGCCGATATTGACCAGGGTCACGCCGGGACGACCGTCGCTGCGGACCAGATGATAGGCCGGCATTTGCGGTGGTTTGGCGATGGGCGGGGCAGAGGGCTTGCCATCCTGACCGGTGATCCGGTTCCCCGGTTCGACCAGCATGGAGGCTTTGCCGGATGTCACTTCGGCCAGACCATGTTCGATGAACTCGTCCACATAGCGCTGATAGTTGGTGAACAGGATGAAGGGCTGGAAATGCTCGGGCGCAGTCGCGCAATAATGGCGGATCCGGTGGAGCGAATAGTCGACCCGCTCGGCGGTGAACAAGGCCAGCGCGGAAGCTTCCTCGCCCTGGAATATCTGGCCGCCGTCGACGATTTCGTCATTGGTTTTGACCAGATTGGGGGTGTGGAAATAATTGGGCAGCTTTTCCTTCTTCGCCCGGTCAAGACCGGCACCGGCATCCTCGAGCGCAAAGGCCAGCGGTATCGGCGTGTCGGACAGACCGACCCAGATTTTAGCGGTGAAGGTCGTGTGGATACGTTCCAGCTGGTCGAGCAGATAGAGACGGTATAATTTCGGTTCGGTTATCGTCGTCCGGTAGGTGTTGATATCGGCTAGATGACCAGATGCCAGATGGCTGGTTTCGGTCGCCTGATCGGCCGGAATCTGGACACTGATCTGCGGGTAAAGACCCTGCTGGCGATCATCCTGGGACAATTTCGATGTCGCATAGCGGGCAAAGCGTGTCGCCGTGACAGCGATTTGTTCCGCGTAAAGTTTTTCAAGCAAGGCCACGGCTTCGGCTGGCGTGGCGCATAGAGTGGAATCGGTTGTCATGCAGTCTCCGTTACAGTTTCAGCCCTTTAACGGAAAAACGGAGCGAAGGGAAAAACTAACGGCGCGAAAGATCAAGAAAGCGGGCAGCCGCTTCAAATTCGGCCTGCTTGAGATTGCGCATGGCAACGGCCACATCGTCACGGCCCCATTGCTGCTCCTGCCAAAGCTCTTCCAGATTGACGATTGGCCAAAGCGTCTCGCTATCGTGGGTCTGTTCAACAAGCCCCAATGTGGCAATTAACGAGCCGGACAGGCCGACAAGCGACAGCATCGCCGCGACGGTAAATCCATCCTGCGCCTCGACCACATTGGTCAGACGCGTGATCGTTTCTTCCGGCTGCGCCTCATATCGGATGCCGTGGATCAGATTGAAACCAACATCATAGCGTTGCCGCGCCCAGTCGAGCAGCGGGTCCCAATGTTCGGCCTGATGGTCGATCAGCGCCTGCTGACCTTCATCAGCACGATAGTAGAGCATGTCGCTGTCGGCATAGGCGGCGATCCGGGAGATTATCCGGGGACGTTCGTTATCCACCTGATCCAGCGCGCCCTGCGCCAGACCGGTCAGCGGCATCGATGCGGGAATGATATCCTCACGTTGCGCCGCCCATTCTTCGGCAATTGCATCGGCAAGACCGGATAGCGGCACGGCCAGAGGATTGCGCTGGGGTGTCTTCATCGGACGACCGTCGAGCGAGATGGCAAAGGCGTCGCCCACCGGGGAAACCGATACGTCCTTGTAAAAGCGTTTCACTGTTTTTCCGTGCTTTCCGCCGCTTTGGCCATTTCTTCTTCGGCCACGCGGGCGCGAATATATTTGCGGATGATCCATACCGGCGCCGCCCACATCTGGGCCATGCCCAAAAAGATCAGCGGATAGCCCGCGAGCGGAGGAACCGGTGGCAGGCGGTCGAGCACGATCGCCAGTCCGAGCATCACCAGCACAACGCCAAGCAAACGGACGATACTGACCAAGAAATGCACGGCCTTCGCCTGTTTTTCCTTCACCGGATCGGGGATATATTCCGGCTGGTCGTCGATAGGGTTGCTCATCGGTTCAATATTCCGTTCAAATCCGCCATCGTCGCGGCCACCACTTCCGCGCCCGCGCTAATCAGCTCATGCTCGTCATGATAGCCCCAGTCGACCCCGACCGCGCGGACTTTGGCATTGACCGCCATTTCCATATCGAAGCTGGTATCGCCGATCATCGCCGTGGTCTCGGGCGAGGCGCCGGCTTCGGCGATCGCAAGCTCGACCATCGCCGGATGCGGCTTCGACGGATGCCGGTCGGCGGTCTGCAGCGTCACAAAACGGTCCGAAAGCCCGTGGGTTTCCAGCACATGGCGAAGACCGCGATCCGATTTTCCGGTGGCTACGCCGAGGACCCAGCCAGATGCCTCCAACTCTTCCAGTATCTCGAGCAAACCGTCATAAAGCGGTTCGTGAACCCCTCCCGCCTGGCGCAGTTCGACGAAACCGTCCTTATAGGATTGGGTCACCGCGGCGACGATCTGCTGATCGCCTTCGGGGTGCAATTGCGCCACCGCTTCCATCAGGCTGAGACCGACGATCCGGCGCACCAGATGGTGGTCCGGCGGGACCAGACCGTGCTTTTCAAAGGCCTGATCCATCGAGGCGCAAATATTGGCCTGGCTGTCGACCATAGTGCCGTCGCAATCGAACAGGGCGAGCTTGTTGGTCATCTTGCGCTGAATTCCTTCATCAAATGGGCGATCGCGCGGCGACCGGTGGCATCCAGCGCCGCAGCGGCGCTTTCCCGCACCGCAGCCGGTTTGTTCTGGCCAAGCTTGGCGGTTGGACGCCAGGCCAATATTTCCATTTCGAAGCCGATAATCGCGTCGACCATCTTGTCGAATTTTTCCGGGTCCATCTTGTCCCGATGCCACGGTTTTTTGGGAGCCAGCTTCGCTTCATTCCGGGCGGACAGGTCGTCGAGCAGGCTGATCAGGCCTTCGCGCTCCATCCGGCGGACCGTGCCTTCAAGCTCCAGAGCCAGATAATTCCACGTCGGCACTTGATCGTCGATCCCGTACCAGTCCGGGCTGATATAGGCGTCGGGACCGTTGATCACGCACAGCGCCTTGTTCTTCGCAATATGCTTCGTCAGGGCATTGCCGCGCGACAGATGAAATTGTAGCGCGCCATCGCCGGTGGAAAAGACCGGAACATGAGCAACGCGCGGTCCATCCGGCGTTTCGGCAAAGACCATCCCGAATCCGATATCCGCAATCATCGCCTCGAGCGCAGCCCGCTCGTCGGCGTCCTGATGATCATTGGCAGATTTGGGCCATCGGAAGGCGGGATCGGGATGCATTATTTGGGTTTCTTGTGGAGAGCCTGTTTGACTTTTGCCTTGTGCGGCATGTTCTTCTTATGCGTCGCCTTGCCGGCATTCGGGCGTTCCCGCTTGGTTGGCTTGCCCGCCTTGGTCGGCTTGCCATCGGTCTCGCCACGGCCACGACGTTCGCCCCGCTTGTCCTTGCGAATCATTTTTGCGTGGGCCTTGGCCTGCTGCTTGCGGACCATTTTGCCGCCCGGCTTCTTCTCGTCGAGGGGAAGATCGCCGAGGATCATATCAAGCCCGAGATTATCGATGGTTTCCGCAAAATGCGTTGGCAAGTCAGCGGTCACGTCGAGATTGTGGCCGTCGGGATGTTCGATCCGCAGGCGCCGAGCGTGCAAATGCATCTTGCGACTGATCGCACCGGTCAGAAATGCGTCCTTGCCGCCATATTTGCCGTCGCCGACAATCGGATGGCCGATCGCTGCCATGTGCACGCGCAACTGATGGGTGCGACCGCTATGGGGTTGCAATTCGACCCAGCAAGCGCGGTTGCCTGCCCGTTCGATAATCCGGTAGCGCGATTTGGCCGACTGGCCATTCTCTTCATCGACGTGCATTTTCTCGCCGCCGGAGCCCGGCTGTTTCGAAAGCGGCAGGTCGATCACGCCATCGGCAATCTCCGGCACGCCCATGACAATCGCCCAGTAAACCTTGCGCACGTCGCGACCGGCAAAGCGTTTGGAGAAAAAGGACGCTGCGCCCGGGGAGCGCGCCAGCAGGATCACGCCGCTGGTGTCCTTGTCGAGTCGATGGACCAGCTTCGGCCGCGATTTCGCGTCATAGGTCAGCCCGTCGAGCAAACCGTCGAGATGGGTTGTGGTTTTGCTGCCGCCCTGAGTCGCCAGGCCCGGAGGCTTGTTGACCACGATCGCGGACTTGTCTTTGTGAATCACCAGTTCGCGGACGAAATCGATCTGGTCCTGCGACAAGTCGGTCTTCACTTTGGCGACGCGACCCGGCCGCTCGATTTCCTGCGGCGGCACGCGCAATACTTGTCCCGCCTGAACGCGATCGCCCGGCGATACTCGCTTGCCATCCAGCCGCAACTGCCCGGTCCGCGCCCAGCGCGAAACGATGTTGAACGGCACATCTTCCATATGACGTTTGAACCAGCGGTCGACGCGGATATCGT
Organism: Parasphingorhabdus sp.; assembly: GCF_036963705.1. GTDB lineage: Bacteria > Pseudomonadota > Alphaproteobacteria > Sphingomonadales > Sphingomonadaceae > Parasphingorhabdus. The sequence continues at coordinate 33,992 of NZ_JBALUT010000015.1, read as the reverse complement.
CATCATCGGGAGAAACCGTGAATTGCCGGACATCAAGTGTCTTCAGCGCCTGCATCTGCTCCTTGGGCGAGCCCTGGGGCGTTTCTTCCTCGGAGCCGCTTTCGGCTGTGGGATCAAAACCGCTCATGCCAGTGCCCTAACTGCCATCAGGCCCGCAAACAGAGCCAGCACCGAACCGACAACAGAGAGCAAGGCATAGCCCACGGCTATGCCCCATTCATTTCGCTCAATCATATTGAGAACTTCCAAACTAAAGGCCGAAAAAGTTGTAAAACCGCCCAGTAGGCCAACACCAAGCAATAGCCGCCACGGCTCGTCGACAAAATTACTGCGGGCCAAAACCCCCGCCAACACACCCATCAAGAAACCACCGGTCACATTGGCCACCAAGGTACCGATGGGGTAACCCAACGGAGCAAGATGGAAGACAAGTCGGCCGAGATGATAGCGTCCCGCCGCACCCATCGCACCGCCTGCCATGACAAGAAGGGTAGCGTTCATGGGCGTCCCTTAGTCGGCTTGGGTGATTTTTCCAAGCAGATCATTGGTCAGCCACAAGCGGATGGCGGTTGCGAGACCCGGCGGTTGTGCCGCGGTGATCCGTTCGACGTCGATTCTTGCGACCAATGCGTTGAGCGGCAGACCGCGCTGATCGGCGGCGGCTTTGAGCAAATCCCAGAACAGAGGTTCGAGGGAAATCGAGGTTTGATGCGCGGCAATGGTGATGCTGCGCTTGACTGGCGGGTGGAAGATTTCGGGCTTTTCTAGATCCACCCGGACAATTCCCGCCGCACCAATGTCTCCAGCATTTTGATGCCGATGTCGCTGTCATTGAGGCAAGGGAGATAGGCAAATTTCTCGCCGCCGCCCGCTTCGAATTGCTCCTTGCCCCTGATCGCCAGTTCCTCGCAGGTTTCCAGACAATCGCTCGAGAAGCCCGGCGCGAAAATCGCGATATTCTTTTTCCCCTGCCCGGCCAGCGACTCCAGCATTGTGTCGGTCGCCGGTTCCAGCCATTTTGCCCGGCCAAAGCGCGACTGGAAAGCCACGACCAGCTCCCGGCCCATCTTCTCCGACAATAGCCGTGCGGTTTTCCGGCAGTGACAATGATAGGGATCGCCCAGTTCCAGTGTCCGCTGCGGCATACCGTGGAAGCTGGCGACGATCGCATCCGGCACAAAATCCAGCGCCGCTATATCGCGCTCGAGACTGGTTGCCAGCGCATCAATATAGGCTGGATCGTCATGATAGGCCGGCAGCAGCCGGATCGCCGGTTGCCAGCGCATGGCAGCGATTGCGTCGAACACCGCATCATGGACACTGGCCGTGGTGGCACCACTATATTGCGGGTAGAGCGGCGCGATCAATATGCGGTCGCAGCCTGCCGCTTTCATCGCGTCCAGGCGGCTTTTGACGCTCGGATTGCCGTAGCGCATCGCCCAGTCGACCATCACGCCGTCCATGTTGGGGGCAAGTTTTTCAGCCTGCTTGCGCGTATAGAAAGCTAGCGGCGAACCGTCCTCGGTCCATACCAGGCTGTAAGCTTCTGCGGATTTTGCCGGCCGAGTGTTGAGAATGATCCCGCGCAAAATCGGCTGCCAGATGATCGAGGGAATCTCCACCACCCTTTTGTCCGACAGAAATTCCTTGAGATAGCGTTTGACCGCTTTCTTCTCCGGCGCGTCGGGTGTGCCGAGATTGACCAGCAAAACGCCGATTTTCTTGACTGCAACCGGCGGGTGGTCCGATGGCAGAGGTCCTGTTTTACGCATGGTCACGACACTTCTCCGAACAGGGGCAATTGCCGGAACCTGGTGCCGGTTGCCGAGAATAAGGCATTGGCAACCGCGGGTGCTACCGCCGGTACGCCGAGTTCTTCATAGCCGACCGGCTCTTCGTCGCTTCGCAGAAATTCTATCTGGATCGGCGGGATTTCGGCCAGTCGCGGCAAAGAAAGGTCGCTGAGCCGTCTGGCGGTTGGCAAGCCATTCTGAAAGCGGGTCGCGCTGCCCAGCGCCATCGCTAGTCCGAATACGATGCCGCCCTCGATCTGCTGCCTCGCGATATCGGGATGAATGATCCGGCCGATATCGACCGTTGCCGAAATCCGGCGAACCTCCATACCGCTAGTCCCCCTGCTCGCGCTCACGATCACTGCGATATGTCCGCCGTGCATGCTGTGACAGGCGATGCCTTGACCGCTGCTGTCGAGGCCACCATCCCATCCGGCCATGGCCGCGACACCAGTCAGACAGCGGGCCAGTCTCGGCTGGTTGTTCATCATCTGCATTCGGAACGACAATGGCTCGATACCGGCTTTGGCCGCCAGTTCGTCGATGAACGATTCGAGGTAGAATATATTGCTGCTATGGGCGTTGCTGCGCCAGTTCCCGGTCGGCACGCCTACAAAAGCGCTATGGTGATCCACGGTCAGATTGGGAATATCATAAGGCACTTCGAGACCGGCCACTGCCTTGATGTCGGCTTCACCAATCGTCGACTGCATCGCTTCGACCCGGTCCATCCCGTCAAACAGTCGCTTAACCTGTTCCCGCGCCGAGGGTGGAGCGGCGATCTTGATCTGTAGCGCCTCCAGGCGTCCCGCCTTTGCCATCGCTGCATCAAATCGCGCCTGGCTCGGAGCCCGATAGTGATCGTGCATCATATCCTCAGCGCGGGACCAGACCAGCTGCACCGGCCGCCCCATTTGTTTGGCAATCAGAGCAACCTGTCCAGCGATATCATTGTCGAGATTGCGGTCGAACGACCCGCCACTGAGCATCGGATAGAGCGTCACGCGATCCTGGCTGATACCCAGCGCGCGTGCAGCAGTCTGAACCGCCGCAACCGGTGCCTGGGTGGCCATCCAGAGCTCCAGTCCGCCATCCTTATATTCTGCCGTAGCGGTTCGCGTCTCGATCGGCGCATGCAGCGCAGCATCGGCGTGATAGCGAGCACGATAGATATTATCGTCGTCAAACACGCCGTTGGTATCACCGCGCGACACGAAGCGTATCCCCGGGCCGTCTTCCAGCGCCTCGCGCAAAGCCGTGTCGATTTTGTCGCTATCGGCCATGAAGCCTTTGGTTTCGAAAACCGGGCTCATCTTGTCGAGGGCCCGATTGGCAGCCCACCAGTTGGTGGCCACCGCCGCAATCCATGTCCCGCCATCGACAACGTCGATGAAGCCGGTGATCTTACTCGCTCCGCCGCGCTTAAAGGATTTCAGCCGGGTTTCGCCGATCGGCCCTTGGCGGATAGCGGCGAACACCATATCGGGAAGCCGGATATCACCGGCGAAATTGGCAGAACCGTCGAGTTTGCTCGGCAGGTCAAGCCGCGGCACGTCCTGCCCGATCAGATTGCCTTCGCCGGCCGGCCGGAGCGGCACAGGATCGGGCAAAGGCAGCAAGGCTGCCTCTCGCACCAATTCGCCGAACCGCAGCTTTTTATCACCACTGGAAATGACACCATTTTCGACCGTGCAGGTTTCCCAGGCCACATCCCACCGGTCAGCCGCTGCCTTGGTTAGCAAGACCCGCGCTGCCGCGCCGGCTTCGCGAAACCTTCCCGCGAAACCAGGGATGGAGGTTGAATCCGCCGTCACCATGAACTGATCGCGGAGAGTTACATTTTGCGTGATCCATTGAAGCGCGGCATTTTTCGCCAGCTTTCCGGCGCCTGCCGGCATCAGGGATTCAGCCCACTGCTCGGCCAGCAAGCCGTTGCTGTATAATGGATTGATCGGTGCCGGTTCCACCGCAACCGTGCGCCAGTCAGCGCCAAGTTCGTCGGCCAATATTTGCGGCAACACGGTATAGACGCCCTGGCCCATTTCGCTTTGCGGCACGACCACGATGACCTGCCCGTCTTCGGATATTTTCAGAAAGGCACCAAAGACCTGTTCATTCTCGGTCGCCGCGACATTGGGCTCGTAGCTGCGCGGCCAGACCGCCCAAGCGACCACCAGTCCAACACCGGCAGCTCCGCCGATCAGGAATTTGCGACGATTAAATCCGGAGGCGGATTCTTCGACCTGTTCGCTTTCGGGATCAGCCGTCATGGGGTTCCTTTAGCAGGCCCAGACGCGGTATTTCAATTTTCGGACAGCGGTCCATGACCACCTCGAGACCGGCAGAAGTCGCGCGCGCAGCCGCTGGTTTGTTGATCACGGCAAGCTGCATCCACACCGATTTGGCACCCGCCGCGATGGCTTCATCGACAACATCACCAGCAGCCTCGGAATTGCGGAAGATATCGACCATATCGATTTCACCCTCGATGTCCGCCAGCGATCCAACCACTGTCACACCATGTAAGGACTGACCGGCAAGAACCGGATTGACCGGAATCACATCATAGCCCTGCTCGAGCAGAAACTTGAGAACCTCGTTGCTCGCGCGCTGCGGCTTATTGGACGCGCCGACCAGAGCGATGCGTCTGGTCGAGGTCAGCAGTTCGGTTATTTCCTGATCGCTTTGCAGCAGCATGATGCCATTCCAATCGTTTATTGATTATCCAACCATGTCGCGAGCTTTTTGGCAATATCGCGGAACGCCTGTCCGTGGACATCGTCGGTGCACGCCGGTGGCGTGCCACCATCGCTAGACTTGCGGATCTCGATATCAAGCGGGATTCTTCCCAGAAAAGGCATGCCCATGGTCTTGGCAGCGGCTTCCGCCCCGCCTGCACCGAAAGGATCGCTCACTTCGCCGCAGTGCGGACATTGATAGCCGGCCATATTCTCGACCATGCCGATGATCGGAATCTTTGCCTGGTTGAACAGATCAACCGCGCGGGTTGCGTCCATCAAGGCCAGATCCTGCGGCGTCGAAACAATCACCGCGCCGACCGGCTTGTGATTTTGCATCATAGAAAGTTGCACATCGCCGGTACCGGGTGGCATATCGACGATCAGTTCCTCGACATCGCCCCAATGGGCATCGATCAGCTGCTCAAGCGCCTTGCCTGCCATCGGTCCGCGCCAGGCAATTGCCTGTCCGGGTTTCGCCAGATGGCCCATCGACAGCACCGGCACATCATAATCATTGGGCACCGGGATCAACTGCTTGCCTTCGGCTTCGGGTCGCATTCCTTCACAATGAAGCAGTCGCGGCTGCGACGGACCATATATGTCGGCATCGACCATTCCGACCTTGCGACCTAGCCGCTGCATGGCAATCGCGAGATTGGTGGAAAGTGTGGACTTGCCAACACCGCCCTTGCCACTGGCCACGGCGATCAGCCGCCGCTCGACTTTTTCTGCGGTCATGGCGACATCGACTTTCTCGACACCCTCCAGCCCTAACAGCTTGCCTTTCACCGCAATCTCGATCTGGCCGCGCTCTCGTACATCCAGTCCGCCGACGTTGAGCACCAGAGAGATACGGCCTTCGGAAAATTTTACGGCGCTGAAACGGCCTTTGGCAACAGCGTCCAGCGCTGCTTCGATTGTGGAAATATCGGTCATCGGATCGACATAGTTACACTTTTCTCGGATTGACACTGTTTTTCTGGCGGCGTGCTACCTATAAAGAACCTATGAATGATAATATTAACGGCGAAGCGCGCCGCAGATCGATTTTGGGCTCAATCTTGAACATGGCTGGCCCTTGGGGCAATGACGGCGGCGGTAATGATGGTGGCAATGGCAATGGCGGCGGCCCCCGCAATCCATGGGGCAATCCGCCAGGCGGATCTTCCGGCGGCGGGCGCAAAGGCGCCGGCTCTCTTGAAGAACTGTTTAAAAAAGGCACCGGCGGCGGCTTCAAGGGCGGCATGCCAACGCGCCCCGGCGGACGTCCCTGGTGGCCTGTCCTGCTGATCGGCTTTATCATCCTCTGGGTCCTGCTGAGCAGTATCCACCGCATCAGCCCGCAACAACGCGGCGTGGTTACATCTTTGGGTTCCTATTCCCGGACCATGCAACCTGGTCTGCATTTCTCGCTCCCCAATCCGCTCGAACAAGTCACAAAGCTTGATGTCGAAGAGATTCGGACAATCGACATTCCCGAAGGTGAAACCGAAAAGCTGATCCTGACCGGCGATCAGAATATCGTCGATCTCGCTTATTCGGTGCGTTGGAACATCAAGGCACCTGAACTATTCCTTTTCCAGATCGCCGAACCTGAGGAAACGATCAGGGAAGTGGCCGAAGCCGCGATGCGCGCATCGGTTGCCAATTTCACTCTCGATGACACTATCGGTTCGGAACGGACCGAAATCGAACAGCAGGTCGAACGCAATATGCAGCAATTGCTCGATGGCTATGGTGCCGGTGTTGTCATTCGCGGCATCGCGATCAAAAAGGCCGATCCTCCTGCCAAGGTCAATGATGCCTTCAAGGAAGTGTCTGCCGCTCAGCAGACCGCGCAGACCTATCTCAACGAAGCCCGCGCTTATGCGCAGCAGCTCACCGCTCAGGCGCAAGGCGAATCCGCAGCCTTTGACAAGGTTTACGAGGAATATCGACTGGCCCCGACCGTGACGCGGCAACGTATGTATTATGAAACAATGGAGCGTGTCCTGTCCAAGGTCGACAAGACGGTTATCGAAGCAAGAGGCGTTACTCCTTACCTGGCATTGCCGGAATTGAAGAAACGGTCGCAGCAGCAGCCCATTACAACCGTGGAGGGCAAATGATGAACCGGATTTTCCAAAACCCAGTCGCGCTTGGCGTGATCATTATCGCCGCCCTGTTCACCTTGCTGAACACGCTGATAATCGTGCCGGAGACCCGCCAGGGTGTGGTTGTCCGCTTTGGTGAACCGGTTCGTATCATCAACCGTTACCAAAACGGCGTCCCATTTGGCCAGACCGGTGCCGGACTGCTGCCTAAAATACCATTTATCGAGCAGGTCGTGTGGATCGACAAGCGCATCCGCGACGTCGAGATGGAACAGCAGCAAGTGCTCTCGACCGACCAGCTTCGTCTGCAAGTCGATGCCTTTGCCCGCTTCCGGATCACCGATCCGCTGCGCATGTATATCGCGGCCGGTAGCGAAGAGCGGGTTTCGGAAGAACTCCGCCCGATCCTGGGCTCTGCGCTCAGAAACGAACTTGGCAAACGTCCGTTTGCCGCCTTGCTTAGCCCCGAACGCGGCCAGGTGATGAACAATATCCAGGCTGGTCTCAACCGGGTCGCACGCCAATATGGTGCGGAAATTGTCGACGTGCGGATCAAGCGCGCCGATCTGCCCGACGGCACGCCGCTCGATAGCGCCTATGAAAGAATGCGGACCGCGCGTGACCAGGAAGCCCGGACCATTCGTGCGCAAGGCGCAAAGCAAGCCCAGATCATTCGTGCTGAAGCCGATGCGAGTGCCGCACGGACCTATGCGGAAAGCTTTGGCAAGGACCCGAAATTCTATGATTTCTATCGAGCCATGAAAAGCTATGAAACGACGTTCCTGCCGAGCAGTCCAGACGGTCCGCAAAGTTCGTTCGTCCTATCGCCGGACAATGAATATCTGCGCCAGTTCCGCGGTCAATAGTCGTCGCGGAGAGACGATCGACTACATTTGTCGTCTTTTCTGCACAGTGCCGGTTTTTTTCGACCAAGGGCGATTCGCGGCTTGCGCAAAGGCTTTCACGCACCCAAATAGGTTGCCATCGGAAGTGCCTCGCCGCTCTGCGCTTAAGATCGGCGAGAAAATATGCTAATATTCAATTTCCGTTCATGAAAATCTCGTCATTGTTTGCGTGATTTTGAACGGATTTGGCGGCAGATATTCATTTGTTCCGCCAGAATTTTGAGAGGAAAATATCAGTGCGTTACGCTTACGGAATTTCAACAGCTTTGCTTTTGGCCGGCAGTGCAGCAACCTTGACCGGCGTCGTCCCGGCCGGTGCCCAAACCGCCGCCAATGACAGCTCGGTGATGCGCAATGTGGTACCACGTGCCAATGCACCGATGAGTTTTGCGGACCTGACCGAGCAGCTACAGCCCGCTGTGGTCAATATCTCCACCACCCAGCGCGTCCGGGTGAACAATAGCAATCCTTTCGCCGGCACGCCGTTCGGCAGCCTGTTCGGCAATCAGCAGGGCGGCAGCGGCGGCGCACAGACCCGCGAGGCCCAGTCTCTGGGTTCCGGCTTCATCATCTCGGCCGATGGCTATGTTGTCACCAACAACCATGTTGTTGCACCGGGCAACCGCAACGCGACGATTGAATCGATCAAAGTGATCATGCCGGACCGCACGGAATATGAAGCCGAACTGGTCGGTCGTGACGCTGCATCGGATATTGCTGTCCTGAAGATCAAATCAGCCAAGCCGCTGCCGTTCGTCAAATTCGGCGACAGCACGGCAACCCGCGTCGGCGACTGGGTGATTGCGATCGGCAATCCCTTTGGTCTTGGCGGAACCGTTACCACCGGTATCATTTCGGCTATCCACCGGAATACCGGTCAGGGCGGTGCCTATGACCGCTTCTTGCAGACCGATGCATCGATCAACCGCGGCAATAGCGGCGGACCGATGTTTGATCTCAACGGCAATGTCATCGGCATCAACAACGCGATCATCTCGCCCACCGGCGGCAATGTCGGTATCGGCTTTGCCATTCCTGCCGAAGTCGCAGGACCGATCGTCGAAACGCTGAAAAAGGGACAGACGATCGAACGCGGTTATCTCGGTGTCCAGATTAGCGGGCTTTCGGAAGATCTCGCGGACTCCCTTGGTCTCGAGAAAAACCTGGGCGAATTTGTCCAGCGCGTCGAGCCTGGCGAAGCGGCTGCAAAGGCCGGCATCCAGGCTGGCGATGTGATCACCAAGGTGAACGGCAAGACGGTCACACTTGACCAAACCTTGTCTTATCTGGTTGCCAACCTTCCCGTCGGCACGGATGTTCCGATCGAACTGATTCGCAATGGCAAGTCCATCAAGGTCAATGCCAAGCTTGGCAAACGTCCTTCGGAAGAAGAACTGGCCAGCAATACATTTGATCCTGATGCAGAAGCCGATACTCTGAATCAGGATGATGACAGCGCCAGCGCCCAGGCAACCGCCGATGCGCTGGGATTATCCGTGGTCGACCTGACCCCGGTAATTGCACGACAAATCGGCGTCCCTGCAACGGCCAAAGGTGTTGTCGTATCGATCGTTAATCCGAGCAGCGATGCCGCTCAGAAAGGCATTAAACGCGGTTTTCTGATCACCAGCGTCAATCGCCAGCCGGTGAACAGCGCAACCGATCTGGACAAGGCGATCGGCGAGGTAAAACGCTCCAAACGCAACGCGGTGCTGCTGCAGGTCCGCCGTGGTGCTCGCGATCCAGAATTTGTCGCGGTCCGCCTGCAGGAAAGCTAGGCACTTCTAAACAGATGTAACAGAAAAAGGCAGGCGCTTGACGCCGGCCTTTTTTTTGCGTCAAGCTAGTCGCAGCTTTGCAAAACAATTGAGGGAATCCGCCAATGGCCGACGCAACAGAAATATTTCTCGGACTGGGCGGCGGTGAGCAGCAAAGCCTGAATCTCTCCCGCGCCAACCGGCACGGCCTGATTGCTGGCGCGACCGGCACCGGCAAAACCGTCACCCTGCAGGGTCTGGCGGAAAGCTTCTCCGCCAATGGCGTCCCGGTCTTCGTGGCCGACGTCAAAGGGGATCTCTCCGGGGTTTCCATGGCTGGTTCCTCGCAATTCAAACATGCCGACAAGCTCGAGGAACGGGCAGCAGAACTGGGCATGAGCGATTATGCCTATTCCGACAATCCGGCAATATTCTGGGACCTCTATGGCAAGCAGGGCCATCCGATCCGGACCACCATATCGGAAATGGGGCCACTGTTGCTCGCGCGCCTGATGGATCTGAACGACACCCAGGAAGGCGTGCTCAATATCGTTTTCCGCTTTGCCGATGAAGAAGGGTTGCTGCTGCTCAACCTCGACGATCTGCAGTCGATGCTCGCTTATACTGCAGAGAACGCAAAGCAGTTATCGGCCAAATATGGCAATGTCAGCAAAGCCAGCGTTGGCGCGATCCAGCGCCAGTTGCTGCAACTCGATAGCCAGGGCGCGGGCCAGTTTTTTGGCGAGCCCGCTCTGGAAATCGACGATTTCATCAAATGCGACGATCAGGGTCGCGGCTATATCAACGTGCTCGCCGCCGACCAGCTGATGCGCAGCCCGAAGCTGTACGCGACATTCCTGCTCTGGCTGCTCGCCGAATTGTTCGAGACGCTGCCGGAAGTCGGTGATCCGACCAAGCCTAAGCTGGTTTTCTTCTTCGACGAAGCGCATCTGCTGTTTGACGACGCACCCAAGGCGCTGGAAGACAAGATCGAACAGGTCGTGCGTCTGATCCGCTCGAAAGGCGTCGGCGTCTTTTTCGTCACCCAGAACCCGATCGACATTCCCCAGAAAATCGCCGGCCAGCTTGGAAACCGTGTCCAGCACGCTTTGCGCGCATTCACTCCGCGCGACAAAAAGGCGATCAAGGCTGCTGCCGACACCTTCCGGATCAACCCCGATCTCGATGTCGAGCAGGCGATCACCGAATTGCGGGTGGGTGAAGCCCTGGTCTCGACCTTGCTGGAAGATGGTGCGCCATCGATTGTCCAGCGGACCTTGATCAAGCCGCCGCGCTCTCGTCTGGGGCCGGTCACGGTCAAAGAACGCGCGATCATGCGATCAATCTCGCCTTACGACGGCAAATATGACGTAGAGATCGACCGAAACAGCGCAGAAGAAATCCTTTCGCAAAAGGTGATCGACGCTACTGAAACCGCACAAGAAGTCGAGGAAAAGGGCGCCGAAGAGGTGGGTAAGCGCTCACGCAAGTCCAAGAGCATCTGGGAGAAGGCATTCAGCCGCGGTGCCAAGGTAGCGATGGGCTCAGCGGCGGGCATGGCCGCTTCGACAATGCTGGGCAAAAAATCCCGCGCCAATCCGATGCAGTCAGGGGTGACTTCCGCTGTAGGTTCGATGGTTACGGATCTTGCCGGCCCGGTTGCCGGACGTTTCGTTCGCAACCTGATCGGCGGGTTGATGCGTTAATTGCGGCGGCGCTGCGCTGCAAAAGCGCGGCGGAATGGCTCATCGTTGCTAACCGAAGAATTTTGCGACAATATCTTTCGCGAGGCGGGTCGGGCGCAAGGTGTCGGCATCGATACAGCACCAGCTCGACTGCACTTCGGCGAGCACTTCTTCACCGCGACGAATGACGGTGCTGTAAAAGGCACGGGCTCCGTGGACTTTTTCCAGCAGCACTTCGGCAATAACATCATCATCGAGAAACGCCGGCTTGCGGTATGTAATCTCGTGTTTGAGCGCTACCCATAAATGGGCTGTCACTGCTTCGGACGGGGCAATTTTCTGCCAGTGCGCGATCACGGCATCCTGCACCCATGTCAGATAATTGGCATTGTTCACATGGCCCATGAAATCGATATCACCGGGCTCGATCGCAATGCTGTGTTGGTGAGGAATACTGCTCATAGTGTAGACAATAAGATTTGCGACGGCCGATTGATAGGGGAAACTAAATTATTGTGCCAAATTTCCTGTCAGTTTCTTAGATTAACCCAGCGCCAGCTTGAAATTTTCGAACAATAACGGCAGTTTCATCCGAAAATTCTGGAAGGTCGAAGCACCGTTGATCGTCGACAGAAATTCATCTGCGGCTGATTTTTCGGCGCCTTCCAGTCCTTGATAATATTCCAGCGCGCGCTGCAACATCCACAGGCTGAACGGCGGCGCCATCCGCTGTCCGGAGACTCCTTCGACCGTAAATTCAGCCATGCCGACGGCACGGGGCAAGTCCGCGTCCGGATTGCCTTCAGCCCAAGTCGCCAGCATATCGGCTGTGGTCTGGAGGAAAGGCATTTGTTCACCCATCATCCGTTCAAGCACCGGAATCAGCGTTTCAGGCACTTCGTCATCGGGCAGAAATTCACCCGACAGCGGCGCTTTGACATCCACCATGCGTTCGACCCAGGCGGCAACGCGCGGGGCCAGACGTTTCATGATCTCGCCCGATGCGGGATCGCGATAGAGATGGGCATATAGCGGCCCGATCAGACCATAATCGCCGATCGAGGGGCGCGAGCCGAGAAGATAATCATATTGGGCAAAATGCCGGTCGAGATCGGCCAGAAGCGCTTCATAGCTCGCTTCAATCGCAGGGATAGTCAGCTCGTTAATCCCCAATATCGGGCAAAAGCCCTTGAACGCCTGACCGCGCTCGCGACCGATGACCATCTGCTCTTCCTTGTTGGCTTCCGGCGCTGCGACGGCACCAAATTCGCCGTAGACCCATTCTTCATTATAGTTCCAGCGATAGTGCATCGCCGGAATCACCAGCCATTCGTCACCGAACACTTCCATCAGCAACGCCACCAGCCGCTGCTTCGGCGTATCGGGATAGACGGACGGTCCACCGATCTCGGCTTCGAAATGGTCGATGATCAGCGTCGTGTCCTGAAGCGTTTCGCCTGCTTCGGTGACCATCACCGGAATGACCGGACGGCCCACTTTCGGCACGATAATCGTCTTGTAGACTTCCGTGCTACTGAGAATCTCCTCGTAATCCACCCCTTTCCAGTCGAGATAGGCCCGCGCCTTGCCGGAATAGAGCGACAGTGGTCCACCATAGAATTTATGCGTCATCAGCCTCGGCCCCGATAAGATGCGACGCCCTGTTCGGGAATCCATAGTCCTTTGGGCGGCTCGCCCGATTGCCAGAATATATCGATCGGAATGCCGCCGCGCGGATACCAATAGCCACCGATCCGCAGCCATCTTGGCTTCATTTCGTCGAACAGACGCTTGCCGATCCCGACAGTGCAGTCTTCGTGAAAAGCGGCATGATTGCGGAACGACCCGAGAAACAGTTTGAGAGACTTGGATTCGACGATGGTTTCATCCGGCGCATAGTCGATCACCAGATGGGCAAAATCCGGCTGACCGGTTACCGGGCAAAGCGAGGTGAATTCCGGCACGGCGAAGCGCGTCAGATAGAGCTCGCCTGCGCGGGGATTGGGAACATAATCGAGGATGGCCTCTTCCGGAGAGGAGGGCATTGCGCTTGCCTTGCCCAGAAATTTCGGGGCGGACGGAGAGGAGGGATCATTTGTCATTCCGACCATCTAATGCACGGGGCGCTTCATGTCATCACCCCTGCTACATTCATCGACCGTTCAGCGGATCGGGCCGCAATTTGTCCGAGAGATGAACGGGGATATGGTTGTTTTCCAGACGGTCGCACATATTGGCTTGAGAATGATTTTGGCTGGCGCAGTTTTGCTACTGTTCCCGAACGCACTCGCTATGGCTCAAGTGTCGAGCGAAGATCCACTGCCCACTCCTCAAAGCCGGCCATCACTGGAGGGCTATTCGCTGCCCCCCGGCCCTGGTCAGGCATCGGACCAGAATGTCCTGCAGGGGCCTGTTGACGAAGAAATTCCACTGGCACGACCGCCTGTTGTTACCCCGCGCGCCGCGCCTGCAAGAGCACCGGCGCAATCCGTCGATCCGATAGCCGGACCCGCCGACAGCGGAAGCGGTCAACCGCCACCACCGGTCAGACAGGCACCGCTCCGCGCCGGCGCCACCGAGGCAATAGCCCCGCCGGACCCTGAGCCGACAACGGAAAATCCATCAGCGGTAACGGAGGAACAGTCCGCGACGCCGGACGTGACCATCGAGGAGACCGATGCCAATCAAACCACAGGCGAAGCCCGGCCGGAGCCTGCATCGCGAAATGTTTCGAATGAGTCGAACGAGTCTAACGACTGGCTGCTTCTGCTGGTCGCAGCCCTGTTTTTCGTGCTGCTGGGTGGGATGTATATGTGGCGGACATATCGCACTTCCTCCAGAATATCGACTGCCACAAAAGTTGAACGACTGGAAACCAGCCAAACTGACCCAGTCCCAAAACTACCGGAACCACAGCAACATGTGCCGGTAATTGCGATAGGCTTTCAGCCCCACAAGGCCAACGCAACCTTGTTCAACGCGGTGGTGGGGTTCGAGCTGACGCTTTCCAATCAGGGCGACGAAGTTCTGACCGGCATCAAGGTCCATGGCGCGATGGTTCAGGCCGCAGAGCATAGCAGCGGTCGTCCCGTGGCGGACGACCTCCCGCCACTGCACGTCATTCCCAGTCTACTGGCCGGTAAAACCGAGACGGTCAGGACCGAATTGCGCGTGCCGTTGACGAGCATCGATCCAATCATATTCCGCTCACAGGCTCTGTTCGTGCCGCTGGTGCAAATCTCGATCGAATTTACCGATGGCGCTGGATTCGAATATTTCCAGACCGCAGCCTATCTGGTTGGTCAGGAACATCAGCCACAGCGCCCGAAACTGGCACCTTTGCGGCTGGATTTGGGGCCGCGCAGCTTTGCCCCGCTTGGCCACCGCCGGTTCGCTGAAGGATGATATATTCAGGTCGCGCCAGCGAACGGTACTGATTGTGGTGCAAATCGTGGACCACAGCGCCGATATTCCATGTAAAAAGACCACATAAGCGGTGGATTCGCGGAGCAATGCGTTATAGCCTCGACGTCAGGAAATCGAATCGCTAAACGGCGGGTCGAAAAGCGCAAATATTTGCGGGCATGAGGAGTTTAATATGGAATTGCTGGTAACGACCGAGTGGCTGGCCAATGAATTGGGTGCGTCCGATTTGCGAATTGTCGACGCGACAAAATTCATGGCCGATGCCGGACGCAATCCTGCAGCGGAATATGAGGCGGGCCATATCCCCGGCGCAGTATTCATGGACCTGAGCGAATTGACCGATGCCGGCAACCCGATCGAAAACATGCTTCCGCCGGCCGAGAAATTTGCCAGCCGCATGCAGTCACTTGGATTGGGTGATGGCAGCCGCATAGTATTATATGATGACAGCCCGCTCCAGAGCGCAGCGCGCGCCTGGTGGATGCTTACCATTTTTGGTGCGCATGAAGTTGCCATTCTCGATGGTGGCATCGCCAAATGGAAAGCCGAAGGCCGGCCGCTGGAAACCGGCAAGGAAGCCCTGCGTCACCGCCATTTCACCGTCTGGAAAGATGACAAGGACGTCCGCACCAAGGCAGATCTGCTCGCCAATTTACACAGCAAGGAAGAGCAGGTTGTCGACGCACGGCCTGCCGACCGGTTCAGCGGCGAAACCCCCGACCCTCGTGGTGCTACAGCCTCTGGCCATATCCCCGGTTCGATCAATATTCCCCACAGCAGCTTCTTCAACGCTGATGGAACGTGGAAAAGTGCCGAGGAAATCAACGCAATCTTCGCTGACGCTGGCGTCGACCTCTCCAAACCGCTGGTCACCACCTGTGGTTCGGGAATGACAGCAGCGGTGGTTTCCTTTGCAGCGGCCGTTGCCGGCGCAGAGAAAACCGCGCTTTATGATGGCAGCTGGGCCGAATGGGGCGCCGATGCGGACACCCCGAAAGCAACTGCTTGACGATGACAGCGCTGCTGGAACAATAGTTGGCCGATAACGACTCTGGTTCAAAAAAGCCCGCGACGCAGGTAGTTACCGGTGGTCGTCGGAAAATTTGGACCGGGGCCGTGGTCAATCCGCCCGTATGGCGCGGTAGCACGCATCTTTACGACAATGTCGCCCATCTCAGGGATGGCCTGAAAACCAATGACGATGGCCGCTTTTTCTACGGCCGCCGTGGTTCTCCGACCCAATGGTCGCTGGCAGAAGCATTGACCGAAATGGAGCCCGGCGCGGCCGGGACCATGCTCTATCCTTCGGGTGTCGCCGCCATTTCCTGTGCGCTGCTGGCGATTTTGAAGCCGGGCGACGAGGTCCTGCTGACCGACAGCAGCTATGACCCCAGCCGCAGCTTTGCCGATGCCTTCCTCAAGCGGATGGGCATCACCGCGCGCTATTATGATCCATTGATCGGTGCCGATATCGCCAGCCTGTTCGGTCCGAACACAAAGGCTATTTTGATGGAAAGTCCGGGCAGCCTGACCTTCGAGGTTCAGGATGTCCCGGCGATCTGTAGAGCCGCGAAGGCTGCCGGCATAATCACCCTGCTCGACAATACATGGGCGACCTCGCGATTCTTTCCGGCGCTGGAACATGGTGTCGATATCGCGATCACTGCCGCGACCAAATATATTGTCGGCCATAGCGACGTGATGATGGGCGCGGTTACCACCCATGACAAATATTGGGCCCGACTACGTCGCACCGCCCAGCAACTGGGTCAGGTGGTCTCTCCGGACGACGCCTATCTTGCAGCGCGCGGCCTCAGGACGCTCGACGTCCGTCTGCGGCAACATGAAGCCAGCGGGCTGAAAATTGCGCACTGGCTGAAGCAACGGCCCGAAGTCGGTCTGGTCCTCCACCCCGCCCTGCCCGATTGTCCGGGTCATGAAATCTGGAAGCGGGATTTCAAGGGCGCGTCGGGTCTGTTTTCATTCGAACTATCGGACGGCGACGACCAAGGCCGTACTGCTTTCATTGATGCGCTGTCGCTGTTCGGGATCGGTTATAGCTGGGGCGGATTTGAGAGCCTCGCGCTTCCGGTCGATCCTGCAAAGCACCGCACGGTAACAAAATGGTCCGGAAAAGGACCGCTGGTGCGGCTGAATATTGGCCTGGAAGACCCGGACGATTTGATAGCGGACCTTGCCAAAGGCTTTGAACATTACCACAGTGCGCGATCATGATTGATAACGCCCTTAAATATCTGGAAACGCTGGCTCCCGATACGCCGCGCAACCTCCAATATATAGAAGGTATAATCGCTGCGGGGCTTGCCGCAATCGCTCTGACGGCAGGCTGGTATCTCAGCAAATATATCGGACCCAAGCTGCGCCACCTCTGGGAAGCGCGCGCAGGCTACGAAAGCGAGCTTGCCGGTCGCCGAATTCGCGACATGACCCGCCGGGCGACCACGTTCATCCTTTGCGGCATATTTCTGGCCGCCTATCCCTGGCATCTGATCGCCCAGGTCGTCTTTTCTCTCACCATCGCGATCACGGTGGGCCTGTTTGCCAATGACCTGATCCGCGGGGTGCGGATGCCGGACTGGCTGGGCACTGCCATCGGTCTGGCTCTGTTTGTTACCATCGGCTCCGGTCTGGTCGGCGGCATCGCGCCGATCGCAGAGGCAATGGAGCGGGTGGGCTTTGACCTCGGGTCGCGCCGGATATCCTTATGGTGGATCGTGACCGGGGCGATGACCGCCGTCATGCTATTCGCAGTGGCCCGCGCCTTGATGAAAATAGTCACGCATGTCATCGGCAACAGCCAGCTGGATGGCGCACAAAAAGTTCTGGGTCAGAAGCTTGCAATTGTCGCGATTTTCACTGGTGCTTTCGTGCTTGGCCTCGACATACTGGGCATCGACCTGACCGCGCTGGCGGTCTTCTCCGGTGCTTTTGGTCTGGCTATCGGTTTCGGCATGCAGAAAACCATCGGCAACCTGATCGCCGGAATCATCCTGCTGATGGATCGTTCGATCAAGCCCGGTGATGTGATCGCGGTCGGCGATACATACGGCTGGGTCAACAAGATCGGGGTGCGAGCGGTCTCGGTGCTCACCCGCGAAGGAAAGGAACATCTGATCCCGAACGAGGATCTGATGACCCGCGAAGTTGAAAACTGGTCTTACTCGAGCCCGAATGTCCGGATCAGCATCCCGGTCGGCGTATCCTATAATACCGACATGGATCAGGCGATTGATCTGATGAAACAGGCCTGCGTCGATGTACCGCGCGTGCTCAACCATCCCAAGCCGGTCGTCTGGATGCTGGAATTCGGAGACAATAGCGTCAATTTCGAAATCCGCTGCTGGATCAAGGACCCGCAGTCGGGGGTCGGTAATTTCAAAGCAGCAATTCTGAAACGGGTCTGGGACCTGTTCAAGGAACATGGCGTCGAGATTCCCTTCCCGCAGCGCGACGTCCATATCAAATCGCTGCCAGAGGGCGGAACGATCAAACTTGAAGCCGGTTCGCAACCCACGATGAGCGAGTCAGAATCGACTGCGTCCAAATAAGCAAGTGCACCAGACCGGCGGCTGATATTGATAGCCCGGAGCATGAAGTGACGCATTATTAGCCACTCTGAATCATATCCGCCTAAATTTTAAGCGACCGCGAACCGGTTTGTTGCGCAAGTGCAACATTTTCAATTTATGTCATCTATTCTGTCGTTTTCTTTCTTGTGCGGCGCAATAATTTAGACCAGCTTTCCCTTACATGTTTAGAGACTGTTCGCGTTCGGGGCATCTGGCGCAATAAAAAGACAGCCGAGACAGAATACAGGAGGGGCGATTCGCATCAACGAGAAAGGGATTTCCATGCGCACGTCCAATATGAATATTCTTGGCAAAAAAGCCAAACTGAACCTCGCCGGCCTCTCGGCCATCCTGCTCGCCACCACGGCGACACCGGCTTTCGCTCAGGACGCCGACGCGCCCAGCGCGATCACAATCTCAGGAAATGCCGCGGTCACTTCAGATTACCGTTTTCGCGGCCTGTCCTTTTCCGATGGCGACATTGCAATCCAGGGTGGCATTGATGTCGCTCACGAAAGCGGTTTCTATGTCGGAACCTGGGGCTCTTCCATCGAAGACAGCGCCACATATGGCCATACGGAGCTAGACGTGTACGGCGGCTGGTCCGGTGAAGTGACATCCGGCCTGACACTCGATGTCGGACTGCTATATTTCATCTACCCCAATGGTGAAGGCGGCCTCGCCGGCCCAAGCGACTATTTCGAGCCTTATGCTTCGGTCGCCGGTTCAATCGGTCCGGTGGAAATCAAAAGCGGAATCGCTTATGCTTGGAGCCAGGACAGTCTCGGAAATTCCGACAATGTCTATATCTATACCGGCGCATCGGCAGGCATTCCGAACACGCCTATCACCTTGAATGCCAATATCGGCATCAATGACGGCTCTTTGGGCAATCCAACGGGTGTTCTCGGCGACAATGACTATGTCGACTGGATGCTCGGCGTCGATTGGGCGGTTACCGACAATCTGACCGCAACCCTGGCCTATACCGATACCGACGCGCCAGCGGTCAACAATTTCACTGACAGCGCAATTGTGTTCACTCTCGGCGTCTCGTTCTAAATTCACAAAAATAACGCTGAAAAAGGGGGCTGCTCGGGCAATCGAGCGGCCCTTTTTTAAGTGGCGGCGACCAGCCTTTGCGTTGCCGAATGGCGGGGATTATCGATCACCGCCTGCATATCACCGGTTTCGACAATGTGACCGTCATCCATCACCGCGATCCGGTGGCACAATCGACGGGCAGCGGCAATATCGTGGGTGATGAACAAAAGGCTCAGTCCGTTCTCCCGCTGCAATCGGGCGAGCAAGGCAAGAATTTCCGCGCCCACCAGCGGATCAAGCGCGGAAGTCGCCTCGTCGAGCACCAGAAATTGTGGCGAAGCGATGATCGCCCGAGCGATCGCAACCCGCTGCGCCTGACCACCCGACAGGCTGGCCGGTACGCGGGTCAGGAAATCGTCGGTCAGATCAACATCCGACAAGGCCCGCCGTGCCATGTCATTCCGCTCAGCCTTGGTCAGGTCTGGACGCAGATTGCGCAGCGGTTCGGCGACGATGTCGATGACCTTCCATTGCGGATCAAGGCTGGCGACCGGATCCTGAAATACCGGCTGGATCATCCTCCGCATTTCCAGACCGCGTTTGCGGCGCTCGGGAAGCGCCCTTCCCTGCCATCGAATCTCGCCCTTGGTGACCGGCCCGATACCGGCGATAGCCCGCCCGAGCGTCGACTTACCCGAACCAGACCCTCCGACCAAGGCGAGGGATTCACCCTGCCTGATCATGATAGCTGCATCGACTACAGCGGCGATTTTGCCGCGACGCCAGCCGGACCGTTGAAATTCGACCGCGACATCCTCGGTCTCGAGCAGGACATCGCCAGGCTCGCCTAGCTCCGGGGATGGCTCATCAAGACGCGGCGTAGCAGCGATCAGGCGCCTCGTATAATCTTCTGCAGGACGGGCAATCACAACAGCAGCCGAACCGCTTTCCAATACCCCACCCCGATCCATCACCACCAGCTGATCGGCATGCCCCTCGACCGAGGCAAGGTCATGGCTGACCAGCAGCATCCCCAGCCCCTGCTCGGCGCGTAGCTGGTCGAGCAGGTCCATGATCTCGGCGCGCAAGGAAGCGTCGAGGGCGCTGGTCGGTTCGTCGGCGATCAGCAATTTGGGACTGTGCGCAATAGCGGCGGCGATCATCACCCGCTGGCGCTCGCCACCGGATAAGCGGTGCGGGAACTGGTCGAGCCGCTCGGCGGGCCGGGAAAGACCAACCCGTTCGAGCTGTCGCACCAGATCATGCCGCGAAGGCCGCGTCGCGCCCGCCTGCATCGTCGCTTCCTGTAATTGCGCGCCGACCGTCAGATGCGGGGTCAGCGCGGTCAGTGGCTGCTGGAATATAAAACCGGTTAGCCTGCGACGCGCATCTCTCAATTGACCGGCATCGGCATGGACGAGATCAATATCATCCAACCGGATCGAGCCGGTGGCGATGCCCGGTGTCAGCCCAAACGGGGTCAGGCAGGTCAGGCTTTTTCCCGAACCGGATGCGCCGATGATCGCCGTGCACTGGCCCGGCTCGACCGTGAGGCTGACCTCTTCAACCAGCCGATGCCCTTCGATATCCACGGCGAGATTGCGGATTTCATAAAGGCTCACGAGAAGCGATCCCGCAAACGTTCGCCTTCGATCGTCAGACAGACCAGGATCACCACCAGCACAGCGCCGGGCAACAGCAGCCCGAGCGGGGCCATATCCATATCGTCAGCACCCTCCTTGACCAATATGCCGAGTGAGGTCAGCGGTTCCTGCACACCCAGACCGAGGAAGGATAGAAAACTCTCGACCATCACCACTTGCGGCACGGTCAGCATCAGATAGGCCAGCGCGACGCCGGCAATATTCGGCAATATGTGGCGCAATATGATTGTGATTGATGGCGTCCCTGCAGCCTCCGCAGCCAAGATGAACGGTCGCTGTTTGAGCGCCATTACCTGCCCCCTGACCACCCGCGCCATAGTCAACCATTCAACCAGTCCGATGCCGACAAAGACCAGCAATATTGACCGCCCGAATACCACCATCAGCAGAATGACGATGAACATGAAGGGCAAGGCATAGAGACCGTCGACAATCCGCATCATCGCCTCGTCGACCCGGCCGCCGATCCAGCCTGCGGTCGCTCCCCAGGCGATGCCGACGATCAGCGAAACCAGCGCCGCCGCGATAGCGACCATCAGCGTGATCTGCGTTCCGGCTGCCAGTCGCGCCAGACGATCCCGGCCAATTTCATCGGTACCGAAAATATGCGATCCACTGAACGCCGGCGAGCGAACCGCATCCCAATCAATCTGGTCGTAATTCCACGGAAGCAGCAACGGCAGCAATAGCGCCAACGTTACAAGCATCAGAACGATCAACAACGGAAAATGGCGTTTTAACATTACGTCACCCTTCCCGCATTCTGGGATCGAGCCAGCCGTAGATCAGATCGGCGAACAGGTTGAAAAGGATGATCAGCGCCGCGTAGAGTGTGACCACACCGAGCACGAGCGGATAGTCGCGGTTGAGCGCACCCTGGACAAAATAGCGGCCCAGTCCCGGTAGGCCGAAAACGGTCTCGACCACGACCGCTCCAGTCAACAGGCCTGCCGCTGCAGGACCCAGATAGCTGGCTACCGGAACCAGGGCTGGCCGTAGCCCGTGTTTGAACAGGATTTTGGTTTCCGAAAGCCCTCTGGCCCGAGCGGTGCGGATATGATCCTGCTTGAGCACGCTGGCCAGTCCGGCGCGGGTAAGCTTGGCAATCGCGCCGGACACCGGCAGTGCCAACGCAACCACCGGCATGATCAGCCATGTGATACCCTCACCGGTCCCCGATACCGGTAGCAAGCCGAGCCATAGACCAAATAGTAGCGCCAGCGCGGGGCCGGTAACGAAGGTCGGCAGCGCGGTGGCGACGGTCGCAAACATCATGATCGTCTTGTCTGCCGCCTGCCCCGCTCTTACAGCGGCGAATAGCCCTGCTGTCACACCGATGGCCAAGGCCAATAATATTGCCAGCCCTCCGAGCATCAGGGAAATCGGCAGCCCCTGTGCAATCAGCTCCGATACGGTGAAGTCACGATAGACCAGAGATGGCCCGAAATCGCCCTGCACCAGTCGTGACACATAAAGCCACGCCTGCTCCCAGAGCGGCCGGTCGAGGCCATAGGCTTGTTGCAACGCAGCCTGCGTCGCCGGATCGAGCGGACGTTCCCCGTCAAACGGCCCGCCGGGCGCCAGCCGCATCAGGAAGAAAGAAGCCAAAATGATCACCAGCAGCGTCGGGATTGCCGTCATAATCCGCCGGGTGATCAAGGCCAGCACAGCTTGTTACAGCTCCATAGTAGCGAAACAGGCGCGTACTTCTTGCACGAACAGTTCCGGGACCTCCATCGCGGCGAAGTGGCCGCCTTTTTCCGGCTCGCTCCAATATTTCAAATCCTTGAACCGTTGCTCTGCCCAGCGGCGCGAAGGAGTGATTATTTCGTTGGGGAAAATACTGCAACCTGAAGGTATGGCAACGGGGTCGACATTCACTGCCCCGAAACTTTCGCGGTACAGCCGCGCCGAGGATGCTCCGGCGTTGTTGAGCCAATAGATCATGACATTGTCGAGCAACCGATCGCAGTCGAAATTTTCATCGGGCGCTTTAGCGCCTTCCGCCCAGCCCTGGAATTTTTCCATGATCCACGCCATCTGCCCAACGGGAGAATCGGCCAGACCATAGCCGAGTGTCTGCGGACGGGTCCGCTGGATTTCGGCATAGCCCGAGCCCTGCGACTGATATTCCCCATAATGCGCCAGCGCAGCTTGCTCTTGCGGCGTCGGGTTGGCCAGCATCTCTTCTGACGGAGGACCTGTGACCACCAGATTTACATGGATGCCCGCACAATGGCCGAGATTTTGCGCGCCGATAACCGATGTCACCATGCCGCCCCAATCGCCGCCCTGGGCAAAATAGCGGTCATAGCCGAGCCGGGTCATCAGCACGTCCCATGCCTGGGCAATTTTCTCCATTCCCCAACCGGTCGCGGTGGGCTTACCGGAGAAACCAAAGCCCGGCAGGGTCGGCACCACCAGATGATAGGCATCTTTTGCCTCGCCGCCATAAGCAACCGGATCGGTCAGCGGACCGATCACATCCATGAATTCGATAATCGAACCAGGCCAGCCGTGGGTGATCATGAGCGGCCGTGCGTGGGCTTCCGGCGAGCGAATATGCATGAAATGGATATCGACGCCATCGATCTCGGTCAGATGATGGCTATATTGTTTGAGCTCATCCTCGCAGCGCCGCCAGTCATAGCTGGTCCGCCAATGTTCAACGATGGTTTTGACATATTCGAGCGGTATGCCCTGAGACCAGTCATCGACCGGTTCCGGATCGGGCCAGCGGACGTGGCGCAACCGGATTTCCAGATCGTCCAGTGCGGTCTTCGGGATATCAATGTTGAAGTCTCTGATTTCGTCACTCATCGGCTTATCATCCTAAATCCGCGCCCTAAGCCTGTCGAAGGACGGTTGCTACATTATGATCTTCATTGTCCGAAAAGCTTCGGGTGAATGAAGATATATTTACATCGTCGGAACCGGGATTTCGCCGGAATAATCATAGAAGCCCTTGCCCGTCTTGCGACCCAGCCAGCCGGCTTCGACATATTTCATCAATATCGGCGCCGGGCGATATTTCGGATCGCCAAAATCATTCTGCAGCACCCGGAGGATTTCCAGCAATGTATCGAGACCGATAAGGTCAGCCAGCGTGATCGGCCCCATCGGATGGCCGAGGCCCAGTTGAATACCGCGATCGATATCTTCCATCGACGCCGTGCCTTCGCCGAGCGCGAAAAACGACTCGTTCAGCATCGGCAGCAGGATACGGTTGACGACAAAGCAGGGCGAATCCTTGGCCATAACCGGTGACTTGCCGACCGCTTTCGCAAAGTCGCTCGCCATTGCTGCGGTCTGGTCGCTGGTGGCGAGACCGCGAATGACCTCGACCAGACCCATCAAAGGAACCGGATTGAAAAAATGCACCCCGACGAAGCGCGACGGATCTTTGACAGACTGCGCCAGTCTGGTGATCGAGATCGACGAGGTATTGCTCGCCAATATTGCCTGATGGCCGAGAACTTCGGAAGCAGCAGCAAAAATCTGGCGCTTGATTTCTTCGCGCTCGGTGGCGGCCTCGATGATGATATCCGCATTGGCCATCGGGTCGAGCTGCACGATCGGTTCGATACGAGACAGCGTAGTTTCAGCCGTTTGCTGATCGATCTTATCCTTGTCGACCAGTCGCGTCAGCTGCTTGGCAATACCGGCCTTGCCGCGTTCCGCGATTTCCAGACTGACGTCGGATAGATAGACATGATAGCCTGCCTGAGCCGAAACCTGTGCGATACCGGCACCCATTTGCCCCGATCCGATTATGCCGATTGCTTTCATTATGTGCCTTTCGCGCTGTTCGTCGTGATATCACAAGCCACTAGCGATTGTCGGACAAACTGGCTAGATTGCAATTATGCCCCCAATCACATTCCTCGCTGGCATATTTGCCACCATCGCCACATCAGCCGCCTTGCCGGTGCCACAGCCGGGTGAAATCCCGACATTCAAGGACTGGGCCGTCGGCTGCGACAATATAGGAAATTGCGAGGCGGTGTCGTTGTTGGCGGAAGAGGGCGGCGCGCGCTTTGACGACTGGGGTGGCCCGATCTCGATCATTCGTACGGCTGGCAAGGATGATATTTTCAAGATTCGCGTCCTGTTCGACGGCAAGGGATTCGATCGTTACAAAATGATGGTTGATAACGAACTGGTTGACACCGGCCCGATCGTCGAGGGCGACTATCCAATCGAAATTGTCGGCGAAGATGCCAAAAAAGTCGCTGATGCGATCATCAAGGGCAAGCGGCTGGTCGTCCAAGACCCCACCGGCGAAAATATCACACATATTTCGCTGGCCGGTTCATCTGCGGCGCTACGTTACATCGACCAGAAGCAAGACCGCTCCGGTACCGACACCGCTCTGGTCGCCAAGGGCAAGCGGCCGTTCCAAGCCACGGCGACCCAGGCCCCTATCATCGTTGTCGACCAGTGGGAAACCGCAAAGCTGGTCCCCGAAGCGGGATCCCTTGTTGCCCTCGCCGAGGATTCGAAATGCAAGGAAGACCGCTACGGGCTGGTCGAGGATCAGGCGTATCCGCTTGGCAAGCGCGGAGATGTATATCGCGCGTTGGTGCTGATTTCCTGCGGCGCTGGCGCCTATAATTTTTCCAGTGCGCCTTATGTCGGCGAATATCGCAAAGACGATAGCGCGGGCTGGACTTTCACCCCGGCCAAATTTGATCGCCAGCCATCATGGGGTGGAGAGGGCAATCAGCCGTTGCTGGTCAACGTCAGCTGGAACGAACAGGACCAGACACTCAGCAGCTATGGCAAAGGTCGCGGCGTTGGTGACTGCGGCAGCGCCGAAAATTACGTCTGGGATGGCGACGCATTCCGCCTGATCGATGCCAGCGCGATGAATGAATGCCGCGGCGCTTATGAATGGATCACAATCTGGCGCGCCCAATACCGCAAACTGGATCAGGCCACCAATACCGACAAATAGTGCTTAAGGCGCGTGCTTATAGGGGTGCGCTTCGACCAGCATGAGGGTGAAATAATTCTGCTCGTCGCTCCATTCGTGCAACGGCGTCCAGCCGCCCGCCCTCAACATCAATCGTGCATCGCGCAGGCCATATTTGTGGCTGTTTTCAACGTGCAACCTCTGGCCCTTCAACAAGGCATAGCCGTTCCCGTCGATGGAAAATTCTACATCGGCCTGTGCTTCGAGATAGATTTCGATCCGGGCGTAAAGATCGTTCCAGATGGCAACATGCCGGAATTGTTCAACGGGAATATTACCGTCCAGTTCGCGGTTGATCCGGTGAAGCAGATTTAACGAGAATTCCGCGGTTACGCCGGCGCCATCATCATAGGCATCGACCAATATCTGTTCGTCCTTGATCCGGTCAAAACCGATCAGAAGCTGCGCGCCTTCGCCCAATGTTTCGCGCATGAAACGCAACAGGTCGACCGAAGTGCGGGCGATCATGTTGCCAATTGTCGAGCCAGGGAAAAAGCCCAGTTTCGGCATATCCGCAACGGCATCCGGTAACGCCACGCGTTTCATGAAATCGGCCTCGACGGGATGGATCGGCAGGTCCGGAAATTCCTCCTGCAGCAGCGATGCGCTATGCTTCAGAAACTCGCCGCTAATGTCGATCGGCACATAGGCGGCAGGGTCGATCGCTTTAAGCAAGTGAGGAGTCTTGGTCGAACTGCCCGAACCAAATTCGATCACCGCGCGCTTCGGTCCGATCGATTTTGCAAAGGCCGACCCGTTGTCGATCAGCAGCTTGGTCTCGGTCCGGGTCGGATAATATTCGGGAAGATCGGTAATCTCCTCGAACAATTCCGATCCCCGCCGGTCATAAAGCCAGCGCGCCGGAATCGCAAAAGTCTGTTTTTCAAAACAGCGCCTTACATCCTTGCGAAAGGTATGATCAACAAGCGTAGTGGTCATGTCCATGGGGGTGGTCCTTTGCGTCAGATATCTTTGGCTAGCCGCAATCCGCAGAACTGCCAGCGCTGATGGGGGTAGAAGAAATTCCGGTAACTTGGCCGGGCATGGCCGGGCGGCGTGGCAATGCTGCCTCCCTTGAGGACCGACTGTCCTGACATGAACTTGCCATTATATTCCCCGACCGCGCCATCGGCGGGTTTGAAACCGGGATAGGGTAGATAGGCGCTGCCGGTCCATTCCCAGACGGCACCAGTGCCGGGCAGTCCATCATTGGCGGCAACTTCCCATTCCGCTTCGGTCGGCAGTCGCGCGCCGGCCCATGTGGCAAATGCATCGGCTTCATAGTGGCTGACATGTTTGACCGGAGCCGACGGATCCAAGCTGTGATCGCCGGCCAGTCCGAACTCGGCCCATTCCCGATCGGATGCACGGTTCCAGTATAAGGGCGCCTCGATGGCTTCTGCCTTTACCCAGGCCCAGCCGTCGGACAGCCAGTGGCGGGCCTCGCGATAGCCGCCGTCTTCGATGAAGGCCAGCCACTCGCCGTTGGTAACCGGACGATTGGCAATCGCATATGGGTGAAGCAGAACGTCGTGGCGGGGCCCTTCGCAATCAAACGCAAAATCCGGACCTTCATGGCCGACCTTCTGGACACCGGTCCTGCCCTCGATCCATTGCACCGGCCCCGGTTCAGCGGCGCGCTCTGGCGGTGTCAGCAAATAGGCGGGCTTGAGAGGATTGCGGGAGAAGAGATGCAATATGTCGGTGAGCAGCAATTCCTGATGCTGCTGTTCATGATTGAGGCCAAGCTCGACGAGATCGAGCAATGCTTCTGGGAAACCCGCCAGAGCATCTGCAATCGCGCCATCGACATGGCTGCGATAATCCATCACTTGGTTCAGCGAAGGACGGGTCAGCAAGCCTCGCTCGGGCCGCGCGTGCCTTGCGCCTTCTGCCTCGTAATAGCTGTTGAATAAATAGGGATAAGATTCGTCGAACAGGCGATAACCAGCAACATGGTCGCGCAGCAGAAATGTCTCGAAAAACCAGCTGGTGTGGGCGAGATGCCATTTGGCCGGAGAAGCATCGTCCATCGATTGTGCGGTCGCGTCGGCGTCGCTCAAGCCTTCAGTGAGACTTGTCGAATGTTGTCTTACATGTTTGAACCGTTCCAGCAGTTCACTCGATCGGGAAGAATTTTCTGCGTCGAGCGAAAGCGGAAAAGGGCGTTGCGGTTGGCTTGCGATCGGTCCTACTCCGGTGGATGCTCGGGTTCTCCCTAGAACATAGAGCGAACGATGATTAGGTCAACAACGCATATTTGCGCCAGATGGTTGCATAAATCTGCACAATGTTGCGCTGATGCGGTCTAGCGCGATGCCCCCGGTACCCAAAGAATATCATCTTTTCCGCCATTATTCAGAGCCCGTCCGAGCACGAACAAATAATCTGAAAGGCGATTGATATAGGCCAGAGCCTGCGGATTGATTGCCGTTTCCTGAGCCGCGGCAACACAGCTACGCTCGGTGCGTCTGGCAATTGCGCGCGTGCAATGAATGGCTGCCGCCGCTTTCGAACCGCCGGGCAAAATGAAACTGGTCAGAGGATTCAAATCACCATTGACCGCGTCGATTTCCGTTTCCAGCCGCTCGACCTGTGACGGCACCACGCGAAGCACCATCTGGGAAGGAGCAAAATCGTCGCCCTCGTCCGCCGGAGTCGCAAGATCGGCGCCGAGATCGAACAGATCATTCTGGATTACCCGCAAAGTCCCTACCAGCACACCATCGGTGATTTCGCAAATTGCAAAACCGAGCGAACTATTCAGTTCATCGACATCGCCGATCGCCGCCATACGCGGATTGTTCTTGGACAGCCGCGACCCGTCGACCAGTCCGGTCGTGCCGTCGTCACCGGTTTTCGTGTAAATCTTGTTGAGCTTTACCATCGGAGGGAGCCGACTAGCTCTGACCACCCGCCAGTGCGAGCAAAATTACCACCAGGACAATAGCAATTGCCTGATATTTGACGCGGGCAAACATCATTTCATTCTGCTTTTTATGCGACGCTGTTATGCCGTCTGCATCAACGTCATCCGGTTCCATATTGGCGAACGCGATCAGCCCGCGGACCAGTGCATAAACAACAGCGCCTGCGGCTGCGATGATCATCAATATCAAAATATAGCTCATATTTTCACCTTAAACCTAAGAAAGCGAGATTCCAACCGGGAAGATGTCCCGGCGGAGTTGCTGCACCAGTTCATAGCCGTCATGACCCGCCATCCGCAATACGGACAAAGAGGCAGAATCGCGACTTTTGGACAATTTTGCGCCGCTTTCATCGATCAGCAGCGGGTGATGAAAGTATGTCGGTGTTGGCAGATCGAGCAGCGCCTGCAGCAAGCGATGGATATCGGTGGACGCGAACAGATCGTCGCCCCGTACGACATGGGTGATGCCGTCGCGGGCGTCGTCGAGTGTTACTGCAAGATGATAAGCGACCGGCGTATCTTTCGGGACGATGACGACATCACCGAGCTTCTCGGCATCAATGACCTGCTTGCCGTGCCGTTCGTCCAGCCACTCCAACGACCCGGTTCTGGCGATCGCCTTGGCAAGATCAAGACGCCAGCTATGCGGCTCGGTCAGCCCCCGTTGTTCGGCGAGAGCCGTGTCCAGATGACGACAGGTGCCTGCATAGATCGGACCATCCGGGCCTTCAGCCTGCGAACCATCCTCCTGTACCTGCCGCATGCTGGTCCGGGTACAGAAACAGCGGTAGAGCAAATCCATCGACTTCAGCCGTTCGACCGCAGCGGCGTAGCTATCCCAGCGATCAGACTGGAAAATCACATCCCCGTCCCAGAGCAATCCGAGCCATTGCAAATCCGCCAATATCGCTTCAACAAATTCGGATCGGCTGCGCCCGCTATCAATATCCTCGATTCGAAGCAGAAACCGGCCGCCGCGCTTGCGAGCGAAATCATGCGCCACCATCGCGGCATAGGCGTGACCCAAATGCAACAATCCGTTGGGGCTTGGGGCGAAACGCACCACAATATCTCGATTCATTTGCCCACTTGACGTCATGATGAGGATATTGTTCTTTGTGTCATAGTCATGTCACGTTCTTAGGGATAAAGAATGGGCAGTAAAGGACAAGGGAGACAGTATTTATGTATCACCCCGACTTGCTCAGGCATCCGGAAAGCTGCCCTTCGCTCGTCCTCAACGCTGACTATACGCCTCTATCCTATTATCCGCTCAGTCTGTGGCCTTGGCAAACTGCGATAAAAGCGGTGTTTCTCGACCGGGTCGATATCGTCTCCAGCTATGAGCGCGAGGTACACAGCCCCAATCTCGACATGAAAATCCCGTCGGTGATAGCGCTAAAGAAATATATCAAGCCTTCCGAATATCCGGCCTTTACTCGCTTCAACCTGTTTTTGCGCGACAAGTTCGAGTGCCAATATTGCGGATCGCCCAACAATCTGACATTCGACCACGTCATCCCACGACGCCAGAAAGGTCGCACGACCTGGGAAAATGTCGCCACCGCCTGCTTGCCGTGCAATCTGAAGAAAGGCGGCCGAACACCCAAAGAAGCGCATATGCAGCTCGCCAATCGTCCAATCAAGCCGACCAGTTGGCACCTGCAGGAACATGGCCGGGCGTTCCCGCCCAATTTCCTCCACGATACGTGGCATGACTGGCTTTATTGGGATATCGAGCTGGAGAGCTAGGCATATGCAGTGCGACGAAAGATGAATGATGGCTTTAACGTAATTTCGCAGTTCATAGAAACTGTCAAAGATGGGCTCCATAAAAAATCGGTTTACCGAGGACACGCGGATAAAATATGGGAAATCAAAGCATCAGCTTTTCGAGACAATAGCTAGGGAATTACAGATAGCTCTAAATTGGCAAAATGGAAAACTGCAGCCGGCAGGTTTGCAAGCCCGCGACCTCAAAACGATTTTGAATGGCTAGTGCTTGCTCAACACTATGGCATAGCCACGCCGCTATTGGATTGGACGACCAATCCGCTAATCGCCTTGTTCTTTGCCTGTCAGAGAAACGAACAGAAACAAGCCGGTTGCGTTTTACGATTTAGTCCCGAAAAACTTAAAACATTTGCCCATTCCAGATTCAGTTGAGATTTTTAAGAAAGACCGAAACGAGCCTGGTTTTATCGACGCATCGAGTATGAACGCCAGGTCACTCGCACAAGATAGCGCTATGACTCTTCATTCCGAAGAAGACGGCGACATTTCGGATGATACCGAAGCGATTTTCGAAGTCCACGAGTCTGAAAAGTGGGAAGTACGCCAAGCCCTTAGGGTTTTTGGATTTTCCCCAGATAGACTTTACTTCGACTTGAATACAGCTGCCAGAGAATTTGGTGAGGAGCTCGAAATTGACCATTTTCTTGGATAAATCGATTTCAACATATACATGATTTTCTTGACCATAACTCTGCCGCAGTGCAGCAGAGCACAATGACAGAATCCCTCACCGTTCGCCAAAATCCTGACATTAAATATCTCGGTAAGCTGCTGGGCGATGTCATTCGTTCTTATGGCGGAGAAGAGCTTTATCGGCGTACCGAATATATCCGGTCGACCAGCGTCGACCGCCATCGCGGCCTGGCTGATGCGGATGCCATAGACCCCGGTCTGGATGCGCTGTCGCTCGACGAAACCTTGGCTTTTGTCCGCGGGTTCATGCTGTTTTCCTTGCTCGCCAATCTTGCGGAGGATCGTCAGGGAGTAGCGGCAGAAAAAGGCGCGACCGTGGTCGAGGCAATCGAACTGCTCGCCAACGAAGGCGTTGACCGCGACGCGATCCTGAAGCTGCTCGACGAAGCGCTGATCGCGCCAGTACTGACCGCCCACCCGACCGAAGTGCGGCGCAAAAGCATCATCGATCATAAATCCCGGATTGCCGAACTTCTGCTGATGAAGGACGAGGGAGAGACAGAAACCCCGCAGGGTGACATGCTCGACGCCGCTATCCTGCGCCAGATCGCACTGCTGTGGCAGACCCGCCCGCTGCGCCGCGAGCGTCTGTTCGTCACCGATGAAGTGCAAATTTCACAAAGCTATATGAAGGACGTGTTCCTGCCCGTCCTGCCCCGACTCTATGCCAAATGGGAACGGACCCTGGGTGCGCGACTGCCCAGTTTCCTGAAACTCAACAGCTGGATCGGCGGCGATCGCGACGGCAACCCATTTGTCGACGCGGGTGCGATGGAGGAAGCGCTGTCACGCGCAGCGGAGTCCGTCATCGGCTATTATCTGATGTGCGTTCACACATTGGGCGCAGAGCTTTCCATCTCCACTGAACTGGCCGAAGTGCCCGATGCGGTCATCGCGCTGGCCGAAGCTAGCGGTGACGATTCGCTCAGCCGCAAGGACGAACCCTATCGCCGCGCGCTGTCGGGCATTTACGCCAGACTGTCCGCCACCCATCTCAAGCTCTGCGACCATGTACCGGGCCGCATGTCTCCCCTCGCCGCCAAGGCTTATGACAATCCGCAACAGTTGCGCGAGGAACTTGTCATATTGGCGCATGGCCTGAAGTCGGCTGGCAAGGGCGTCTTCGCCACCTCCGGCGCTTTGGGGCGGCTGATCCGCACGGTCGAACTATTCGGCTTCCACCTCGCCACGCTCGACATGCGCCAGAACAGCAAGGTTCACGAACGGGTGGTCGCCGAGCTGCTGAAGCAGGCCGGGGTCGAGGATGATTATCTGGCGCTGGATGAAGCGGCACGGGTCAAGCGTCTGCGCACGGAACTGGCCAACAATCGCCCGCTGGCCAGCCCGTGGATCACCTATAGCGACGAGACCGCAAAGGAACTGTCGATCATCCGGGCCGCTGCCGAAGCGCACCGAAAATATGGCCCCGACGTCATCACCAATTATAATATCAGCAACGGCGAGAGCGTTTCCGACATATTGGAAGTCTATGTCCTGTTGATGGAGACGGGTCTCTATCACGCACCGACCCAGGACAGCGCAGCACCGTCCTGCCCGGTCATGGCCGTGCCTTTGTTCGAGACCGTCGCCGATCTTGAAAATGCGCCCGAGGTGATGACCGATTTCTTCGCCCTTCCGGAAATGCACGCTCTGGCAAAGGGCCGCGGTCATCAGGAAGTGATGATCGGCTATTCGGACAGCAACAAGGATGGCGGTTATCTGACTTCGACCTGGAGCCTGTTCAAGGCGAGCGATGCCCTGACCCCGATATTTGCCGATGCCGGTGTCAAAATGCAGCTGTTCCATGGGCGCGGCGGCGCCGTGGGTCGCGGTGGCGGCTCGGCCTTTGGTGCGATCAAGGCGCAGCCCAAGGGCACCGTCGCCGGCCGCATCCGGATCACCGAACAGGGCGAAGTGATCGCCGCGAAATATGGCACGGCAGATGTCGCGGAAGCCAATCTGGAAGCGATGACCTCGGCGGTGCTGATCAATTCGCTGGAGCCGGACCGGACCGACAGCAAGGTGCTGGCAGATCATGCAGAAGCAATGGACCAAATCTCGCAAGTCGCATTCACCGAATATCGTGATCTGGTCTATGGCGACGACAGCTTCCGGACCTTCTTCCGGCAGATGACGCCACTGACGGAAATCGCCAAGCTCAAGATCGGTTCACGCCCCGCCAGCCGGACGAAGAGCGACAAGATCGAGGATTTGCGCGCCATTCCCTGGGTATTCAGCTGGGCACAGGCCCGCGTCATGCTGCCCGGATGGTACGGTGTCGGACAGGCGCTCACCGCGTTTGATGACAAGGCCAAGTTGAAGGATATGGCGCAAAGCTGGCCATTTTTTCAGGCGTCGCTGTCCAATATGGAAATGGTTCTCGCCAAGTCCGACATGGGCATCGCCGCCCGCTATGCCGAGCTGGTCGAGGACAAGGACATGGGCCAGGCATTTTTCGACCGGATCCGGTCCAGCTGGTACCAGACCCGCGACATATTGCTGGAAATCACCGATCAGCCGCACCTGCTGGCGAAAAGCCCGGCGCTGTTCAACAGCATCGAGTTGCGCCTGCCCTATATCGAGCCGCTCAACCATCTCCAGATCGAGCTGATGAAACGCTTGCGCGCCGGGGAAGACGACCCGCGCATCGGCGAAGGCATCCAGTTGTCGCTCAACGCGATAGCGACTGCTTTGCGCAATAGTGGCTGATTCATAGCTCTGAAGATGCGAATGTCGTTATATTGCAGCAAAGCCTAGCCTTTCGCGCACCAAATCCCTAAATGCCAACCATGCATTTTCTGGATCAAGCAAAAATATATGTCAGCTCGGGTCAGGGCGGCCCTGGTGCCGTCGGATTCCGGCGTGAGAAATATATTCAATATGGTGGCCCCGATGGCGGC
>NZ_JBALUT010000014.1:0-59117 GCF_036963705.1 Parasphingorhabdus sp. | reverse complement strand
ACCGATCCGTTCGGCGAAAGCGTCGCTGTCTTCGTCCGCCATGGCGAGCGAAACGGCGGCCAATGTGTCTGGGTTCTGGGTCATGCTCTTAAAATGCGCTCTCGTGTTTCTTTGTCAATCGGGTTCGGTTCAACCGAGCGACAGCAATATGCCGGCAAGCGCTGCGCTCATCAGATTAGCCAGCGATCCTGCGGCCAGTGCGCGCAGGCCCAGCCGGGCGATGACCGGGCGCTGATTGGGCGCGAGACCGCCGGTGACGGCGAGCTGGATAGCGATGCTGCTGAAATTGGCAAAGCCGCACAGGGCGAAGATGACAATGGCGTTGGTCAGCGGGGAAATGCCGTCCTGAATCTTGCCCAGTTCGATGAAGGCGACAAATTCGTTGAGCACGATCTTGGTACCAAACAGACCGCCTGCGCCCAGCGCTTCGTTCCACGGCACGCCGAGCAGAAACATGATTGGAGCGAAAATATAACCGATGACCAACTGGAAGCTGAGGTCGGGCATGCCAAACCAGCTGCCAATCCCGCCCAGCAGGCCGTTGGCCATTGCGACCAGCGCGACAAAGGCGAGCACCATCGCGCCGACCGCAACCGCCAGTTTGACACCGGTCTGAGCGCCCATCGCTGCAGCCATGATGATGTTGGCCGGCTTTTCGTCTTCATATTCGACCGCGACCAGCAGTTCTTCGGGGGCTGGATCATCGGGATTGTCCGGCATGATGATCTTGGCCATCAATATCCCGCCAGGAGCCGACATGAAGGCGGCGGCGAGCAGATAATCGACCCGAATCCCCATGGCAGCATAAGCCGCCAAAATTGTGCCAGCGACACCGGCCATGCCGACGCTCATCACGGTGAACAGCTGCGACTGGGTCAGGCTGGCGAGATAGGGACGGATAACCAAAGGCGACTCCGACTGGCCGACGAAAATATTCGCCGCCGCGCACAGCGATTCAACCTTCGATATGCCGGTCACCTTCTGGATCGCGCCGCCGACCCATTTGATGATGAACTGCATGATGCCCAGATAATATAGGATCGAAATCAGCGCCGAGAAAAAGATGATTACCGGTAACGCCGCTATCGCAAAGCTGTTGCCGCCCAGTTCGGGAGAGGCGAGCGGGCCAAAGATAAAATTGGTGCCGGCCGATGCGTAGCCAAGCAGGCTGGAAACACCGAACGCCATGGCTTCGATGATCCGTTTCCCGGCAGGAATATAAAGCACGATGACGGCAATTCCGGCCTGCAGCGCGAAAGCTGCGCCAACCACCCGGAATCGGATATTCCGCCGTCCGGTCGAGAGGCCAAAGGCGATCAGCAGGATCAACGCCATGCCGGCAATGCTTGTCAGGATGGGTATCATCGGTTTTTTCCAGTCAAATTTTCAGCGCAACAGGGCTCACCAGGTGAAACTGCCGGTCTCGCTATTGCAGGCCGCCGCAAGGCGATCGAGGCAGTCGTCGATATTGTCGGACACGATCAGATGTTTGCGCCGTTCGGCCGAAACGAACCCCTGTTCCGACATTTTGTCGAGAAAATCGATCAGCGAATCCCAGTAGCCACCAATATTCAATATCGCGAATGGCTTGTTATGATAGCCGAGCGCGTTCCAGCTCCAGGCCTCGAACAATTCATCCATCGTGCCGACTCCACCCGGCAAGGCGACAAAGGCATCGGTCAAGTCGGTCATCTTGGCTTTGCGTTCGTGCATATTCTGGACGATGTGCAGCTCTGTGACCCCTTGATGGGCGACTTCGAGATCTTTCAGCATTTCCGGAATAACGCCGTGGACCCGGCCGCCTTCGGCGAGCACAGTGTCGGCAATAATCCCCATCAGGCCGAGCCTGCCGCCGCCATAGACCAGATCGACATGGCGAGCTGCCATGGTCTTGCCAAGCAATATCGTCGCTTCGGCATAGGCCGGGTCTTGTCCGGCATTGGCGCCGCAATATACTGCAAGTCTCTGCAAACTGTCCCCCGATCGTGCGACTTAATGGGCCGCGTCCTGCTGCTTTCAATATTCTTTTCCCTATAGAAAAAATCGCACCTGTGACTATTTCTTTTTTTTCGTCGCAGACCGCGCTAGGCAATCGCGATGATTGAAACTGCAAAAACCAACCTCATCCCGCGATCCCTGTTTGTCTTCGCCGTGCTTTATGGCGGGATGACCTGCATTGCCGGAATATTGGGTGCGAAACAGGTCGCGCTTGGGCCCTTGGCCGTCGAATCGGGGATTTTTCCGTTTCTGCTTCTGGTCGTATTATCCAGCGCAGTCGCGGAATTGCATGGCCGGGATGTTGCCAACCGGCTGGTCCGCTTCGGCTTCATTCCTCTGATCACCGCGATCATATTGATCCAGATCGTGCTGGCATTGCCGACCGACCCGGGGATGTACGAACCAGCGAAAGAAGCCTTTCCGATCATTCTTTCCCAAGGCGCACGGCTGATGTTTGCCGGGATTATCGCTTATGGTGTGTCGCAGTTTCTCAACGTCTATATCTTTTCCCGTCTGGCCAATATGAAAGGCGCGATGCTGGCATTGCGCGCTGCCATTGCCAGCGCCTTGTCGCAACTTGTCGATACGGTCATTTTCATCACCATCGCTTTCTATGGCGAGCGCCCGATCGGCCAATTGCTGCTTGGTCAGGGTTCGGCCAAGGTCGTCTTGTCCTTCCTGCTGGTACCATTTTTGATCATCTTCTTCGTGAAACTGGGGCAAAGACTGGATCGCGACTGAATCCATTTTTAGCCAATAGCTATTTGCTCTGTTTGAAGTTTCGGTTAGCGTCTGCCAAATCTTCCGGTGTGTCGATATCCGTCAGCAGCTGATCGCTGCCCGCAATTAAAAGAGCATCGCCCAGGAGCTTTCTAGCCCCAGCATCTCCTGTCAGGTCCAATAGCGTTTCCAGCGCGCCGGAAGGAAAAATTGCCGGTGGCATCGGCTGTTCGTGGCGGGCGGATGCAATGGTGCGGGTCCCGCCTTCTTGCTCGAAGGCAGCAATCAGTCTTCCGATATGCCCGTTTGTTACAAAAGGCATGTCGGCAAGCATGATGCACAATGCGCTGGCTCCGGATGCAATCGCCTGGGCAGCGGCGAGGCGGACAGATGTTGCCTGACCTTGTGCGGCGGCTTCATTGGCGATCATTTGATAGCCGAGCGCACCCCATTGCGGCGCACAATCATGTGCGGGCGAACCGATCACAAGCTTCCGGGCGAAGGGAAGGTCCGAGGCAGCATCGGCTGCGTACAGGCCCAGCATCTTGTCGCCCAGCAAGGCGCTGAGCTTGTCCTTATCACCGAATCTGCTCGATTGTCCGGCAGCCAGCAGCGCCAGCATGATGCCGAAGCTCTCGTTCAATTGGTGGTAGCACTTTCGATATAGGCGATGACTGCCTGTCGTTTGGCCTGATCCGCAATTGCGCCGGCAACCATCGTCGTGCCGGGAATTTTTGCGGCTGGATCGGCGATATAGCTGTCCAGTTCGGCTGCGGTCCAGGTGACGCCCGATGCCTTTAGCGCATCGGAATAGTTAAAGCCGGCAACAGACCCGGCCGCTTTGCCGACAATCCCGAAGAGATTGGGGCCAGCGCCATTGGGCGCGCCCTGTTCCAGCGTGTGGCAGGCAGCGCAATTGGCGAATGCCGCTTTTCCATCGGCGAGCATCGTGTTGGCCGGAGCAGCATCGGTCGCGGCAGCACTTGCCACCGGTGTGGCTCCCGGTTCGCGGACGATGATCTGTTCCACTGGTCCCGGTGCAGGATCGGCACCGCATGCGGCGAGCAGAAAAATGGAAAGGCAGGCAAGGTTTCGCGCTGTGGTCATGTCTAGACTCCGATCAGGCAAAGCTATGTTTGGATAAAGGCAGTTCACGAATGCGCGTACCGGTGGCAGCAAAAATCGCGTTGGTGACGGCCGGTGCAATCGGCGGCAGGCCGGGTTCACCGCCACCGCCGAGACGTTCGTGATCGCCGTTGATCAGCGCCACTTCAACGTCGGGCATTTCGTCGATCCGGAGCATCGGATAGTCGTGGAAATTGCTTTGCTGGACCGCGCCGTCCTTGATCGTGATATCGCCATAGAGCGCTGCTGTCAGACCATAGACAATCGCGCTTTCCATCTGCGCGGTAAAACCGTCGGGATTGATGACAAAACCGGGATCTGCAGCGACATAGACTTTTGTCACCTTCGGCTTGGGTCCGCTCATGTCGACTTCGGCAACCTGTGCGACAATCGATCCGAAGGACGGCACAAAGGCGATACCGCGACCATGTTTTTCGGGAAGCGGGCTGCCCCAGCCCGACATTTTCGCGGCGGTCTCGAGTACCTTCAAATGGCGCGGCGATTCTGCCAGCAGTTCGCGGCGGAAGGCATAGCCATCCTTGCCGGCAGCATGGGCCATTTCGTCGACAAAGGATTCGATGAAGAATCCGTGCTGGCTGTGATCGACCGAACGCCAGGGCCCAAAGCGCAGATGCATTGGCACATCGACCTTGCGGATCTTGTGACTGGCGATGTTATAATAAGGCACGGTCGGCGCGTCTGCGGGATCAAAGAGATGGGTGTGGATATTGTCCCAGCTGACCAGTTTTCCGTCCTTGTCGAGCCCGCCCTTGAAGCGACTGGTCGCCGACGGACGATAATGATCCTGCGCCGTGTCCTCTTCCCGCGACCAGATCATCTTGACCGGATAGCCGGTTGCCTTGGCAATCCGCGTCGCCATGATGATAGCGTCGCTGTTGGACCGGCGTCCGAAACCGCCGCCAAGATAGGCGTTATGATAGGTCACATCCTCGAACGGCAGGCCGGCGGCATCGGCGGCTGCCTGACGCGCATTGACCGGTGCCTGATGGCCCGACCATACGTCGCATTTGCCGTCGCGCACCCAGGCGGTGCAGTTCATCGGCTCCATCGTCGCGTGGGCAAGAAACGGCACTTTATACTCCGCTTCGACCTTGGTTGCTGCCTCGGCAAAGCCCTTGGCGACATCGCCCGCTTCGGTCTGCATATCGCCGCCGTCTTCACCGGCCTCGTCGAGATGGCTGGCGTAACGGGCGAAGATTGCGTCCTGATCAAGGCTGTCGCCTTCGGTTTTGCTATATTGGGTGTCGATCGTACCCAGCGCTTGCTGCGCCTGCCAATAGCCGTCGGCCACCACGGCGACAAAATCGCCCATGTTGAGGATCTGCAGCACGCCGGGCATGGTCTTGGCGGTGGTTGCATCCATCGATTCAACCGTGGCGCCTATCACCGGAGGGGCCTTGACCGCTGCATATTTCATCCCCGGGACATCGGCATCTATGCCGAAAACCGCACTGCCATCGACCTTTTCCGGAATATCGTGGCGGGCCTTTGGCTGACCCATGATCTTGTAATTTTCTGGTGATTTGAGCTTGGGCTTGGCGGGCAGGCTTTGCTCCGCTGCGGCGAGGGCAAATGTCGCAAAGGGTTCGGACTTGCCGCTCTTGGCATGGATGAGCATGCTGTCCGCGGTGCTGATTTCGCTTGCCGGAACTTGCCATTCGCTGGCTGCGGCTGCCACCAGCATTTCGCGGGCTGCGGCGCCGGCGGTGCGCATCGCGCGCTGGCCGGTGGCGCGGACCGAGTAACTGCCGCCGGTAAATTGCAGGCCCATTGCCTGCGCCAGTTCCAATATGCCGCCCGCGACCGTCGGTTCGAACAGCGCCGGGACCTGGAGATTGGGAAACAGAAAATCGCGGCCGATCGAATCGGATACATATTGCATGTCGGCAGGCGCTTCGAGAATCTGCACCTTGTTCCAGTCGGCATCCATCTCGTCCGCCAGCATCTGGGCCAGTGCTGTATAGACTCCTTGCCCCATTTCGACATGCGGGATGACGGCGGTGACGACATTGTCGGTATCGACCTTGACCCAGGCGTTGAGCAGTTGTTCATTCTCGCCGTTTGTGAGTAGCGGACTCAGCCGGTCGATCGGATTGCCCTGACGGACCGCTACGCCGACAACCAGTGCGCTACCGGCAACTACACCGGCTCCGATGAACGCGCGTCTTGACCATTTGCCCATGACTACGCCTCCACTTTCGCGGGTTGTTCGATGCCGGCAGCCGCCTTGATCGCCTTGCGTATCCGGCCATACATGCCGCAGCGGCAGACATTGCCGGCCATGGCAGCATCGATCTGCGTGTCGGTTGGTTGGGGATTTTCCTTGAGCAATGCAGTGGCCGACATGATCTGGCCCGATTGGCAATAGCCGCATTGCGGAACCTGCGCTTCGATCCAGGCCTGCTGGACCTTGTGCAAAGTGCCGTCTTCGCTGGCGAGGCCTTCGATGGTGGTGATTGTCTTGCCTTCAGCGGCGGAAAGCGGCGTCGAGCAGCTGCGGATCGGCTTGCCATCGAGATGTACGGTGCAGGCGCCGCACTGGGCGATGCCGCAGCCGAACTTGGTGCCGGACATTTTCAGATTCTCGCGCACAACCCATAATATTGGTGTCGCCGGGTCGACATCGACCTCTTTGCTTTGACCGTTGACGTTCAGCTTGATCATGGAAGTTTCACCCGGGTGATTGAATGGCAATATGCAACCTATAGGCAATTAAGCCTCTTATGCCAACAATCCTGTTGGCTGGTGCGAGTCGACTGTTCCGGTTCAGGCAAACACATCTGCCAGCGCGTCTGTGTTGCCGCCTTCTTTCACTATGCGAAGATCAACATAGACCGCAGCAATACCTGTCCCCTGTATCGCGCCGGAAAGGGTGTTGATGATCAATCCAGCGATCGCGATTGCGGTGGTGCCGGCAAAAGCAAAAGGGATCATGAACATTCCCAATATCATGGTGATAATGATGTAGACGATGAACAAAAGCACAATCCAGCGTTTTGAACCCTTGGTCAGTTCCGCACTGCGCTTCAATGAATCGATAATTCCTTTGTCTTCAGCCATCATGACCGGCGAGGCTACAATCCACATCAGCGCCAGTATGAGGCCGGGGATGACGAGCAACATCATGCCAAGCATGATGCCCAATATCATTAATATCGCCAGACCGATCAGAGGCACTATTTTGACGACCGCATGGCCGATACATTCGCCCAGACTGACTTTTTGTCCATTGAGGTCCTTGACCGTGGCGATGATGAATGTGGCCTGCAATAGAACCGATAATATGATGAACAAGAGCCATCCGCCGAACGCCGCTGCCATCAACGACGGGGAATCGAACATCGCCATCATCGCGGCTGCGTCGCTGCCAGCCATCGAAGTGCCGGTCGCCAACTGAATAAGCGACTGGGGCAGAGCGACGATCAAGAATGACAGGCCGAGGAAGATCAACGGATTGCGCGCAATCACGCCCAAAGTGTTATTGAGCACCCTGCCAATATCCAAATGTTGTGCTGTGTCCGCCATCTCATATCCCCCTTTTTTGTTGTCTGTTGGTCAAGTTGTCATAATTTATACTAGAGGTAAAGCTTAACAAAACGACGATCTTCGCCCTTGCCCGATCGGCTTGTTTCTGCAACATCTTCACCGTGGCAACGGACGCACAAGTACAAGGTGACAGTAACACCGCTTCTTTCAACGTTGCTTGGGACGAGGTAAGCGCTGACGCGGATATCCAGTTCACGCCAACCCCGGTCCCCAAGCCGCCGGAATCACCGCAATGGTGGCTGGATTTTGTCGACTGGCTTGGCGAATTGCTCAAGCCTGTGTTCGAAATTGTCGCTGAGGCTTGGCCGATATTACGCATCCTTTTGATGCTTCTGCTCGCAGCCGGTGTGCTGACGTTATTGTGGATCATTATAGCGCCTTATGTCGAACAACGGCGCGGCCGGAAACGTCCGGCGAGGGATGACTGGCAACCGCAACCGGCAGAAGCCCGGGAATTGCTCGCGCAGGCAGAGGCGCTGGCCGCCAAGGGACAATTTGATCAGGCGGTTCACCTGCTGCTCCATCACAGCATTGACGATATCGAAAAACGGCGGCCGGATTTGCTGCGTCCATCGAGCACATCACGCGAGATCGAGCGGTTTGAAAGTCTGCCCGAAACCGCGCGAGCGATGTTTGCGGTGATCGCAGGCCAGGTCGAGCGCGGCATATTCGCAGCTCTGCCGATTGACGAAAGCGGTTGGCGGGTATCGCGGGATGCCTATGCCGGTTTTGCGCTGAAGGAAACCTGGCGGAAAGCGGGGAAAGGATGAGCGTTCAGGCGAACCCCTTCCGGCGGACGACGATCATGATCATGTTTGCCGTCGGCTTTTCGGCGTTCATCGTGCTGCTCTATGGACTGGGTGCGGCTGATCCGCTTGCTTCGGGTAAAAACGGCGATGCGCACGGTGCTTCCAACAGCATCGTCGGCTATAAGGCGCTCGCCAACCTGCTCGAAAAAACCGGTGTGCCGGTGCAATATTCCCGATCTCAGGCGGGTATGGATAATGGCGGTCTGCTGATTTTGACACCAGGTCCGTTTACCCCCGCTGCAGAAATTGATGCCGTGATCCAGCAGCGAGCCTATGTCGGACCGACAATGATCATCCTGCCCAAGTGGCAGATCGGCACGAGCCCCGACTTGCAGAAGGGCTGGGTCCACCGTGGAGAACCGTGGGGCGGAAATCCCGGCACAGAAATGCTGAAAGATCTGGTCGAGGTCAATATCACCGTCGAGGACAAGTCCCTGGCCGGACGCTCGGTGGCGTCCTCGGTGGGGGGTAGAGTGAAGGCGCCCGAAATGCCGGTCACGATCAAGGGAGATACCGTTCGCACCGTTGTGCGGGGGCCGTCGTCCGAGGGTGCATTGGTCGCCTATCTTGATGACGGGGGCGTTTACGACCAGCTGGACAGCCTGGATGCATCACAAATTGCGGTTGAAGAGGAGATTGATGAATCCTTCTACCCGGTGGTGATCGTCGCCGATGCCGACCTGCTCAACAATGCCGGCATGGCCGACAAACCAACCGCGCGTCATGCTCTGGCATTGATCAAGGCGGTTGCAACCGCCAGCGATGGCGATGTGACCTTCGATCTTACCTTCAACGGCCTGGGGAGCGCGGAGAATTTGCTGACTCTGGCTTTTGCGCCGCCGTTTCTTTCCGCGACCATTTGCCTGATCACCGCCGCACTGGCTGCGGTGTGGATGGCGTTCAACCGCTTCGGGCCGCCGATCATGGAAAAACGCAGCATGGATTTCGGTAAATCCGCTCTGGTCAACAACAGCGCCGCTTTTATCAGCCGTATGCAGCGCGGATATCTGGTCACCGATCCCTATGCCGAGATTATAAGGACGCAAGCGGCCAAGGCAGTCGGGATCAGCCCGAAAGCGACCGAACAGGAAATCCATCAACG
Source organism: Parasphingorhabdus sp. (assembly GCF_036963705.1). GTDB lineage: Bacteria > Pseudomonadota > Alphaproteobacteria > Sphingomonadales > Sphingomonadaceae > Parasphingorhabdus. The sequence continues at coordinate 49,796 of NZ_JBALUT010000014.1, read as the reverse complement.
ACTGGATGCACTGGGGGAGAGCGGCGGAAATAGCTTCTCCGCCTTGTTCCAACAGCTCGTTCGCGCGCGCAAGCCACAAGAAATAGCTGACGGGGCCGCAGCCCTTCACGCCTGGAAAAAGGAAATTATCGGATGAATATCGACGAACTCAAGTCTCTGGCAGACAATATCCGGGGTCAGGTGGCCAAGGCGATCATCGGGCAGGAAGAAATTGTCGACCATCTGCTGATTGCGCTGTTTTCGTCCGGCCATGTGCTGCTCGAAGGGCCGCCGGGGACAGCGAAAACCTTTCTGGCGCAATGTTTTTCGGCCACGCTCGGCCTGGATTTCGGGCGTATCCAGTTCACCCCCGATCTGATGCCCGGTGACATTATCGGGTCCAACCTGTTCAACTTCCAGACCAGCAATTTCACTCTGACCCGGGGGCCGATTTTCTGCGACTTGCTGCTCGCCGACGAAATCAACCGTACGCCGCCGAAAACACAGGCGGCGATGCTGGAGGCGATGCAGGAACGGTCGGTGACGATCGATGGCGAAACCCACGCGCTCGGTTCGCGCTTCATGGTTGTTGCCACCCAGAACCCGATCGAACAGCAGGGCGTCTATCCGCTACCCGAGGCCCAGCTCGACCGGTTCCTGTTCAAGCTTCTGGTCGAATATCCCGATGCCGAGGAAGAGAAGCAGATCGTTATTCAATATGGCGAGCGCGTTGGCGCGCCGGTGCCAAAGGACTTCGGCATTGAAACGCAGGCAGATGGTGCGATGCTGACTGCCGCGAGCGAGGTGGTGAAGTCGGTGAAGCTGGTCGAGGATGTGGTAGACTATGTCGTCCGTCTGATCCGGGCGACCCGCGAAACCGCCGATCTTGAAAATGGGGCCAGTCCGCGCGCGGCGATCATGCTGGCCAATGCGGCGCGGGCACGGGCGGCGATTGCCGGCCGAGACTATGTCATTCCCGATGATGTCAAAGCGCTGGCGCCATCGGTGCTCCGCCACCGGACCATGCTTTCTCCGGCAGCCGAGATTGAAGGCCGTCAGATCGACAGCATTATCACCGGGCTGGTCGAACGGACGGAAGCGCCTCGTTGAATTTCTACCCGACCGGGCGGGCCATCTGGCTCATTGCGCTTGGTGCGCCGATCGCTGCGGTCCTGGCGGCGATCATCCCGTCGCTGTGGGCGATTGGTGCTGGCTGGGCGGCGATGCTGCTGCTCCTGCTCATTCTCGATGGACTGGTCGCTGCCAAGGCAAACGAGGTGCGTTTGACGGTGTCGAGCAGCACTGAGATTGGTGAACCGCTCTTCCTGGGACTGGCGGCGGATTTTTCCGGAAAGATCGGGCCGCGGAAATTGTTCGGCAATCTCGGTCTGGACGAGCGGCTGGCGGAGGATGGAACGGTCGCCTTCTCCCTGAGCCGGAGCGCTGCAGATGGTTATTCCTATTCCGGGCAGGCGACCACAGTTCCCGCCAGACGAGGGATTGGAGACATCGGCAAGCTGTGGTTGAGATGGACCGGGCCGCTTGGTCTGGCCTGGCGGCAGATTCAAAAGCAGAGCAATCAGAGTGTCGCGGTGATGCCGAATATTTCGGCGGTGCGCAGTCCAACGCTGCAAATGTTCATGCGCGATTCGATATTCGGTTTGCTCGCGCGGAAAATTCGCGGCGAAGGCAGTGAATTTGAAGCCCTGTCCGAATATCAGCCGGGCATGGACCGGCGCAGCATCGACTGGAAAGGATCGGCCCGGCACAGCAAATTGCTGGCCAAGGAATTTGACACCGAGCGCAACAACCAGATTGTTTTCGCGCTGGATTGCGGGTCGGCCATGTGCGAACCGGTTGACGGCTTGCCGCGTATCGACCGGGCGGTCTCAGCGGCACTGCTGACTGCCTATATCATGCTCAAGGCGGGCGACCGGGCCAGCCTGTTCAGCTTTGCCGCCAAACCCGAACTGTCGACACCCTTTCTCTCCGGTAGTCGAAATTTTTTCCGGTTGCAGCAGGAAGCGGCGACCATCGACTATCGCCATCAGGAGAGCAATTACACATTGGCGCTGTCGAGCTTGCAGCACCGGCTCAAGCGGCGCTCGCTGATCATCATCTTCACCGACTTCACCGATCCGACCGCAGCCGATCTGATGCTCGAGGCGGCAGGCCGGTTGATCGACAAGCATCTGGTGCTCTTCGTGGTTCTTGAGGACCGGGAACTGACCTTGATTATCGACAAGCCGCCCGAGAGCGCGGAGGATGTCGTGCGAGCGGTGACCGCGCAAAATTTGCTCGATCAGAAAAAACTGGTGCTGACCAAACTCAGGCACATGGGAATTGATGTAATCGAGGGAGCGCATCAGGAAATCGGACCGCGACTGATCAACTCCTACCTCAAGATCAAAAGGCGGGGCGCCCTGTGAGTACAGAACAGGCATTGAGCGCAGCGGTGTTGCGGAGCGACCGCTTCCGGCTGGAGCGGGAGGCGGACTGGATCCGGCTGGAAGATATTGTCACCAAGATGGAGAAGGGCAAGAATCGGCGGCTGTCTGATGACGATGTGCTGGCGCTGCCGACCCTGTACCGCACATTATTGTCCAGCCTGTCGATCGCCCGGGAAAATTCGCTCGACGCCGGCCTGATCGACTATCTCGAAGGTCTGGCGCTGCGGTCCTATTTTCTGGTCTACGGCACCCAGACCAGTTTCGGCCGCTGGCTTGGCAGCTTTTTCGGCGGCGGCTGGAGTCGCGCGGTTCGCGCCATCCATCTCGATATCTGGATTGCCTTGTCGGTGATGATCGCCGGAGCGGCGATAGGCTATATACTGGTCGCTGGGGATAGTGACTGGTTCTATGCTCTGGTACCGGGAGGTTTCTCCGAAGTGCGGGTACCGGGCGCGACTGAAGAAGCACTGCGCGGGACGCTTTTCGGCACCGAGGAATCCGATGGCCTGGGTGTGTTTGCGGCATTTCTTTTCAGCAACAACGCGCAGGTCGCGATTCTAGCCTTTGCGCTAGGATTTGCCTTTGCCATTCCCAGCATATTGCTGCTGATTCACAATATGGCGCTACTCGGAGCGATGCTCTGGGTGTTCGCGCAACGCGGCCTGACGGTCGATTTTGTCGGCTGGTTGTCGATTCACGGCACGACCGAACTATTCGCGATTCTGCTGGCTGGTGCGGCAGGAATTCATGTCGGTCGTTCTATGGCCTTTCCTGGCGCGCGTTCCCATCTCAAGGCTGCCAGCGATGCCGGCAAGCGGGCGGCTCTGGTGATGGCAGGCGTCATCATCATGCTGGTCTGCGCCGGATTGCTCGAGGGTTTTGCCCGTCAGCTTATCAACAATACCGCGGGCCGCTTTGGCGTTGGCGGCGGGATGCTGCTGCTATGGCTTGTCTATTTCATCGGCTTTGGCCGGGACAGGCGGAGGCCCAACGCATGAGTCGCAGCAAAGCCGTCGACCCCTGGATTCGCCATTCCGCCGATCCGAAACTCGACCGTATCATGGTTACGCCGGAGGGTGTCCCGCTCAATGTCACGATTGCCAGTGCCGGTGCAAGGGCCGGAGCTCTGCTGCTCGATCTGATATTCATCCAGCTTGTCTCAACGGTGATCGCGCTTTTATGTCTGGCTTTGGCATTTCTTCTTTTTGCGGGAGGCGACGATTTTTTTGATCTGGATGGTCCGTTGGGAGTCGTCGGGATTTTCTATTTCATAGCCAATTTTCTGTTACTCAACGGCTATTTCATATATTTTGAATTGGGGCACAGGTCGGCTACTTGGGGAAAAAGGATCGTCGGGATTCGGGTCGCCAGTCGTGACGGAAGTCGCCTGACCGCAGAAGCGGTTATCGCCCGCAACATTGTTCGTGCGGTCGAACTTTTCCTGCCATTGACCTTTTTGACTTCGGCAGGAGCCGACGGGACGATGACGGATTTCACCGCCTGGGCCGGGTTTCTCTGGGTGTTGATGTTTCTGCTCTTTCCGTTGTTCAACAAGGATCGGCTACGCGGCGGTGACGTGATCGCCGGGACCTGGGTGATCCAGAATGTGAAAAGAAATCTCGGTGATATTGTCGCACCTTCGGTGGCACAGATATCGTCAGACGGGGCTCCTGTTGCTGGGCGCTATCAATTTTCCGATGCAGAATTGTCGGTCTATGGCGAATATGAATTGCAGACATTGGAAAATGTCCTGCGCAGCGACCAGGATGAAGCGCTTGAAAAGGTTGCGACTTCCATTTGCCAGAAAATCGGATGGGAACCGGGCAGCGGGGACGAGCGGGCTTTCCTCGAGGCTTATTATACCGCGCTGCGGGCCCGACTGGAGCGGAGTATGAAATTCGGCAAGCGGCGCAAGGACAAGTTTTCGCCGCACGAGTAAAGTGGACAAATGGCAGCGATCCGGCGGTTCCGTAGCGTCACCTTAATCGCTTGGTTAATTGCTTGTTTTCGGCGGGTTTCGCCCTATAGTCCAGCCAAATTCTGACCAAGGAGCATTCCCATGAATCTGGAATTCACAGAAGAAGAAAAAGCCTTTCGCGCAGAAGTGCGTGAATTTATTGAAAATAATTATCCCGAGAATATCGGCACGCGCGGAGTTCAGGATGACCTGAGTCCCCAGGATATGCTCGCCTGGCACAAGATTCTCGGCAAAAAGGGCTGGTCCGTTCCGGCCTGGCCGACGGAATATGGCGGCACCGACTGGACGCCGACCCAGCGCTATATCTGGTCGGAAGAAAATGCGCGGAAAAACACCGTGATGCCATTGCCTTTCGGCGTCGCGATGGTCGCGCCGGTGATTTACACATTCGGAAATGAAGAGCAGAAAGCCCAGCATTTGCCCGGCATTAGATCGGGTGAAGTATGGTGGTGTCAGGGCTATTCGGAACCTGGTGCGGGCTCCGATCTGGCGTCGTTGAAAACGACCGCCGTGCGCGATGGCGATGATTATATCATCAACGGCCAGAAGACCTGGACGACATTGGCGCAACATGCGGACTGGGGATTCTTCCTCTGCCGCACCGATCCGGACGCACCCAAGCCGCAAATGGGCATCAGCTTCATTCTCGTCGACATGAAGACCCCCGGAATTGAAGTGCGCCCGATCAAGCTGATCGACGGTGGCTATGAAGTGAACGAAGTGTGGCTCACCGATGTCCGCGTGCCTGCGACCAATTTGATTGGTGAAGAGAATAAGGGCTGGACCTATGCCAAGTTCCTGCTCGCGCACGAACGCTCCGGCATTGCCGGCGTCGCCCGTTCCAAACGCGGTGTCGAACAGCTCAAGGAAATCGCAGCCTCCGAATTGCTCGACGGCAAGCCTCTGATCGAAGATATGGGTTTTGCCCAGAAGATCAGTCAGCTGGAAATCGACCTCTCGGCGTTGGAAATCACCGAATTGCGGACGCTCGCCGGCGAACAGGCTGGCAAGGGACCGGGACCGGAAAGTTCCTTGTTGAAAGTCAAAGGCACGGAAATCCAGCAGCGCCTGACCGAACTGACACTGGAAGCGGTCGGCCATTATGGCACGCCCGATTTCCGCAGTTTCCCGGATGATGGTTCGAACGACTTCCCGATTGGTCCGGACTATGCCCATCATGCTGCGCCGACTTATTATAATATGCGCAAGACATCGATCTATGGCGGATCCAACGAGATCCAGCGCAATATCATCACCAAAATGATCCTCGGCCTCTAACGGACCGATACAGGAGAAATATAATGGATTTCGATTTTACCGACGAACAAAATATGGTGCGCGACGGAATTTCGCGCCTAATCCGTGAGCAATATGACTGGGATACGCGCCGCGGCGTGATTGAAAGCGACGCTGGCTGGCGTCCGGAATTTTGGGCGCAACTGGCCGAACTCGGTATGCTTGCTGCGCCGTTCTCGGAAGAAGACGGCGGCTTTGGTGGAGCGACCGAAGCGATGATCATCATGGAAGAATTCGGCAAAGGTCTTGCGGTCGAGCCGTTCATTCCAAGCGTGGTCTGCGCCGGTGGTTTTCTGAAGCATGGCGGTAGTACAGCACAGCGCGAAGAATATATCGGCGGAATCATTTCCGGCGAGATGGTCTTTGCTTTTGCCTATGCCGAACCGCGCGGCCGCTATGATCTCGCTAATTTGGAAACCACGGCTAAGGCCGATGGTGGCGATTATGTCCTGAACGGCCACAAGGCTGTTGTCATTGGCGCGCCTTGGGCGACCCATTTTGTCGTTACTGCGCGCACATCAGGCGGACAGACCGACAAGGACGGCATCTCCGTATTTGTCGTCGATAAAGCCGCCCAAGGAGTGAGCACGCGCGACTATGCGACGGTCGACGGCCGCCGCGCTTCCGAGGTCTATTTCGAAAATGTGAAAGTCTCTGGCGATTCGCTGATTGGCGACGCCGGCAATGGACTGCCACTGATCGAGAAGGTCGTTGACGAAGCAACTGCTGCGGTTTGCGCCGAAGCGGTCGGCGCGATGAAGGTGACCAACGCAACAACGCTCGATTATTCGCGCCAGCGCAAGCAGTTCGGTACACCGATCGGTTCCTTCCAGGTGCTTCAGCACCGGATGGCGGACATGCTGATGGAATATGAGCAGTCGGTATCGATGTGTTATCTTGCAACGATCAAGCTTGATGAAGATGACGCGACGCGTAAGAAAAACGTCTCTGCAGCCAAGGTCCGTATCGGCCAGGCCGGACGCTTTATCGGCCAGTCGGCCATCCAGACCCATGGCGGCATGGGCATGACTGACGAGCTAGCGGTGGGCAGCTATTTCAAGCGCTTGTCGATCATCGAAGGCGAATTCGGCAGCGTCGATCATCATATGCGGCGGCATATCGCCTTGGCCGCAGCCTGATAGTCGAGCCCAACCCAAATAAAAAGGGGGCGAACCAAGCCGGTTCTGCCCCCTTTTTTTGTCCGTAGCTTTCTCGCAAATTATAGCAGCAAACCGCCGTCGGCGATAATCGTCTGGCCTACGATATAGCCCGCCAGCGGGGACGCGAGGTACAGGGCCAGCCCCGCCATGTCGTCGGGATCGCCAATCCGGCCCACCGGAATCGACCGGATGGTCGCTTCCCGGCGTTTGGGGTTGTCGGTGGTGACCTTGGTCATCTTGGTTGCGATCAGGCCCGGCGCTATACCGTTGACGCGGATGCCGTCCGGAGCCCAAGCCTTGCCTAGAGTGCGCGTCAAGCCAGCGGCGCCAGCCTTCGAAGCATTATAGCCGGGGTTGCCGACGGTAGCATGGAAGGCGGCGGTCGAACTGATGATGATCAGCGACCCCCGTGCCACTTTCAGCAGATCGTGAAACTCGCCCGCGCAGGTCATCAGGCTGTTGAGATTGACCTGGACGACCTTGGCGAAATTTTCCGGTTCGAATTCCGCGCGCTTGTACATCACCATACCCTGCGAGCAGACGAGTATGTCCAGCTTGTCGAACTTCTGCCGCAACGCGATGATCGCAGCGTCATCGGCGGCATCAAGCTGATGATAGGTCAGGCCCGCCAGATCAGATCCTTCATCGGCGTCATAATCAGATGTGTTGGCCCGTGTTCCGGTCACATGCACCTCCGCGCCACGGCTGCGAAATGCGTGAGCGGTGGCATTGCCAATGCCGCTGGATCCGCCGATGATGCAGACGGTCTGGCCGTTATAGTCGAGCGATGGGTCGATCATTTATCTGTCTCCTTTGCAATAGACTATTGGCCGAGCATTTGCCGATCGTCTAGAGTCTGTTGCATCATCAAGCCGGAGCAATGACATCATGGATATTCCCTTTTCCCTCGAAGGGCGCACCGCGCTGATCGCCGGCGCCTCGTCCGGGTTTGGCGCGCGGTTCGCGATCCTTTTCGCGGCGGCGGGAGCCAATGTCGTGCTTGGCGCGCGACGAACCGACCGAACAGATGCTTTGGCAAAGGAAATCGCTGATGCCGGTGGCAGGGCGCTCGCGGTCCCGCTCGATGTCACCGATGAAGCGTCGATCATTGCCGCTTATGATGCGGCGGAAGCGGTATTCGGAACGGTCGATACCATTGTCGCCAATGCCGGGATGGCGGCATCCGGTCGCGCGACCGACGTTCCGGAGGACCGGTTGCAGATGTTGCTCGATACCAATTTCAAGGGAGTCTATCTGGTGGCAAGGGAAGGCGCGAAGCGTCTGATCGCATCGGGTAGCCGCGAAAAGGGCAACGGCCGGATCGTAATCGTCGGATCAATCACCTCGCGGATGACGGGCGATGGCGATAGCGCTTATGCCGCAAGCAAGGCCGGGATCACCCATCTCGGCCGCAATTTTGCCCGCGAGTGGGTGCGGCAGGGGGTCAATGTCAACACCATCCATCCCGGCTATATTGCAACCGAGATTCAGGGCGACTGGTACCAGACCGCTGGCGGCGAAGCGCAGATTGCCGGTTTCCACCGTCGCCGCTTGCAGGACATTGAATCGCTCGACCCGATGATGCTCTATCTGTCATCCGACGCATCGCGGATGGTGACGGGGTCGGATATCGTCGTTGATGACGGACAATCGCTCTGACCCGCAGACCGGGCCGAAGGCCCCGGCCATGCAGGTCGGCATCATAGTTCAGGCGGCAACGCTGCCGGGCTGAACCGGGGCCGGCAATCCGGTTTCTACCAGACAATTGGCCCGCAGCGTTTCGATATCGGGACCAAAGTTGAACGGTCCGTCGGTCTCAATGACGTTCTGGGCCATTTCCGCGCGCAGGCTTTCTGTTGCCGGACCATCGACGCTTCCGTCTGTCGCGATGACCACACCATAGTCGCGGGCGCCGTTCACGGTGACCAGCCCCTGACGAATTTCCAGAGCGACCAGTTCGGGATCGCGCTCGAGCGGGTTGCCCCAACCGCCGCCACCCCAGGTAATGAAGTGGAGCAGATCACCTTCGCGAACTTCGATGCCATCCTGCTTGTTGCCTACAACCTCAGTCGATCCGTCAGCGCGTTCCAGGATCTTGGTCGCGCGGTCACCCGGCTGGCCGCCATTCACGCCCCACGGATAGGTGAACCAGCGGTCGTCGTGAATCGCCACAGTTCCGGGCTCGAGGAAGCAATATGTCATGTGAATACCATTGCCGCCACGGAACAGACCTGCGCCGCCGCTGTCGGGCTTGGCTTCGTAGCGTTCGATCCGCAGCGGGAAATATTTCTCGAGAAACTCGTTCGGAACATTGGTGAACCCGGGCCAGAGAGAGTGGCCATCCGGACCATCGCCAAACGGTCGGCCGGGAATGCCGCCAAAGCCGATCTGGAACAGCTGGAACCATTCGCCCGATTTGTCGAAGCCGGAATACATCAGGTGCGGGCTGGAGGAGAAGCCTGCACCATTGAGGAATTCAGGCTGACGCTGGCCGAGCAGGCCACCCAAAATGTCAAAAATCCGGCCGAGCGCATGGGTGCGTCCGGCAAGTGCCGCGGGATATTTCGGCTTGAGCAGCGAACCTTCCGGAATCCGGACATCGACGAGATCGTAGAAACCGTCGTTGAACAATATCTGGGGATCAAAAATCATGATCATGTAGATGCCGAAAAACATCTTGAACATATTCTCGTTGAGATAGAAGTTGATCGAGCTAGGCGCTTGCGGATCGGTGCCTTCAAAGTCGAGAATGACCTTGCCACCTTCGCGCCACATCTTGCAGCTGATCTTATATGGTCCGAACCCGACGCCATCATCGCAGATATAGTCGGAGAAACTGACCGGTTCCTCGCCGATGCTGGTCTCGATCAGATGTTTCATCGCGCGATGGTTGCGCGCCAGCAGCAGATCGGTCGCGCTGGCAAAATCATCCTCGCCAAATCGTCCGCACATTTCGTCAACCCGGCGGGCTGCCACCCGGCAGGAAGCGATCAGGGCGTTGAGATCGGCTGCGCACCAGTCCGGTTTGCGGCTCTGGTGAAGGATGACCTTGACCATCTCTTCGTTATACACGCCCTTCTGGTAGATTTTAACCGGCGGAATCCGGACGCCTTCTTCAAAGACGCTCTTGCTGTCGATCGGGATCGAGCCGGCGACCTTGCCGCCAATGTCGGACTGGTGACCGAACATCGCGGTCCACGCGACCAGCCTGCCGCCGCGATAGACCGGCAACAGGATCAACCAGTCATTATTGTGGCTGACCGCGCCTTCGCACGAATAGGGGTCGCTGAGGAAAATCATGTCGCCTTCCTCGATTGTGCCGGGATAGGCGCGCAGGAAGCCGTCGATGAAACTGCCAAATTGGCCGACAACCATTTTGCCATTGCGGTCGGCGATCAGGGGAAAGGCGTCGCCTTGTTCTCTTATACCGGGCGACATCGCAGTGCGCACGAGGGTTGCGTCCATCTCGATGCGGGCGTTGCGCAGCGCATTTTCCATGATGTCGAGTGTGACTGGATCAACCTCGACCTTGTTGAAAGGGGCGTTGTTGGTTTCGATAATCTGTGCGGGCATCTTAAGCTCCTTCAGCCAGATTGATGATGAGATTTCCGTGATCGTCGACCAGCGCCTCGCAGCCGCTGTGCACGAGCGTGGTGCTATCCATTTCGGTGACGACGGCAGGGCCAGGGATGCGGTTGCCAGCCTTCAACAGGGCGCGGTCATAAATGATCGCTTCCTGCATTTTCCCGTCCATATAGAGCTGGTGATCGCGGGTTTTAGCACCCGATGGATCGGGTCCTCCCTTGTCGATGATCGGCGGCGCGACGTCGGCGGTCTTGCCCAGAGCAACGGCACGGACGTTGACAATCTCGTGCGGCGTTTCATCGAGATTGAAGGTGAAAAGGCGCTCATGCTCGGTATCAAAGCGCGCGATCAGGCTTTCGATCGAAAGACCGTCGGGTTCAACCGACAGCGGAATTTCAAACGCCTGACCGGCATAGCGGATATCGATTTCGTAGAGCAGTTCGACATCGTCCGGCGCGACATCCTCGGCCTGCAGTTCCTGTTTCACCTGGGCGCCGAGATTGTCGAGATAGGTGGTCAGTTCCTCGTCGCTGGTGTTTTGCACCATCTTGTTGAAACTGCGCTGGGTCTCGACCCGCTGGCGGGTGGTAGCGTCGCCATAAGCGCAGAGCACGCCGGGCGATGGCGGGATGATCACCGGCCAGCTGTTCATCAGCTTGCCCATCGCATTGGCATGCAGCGGCCCGGCGCCGCCGAAGCCCATCAGAGCAAATTCGCGTGGGTCATAGCCCTGTTGAACCGAGACCAGCCGGAGCGCGCCGAACATATTTTCGTTCACGATGTCGATGATGCCCGCGGCCGCAGCCATCAGGTCGATATTCAGCGCATCGGCAATGGTCTGCACCGCTTTTTGGGCGCCTTCCCGATCGAGTTTGAAACTGCCACCGAGTAGAGATTCCGGTAGATAGCCGAGTACAACATTGGCGTCGGTCACCGTCGGCAATTCGCCGCCCTTGCCATAAGCAACCGGCCCGGGTTCGGCGCCGGCACTTTCCGGTCCGACCCGCAGGGCCTTGGTCAGTTCGGGGACAAATGCAATCGACCCGCCGCCTGCACCGACGGTTTTGACGTCGATCGACGAAGCGCGGACATTGAGATCACCGACCGATGTTTCCCGCTGCAGCCGCGCTGCTCCATTTTCGATCAGTGCGACATCGGTGGACGTGCCGCCCATGTCGAGGGTGAGGACATTTGTGACCTTCGCGCTTTTCGCGACCCAGACCGCACCAGCCACGCCGCCAGCCGGTCCTGACATCAGCAGGTTGACAGGAGCCTCTGCGCTTTTTTCTGCCGACATCAAGCCGCCGTCGGAGCGCAGCAGATTGAGCTTCGCCTTGGTGCCCCATGATTTCAGTTCTTTTTCGAGATTGCCGACATAGCGCGCTACTGCCGGGCGGACCGCGCTGTTGGCAACGGTGGTTAGCGCACGCTCATATTCCTGCATTTCGGGCAATATGTCCGAGGAAATCGAAATCGGGATATCTGGAAAGACTTCTGCGCATATGGCAGCGACGGCCTTTTCATGCCTGCCGTCAACATAGCTGTTCATCAGGCAGATGGTCAGAGCTTCGATTTCTTCGGCTGCTTTCAGCTGCTCGAGCCGAGCGCGCATCTCTGCTTCGTCCAGCGCGCGGACGGTCTGCCCTTTGGCGTCCATCCGTTCGGGTGCTTCAATGGTCCGTTGCAGCGCTGCCATCGGCTCGGGCTTCGGCCAGATGATCCAGGCGGCGAGCCCGCCAGGCACAAGGCTGCGGGCAATTTGCATCAGGTGGCGATGGCCCTCGGAAACGACCAGTCCGACCTTGGCAATCTTCTTTTCCAGCACCGCATTGGTGGCAACTGTCGTGCCGTGGAGGAACAGGTCGATATCGCCCGGAGCGATATTTTGACGCTCGCATAACCCTCTCGCGCCATTGATCACTGCCTGTGAGGGATCGCCGGGGGTCGATGGAACCTTGTCCCGGAATGTCTGTCCGGTTGCTTCGTCAATCAGCAGAAGATCGGTAAATGTTCCGCCAACGTCGACGCCCAATCGATACCCCATATTGCAATCTCTTTTCTATCTAACAGTCATTCAGGATTCGGCCCTCGCCACCAGAGATGGCAACGGACGGCCGATTATAGTTTCGAACCATTGGTTGGTGGCGATCGCTTTGCGCAGATCGAGATCATGTTCGACACCAGACCGGTCGAGCAGATTGATCAGGTCTTCCGTTGCAATATTGCCGGTGGCATTGGGCGCAAAGGGGCAGCCGCCGAGGCCGCCAAGGCTGGAGTCCAGCGTCGATACGCCCGCCTGAGCGGCAGCCCATGCGTTGGCGATGCCGGTGTTGCGGGTGTCATGAAAATGCGCGCGCATAGAGATATGCTCGGGGAGCAACTCCCTGAGCCTTCCAAACAAATCGGTCACCTGCGCGGGAACCCCCACGCCGATCGTATCGGCGAGTGCGATTTCCAGCGGATCTTCTGCCGCCATTTCTTCGGCGATCTGCAAGACCGTCTCCGGCTTGACCGCGCCTTCGAACGGGCAGCCGAATGCGGCCGAGATGGTGACCTGTGCTTTCAGTCCCTCGGACTTGGCAAAGCGGATCATCTCGCGATTCTCCTTGATGCCCTGCTTTATCGTCTGACCCTGATTTTTTTGTCCGAACGTGTCGCTGGCCACGACAACGCAACCGGCTTCGTCGATCCCGCGCTTGTTCCCATCCCGGGTTGCGAGGCCTCGGAGGACGCCGCGCTTGTTCAGGCACAGGCCGATATAGGAAACATCGCTCCGGTCCGGCAGACCCGCGATTACGTCTTCGGCATCGGCCATTTGCGGAACGCGCCCCGGATGGACGAAACTCGCGACCTCGATTCGACGCACACCAGCATCCAACAGGCGATTGATCAGGCCCAGCTTATCTGCTGTAGAAATAACCTCGGACTCGTTCTGCAGGCCGTCGCGCGGGCCGACTTCGAGAATATTGACAAAGGCTGGGGTTTGTTGCGCCATAAAATTTGTATACAATTATGATCCTCCTTTGTATAGAAGAAAGGATGATGCGGGAGTATTTTTAATGACGCAAGGGGCATTGACGGGGCTGCGGCTGATCGAAATGGGCCAGCTGATAGCGGGGCCGTTCTGCGGTCAGCTGATGGGCGACCATGGCGCCGAAGTAATCAAGATCGAGCCACCGAAAGTCGGCGATGCGATGCGGACCTGGGGTCAGGGCCTCCCGCTCTGGTTTTCTGTGGTCGGCCGGAACAAAAAGTCGATCACGCTCAATCTGCGCGAAAAAGAAGGCCAGGAAATCGTCAAGCGGCTGGTCGGAAAATCCGATTTCCTGCTCGAGAATTTCCGCGCTGGAACGCTGGAAAAATGGGGTCTCGATTACGACACGCTCAGCGCGATAAACAAGGGCCTGATCATGATCCGGGTATCCGGCTATGGTCAGACCGGGCCTTATTCGAAGCGCGCCGGCTATGGCGCGATTGGCGAGGCGATGGGCGGTATGCGCTATATTGCCGGAGAGCCAGACCGGCCGCCAAGTCGCGCAGGGCTCTCGATCGGTGACTCGCTTGCCGCCACTTATGCCTGCCTCGGCGCGTTGATGGCGCTCGAGCATCGCCATAAGACCGGCGAAGGACAGGTGGTTGATTCAGCGATCTACGAGGCGGTGCTGGCCAATATGGAATCGACCGTCGCCGAATATACGGTGGCCGGGCATATCCGCGAGCGTACAGGATCGATCCTGCCAAAGATCGCGCCCTCCAATGTCTATCCGACGCAGGATGGCAGCGTACTGGTGGCGGGTAATCAGGATAGTGTCTGGAAACGCATGTCGGCGATGATGGGGAAGCCGGAACTGGCCACTGACGAACGTTTTGCGACGCATGTGGCGAGAGGAGAACATCAGGCGGAACTCGATATCATGGTTGCTGACTGGACCAGTAAATTTAGCAGTCAGGATGTGCTGACATTATGCGAGAATAACGGCGTGCCGGCAGGAAATATCTATCGCGCGCCGGAAATGCTCGCGGATCCACATTTCAAGGCGCGCGAGGCTCTGGTCGAAATAGACCATCCGCATCATGATAATTTTGTCATGCAGAATGTCGCCCCGAAACTGTCCAAGACACCCGGCCATATCGATAGTGTTGGCCCGGAACTGGGCGCGCATAATGAGGCAATTTATGGTGAGATGCTCGGCATGAACAGCGCGCAAATGGCAGATCTGCAGGATCGCGGTATCATCTGACGCTCAGTCTTCGGCGCTGCTTTTTGTGGCGACGCTGAAACTGTGGAATGCCCGACGGATATGGCTGGTCATGACCGCGGAGGCCCAATTCTGGTCCTTTGCGGTAAAGGCGGCGATCAGTTCCTCATGATCTGCGCGCGATTGCATTAGATCTTCCCGTGAATAGTGGTGGGCGGTGCGGCGCACCACCGGCTGTTCGACCAGCGCAGGGAGCAATTTGCTCAGTCTTGGCGATTGTGCACATTCGAGGATCAAGTCGTGAAATTGCCGGTTGGCGTCTAGGAAAGTCGCTATATCGGGCGTTGTCTGATCGACAGCTTTTGTTAGTGCTTCGTTGATTTCACGTAATTGTTTCAGGCTGCCGGCGTTCATTTTTTGCGCGGCGCGCTGGGCGGCATGGGATTCCAGCATCCCTCGCAACGTGAACATTTCGTCGATTTCATCATCCGACCAGTCGGCTACAGAAAGTCGCTTGGACGCACTGCGGACCAACAACATCTCGTTTTCCAGCCGCTGGACCGCATCGCGCACCGGGGTTCTCGAGACGCCGGAAATTTCCGCCAGCTGTTCCTCGGTCAGTTGCATACCCGGATGGGCCTCTCCGGACAGGACGAAGCTACGGATCTTTCTATAGGCGGTATCGGAAGCTCGGCTCATCATTGGGCTATTGGCGCAATAAATGGTGATGAGCAAGCACTGACCAATCTGGCAGTTTACGCTTGACGGATCACAATTGTATACAATACAACGGTGTCAGGGAGTTTTCTCATAACCATGGCCGAGCGGGGTTTGCTATGAAATGGATAAAAGTCATCGTTCCGATTCCGATGGACGAGGCAGGCGTGTCCGATCGTGCCAAGCAATTGCTTACTGATACTGTTCGTACCGGTTTCCAGCCGGAATGTGATGGCGTCTCGTCGAGCGCGGCACTCGCTGATTTCACAGATAATGAAGGGAACGGACGAACTGTGGCCTCTGTTGTCACTGAGTCTGCCGCTTACGATGAGGGTATGGCCCTGCTTAACAATAGAAATCCCTGGCGGGTTCGGGACGGGAAATTTCAAGAAGTCTATGTCTATATGAGAGGAGCCAACGTGCTCGTCTAAAATATTTCTGACGGGCCAAAACGAGTCCGCAGATGATTCCATTCAGGGAGAAATACCATGCGTTGCATCAGAACAGCTCTTTCACTTTCAGTGGGCTTCGCCGCGCTGGCTGGCTCTAATCCGGCTTTCGCGCAGACGGGCGGGGAACAGGCCAGCGAAACTCAGGACAGCAATGTGATAATCGTGACGGCACGACGTCAAGACGAATTGCTCGCCGAAGTTCCGGCATCGGTTACGGTCTTCACCTCTGAAATGCTGGATCGTACAGGCGTTCAGCAAGCTGATGAATTTGTCCAGCTAACCGCCGGTGTAACGATTGTTAGCGGTACCGCAGAAGCGGGCGACACCCAGATCAACATCCGCGGTATCAATGGCGCGCGCGACGCCGAAAGCTCGGTCGCGCTGGTCGTTGACGGTATTCTCAAGACCAACACCGCCCAGCTCAATCAGGATCAGGGCACGTTGCGCCAGATCGAAATATTGAAAGGCCCGCAAGGCGCCCTCTATGGTCGTAACGCTGCTGCCGGTGCGATTGTTATCCAGACGCTCAAACCAAGCGACATATTGGAAGGCGGCATCAAGGTCAGCGCGGCGGAAGATAATACCTATAAGGCCTCGGCCTATATCTCCACCCCGGTGGGCGATAGCGCCGGTCTGGTGCTGTCCGGCTCCTTCAACACCACCGACGGTTTTTACCGCAACAGTTTCCTCGGGAACAGCAAGGTCGTGGACGATCAGGAGACCTGGTCGGTCGACGGCCGCTTCGTGGCCGAATTGGGTGATTCGACCGAAGTTGACGTCAAGGCGCGCTATGCCGACCTTTCGGGCGCGTCGATCAATTTTAACACGTCTTTCCACCTTCCCAATTTTGCGGCGGTCAACCCGGCCTTTTATGAAGATGTGAACACCCATCCGTTCGGCTATTATTCAAACATTCGCCCTACCAACGACCAAACAACGTTCGAGACCTCGGTCAAGCTGACCCATGAATTTGAATCAATGACCCTCTCGGCCTGGGCACTCTATAGCGATGTCGACCAGTCACTGACGGCAGACGGCACTTCTGCAGATTTTGCGCGCTATACTTTTCCCGGCGCAACGCCTGCATCGGTAGCGGCTTCCAACAGCTGTTTCGCGACCACTGCGCAACTAACCGGCTTTCCGTTGAATCAGCCGACCTTTGTCGGCAACAACCCGATCCCGTTCATTTTCGATCCGGTCAATGGTTCAACGTTCGGGGCCTATAGTCCGACCACCTGCGACGGCACCCAATATCAAATTCGCGAACAGACCGATATCAGTGCGGAAATCCGGCTTTCGTCCAATGGCGACGGACCGCTGGCCTGGCAGATAGGAACATATTTCCTCAATATCGACCGTGATGTCGGAGTCAGTCTCGGCGCCGATCTGGGCCAAGGCATCACCCGGCAATTATATAACGACGCCAATAGCAGCAATCCGACTTCGCAGCTCTTTGCCGATAATTTCAACACCAACGTTTATGCAGTTTTCGGCTCGGTGGATTATGAAATTGCCGACAATTTTGATGTCGGGCTGGCGCTGCGCTATGATATCGAGGAACGCAAAGTGTCCAGCCGGGTGCCGGTCGTGGCTGATCCCATCACCGGTGCTCCGATCAACCCTGGACAAGCTTTTGGTGCGATTCCGGACCAGCAGCAGACGTTCAAGGAACTCCAGCCGAAACTTTCGCTGCGCTACGGTCTGACCGATAATCTGAATTTCTACGCCAACTGGGGCATTGGTTTCAAATCGGGCGGATTCAATAATCAGGGATCGGCCGCCATCGTTGACCAGAACTTCAATCAGTTCATCGGCACCAATGTTCTGATCAATGACAATTTCCGCAAGGAAACATCGAGCGCATTCGAGGCTGGTTTCAAGGGCTCTGCGGCAAATGACGCGATCACATTCGATCTTGCCGGCTATTATACCAAAGTCGATGATATGCAGTTTTTCGAATTTTTCGTCGGTTCTTTCGGTCTGCTCCGGGTGGTCTCGAACATCGACAAAGTCGACATTTACGGAGTGGAATTCAACGCCAACGCGGAAATCGTAAAAGGCTGGGATATTTTCGGATCGGTCAATGTTACCGAAAGCGAAATCAAGGCCAATTCCTCTCGTCCTTATACCGTCGGCAACAAGTCGCCCCAGACCGCAGACTATACGATCAATCTCGGAACGCAGATGGTCGCCCCGATTGCCAAAAGTTTCGATCTGGTGATGCGCGCAGACTACCGCATCACCGGCCCGACATGGTTCCATACGGTGCAGGAAGACACTGGCCCGACCCTGTTTAGCGGTCTTTTGCCATTGCCCGCGGACGCAGCTTCCCCGAACAAACTGGTGTTACCCGCATTTGTCGGTGATGCCGATTTGTCGGTTACCGAGCGCAAGGCTTTTGGCGTTCTTGATCTTCGTTTTGGACTGGAAGGTGACAACTGGAATATTACCGCGTTTGCCGACAATCTGCTCGACGAGAACTATCTCAACGAAGTGATCACCGCGGTCGAATTTGGTGGATCGTTCATATCGCCTGGTGGCCGGCGGCGCTTCGGTGTTGAAGTCGGGTATAAATTCTGATGATTGCGCCGTCCTGCGGCGGCGTATATCGTTGCCGCTATGACGGATGATCTAAAGGATAATTATGCTGGCGTCTTCGACGGCGGGCTCGGATTTGGCAGCAAACCAGCGCTAATTCTGGTTGATTTCGTCCAAGCCTATTTTGCCCAAGACTGTGATCTCTATGCCGGTGTTGACGACACTCTCGCCAATGCCATCGCGCTACGTGATGCTGCCCGCCGTGCCGGGATACTGATCATCTACACCAATGTGGCTTATGCACCTTCTTTGATTGACGGCGGCAGATTTGCACAAAAAGTAGCGCCGCTTGCAAATTTCGTTGCTGGCCATCCGATGGGTGCCTGGCCCGAGGGATTGGCACCGGCAGACAATGAGCTGGTCATTTCCAAACAATATGCCAGCGCCTTTTTCGGCACGACTTTGGCATCAACGCTGACCGCCAACGGCAATGATAGTTTGATCATCGCCGGCTTGACGACCAGCGGTTGCGTTCGGGCCACCTGTGTCGACTGTTGTTCTCATGGCTTCATTCCGATTGTCGCCCGACAATCCGTGGGCGATCGACATCAAGGGCCGCATGAAGCAAGTCTGTTTGATATGCAGGCAAAATATGGTGAAGTGGTTCCTGACGCGCAGGTCATGGACTATTTGAGCAATTTATAGAGCAGGGTTCGAACGCTCCGATCCAGCACGAGGCGTTGGAATTTCTGACGATGGACGGGTGACAGACCTAGATCCGCGAAGTCTTGGGTTTAGAACCCAGTTCTGCAGCCTCATTGGCGAATATCTGATCATAGACCCGGATCGTCAGGTCGGCAATTTCTGCCCATTGCGGGAATCGACCGGCATTTACGCGAAATAGATCCGGATTGGCGTTGGCCCGATTGAGCGCGCTGACCATGCTCCGTATGTCGTCCGGTCTGAAATAATGTTTGGCGTTGAGTCTTAGATCCCGGTTTTCCGGCAGGTCGCTCAACAATACCGGACAGTCAAAGCTTATCGCTTCGAGCAAGGTGTTGGAATGGCCTTCGCGAATAGACGGGTTAACGAAAAACCGTGCCCCGCGATAGAGCGGGGACAATTCCGGCCGTGATATACTGCCCAATATCACTATCCGGTCGTCGCCCAAGGCCTCGATCTTTTCGCGACCCGAATCCTTCTCCCAATCACCGACAATCACCAGCTTCATTTGAGGATGGTTTTTGACGAAGACGCGAAAGGCCGCGACCAGGCTGTGAATGTTCTTTTGTCGAGATATCTGGCCAACGAACAGAATATAGTCCCCGCTGACCGGCGGGCTTGAAGCATTTGCCGAATTTTCTGTCGGATCGACGGCGTTTCCGATGACATGGATATTTTGCTTGATCCCCGCAGCGTAGAGACTTCTCGCCAGGGCGGGCGTGACGGCGATGATATTGTCCGCCCAACGCAATTGATATGTGGCGCATCGCATGACCCATTTGGCCGATCTGCTCCACGGACGATGGTGACAATCGGCGCCCAGGCGGACGACGATCTTGCAACCCATCAGCTTGTAGGCCCAAAGCATGAAGGCCGGTTCCAGCCCCGCGAAATGGACAAGATCCGGTCGCATGCGAAGCGCCTTGAACAAGGTCGAGATCGCGTAGAGCATTTCACTTTTTCCGAGAAAACCCGGTATCGGGGCAGGCCATAAGGCGACGCCCTTATATTGTTTGGCTTCAACAAAAGGTTTCCAGCCGGCGATGCACACTTCCCAGCCTCGGTTTACGATCAGGGGGAAAAGGCGTTCTGCATTTTTCTCTACGCCACCGATAACATCCGGTATACCGCGGGCGCCGATGACCAATATAGATTTCATTGCATGTCCCTTTGGCTGGTCCCAAAATTTTGCTCATATCACAGCAATCGGGTTAACAAATTCAACTGTAACCGAGCCAGTTGGCCGCTTAAGACAAGTATTCGCTTTGATTACCGGTAACTCGCGCTATTTTGGTCTATCGAGACGTTTTGCGAGAAGTATTTGATTAGTATATGGTAATCGCTGCATGGTTGAAGATGTAACGAACCGAAATATAATGGACAGGGTGGACCGGATCAAAATAGTTGAAAATATTGCCGATCAGCTAAAGCCGCTGCCTGCTGTGGTCCGGAAGTTTCTGGCGCTCAATCCGAGTCGCGTGGAATTTCGTGTTCGCGGATTTGCCCTCGCTGAAAAAAGTCATGAGGAAAGGCTGGAAGCAATCGGCAAGGCATTTCTGCGTGGTTATAATCTGACGCTGGCGGCCCGGTCGTTCGGCGAATTTGACCAGGCCCTGGCGCAAGAATCTGATTTGTTGCGAGGGTTTTTTATCGAAGGCGGGGCGATGGGCAGCGCGCTTGTCGATAGCGTTCCGTTTCGCAAGCCGATGTTGCCGCGCTATATTGCCCGGTTCGGAACGCAATATCCGATATTGGTTCATGCCGGTGTCGGCCTGACGATCTCGAAACTGGCCTGGCGAGAGAAAGGAATATTGTCCGAGCTCGACCCGTTCTATCGCTGGCTGGCTTATGACGGCCGCGGCTACCACAATATGTATTTTGAACCGGAAAAAACCTTGGCTGGCCCGAGGCACAAGTTGCAGGGCTATGCCGCCCGTGCATATGATCAGGGCGCAGGACGAGGCATCTGGTTTATCAGTGGAGCTTCTGTCGACAAGGCTGCGGACACAATCGCGGCCATGGCTAGCGAGCGGCGGCCAGATCTTTGGGCCGGGGTTGGACTGGCATTATGCTATGCAGGACCAGCAGGCGCGAAGGAATTTCTGAAGGCAAAAATGCTGGCCGGTGGTTATGCTGCCAACATGGCAACCGGTGTGGCCTTGGCCTGTAACGCTAGAATCAAGGATCAGTCTCTATTGCCCGAAACCAGAGAGGGGATAACCGCTTTGTGGGGTGTCACACCGGAAGTCCTGGCAGGGCGAGTCGAAGCTGCACGACTATCGATATCGTCATCCGATCTTGACGGTGGCTATGCCGTGTGGCGAGAAATGATTGCCCGGGATTTTATCGAGCAACAATCTCTTTGATTCAGTGATGATACTTGTTGCGCGTGATCAGTTTGGATATTCGATTGCAAAGGCAGCCGCGGCTCCCAGCAGACCGGGTTCGGGATGGGTTATGAGCTTGACCGGCAGGCTTTCCATCAATCCGCGATAGCGGCCCTTGGAGACAAACCGGTCAGCAAAACCCGATTTGTTTATGTGCTTGGCCAGACGTAGGCCCAGGCCGCCGGCCAACACAACAGGGCCGGGTCCGTGGGTTAGCGAAATGTCACCGGCAACGGCTCCCAATGCTTGAAGAAAACGGTCGAGCGCGGCGATTGCAATGCTATTTTCACCTGCCAGAGCCATTGACCAAAGCGCTTTGTCATTGCCTAGCGGCATCGCTCGACCTTCCATTTCGCACAGCACTTCGAATATCGCGCGAAGGCCAGGTCCGGCTACCACTCGCTCTACCGCTACCCGGCCATGTTTGGCACGGAGGTTCTGGAGAATGCGATCCTCTACTGCATCCAGAGGCGCAAAATCACAGCGGCCCCCTTCCGACGGAAGCACCTGGGTCCGTCCGTCATTGATAACCAGGGCGGCAACGCCAAGACCGGTCCCCGGGCCAATCACGCTGATGACGCCATTTCGGGGCAGCGGCAGATCCGGCCCGCTAATATGCATCAGCTGGTCTTCATCGACCAAAGCAACCGCATGGGCGACAGCGGCGAAATCATTGATCAATATATGCCGGTCGACTCCCAGTTTTTCCGGTATCTGGGATGGCCGAACAATCCACGGATTATTGGTGAGTTTGATCAGATCGGTCCTGATCGGCGCAGCGATGGCGATCGCGGCCGCGCGTGGAAGGTCGCGGCCGATCTGCTCGCCGAATATTTCCCATGCGATCTGGAAGCTCGGATGATCGGCGGTGGCCAAAGTCACCGGGGAGGAAAGCGACAATATTTTACCATGCTCGATTTCCGCGATGGCAAAGCGAGCGTGGGTTCCTCCAACATCTGCGACAACGATTTCATTCATGATTTAAACCACCGCCTTTGAGGGCATTTGAGATCCTGCTTGCCGGACCGCATTAGATCGAGACTGAGATTGGGACTATTCTATTCGCAGCCCAATATGGTGTCGGCCACGGTACCCAGCGCTACCCGCGACAGGCTGAAGTCGATCGATCCCGCCGTTGAAATTTGAAACGGAGCATCCAGTTTGCTCACGTCCGCCCCGGCGTTGGCAAAACATTTGATCGGCACGCCAACCGTCTGCCATTTACCAACCTCCAGCCTGCTCAGCGCCGCCGGCGCAATTTGGCCGCCGCATCCTTCGCCGCAGCGCATCGACAATTTGATCGGTGCGCTGGACAGTTGCTCATAGCGCATCGTCACCAACAGCAAGACGTCGCCATTGGTCTCGCGGCTGATGTCTATCGGCGCATGGGTTACCAGCTCGATCAGCGTGGGACCGCTGCCGCTAGAGGTGAACTGCCGGGCACCTTCCTGGGTCAAATGATCGACCGCTTTGACCTGAACCCGGCCTCCGATCGCTTCCACCGGGGTGGTGGTGATCCGGGTCCGGTCGGATTGGCCGTCCGACACCAGCAGCGACCAGGATGCGGTGGGAAGTCCCTTGTCAAAAAATGTCCCGGCACTGGATTCTTGACTGACGACTCCGGAGTCTTCGGGCAGCATGCCCATATTGGAAGCGCTGTCCGACGTCAGGCCATAGCCGAGCTCGAACAACCGAGGTCCTTTGGCGTTTGCGGTCATCGGCCAGGTGAAGCTCAATTTTCCTTCAAATTCACGGGCGATTTTCCCGTCCTTGTCGCGGAACAGGACGTCGGCCACGCCGCCGCCTTCAGAGCCGGGCAACCAGGCCGCGACAAAAGCGTCGGACGCGTTGAGTTCTTCATTGGTCCACAGCGGACGTCCGGTCAGAAAGACCGCGACCACGGGTATGCCCTGGGCCTGCAATTTGCGCATTGTTGCCAATGGGCCCTTCAATTCGGATTTGAGCTGCAGAGTTTTCAGATCACCCTGGAATTCGGCATAAGGCGTTTCGCCAAAGATCACGATGGCCGCATCCGGCTGTTGGACGAAGCTGCCATCGGGCGCGTGATGGACGGTACCATTCGCTCCGGTAACAGCCTCTTCAATCCCTTTAAGGATTGATGTTGCACCGGGGAATTTGTCGTTGCCGATACCGGTTCCCTGCCAGGTCAGCGTCCAGCCTCCCGAGGCGCGACCGATATCGTCGGCGCCATCCCCGGCAACCAGGATATGGCTTTTAGGGTTCAGCGGCAGAACCCGATTATTGTTCTTCATGAGAACTAGCGACTTGCGCACCGCTTCGCGAGCGAGGGCGCGATGATCGGCGCTACCGAGCAGCTGGAACCGACCGGAATAGGGCCGGCTGGACGGCCGTCCGGCTTCGAAAAGTCCGGCGCGGATCTTTACCCGCAGGATATTGGCCACCGCGTCTTCAAGCCGGTCCATCGGCACTGTGCCGTTTTTCGCCTGAGCCAGCAGACTATCATACAGCGGTTTCCAGGTGTCGGGAGCCATATACATGTCGAGCCCGGCGTTTATCGCCTGCGGACAGCTTGCATTGGTGCAGCCCAATACCTGACCATGGGCATTCCAGTCGCTGACGATGAAACCGCCAAAGCGCATACGTTCCTTCAGAACATCGGTCAGCAGTCCTTTATGCCCGGTTATTTTAGCGCCATTCCAGCTTGAAAAGCTGGCCATGATGGTCTGAACACCGGCGTTGATAGCCGAGACATAAGGCGTGCCGTGGATATCCCGCAATTCGGTTTCGCTGATTTTGGCGTCGCCTTGATCACGGCCCTGGTCGGTGCCGCCATCAGCGAGAAAATGTTTGGTGCTGGCCAGCACATGGGGCCCCGATAATATCGGTTCGTCGCCAGGCTTGCCCTGCAGGCCCTCGATAAATTTTTCGACATAGCTGGCGACAAGCACCGGGTCCTGCGAATAGCCTTCGTAAGCGCGGCCCCAACGACCATCTTGCGGCACAGTTATGGTCGGAGCAAAGGTCCATTCCATTCCGGTCGACCGCAGTTCGAGCGCGGTTGCTTCGGCGATACGTTGTACCAGGTCGGAGTCATGCATCGCGCCGAGGCCCACATTATGCGGAAATATCGTCGCCCCGACAATATTGCTATGGCCGTGGACGGCGTCGGTGCCCCAGATAATCGGAACAGCGGTCCGGCCGCCGCTGGTGTCAACCGATGCATCATAAAAGGCATCCGCGAGAGCAAGCCACTTTTCCGGCGGCGCAAATTCATCATTGTCCGGTGCCGAATTGCCGCCATTCAGGATTGATCCTAGATGATAGCGCTTGGCGTCTTCTGGCGTAACACTGGCGATATCGGCCTGGATCACCTGCCCAATTTTCTCTTCAAGGGTCATGCGCGCGATAATGGCATCGATCCGAGCCTCCACTGCAGCATCCACAGGATAGGGCCAATCGGCCCGCGGCCAAATCTCGGGATGAATGGTGGTCGCCGGATTTTCGACAGCTGTTGTCACATTGATGGGAGGCGGAGGAACGCGAACACAGGCCGTAGTGACAGTCAGTGCCAGCAATGAGCTAACCAGATGGCGACGCACTCTTAAGGTCAATTTTGTTTCCTCTCACGATATCCGTACCACTCATCGGTAGCATTGAGACTGCTAATAAATATAATTGACAACGTTATCAACCATTTTTGACAACCTTGTCAATTAGTCGTTGACAACGTTATCATTTTCTTGCAATTCAGAATGCGAGGTGGAATTCGTTCAATTATTTTGATTCCATTGGTGCATCTGGGGCGTGCATTTTGCCCTTTAATGCCTGCGAGTCGTTACGGCCGCGGGTGAATTGGAATTAAGTGATTGCACCACGAGGTGCGACATTTGGGAGGATATCAGAATGATCGGTCGAAAGTTTATATCGCGGCGTAGCTTGATGGCTGCTGCATCCTTATACGCGATTGGCAGCGCAAGCGTTGCGATGGCACAGGACGTAGATGCGCAAGGCGCAGCATCTCAGGATTCGGGTAGCAATGTAGCTTCTGAAGACGTTATCGTCGTCACCGGGTTTCGCGCCTCGCTGGAAAATGCACTGGCTGCAAAACGTGAATCAAACCTGATCATTGAATCGATCACTGCAGAAGATATCGGTAAATTCCCCGATCAGAATATCGCTGAATCGCTTCAGCGTCTTCCCGGTGTCCAGATTGATCGTGAAAATGGTCAAGGCACCAAGGTTCGTATTCGCGGCCTCGAGCAGAATGTCACATTGCTAAATGGGGACCTGTTCGTCAGCGGCCTCGAGAATTTCAAAGTCGGTGAAGGCAATTTCGTCCGTCAGGATTCGCTCGAAGGCGTGCCTTCCGAACTGATCGGCGGCGTGGAAGTATTCAAATCACCCAACGCATCGCTGTTGGAAGGCGGGCTTGGCGGCATCGTCAATCTGAAAACCCGCAGTGCACTAGACATGAAGGATGGCCTGACACTCGCTGGCAACGCGCGTTTGAACAAAGGCTCTGAAATCGGAGGCTGGGAGCCGACCGGCGCGCTTATCGCCGCTTATAATTTCAATGACACATTGGGTATCATTGCTTCTCTGAGCTATGACAAGACCAACGATCATCATAATGTTCTGGGCGGTGAAAATCGTGGTAACTGGGCTTTTGCCGACGGTCGTCGTGATCAGGCAACCACACCAACCAACTATTACGCGCCGGAATATCGCTACATCACCGATCGCGATCAATATCGCAAAAGGTGGGGCGCATCTTTGGGCATCAATTACCGGCCTACCGATTCGCTTGAATTGAGCGCCAACTATATTCATTCCGAATTGAAGGTCGATACGCGCGAAGTATCGCTGAAATTCCCGTTCGGTCAGGGTGAATTGATACAGCTCCGTCCCGGCGCAGTCATCGATAGCAATGGCATCCTCCAAAGCGCGACGATTCAGGGCAATTCCGCTGAAGCGATCTCTTTTGTCGATATCTCGAATATCAAATCTGACAATCTTCAGTTCGGAATTGATTTCGACAATGGAAGCAACTTCCGCGCAA
Source organism: Parasphingorhabdus sp. (assembly GCF_036963705.1). GTDB lineage: Bacteria > Pseudomonadota > Alphaproteobacteria > Sphingomonadales > Sphingomonadaceae > Parasphingorhabdus. The sequence goes on along the minus strand of NZ_JBALUT010000014.1, from coordinate 23,291 downwards.
ATATCGCAGCCAATTACTCAACCGCCGATCTCAACCGTGAGTCTGCCAATAACGATGTTCGCCAAACCGCTTACACCGTCAGGCAGAATGGCGCTGGCGGCGCATTGGTTGATGGTGTTGCCGGTAATCCGGCTGCTCCGGCGACTTGGGACTTCACCTATCAAAACGGTAAATTCCCGGTCTTTGGATTTGGTGCGGGAACACCAACAGATCTGTTTACCAACCCGGCTTACGGACTTTTCAAATCGCATTGGGCTTTTGGCGATCGTTCGAAAGTTGACGGCCACTCGATCAAGGCGGATTTTGCTTATGATATCGATGATAGCGCTGAAAACGGGATCACGTTGAGCGCCGGTTTCCGCTATGGTCAGCGTCAGGTCGAATTTGCTTCCGGTCGCTATCTGGCAGATTATTCGGGCAGAGGGGAAATCGATGCATCGGCGATCCCCGAGGCGGAACGCGTTGCAGGTTTCTCTTACAACTGGACGCCATATGGATATTTCCAGGATCCTGCGATAGGTTTCAAGATTTGCGACTTGCCAGAGGTCAACAAGCCAGCGGCATTCGCTGGATGTAGTCGTTTCGGGAATTCTCCTGTCGTGATTTCACCAATCCAATCCTTCCTCTCGAATCCAGAGCGTCTGGAAACGATCGCAAACTTTGCCGGTGGTGCGAATATTCCCGGCGGTTCGCTGACGGTTCAGGACCGGGCGCAAATGACGGATGCTATCGGATGGCTCCAGGCTCTCTATCCCGATACCCCGTTCAGCTTCTTTGAAGATCCACTGCAAGCCTATCTGGTGAAGGAAGAAACCAAATCTGCCTATGTGATGGCTGATATGGGTAGCCCTGACGATCCTTATCATATCAATGTCGGGCTTCGTATCGTGAACACCAAATTGCGTGTTGACCAGAATCAGCCGTCAAACGCCGATCCGGTCTATTGGGGTACCGATAGCTGGAATGGTGTGTTGCGTGATTTCCAGACCGATACCACGACCCAAAGCACGACGGACTTCCTGCCAAGCATCAACGCGGTTGTTGATGTGAATGATGACTCGAAGATCAGATTCTCTGCGGCACGCGTTGTTGCGCGCCAGAAACTGGATGATCTGGGTCGCGGTTTCTCTACCCAGTTTACCAGAGATTCTACGGTTGGTTCACCAACAGAAAATCTCTTCCTGTTCACCAACGGGTCTCGCGGTAATGCCGGGCTGGAGCCATTTCGTGCCTATCAGTTTGATCTGGCTTACGAGCTATATCTGGGACGTCAGGGTCTGATTTCTGTCGGTGCGTTCTGGAAAGAAGTCGACTCGTTCATTGTGACCGAAACTATTCCGGTCTTTGTCAATGATCAGGGCGGTGGTCGTTTGGGACCAGTCAACCAGCCGGCAAACGGAACCGGCGGTCGGGTTCGTGGTTTTGAACTCGCGGGACAATATGCCTTCGATTTCGGACTGGGCTTCACCGGAAACTATACCTTCTCGGACACCAAGACCAACGGATCGAATGACTTTGATTCAAACTTGCCGCTGGAGGGCGTATCGAAACATTCGTTCAACGGTCAGGTCTATTTCGAGAAAGACGGATTTGCGGCGCGGGCTTCCTACTCATGGCGTTCGAAGCAGCTCTTGGGCAACTTCGGCTTCGGAGATGGTGGTGTTACCCGGTCTCTGGGTATCTACGGCCGGGCCTATGGTCAGCTTGACGGTCAGATATCCTATGACGTGAACGAGAATTTCGGCGTATTTGTCGAAGGGATCAACCTCACCAAGTCCGACCAGTCCGCCTATCTGCAATTCCCGGAATTGCCGTTCCGTTATGAATCCGGCTCTCGCAGGATCTATGTGGGTGGCAAATTTAAATTCTAGGCTCCCTTAATGCGGGCCCGTATCCATCACGGATACGGGCCCGCTTTTTTTTGCAAGTTTGTTAGAGGGCCCTGCAACTGCTAAGTCACAGTCCGGCCCTTGGGAGTGCATGAAAACTGTCATGACTGAAGCTAATCGGATCAGAAAAATCGCGATTGTCGGCGGCGGCACTGCCGGTTGGTCGGCAGCCTGTCTGCTGGGCCGGATATTCGCCCGCGACGACACAGAAATTACATTGATCGAATCGTCTGCCATTCCGACCATCGGGGTCGGCGAGGCAACGATCCCGCCAATTTTCGAATTTCTCCAATTGCTTGAAATTGACCCCGTCGATTTTGTCAGGGAAACTCAGGCCACTTTCAAACTGGCGATCGAATTTCGCGACTGGCTGAAGGTCGGGCACAGCTATTGGCACCCATTTGGTAATTTTGGGCTTACCATCGACCGCAGGCCCTTTCACCATTATTGGTGGAAAAACGAAGCCCAGGGTCATGATGATAGCCTTGCGGATTTCTGTCCATCGATAGCGCTGGCCGAGCAGAATAAATTCCTCTTCCCGCCAGTGGATGGCCAGTTCCCGGGCGGCGCTCTTTCTTACGCTTTGCATTTCGATGCCGGCTTGGTTGCTGCTTATCTGCGCCGGATATCCGAAAAACTCGGCGTCATCCGCCTCGACCGCAAAGTTGAACGCGCGACCGTCAATGATCGTGGTCATATCGACGAGCTGTTTTGTGATGACGGATCAACCGTGTCCGCTGATCTCTTCATCGATTGCTCGGGGTTCCGCGGATTGCTGATCGAACAGAGTCTGAATGCCGGATATGAAGACTGGACCAACTGGCTGCCTTGCGATCGCGCCGTCGCGGTCCAAAGCGAGGCGGCGGGGCCGAAAACCCCTTATACGGTATCAACCGCTCGCGAAGCGGGCTGGCAATGGCGCATCCCGCTGCAGAATCGCGTGGGCAACGGTTATGTCTATTCCAGCGCGTTCATCAGCGATCACGATGCCGAGGAACGATTGATCGGTTCGCTTGAGGGAAAGCCTATGACGGATCCGCGAGTGATCGGCTTCACCGCCGGCCACCGCAAGAAATTCTGGGACGGTAATTGCGTGTCGATCGGATTGTCGGCGGGATTTCTGGAGCCGCTGGAATCCACCAGCATCCATTTGATCGTGACGGGTCTGAACCGGTTACTCGACTATTTTCCGGATCGCGATTTCGATCCTGCGTTGCAAGCAGCCTATAATCGCGAAACTTTGACCGAATACGAACATATTCGCGATTTTCTGATGCTGCATTATTACCCCAATCAACGGGTAGGCGAACCTTTCTGGGATCATGTCCGCGAGGCACCACTGCCGGACAGCCTCGCTCAAAAAATGGAATTGTTCGAGAATAGCGGCCGGATCATATCGCGGCGGCGCGAACTGTTTCATGACCTGAGCTGGTTCTTTGTCGCGCGGGGTATGGGGCTGAAACCGAAAAATTACGATCCGCTGGCAGACATCCCGGATTTCAAAGATGTTCGCGATGTCATGGGCCAGTTAAGTTCAGCGGTCGGGCAACTGGCTAGCGCGGCGCCGACCCATGACCAGTTTCTGGAAGCCTTGATCACTCCCGGAAATCATCTTCGTCCGACCTTTAACGCGCCATCGATTGCTGGGTTCGGGCGCTGACGGTTTAGGAATGCAAGTCGGGCTGCGAAACGTTTTGCGCTCTTCTGAGTGGCCGGTAGAGGATCATGGTAATGCCGCAAATCAAGGCAGCCAGGATCATGCCAGGCAGCACGGCTCCACCCTTTAGCGTGGCATCGCCGCCACCGGTCAAGGCAAGGCTCAAGGCGATGAATTGTGGCGCCACTGCCTGCCCCAATTTGCGGGCGACGTTGGAAATTGCGTAGACCCGGGCGGCGCATCCGGTTCCATCGGGTGCGGTTTCAAGATTGCGAATTGTGATAGGAACCATAGTCCAGAACATCACGGACATGCCGCAGGTAGCAGAGATTGCTATTGCCAGTATGACGGTCGCAACCGCGAGACCCTGGGCGTAAAAAATCCACAGGGCCACCAAGGCTGCGGCATGCAGCAAGACCGCCGTAATCAGGGTGGTCACCAGACCGATCCGCGACGACAAGGCGACCCATAGAGGCGTCGTTATCAGCAAAGCGGCGGACGGCAACAGCGCCGCCCAATAGCCCCATTGCGGATTTTGCAGATCACGGTCGAACAGGAACAGGATAGATTTTGCGGTTACCGTCGTGCTCAGTCCGGCGACCACGATAGTCACCAGCAAACGACGCAGTCCGCTATTGTTTCCGATCAGTGTGAAATAGTGGGAGATTTCCTGGGTAGGGCGCAGGGCAGATGCCGGTGGCGGGGCAACACGCTCCTTCACCCCCAGCCACGTGATCAGGAAACAGGGTTGGGCGAGGGCTCCCAGAATCAGGGCACCAACCAGAAAAGGTGTGTCGCCACCGGAGACCAGAGCATAAATCGTAGCAGCGGTCAGACCACCCAGTGCGGCACCCTGCATTCTCAGACCGGTCAGCTTCAATTGCTCGGACGGATCACCGGTAATCCGTGCGGTCAGCACTGCATAAGGAATATTGCCGCAGCCATAGGCAAATCGCAATCCGATATGGGTCACCGTTGCGTAGATCGCGAGATCCAACCCTTCCAGTGGAGGAGATCGGAAGGCCAGCCACAAAGCGACAGCGATGAGCGGGCCGCTCAGCAAAACCCACAGGCGCATCGGATATCGGGCTGCTTTGCGGTCTGCGACGGCGCCGATAATCGGATCAACAAGCCAGTCGACCGCTGCGCCGATCAGAAATATACCTGCGGCAACGCCCAGTGGCAGATGGAGCACCTGAATGTAGAAAAACAGCAGGTAGAGCTCGATCGATTGCCAGACCAGGTTGAACCCGAGGTCTCCCGAAGCATAGCTCAGGCGTTCGCGCCGCCGGATCATGTCTGGGTTGTCACCGGATTGCGGGTGCCGCCGTCGACTGCCGGATAATCAATTCGCATGGTTGCGTTTCCAGCATGGTAAACGGCTTGTTCTCGAGCTTTGCGATCAAAGCATCGGTCGCGTCGCGAGCCATGTCATATACCGGCTGGTGGATCGTCGTGATCCGCGGCCATACAATCTGGGCAATCGCACTGTCATCGAAGCCGGAGATGGAAACATCGGCGGGAACATTCAGACCAAGGTCACGAGCGGCCATGATGGCGGCTGCAGCCATGTCATCATTTTGCGCGAAAATGGCGGTAGGGCGATCGGCTCGATCCAGCAATTTATGAGCAGCTACAAGGCCGGATTCATAGGTGTAGAATCCTTGCTCGACCAAATCTGGCGAATGGGACAATCCGGCTGCTTTCAGGGCATCCAGAAAACCGGTCAATCTCGCGCCGCTCGATGGGTGGGTAGGGTCGCCCTTGATCACTCCGATCCGGGTGTGACCGAGACCCAGCAGATATTCGGTCATCTTTCGCGAAGCGTCAACGTCATCGGTTGTCCGGCTCGGGCCAATGTCGAGAGATTGGGTTGGAGCGATACGCGAAAACGGAAAGTCGTTCTGCCGAAGCTCGCTCAAGATTCCAGGATGATCGGAGGCGGGCGGGGAGAGGATGACGCCATCAAGCGCCGCTGCACGCAACACGCTCATTATCTTTCCTGCGACCTCCACCACGGATTCTACCGGCAGCACGAGCAGCCGGTATTTCTCTCCGTGCAAACGGTCGAGCGCCCCGTGCTGCAGCTCCACAACATAGTTGGGGCTGGGATTTTCGTAAATCAGGCCAAGCAGATAAGACCGTCGTCCGACCAAGCCGCGGGCCATGATGTTGGGATGATAATCCAGCTCCGCTGCCGCTTTCAGGACCTTGTCACGCAATATCTTGCGGACATGTGGTTCGTCGTTGAACACCCTGGAGACGGTTTTGGTGGAGACGTTAGCAGCAGTTGCGACGTCGATGATTGTGGCCCGCTTTCTGGAATCTTTCATTAGGCGAGCAATCTCTCTTTGATCTTTTGATCCAGGTCGCAATATCCGACATTTCCAGACCCGCTGATCTTAGGTGGTTTTCGGCTGTTTTGCAACAAAATCAGTCCCGAATGGCGTGAGGGCACATAAGCATGACAACGAACGTCACTACTGCTACGCTTTACCGATATTTTAAGGAGGGGGCAGAGAGAATGAGGAAGACGACAAGACGTCGGATATTGGTGGCCGGGGTTAGCGTCACTGCTCTGACCCTATTTGGCTGCAGCGCGGCAACGCCGGCAGTGCCGCATTTTGTAAAGCGGGAAGGCTGTCGCCTGACACTGGATGGAGAAAGCTACCGTTTTGCTGGCGCCAACCTCTGGTATGGCGCCTATCTCGGTGCCGATGCCGCTTATGGCGACCGGCCGCGACTGGGACGGGAACTGGACCGGCTTAAGGCACTGGGTATCACCAACTTGCGGATCATGGCGTCGGCTGAAGAAGGCCCGCTAAAGGCTGGGATAAAGCCGGGATTTCGCACCAAAGATAGCTGGAACGAGACGCTGTTCGAAGGACTGGACTATTGCTTGGCGGAAATGGCCAAGCGAGACATGAAGGCGGTGCTGTGCCTGACCAATTTCTGGGAATGGTCCGGCGGGATGATGACCTATCTCTATTATACGACCGGTGAATATGTCGACATGAATGACCCGGCTCATCCGTGGCCGGAATTTCCCGACAAGAATAGCGACTTTTACCGGTCAGAGGCTGCGATTGGTCTTTATCATGATCATGTCCGGCGGATGGTCGGGCGGACCAACAAAGTGACCGGACAACCATATAGCGACGACCCGACATTGATGAGCTGGCAGCTGTGCAACGAGCCGCGCCCCGGCGTCACTCCGGCGGTGATCGATCGGGCATTGCCGGATTATTATGCCTGGATCGCCGCGACCGCCAGGCTGATCCGGTCGATCGACAGCAATCATCTTTTATCGTTGGGGCAGGAAGGCACCACGGCCAGCGCAGGCCGGGAGGATGTGTTTGTCGAGGCGCATAAGGAGATGGACTATGTCACCGCCCATATCTGGCCGCTCAACTGGGGTTGGATAGATGGCAAGGATCTAGTGGGCACGTGGGACGCCGGAGCAGCCAAGGTGGCTGACTATATCGACACGCATATCCGCCTAGCCACCGAAATGGACAAGCCGCTGGTGTTCGAGGAATTCGGCTTCCCGCGCGATGGAGAGCTTTACGATCCCGAGATTACGACCGCATTCCGCGAGCGCTTCTACGGCATTATATATAAAGCGGTAGAAGACAGTGTCGCGTCCGGTGGACCGGTTGCCGGCAGCAATTTCTGGGCATGGAACGGCGAAGCGCGCGCAGCCCACGATGATCATATTTTCTATCCCGGGGATACCGCCTATATGGGTGACCCCCCGCATGAACCACAGGGTTGGTACGGGATATTCGATAGCGACGCGTCGATGCATGATATCATCAAAGCACATGTGGCAGAGGTTTCGCCCAGCTGAACATCGCGTAATGATCTGAATAGCGGAAAGAGCAAAAAAGATCGATAGTCGCTACTACGACGATGAATATCGTTGTCTTTTTTGCTAGTCTGGAAAAAGACCAATCACGGAGTGTGACGATGATGAAAATGTTACCGGCTCTTGTTTCCTTTTCCTTTGCGATGCTCGCAAGCACATCTTCCGCCTCGGCAAGTGCAGTATATTTGCAAACCGGGCAGTTGCTCGACGTGCAAACCGGTGAACTGAAGGCAGATCAATGCGTGTTGCTGCAGGATGACAGGATCATCAAAGTTGAGCAATGCGGGGAAACACCCGAAGACGCCCGCCGACTGGATTGGTCAGCATATACCGTTCTTCCCGGGTTGATCGATTTGCACACCCATTTGGCGGATACCGGACAAAGTTCCGATCTGGCCGCGCCGCTCACGACTTCGCCAGCCGAGACGGCGCTGATCGGCGCTCAAAATGCGCTGACCACGTTGAAGGCCGGCTTTACGACTGTGAGGGATGTCGGCACATACCGGGGGCTGACCGATGTCGTACTACGCAATGCCGTCAACGCGGGACGAGTGCCGGGTCCGCGGATGTTTGTCGCCGGTGCCTATATCACTATCCCGAAAGGGGGCGGCGAACTCAACGGCGTGGTTCCCAATGACGAGTTGCCTGCCGATATGCGACTGGGCGTGGCGAGTGGCCCGGAGGAAACGAAAGCGCGGGCCGAATTCCTGTTCGATAATGACGTAGACTTTCTCAAGCTGATCGCCACCGGCGCGGTGTTGGCTATCGGGACCGAACCGGGCGAACCGGAACTCACCGAAGCGGAGATGCGCTCCGCCGTCAACGTCGCCACAGCACGTGGAAGCTATGCGACTGCTCATGCCCATGGCGCGGAGGGTATCAAGGCCGCGATCCGTGCGGGGGTGCGGTCGATTGAACATGCCAGCCTGATTGACGAGGAAGGTCTGAGAATGGCCAAAGCGGCTGGGGTCTGGCTGGTTATGGATATATTCAACGGCGATTATATCAACGAGATTGGTACCAAGGAAGGCTGGCCTGAGGAATATCTCCGCAAGAACCGCGAAACCACAGATGTTCAGCGGCAGGGATTTGAAAAAGCAGTAAAAATGGGTTTAAAACTAGCCTTTGGCAGCGATAGTGGGGTCTATCCACATGGCATAAACGGTCGGCAATTTGCTTATATGGTGAAATACGGAATGACGCCATTGCAGGCCATTCAGGCGGCTACGCTAGAAGCTGCACGTCTGTTGTCGCGGGAAGCGGAAATTGGAAATATTGCAGAAGGCCATTACGCCGACTTGATCGCGGTTCAGGGCAATCCGCTGGACGATATACGGCTATTGGAAAATGTCGCACATGTGATCAAGGGCGGCACGGTGATCAAGTGACGGAAGGTTCAGCCTGCGCGTCTGAACCTTCCCCATATCGATTGGTCAGCCATCACTTCATGCGCACAATTATGGCCCGGCGCGCCGGTCACGCCGCCACCCGGATGGGTGCCGGCACCGCACATGTAGAGGCCTTTTAGCGGGCCGCGATAGCTGCCATTGCCAAGGACAGGCCGCGCGGACCAGAGCTGATCGAGCGACATATTGCCATGCATGATGTCACCGCCCGCAAGGCCCAGTTTGCGCTCGAGGCCCTTGGGACTCAAAATCTGTTGTCCCAAGATTGAAGCTCGGAATCCCGGTGCTTGCGCCTCGACCGTATCGATAATTGTGTCGGCGGCCTTGTCCTCTTCTGCGTCCCAATCACGGCCATCGGGCAGTTCGGGCGCGAATTGCTGACAGAACAGGCTCGCGACATGCTGGCCCTCGGGCGCAAGACTGTCATCAACGGTCGACGGAATCAGCATTTCGACAATCGGCTTTTTTGACCAGCCGTCGGACTTGGCGTCAAGGAACGCGCGGTCCATATAATCCAGCGTTGGTGCGATAATGATACCTGATTGATGATGTTCGCCAGGCTCTGGCAGGCAGGTAAATCTTGGTAATTCGGACAGGGCGACATTCATCCGGAATGTCCCTGATCCAGCTTTGAAACCCTTGATCCTGCGACGGAATTCGGGAGCAATGTCACCTTCCTCAAACATCCGTTCGTAGAGGATTTTTGGCCCGACATTGGCTATCACCCGCGGTGCGAAAATCTCTTCCCCGCTCTCCAGACGAACACCGCAAACCTTGCCGCCATCGACCAGCACGCGCGACACCGGAGCTTCGAGGCTGATCTCGACACCGGAATCCCGGCAAACTTTCGCCATGATCTGGGTGATGGTTCCCATCCCGCCGATGCAATGGCCCCACGCACCTTTCTTGCCGTTCACTTCACCAAACACATGGTGGAGCAGGACATAGGCGGAGCCGGGCGTGTCGGGCGAGGCATAATTGCCGACCACGGCGTCAAATCCGAACGCCGCCTTGACCGCCTCGCTTTCAAACCAGCTATCGAGAAAACTGCGAGCCGACTTGGTGAACAGTTCCAGCACATCGCGTTTGCGCGACACTGACAATTTCGCAAGATTGCGGCCCTGCAGCGCTCCGTCGATGAGCGTTTTGATGCCGTCGCCGATATTGGGTGGGGATTTTAATGCCAAGTCCCGCAACACATCGGCTACGCCTTCCAGCGCGTCATAATATTCGGGCAGCACATCTGCATCGTGGTTCGAGAATTTGCGAAACTCCGCCTGTGTGCGTTCCAGTCCGCCGCCGAGTTTCAGATAACCACCATCTTCCTGCGGCAGGAAATTCGATATCGGACGCTCGACCACTTTATAGCCGTGGTCGACCAGTCGCATGTCATCGATGACCTTTGGCTGCAGAAGGCTGACCGTATAGCTTGCCACTGAATTACGGAAACCGGGATGAAATTCCTCGGTGACCGCTGCGCCGCCTACGATGTTCCGGCGCTCGACAATGCGGACTTTTAGCCCGGCGCGAGCGAGGTAGAAAGCGCAAACAAGGCCGTTATGGCCCGCGCCAATGATGATGGCGTCGTATTTCTGTGTCATTTCTGATTCCATCCGGCTGGAGGGCGATGTTCCTGACGAGCTTCGGGAATGATATCGCGCATCTTGCTACAAAAATTGCGCAGACAGACTTCGCTCTCTCCCAACGGGCCGATGCTGAAGCTGCGCGAACCCATGCCTTGCTGTACCCGGGATATCAAAACTGTATCTTCTGCATTGACCTGCCGGTTGATCCGCCAGTTCAGATATCGCGAAGCCTTCATTTCACGGCGTGCATCCGGCAATACATAGCTGATTTCGCGGATCAGTGTTTCGGTTGGCGAGACCGGTAGAAATTGCATGAAGTCGATCTGATCGGGATAAATATCAAAGGCGACATTGGGCCAAAGCTTGAAATAGAGCCAGCGTTTCTGGCTGGCTTCGGGCAAATGCGGGACATCGGGAAGCAGCGATTGATAGAGCCGTTCGGACCAGTTGGCGGACGGCTTGGTGATCAGATTGCCCCACATCCGGTCGACATTTGTTTCCGCTTCGACGCCATAGCTGCGTCCGAACAGGCGTGTCAGACCGGGATGGGCAACGGGAATATGCAGTCCGTCGGAATAATTGTCGGCGACGTTTTTCCAGTTTACATCACGCGGTCGTAGCGTGACGCGGCCCAGGGCGACGAGCTCTTCGAACCGATAGGGCGCGACTTGTTCCTCATAAGGCGCCATCATCTCTGCGACCGATGGCCCTTCGCTGCGCAGACGCACGAAGACAAAGCCGTGCCAGATTTCAATGTCCACCGGAACCAACCCGTGCCGGCTGGTATCAAGGCCGGGATAATCCGATTTCTGAGGGACACCAGACAGCCGACCATCCAGATCGTAGGTCCAGGCATGATAGGGGCAAACCAGTTTTTTTGCGCACCCACTGCTGCCATCGACAAGACGCGAACCCCGGTGGCGGCACACGTTCGTGAACGCGCGAATTCGATCATCGTCGCCGCGCACGACGATAACACTCTCGCCGATATATTCCAGACTATGCCAGTCACCCTTGTTCGGAATATCGCTGAGGTGACATACCACTTGCCAGCTTGTGGCGAAAACCCGCTCGCATTCTGCGGCAAAGAAATCCGGATCATCATAGGTCCAGGCCGGCAGGCTCCATCCGTCAAGCGGGTCGATGCCAGATTCGAGATTGCGCGTTGCCATAAGCGATTCCTTGTTATACAATCGTATAATAAGGCAATGTCAGCAAAGCAATCATCTTTTACCCGCGAACAACCCGATGATCGTCGCCAGAGCCTGGTCGAAGCCTGTGCCCATTGTCTCGCGACGCTCGGCGTTGGCAACACTTCGGTCCGCGCCATTTGTAAGGAAGCCGGCGTGTCCCCCGGACTGCTGCGTCACTATTTCTCCGGGGTAGATGCCTTGATTGCAGCGACCTATCGCTGGACCGGGCAGCGCGTGTCCTTCGCGTTGGACCAAGCCGTGGAAGTTGCAGGCAACGACCCCCGGACGCGCTTGCTCGCTTATCTGACCGCGAGTTTCCGGCCTCCGATCGCCAGCCCGGAATTATTGGCGACATGGCTTGCGTTCTGGAGTCTGACCAAAACCGACGCTTTGATCGCCAAGCAACATGCCGAGATTTATGCCGATTATCGCAGCGATATCGAAAGGTTGATTGCCGAATTTCGACCGGATCAGAAAGATGCTCGCCTCGCCGCTGTGGCACTTACGGCGCTGGTCGACGGACTTTGGCTGGAGCTAAGTCTGGGCTCGGCGCCGTTCACCACCGACGAAGCCGCCGCGCTGGCGGAAAAATGGCTAGACCATCTCTTGGACTGATACGGTTTGTCGGCGGGTCTACCGTGCTGATCGTACCTCGGCCGCCAACGCAGCTGCCATGAAAAGGCCGGGCTTTTGGCCCGGCCTGACTAATTATTGATCAAGGGGTGATCCCATCAATCAAAACCTTCTTGCCACCTTCACACCGACGATGCGCGGCTTGATAGTATAATCATAGAACACACCACCGGTACCGCTGGCATTGCCCGGATCACCGCAAATGCTTTCTCCGCATTGTACGGCCGCGTTTACGACCCCATTGCTGTTGAACAGATTGGTTGCGAACGCTTCAACATTCCATAACTCGTTCTTCATTCCAAGGCTGAAATCAGCGGTTGTATAGGCACCGAAATTGCCGACAATCGCATTCTCGAACGGTCGAAGGTCGCTGCGACGGTTACCGATGTGGTTGACCGCAAACTGAATATGCCCATCCCATTCCTGAACCGGAAATACATAACGCGCCACGGCGTTACCCTTGAATTTTGCGGTTGTCGGCAAACGGCTTCCGGCAGGGGCCAGCAAGCTGTTCGCCTCACCCGCGCCGCCGGGAATGGTACAGTCAAACGATGCATTGGCGATCGCGCAGAAGTCGCGGCGGATTGTCGCATCATTATAGCTCGCACCCACATTGAGCGAAAAGCCTTCGCTACGGAACGAGACATCGGTTTCGACACCGCGGATCCTGGCGATACCGGCGTTGCGTATTTCGGTCAGGCCATTGGCGCCGAGGAACGACAACTGGATATTATTCCAGTCTTCCTGATAAACGGCTCCGTTCCAACGGATCGGTCCCAAAGTGGTTTTCCAGCCAAATTCATAATTGTCGAGTTCATCGGCCCCGTAAGGCGGCAATGTTCCGCGACGGTTGATACCGCCGGGACGGAAACCGCGCGACCAGGTGACATAAACCAACGCATCGTCATTGATCTTGTAGGTTGCGTTGAGCTTGTGAATAAAATCGGTATCTGACGTGGTCTTGTCCAGATTGGTACAAGGTGATCCCGGTACCTGCGCTGGTCCGAAACAAGCTGCCTCACCCGTCCGACTGCTGAATCCTGCTGAATAGCCGAAAAAGCCGACAAGCGAGTTTTTGTAATGATACACCCGAACGCCGCCGGTTAGCGTCAGCTGATCTGTAATATCATAGCTCAGTTCGCCAAAAACGGCTTGATCGCGATCGATCCGCTTTTGTTTTGTCAGCCAGATGTTGCTGTCCGTGCCAGTGACCGTGATTGAATCGGCGATGCCATCGACGATATAATTCTGCTCGATGATATGCTTTTGCCGCTGATAGAAAAGGCCGCCAATGAAACGCAGCGGCGCATCAGCAGGCGATGCGATGCGGAATTCACCAAAATTCCGGCGGTATGTGTCCGAGCCTTCAATATATTGATTGGGACTAACCAAGGTTCCGGCATTGTCGTAGAAATAGGCGCCATAGCCATAGATCGCATCATAGAAAAAAGCATAGTCGGAATAATCCGAATCCGCCTTGCCCTTGCGGCGCAAATGACCTCCGGTGGTGGTGATATCCCAATTACCAATCTTTCCTTCGATGGTCAGGGCCGCCTGTATCCACTTATCTTCACCGCGCTCGGGATTATACTGGACGGTTTGCTGCCTGCGGGTAACCGCTGAACTGCGTTCCTGTGCAAAGCTGCCGTTGTTTTTCTGGATTTGACCCATGATGGTCGGCTTCACCGTCCAGCTGTCATCCAATTCGATGCCGAGAGACAGCCGTCCGCCGTAGGTTTCTACATCATTATAATCATTCTCAATCAAGGCAGCATTATTCTGGGCAATACCCGATGTCGGATAAGTGCGGCTGCCAAAAATATTATCGATATAACCGCCATCTTTGCGGTACCAGCCTACCAGGCGCAGCGCGGCATTGTCGGCAAGCTTTGCGTTGATGAAGCCTTCGACTTGGCCGCCGAGATCACCGCGCGAAACCCGGTTCAATTCGACGCCAATTTCGCCATATGTGTCAGAATAGTCAGGCTGGTTACTGATTAGCCTGATCGTACCAGCCATTGAACTTGCGCCATAAAGCGTGCCTTGCGGTCCCGCCAATGCCTCAACCCGCGCCATGTCATAGACATGAAGGTCGAGAGATCCCTGGATTGTGGTGATCGGCATTTCATCGAGATAGACGCCAACCGTCGGCAAGGAAGCCGAGTGATTTGCGTTCTCGCCCGATGCTACTCCGCGGAAATAGACCTGGCTGAAGCCGGGTGCGGTGCTCTGGATGGTGACGGACGGCAGGAATTTTACGTAATCCTGAAATTCATTCACTTGTAACTGATCGAGCTTTTCAGCGCCGATAGCGGTCATTGCAATCGGGACATCTTGCAGATTTTCACTGCGCTTTTGCGCGGTTACGACGATGACATCATCACTGTAACGGCTTTTGACAGCTTCCTGCGCGATTGCCGTTCCTGATGCACATAATATCGTGGTTGTGAGTAATAGTGCCCGTGCTCCGCGTCCCATCTTGGGTAGATTGCGATCAATCATAAACGTCCTCCCGTAACCAGAATTTACACAGGAATGATCCTTTTAGCCTGAAGCACAAGTCAGCTTCGGCAAAATAACCAAAGTTTTCGATCAAAATACCACATAATGTGACCCAAAAAGCACGATTTCAGGACCGTGATCGATGACCTGACAGGATTCAGGGGTAATTTGTCCACAAATCGCCAAGGGCCTCTTTTAGCGGACCGAGCCATTTTTCGTAAGGCTTCCACTGATCCATGCCGTCCCGGTTTATCGGTTTGCGAACCTGTTCGCTGGACGCGGTCCGTACGGCGCGATCATTTTTGTAGAACGACAAACAGTCTGGTTCAAATGACTGATCGAGATAAGCGACCATCGACCGCACTTCGGCTTCTGGATTATCTACCAGCGCCTCGTGAATGACCCGGTGCACACGGCCCGGTTGAACCGCGTCGATATGCGCCATCAATCGCACGTAATCAGAATAATATTGCCCCATCGTTTCAAGATCATAACTGAATGCCTGACCCTTGGCATAATGTTGGCGGAAATTGGAAAAGCAGCAATCCAGCGGGTGGCGACGCGCATCGATGATTTTTGCATTGGGTAGAATCAGCATGATGAATGCCGTGTAGAGCCAGTTATTGGGCAGCTTGTCGATATAGAATGGCTTGTCTGTTTTGCGTTGCACCGCCGTCTTGCTGAGAAAATTGGCACCCAATTGTGCCAGCTCGTCCTCATCCATTGCCGCCACGGCATCAACCCAGCGGTGACCGTGGCCACCAAATTCCCGGCCCGCCCCCAAAGCCATAGCCGGAATGTCGGGGAGCTCCATCGTTCCCTCGATCGCCGAATGGCTAGCCAATATTTGTTCGATGAGAGTCGAGCCAGCGCGCGGCATGCCCAAAATGAAAATCGGATCGGGCGACGGCTCTCCGCATCCTTTTCGATCTTCAAAAAACTTATTGGTGAACGTGGCGATGGCTTGATCGACCTGGACGCTTGTGTCTTTGGAATCATAATCCAGTTGTTCGGCGCGAAGCCGATTGCCTTCGACATAGTTCGAAATGGACAGCGCGGCGTCGCCCTTGTCCTCTCCGGCTTTGCCAAGCGCAAAATGCAGATGCAGGCGGTGACTGAGAATTTCCTCATCCTGACTATCGACCGGGATAAGCCGCAATTGCTTTTCCATCGCCGCGAGATCCGCAGGGCCAAACCGGATCGTTTTGAGATTGGCGAGACTCCACCAGACCTCACCGAGTTCCGGCTGTATTTCGAGCGCCCGGCGATAAGCGGCTATACTATTTTCCAATTGACCAACGGTCTTGAGCATATGCCCATAGCTCATCCACAGTTTCGCATGATCGGGATAGCGCTCTACCAGTTCAGCATATAATTCTATCGCCTCATCATAACCACCGATCCGCCCCAGAGCAGCAGCCTTGAGATTTCGATGCGAAGGATTTTCCCCCTCCCGTTCAAGTACAAGATTGAGCTGTTCCAGTGATTCCTCGAAACGGTTCTGCTTATAAAGGACTGTTGCGAGATTTGCCCGGGCCGCCCCGAATGCAGGTGCCAGCTCCAATGCACGGGTCAGCAGTGTCTCGGAATCCTTGAGCCTGCCAATCCGCGCCGCCAGTTCGGCCATCAGACGAATTGCGGCCACATCAAAGGGTTGCGACTTCAACCGAGCGCGCAACAATGGTTCGGCAGTGGGCAAATCATTTGCCAGCATCGCATCCGCGATTTTAAGCATCTGCGGATCAAAAGCAGTCGCCCGGACGGCCGCGATTTCGGCTTCCTCGGCCTGACTGGTCTCCCCCAGCGACCGCAACGCTCGGCCCAAGGCTCGATAAGCCTGAGCATTATGCGGATCAATTTTGATGATTTCACGAAGCTGGTCGGCTGCCTCACCCGGGTTGTCGGCAACCAGCTCCCGAGCCCGGGCCAACTGCCGGGCAGTTGATAAATTATCAGTGTACGAACTCGTATCAGACATCAGCAGCACATATCACAATCATCCGGATTGGACATATATATTGAGCGTCCCAACATGGCGGTGACATTTTCGATATCATTATCACGGCTTGTCAAACTGGAGATGATCTCTGGTTTGCTAGATCGGACTTCGCTATTCGCCCTCTGCGCTGCACCCATCCCAACGACCGATGCTTGGGAAATGGTGCGGTCGAGAAGACTCGAACTTCCACGGGGTATTAACCCCACAGCGACCTCAACGCTGCGCGTCTACCAATTCCGCCACGACCGCACTGTCTCTAGCTTGGGACACTTGTGTCCCGGGTAGGCGCGAGCCTCTAGCAAAGGGGTTGGGTAGCCGCAACAGATATTCGTTCCCGGGCGGTTTTGATGTTAACCGGCGCAACGAATCCGTCCCGGATCCGTACATTATCTGTCATCTCGGCCGTTTGATCCAAGATATTAGCGGTGAGGGGCGCTGTTAACCTTTTATTTACCTTGTCCGGGAGGGGGGCAGGGCGCTCTATTATTTTTATGGATAGCTTACTTCTTGTTCTTCTTTTGCTCGGCGCTGCGCCCGAGGGGCCTTCGGCTGAAGCGCCACGCTCCCGGTCGCACGCGCAAGCGGTGGCAAGCGCGACGATCTTGCGCGGAGAAGTGATCAACTTCGGGCCGTCTGCTAGCACGAGCAATGGAGAAGCCCGGAAAGACGATCGCAATATCTTTAGGATCGCTACGATACGTTCCGAGGGCAGGATCGATAGTGTTGATGGCGGCAGGCTAGTCCAGCTGCAGGAATTTCACTGAGCGGTTTCGACTGACGGGCTATTCGCGGGCCTGATCAGCCCATCCAACTTCCAGCTGGCTGGCGGCGCGTGGCACATCAAGCTTGGCTTCGTTGAAATTTATCTTTGCTCCGGGTGCCAGCGTTGGCGCGGGGGCCTTCATTTTCCAGCTGTAAACAACCCGGCCGCCGGCATCGCGCAGGATTACCAGCATCGGCGGGACCGTCTGTTCGTCTCTGGTGGGATTTATGATCGTGCCGCTGGCGGCAAAATATTCGGTGCCGTCTGGCAGCGTTCTGCGGTCCTGTTTCTGGCTCAGTTCGATCAGCAGCGGCGTTTCCTCGACCGCGGCAAATTGATAGTCGGAAATCCATTGTGGCGGCCCGAAAATATAGAGCGCGGCACCCAATGCCAGGACCAGTGCTGCGAAGGCAACCGCTGCGATCGTCCACAATTTGGCCGGATTCCGCCGCGGCTTGAACGGCGGTTCGTGCGCGAAGCTACTGGCCTCGGCACCATATTCAGGAGTGACGGAAATCGGTGGAGGCGGTGCTGACCGAGTGACCGGAGAGGCCGGCGGTGTCGCTTGCCAATCGTCCTTGGCGACAGGGCTTGGCTTGATGACCGGCGGCGCTGCCGCGACGGCTTCCGCTTCGACCAGCTCTTTTTCCGGAAGCGCGGCTTCCTGGAACCAGCTATGGCGACAGGACGCGCAGCGCACCGAACGGCCATTGAGCCCAATGGCGCTGTCGGGTACGAGATAACGGGTTTTACAAGCCGGGCAATTCAAGATCATGACGGCCATCTAAACACGCCATGACGGCAAACTGCAAGTGGCTGCTTGGCCGATTTGAGACCGAAGCATCATTTTTCGCGTTTTCCCGCAAATTAGACTCCTTGGTAGAGATAGCGGAGTTGATTTGGAGGGGCTTCCCGGCCTATTGGTCCCGGAGCCTGGCAATATAAGGCCACGATATTGGAATGTAGAACCTAAATGGATGAAATTGTTCGGTTTGAGAATGTCGGCCTGCGCTATGGCGCAGGAGCGGAGACGCTGGCTGATCTCAACTTCACCCTCTATCCGGGTAGTTTCTATTTCCTGACCGGAGCCTCGGGAGCAGGGAAAACCTCGCTGTTGAAACTGCTCTATCTGTCGCAGCGCCCCAGTCGTGGCGTCATAAAGCTGTTTGGCGAAGATGCAGTTACCATGCCGCGGGAGCGCCTGCCCGGTTTCCGGCGCAGGATCGGGGTGGTTTTCCAGGATTTCCGTCTCGTCCCGCACCTTTCGGCCTTCGACAATATCGCGCTGCCGCTGCGGGTGGCCGGAGTTCGCGAAAAAGATCTCGAAGTGCCGGTGGCAGAGATGCTCGAATGGGTTGGCCTGGGCGACCGGACATCTGCTCGGCCGGCGACGCTTTCTGGCGGCGAGCAACAGCGTGTGGCGATTGCCCGGGCGGTGATCGGCCGGCCGGAAATATTGGTGGCCGACGAGCCGACCGGTAACGTCGATCCCGATATGGCGATCCGGTTGCTGCAATTGTTCGAGGCGCTCAATACGCTCGGCACGACGATCGTTGTCGCGACCCATGACATTCATCTGCTCAGCAAGATACCGGGCGCGCAGATGATGCGGCTGGAAAAAGGCATGCTCGCCGATCCAACCGGATCTCTGCGCCATCCGCCGCTTCCCAACGACCAGCAGCAATAGGTCGCAGGGGGCGTGTTCAAATTCTTTGTCATTCCCGGACATGACCGGCGCCTGATACCCGAAGGCCGTCTATCCGGCCCGATGCCCTGGGTCATCGCGATCATGATTTTCCTTACCGTGTTGGCCGCAGCGGCCGGGCTAGCCATGACCCGCGCGATGGGTGATGTGTCGGACGAACTCTCCAGCCGTGCGACGGTGCAAATAATTGAAGCCAATCCCGAAATCCGCAGAGGTCAGGCAGCGGCGGTTGCCGATCGATTGCGCGCCTTGCCGCTGATCGAAGAGGTTCGGCTACTGCCCCCGGAAGAAATCGAGGCTCTGATAGAGCCGTGGCTGGGCACGCAGGACCTGGCCGACGAAATTCCACTACCGGCGTTGATCGATGTGAAACTTGTCCGCGTCGCTACAGATGCGGAATATCAATCGCTGCGCGGTGACCTTCAATCCATCGCTCCGGGCGCCCGGGTCGAACCGAGCAGCGGCTATATCGCGCCGGTTATCTCTCTGGTTCGTTCCTTCCAGTGGATAGCCTTTGGCCTGGTCGCATTACTCGCTCTGGCGACGGCCTCTGCGGTGATCATCTCGGCGCGATCGGCGCTCAACACCCATACTGAAACCATCGCGGTCGTGCATTTGCTGGGTGGAACAGACGAGCAGATCAGCCGTTTGTTCCAGCGGCGTATCGCGCTGGATGCGCTGCTTGGCGGATTGATCGGACTGGTCGGGGCTAGCGCGATTATCTGGCTGATCAGCGGTCAATTGTCCGCGCTGGGTTCCGGGCTGGTCCAATCGGTCGGTCTCGACTGGTGGAGCTGGTTGATAATTGCTGTCATTCCGATATTGGGAATGTTCCTTGCCATGATAACCGCCAAATGGACGGTCATCGGCGCTTTAAAAAAGATAGTGTAGCCCGGCTGAATGATATTGCGCCTCTTCTCTTTCCTGCTTCTGTTGTGGATCATAGGTTTTGCCTGGTTCACCATCGATCTGCCGCGCCCGGCAGTCGATGATGCCCATACCGGCTCGGTTGTGGTGCTGACCGGCGGAGGTGGCCGGATTGACCGCGCGCTGGATATACTCGAAGCAAAGACAGCAAGCCGCCTGCTGATCTCCGGGGTCGACCGGGACGTGAAGCCGGCGGAACTGGCTGCGGAATATGACCGGCCGGACGATTTGTTCGATTGCTGCATTGATCTGGGCTTTCAGGCGGTGGACACGCGTTCAAACGCGCTCGAGATCGCCCGCTGGGCGGCAAGACGGGGCGACAAATCGGTCCGTCTGGTGACCTCAGACTGGCATATGCGGCGTGCTCGGCTGGAGCTGGAAAGAGCGATGCCGCCGGATGTTCGGATTTTGTCGGATGCGGTGCAGACCCAGCCATCGCTGCGCACCTTGTTCACCGAATATAATAAATATCTGATGCGCCGCCTCGCTGCCCTGGCGGGTGTCTGAGATGCTGGCGTTCATCCGGTCCCTGATCTTCATGGCGGTCTTCTATATCGGCTCCGTTCCGATCATCATCGCCACTTTCGTCGGCGCCTTTTTCTGGCCGAAGACCATCTATTATATGGCGCAATATTGGAGCCGCTATCACTATCTCTGCGCGCGCCTGATCCTCGGCATCCGGGTCGAGGTCAAGGGCGAGATCCGCAACGAACCTCTGCTCTATGTCTTCAAGCATGAAAGCATGTTTGAAACAATCGACCTGCTGCGCCATTTCGACAAGCCGGTGGTGATTGCCAAGAAAGAGCTGCTGGTCATTCCCTTATGGGGATGGATCGCGACCAGACATGGCCTGCTCGGCATCGATCGCGACGGCGGTGGCGCGGCGATGCGGCAAATCATCAAGCAGGCCAAGAAAGCGGTCGCGGAAGGCCGTCCGATTGTCATTTTTGCCGAGGGCAGCCGCGCCCATCATGGAGAGCGACCCGAATTGCAGACCGGCTTTGCCGGTATCTACAAGCTGATGGGCATCCCCTTGGTCCCGGTCGCCCTGAACAGCGGAATCGTCTCTCCCCGCGATACATTCGTCCAGAAAAGCGGTGTGATCACTTATGAGGTGCAGCCAGAGATCGAGCCGGGCCTCGACCGCGACGATATCCGCGACCGGGTGCACGCGGCGATCAACATGCTGAACGACTGACCGCCATTCGCCGTACAGAGTTTTCAGCATCCGCTGGCCTGACCCGGGCCTACTGGAAAATACGTACTTACAAATCTCCGTCGCTATTGTTTAGTCACTGGACCCCCGGGCGAAGGACAGAGCCACGCTCCATCGATTCGCCGACAATCTCTCGGAGTCCAAGTCATGAAAAGAACAATATCCACCGTTGCCACAGCATTGGCACTGTCCCTCGCGATCCAGGGCTGCACCCCCCAAACCGAATCCGGTGAAAAAGCGGAATGCGCCACATCCGAAGATGACGCGATGGACGAAGCGCGACAGAATATGGACGATGCGAAACACGCTGCCAGCAGAGCGGCACTGGAGGCGCATAATGCCGCAAGAATGTCGGTGACGGCGGCCAAGCTGGCGGTCTGTTCCGAAGCGCAGAAGGACAAGGAGGCCGCAGCGCAAATGGCGATTACGGTGGAAGCTGCAGCCGACCAGGCGCAAGCCAGAATCGTGGAAGCCAATGCCAAAGTCGATATGGCAGTGAATGAAAATGCCCGAAAAGCCCAGGATTTGGCGAAAGCGGCGGTGACCGCAGCGAGTGAAGCCGTTCGCGCAACCAATGCGTCGCTGATGGCCGGGCTTGAATCCGATGCAGCTGCGGCCAAAACAGCAGCGGACACAGCACAAAAGGCTGTGATCAAGGCTGCCGCCGCCACTGCCGATGCTAGCAAAGCCGCTCAGGTTGCTGCAAAGGAAACGTGGGAAAAGGAAATGCAGTCAGGCGGAGAAGACGAATAATAGTCTGACCAAGCCAGCTGCTGAACGAACAAGAGGAAAGCCATATGCAAGGATTTGTCGACAATATCGAAGCTTTGACCGAGCAGAATGATGACTTCCGCCGGGTGCTGTACACCGGGCACAATCTACAGCTGGTGCTGATGACGCTGCAGCCCGGCGACGAGATTGGTGAAGAAGTCCACGATGACCGCGACCAGTTTTTCCGGATCGAAGAGGGAAAAGGCCAGATCTGGATCGACGGAAAAGCCAATGAAGTGAAAGCCGATGACGGCATTATCGTGCCTCAGGGTGCCAGCCATAATGTGGTGAACACCGGCAAGGAACCGCTTCGGCTTTACACCATTTACGGTCCGCCCGAGCATATCGACGGAACCGTTCATGCCACTGTGGTCGATGCTGCAAACGAGCATGAACATTTTGACGGCAAGACCACCGAATAGCTCCCAGATCCATTTTCGCTATCAGGATCGGAGGACGGAGACTTTGCTATAGCCAGCAAATTGTCCCCGTCATCCGATCCGGATATTAGCGGCCCATGTCGCGTTGAATCGTGCGGCTGGCCATGTAGAAGTGGAAAACTGCCCAGATATAGAGACATTTGAACAGGACCATCGACCACTGCAGTCCATCCGCATTGGCCGAATCACAAGCGGCTTGCGCAGCAACGGCGAGATTGCTTGCCTTGCACGCCTCCAGCGTCAGTGCCGGATCCAGTCCTGACAGGAATGTCGCATTCAATATCGTCGACAGCCCGCCGATCAGTGGCGGACCAAGGCCGTAACCCAGCAAATTGACGATGAACAGGGTGACGGCGACTGCCGTGGCTCTCATCCGGCTGTCAACCACGCCGCTGGGGACCGCATAGAGCGGGCAGAGATAGGTATAGAGCAGCATTTGACCGACCATCATCAGTGGAATGGCCAGCCACAGGGAATCTGCCAGATAGCCGACCACATGCATAGGTATCACGCCTATCAGCGCAAACATCGGTATCAATGCCAATGCCTTGGGAAAGCGTTCTGCATATTTGTCCGCCAGATAGCCCGACATATAGGTGCCAATCGATGCCATGACCGCCAGTGCCAATGCGAATTTTACCGAGGCGTCAAATATCGACAGTTCATGGGTGCGGATCAGGAAGGACACGAAAAACTGGCCGACGCCATAATTGACGAACGAGGCAATGGTGACACC
>NZ_JBALUT010000013.1:0-61677 GCF_036963705.1 Parasphingorhabdus sp. | reverse complement strand
GGTGGATATCGGCAAAGCCCTTGAGCCGCGCCATTTTCTCGTTGAGCCGCGGGTTATGCTTCATGGTGCAGCTGCCAAGCGGGAACAGGCCAACGTCGATCGCATAATTCTGGCGACTGAGGCGGGTATAGTGACGCACCATTTCGCCCTCGGACAAGCCGGGAATGGCGATCGGCGCCTCGCGTTCGAGACCGCCGAGGCGGCTTTCGACATCCGGTGCATCCGGCAGATCGACACCGCTGCGATCCGACGAGCCGATTTCAAAAATCAGCGGTTCGTCAACCATCAGGGCGCGATTGCCTGTGTGGGTGGCGACGCTATTTTGTTCCGGCATGATCAGATTGGCTTCCTGTTTTGTCGGGCGTCCTTCGGCGAGCATGTTCATGACAGGGCTCCTTCAAGTGCAGTGGCCAGATTTTCAATATCGGCATCGCTGACCGTTTCCGTCACAGCGACGACCATGCCACCGGAGAGTGCGGGATCCTCTGGATAGAGACGTCCCAGGGACACCCCGGCCAAAATGCGCTGATCCGCGAGGGTACGAATGATCGGCCTACTATCTTCTTCAAGAACCAGAGTGAACTCGTTGAAAAAGCTGTCGTTCATCAGCTTCACGCCTTCAATTTTAGACAGACGGTCAGCCGCCTGCACTGTCTTTTTGTGATTGAGCATCGCCAGTTCGCGCAGCCCCTTCTCACCGAGCAAGGTCATGTGCGCAGTAAAGGCAAGCGCGCAAAGGCCGCTGTTGGTGCAGATATTCGACGTCGCTTTCTCGCGGCGGATATGCTGCTCACGGGTGGACAGCGTCAACACGAAGCCGCGCTTGCCTTCGGCATCAACGGTCTCGCCGCAAAGCCGACCGGGCATCTGCCGGACATATTTTTGCTTGCACCCGAACAGCCCGACATAAGGACCGCCAAATTGCAGGCCGACGCCCAATGACTGGCCTTCGCCGACGACGATATCCGCATCCATTTCACCCGGCGATTTGATCGCGCCGAGAGCCACGGGTTCGGTAACCACGGCGATCAGCAATGCTTTATATTTGTGCGCTTTTTCCGCGATCGCGGACAAGTCGCCGATGCGACCCAATATATCAGGATATTGCACGACGACGCAGCTAGTGTCGTCGTCAATCTGGTCGAGCATGTTCTGGCCATCGGTCGCAGCTTCGAGGGTCGGTGCCTGATAGGACAGATCATCCTTGGTGAAGCGCGCCATGGTCTTGGCAACCGAAACATAATGGGGGTGCAATCCGGACGAAAGGATCGCCTTGCTGCGTTTGGTGATCCGGCGGGCCATGGTGATTGCTTCCCAGCAGGCAGTCGAGCCGTCATACATCGAGGCATTGGCGACATCGACGCCGAACAGGCGAGCGATCTGGGTCTGGAATTCAAACAGCGTCTGCAATGTGCCCTGCGCGATTTCCGGCTGATAGGGCGTATAAGCGGTGAGAAATTCCCCGCGCTGGATGATATGGTCAACGCTCGCCGGAACATGGTGGCGATAAGCCCCTGCCCCGAGGAAGAACGGCATGTCACCGGCAGCGTGGTTCTTGCGCGCCAGCGCCTTCATATGCGACTCGACCGCCATCTCGCCTGCGTGCATCGGCAGGCCGTCGATCGGCCCGGTCAACCGGGCTTCTTCCGGCACATCAACGAACAGATCGTCGACCGATTTCGCGCCGATTGTCGCCAGCATCGATTGCCGGTCGTCGGGAGTCAGCGGGAGATAACGCATAGAGTCTTCCTTCACTTTAGCCCCTCCTCTTCTGAGGAGAGATTGGGGTGGTGTGGTAATTCAACATTCAAATCGCGAGCGACACTGGCGCATCGCCGCCACCCCTTGATTCCCTCCTCAGAAAAGGAGGGGAAAATCGTCAAAGATCGTCGACAAACGCCTTATAGGCTTTCTCGTCCATCAGATCGTCGAGCTCGTCCTTGTCAGACAAGGTGATCCGGAAAAACCAGCCGTCTTCTTCGGCCGATGAATTGACCAGTCCGGGTTCGTCTTCCAGCGCTTCGTTCACTTCTATCACTTCACCGGAAACAGCCGCATAGACGTCTGACGCAGCCTTCACTGATTCTACCACTGCAGCATCGTCACCCTGACTAAGCTCAGACCCGACTTCAGGTGTTTCGATAAACACAATGTCGCCCAGCTGTTCCTGCGCATAGTCGGTAATCCCGACGGTGGCGGTGTCGCCCTCGACGTCGACCCATTCATGTTCCTCGGTGAAATATCGGCTCATGCTCGTTTCCTCTTCCTGTCAATCTATAGCTTGGGTTTGCGGTGATAATTATGCGGTACAAAGGGCATATCGGCCACGGTGCAAGCAATTTTTTTGCCGCGCTGTTCGATTGTGACCGCCGTGCCGGTTTCGGACAATGCCATCGGAACATAGGCCATGGCAATCGGACGCTGGAGCGTTGGCGAAAAACCGCCGCTTGTGACATTGCCGATCGTGGCACCGGCATCATCGACGACAGCGGCGCCTTCTCTTATGGGCTGGCGGCCATCAACGAAAAGCCCGACGCGTTTTTTCGTCGCCTTGTCAGGATATTGCGCCAGCACTCTCTCGGCGCCAGCAAAATTGCCTTCTTCGCGCCGTGCCTTGGACAACGCAAAGTTCAGATTCGCTTCGACCGGCAACAGTTCCGGTCCCATATCATGGCCGTAAAGCGGCAGTCCGGCTTCGAGCCGCAGACTGTCGCGGGCGCCAAGGCCGATGGGTCGAACTTCCTCAAGATCCGTCAGAGCATTAGCCAGCGCCACCGCATGTTCGGCTGGTACGCTGATTTCGAAACCATCCTCGCCGGTATAGCCGGAGCGGCTGATCCCGAGCGGGATATCATTCCATAGGAATGGCCCTGCTTCCATGAAGTAGAGATCGGTCGGCACGGGCCAACCCGCTTGCAATGGCTGAATATCCAGCTTGGCCAGAGCGGCTGATGCCTTGGGACCCTGCAGAGCCAGCAATGCCGCGTCTTCGAGATGATTGAGCGTGACATGATCAGGCAATCGATCGCGCATATAGGCGATATCGTCGTGCTTGGTCGCGCCATTGACCACCAGATAGAGATTATGGCCGGTGTTGGTGACCATCAGATCGTCCAATATCCCGCCATCCTGAGCGAGCAGCAAAGTATAGCGGATCTTGCCCGCAGCCAGCGCCGACAGATTGCCCGGCGTAATCCGCTCGAGCGCATCGGCTGCGCCCTCGCCGGTCAGCTGGACCTGTCCCATGTGGGAAACGTCGAACAGGCCCGCTTCGGTGCGGGTCCACAGATGCTCGGCCATCACGCCTTCATATTGCACCGGCATTTCATAGCCGGCAAACGGCACCATCCGCGCGCCGAGGCCGCGATGCCAGTCACCCAAGGGAAGTTGTTTCAGATTTTCCGTGGTTTCACTCATATATATTCCGCATCAAGAAGACAGCCCGCAGCAAAGCCCTGCAAAACTGCCCCCTCTGTCACGGAACCTGAGAGTTTTCCTGCCTTCGCTAAAGCTTCGGCGGACAAGCCCGCTTCTGCTATCCGGCTTTGGCAGACCTTGTCCGCCGTAGCCTTGGCGAAGGAGGATTTCCCCTTCGGTGGCCCACCATAGCTTAAGCGACGGAAGGCTCTTTCCAGAGTGCTTGTGAGACGTTTGCGGTCCGTTGGCCTGAGAGTTTCCGGGGCGGTTGCTCCTTCGGCGGCTTTTCGGTCTGTTGGGATAGAAAAACACTCTCCCGCAACGCCTCTTGACCCTTGCCCGAAAGCACCGATCAAAAAGCAGCTTTATGAGTGGAACAGTGGGCGGAAGGAGTCAACGATTCTGTTGTGCGGTGCAGTATTTTTGTCAGCGGCCCTCAAACCAGCTCCCAGATCGCATCATTCTCGTGCACATATTGCCCGCCAGCGCTCTCCGCCATTAGCGCAACAATCGCATCGGCAACATCGCTGGCAAGGATCGAGCGGTAGCGGCGGAATTTTCCGTGCAATAAAAGGTCCATGATAGGGCTGGCGGCGATGGCAATGCTTTCACCGATGCGACTTTCATTGGTCCGTTCCCCTCGCAACAGGCCGGGACGAATGATATCGAGACGGTCGAATTTCTGGGCGCGCATCAGGTCCTCGGCCTCGCCCTTGATCTTCAGATAGAAGCTCGACGCGCTGCTGTCCGCCATGGTTGACGACACTGCGATAAACTGCTTCGCGCCCGCGGCCTTGGCCGCCGCTGCGACCGCACCGACCAGATCGCGGTCGACCGCGGCAAATTCTTCCTTCGACCCCGCCTTTTTCATCGTCGAGCCGAGACAGGATATCACAATATTCGGCTTTATTTTGGTAATTGTCGCCGGCCAGTTTTCCTGCAACTGGACGTGGACTTTAGCTTTGCCGACGTCCTCGCGATAGGGCCTGCGGAGCAACAGGTGGAGCTTGTTTCCCAGCCCCTGTGCAACCAGCTTGCCGGTCAGCAGGCCGCCGATCAGGCCGGTTGCGCCGACGATCAGTATTTTATCCGCCATGTCTATCATTCCCTAAAGCTGGTTTTGAACACCGTCATACCAGCGCAGGCTGGTATCCAAAGCAAAGTTTGTGAGGCTTGTTCAATTGGGTGGGGAGCGATCAGTTTTGGCCAGTCCGCTCGCCGAATATCTCGCGGTGCCGGTTCCGCGCATAGCGGTCGGTCATCCCGGCGAGAAAATCGGCGATATGGCGGATCCGGTCCGGCTCCGCTTCGGGCAGCGCCGACGCCCAGTCGTCGGGCATCAGGTCCGGCTGCTCGCGATAGGATCTCACCAGATCACCGACCATCATTTTACCCTCTTCGGCCGCCGCCATCTGTTTGGGATGGTGGTAGAGATTCTCGTACATGAAGCCTTTCAGCATCCGCTCTTTTTCCGCCATAATATCGGAAAAGCCGCCGATCATCTGGCCGGCTTGCCGGACATCCTGCGGCGATTGCAGACCCAGAGTATCAATCCGCTCCTGAGTGGTTTTCAACACATCATTGACCATCAGGCCAATCTGATCGCGGATAAGTTCGGGCAACAGTTTGGCTTGCGGGACATCGGCAAAACGGTCGCATATCACTTGCCAGCGTTCGGCAATGAACGGCAGTTCGAGCAGTTGATCGAGCGTCAGCAACCCTGCCCGCATTCCGTCGTCGATATCATGATTGTCATAGGCAATATCGTCGGCAATGGCCGCAATCTGCGCCTCCAGCGACGGCCAGTTCTTCAGTTCGAGATCCATCGCCTCATTGTCTTCTGCCAGCGCCCAGGTCGGTTTGTCGACCGGTCCATTATGCTTGGCCAGACCTTCAAGCGTTTCCCATGTCAGGTTCAACCCGTTCCAACGCGGATAAGGAGTTTCGAGCCTGGTCAGCGTCCGGATGGTTTGCGCGTTATGATCGAACCCGCCGCATTCGGCGAGGGCTTCCTGCAGCGCATCTTCCCCAGCATGGCCGAAAGGCGGGTGCCCGATATCATGCGCGAGACAGAGCGCTTCGGTCAGATCCTCGTTCAGGCCGAGTGCCCGCGCCATCGTCCGACCGATCTGAGCGACTTCGAGGCTATGGGTCAGCCGGACCCGATAATGATCACCATCGGGCGCGACAAAGACCTGGGTCTTGTGACGCAGGCGGCGGAAGGAAATGCTGTGGATGATCCGGTCGCGATCACGCTGAAAATCATCACGCGGCCCGCGGGTGACATCGCGCTTCTCATCGTGCAGCCGTCCCCGGCTGTGGGCCGGATCGCTGGCATAACTTTTCAACAGGATCATTTTCCTAGCTCGTTGACCTCGACACCATCAGCGCTTGCCCAGGCGAAACCGTCACCGCCATCTTTGCGGAAGTCGGCTTCAAAGGCCTTGGCTGCCTTGAAATCGTCGAACGGCCCGACCACCAGCCTCCGGGTATTACCCCATGGCGAGGTCCAGGTCTTGTTCCCCTTGAACAGATCGCTATGCTTTTTGGACATCCGGCGGGAATCATATTTTAGCGCGTTGAGATCCGATCCGGTCGCGATCTGCACCCAATAACGTTTGGGGTGCTCCGGTTCTTTCGGTTTGACCGGTGCTTTCACGACCGGCTTGGCGACAATTTTGGGCTTTGGCTTGGCCGGTTCGATTTCATCGAGGTCGACCGGAACCACTTCGGTTCTGGTTTCCCGCTCGGGGATATTGATACCACCCATGATTTCGGAGAGCGCTTTGGGAGCGGGGTCTGCCGCCGCCATCTCGATATTTCTCGGGGGCGAATTTGCGAGATCGAAATTGATAAGATTGACGGGCGTTCCGGCGCTCGCCTTGTCCACGGACGGTTCAGCCGGAGCGCGCTGGACTGGTGACTCCAGTTGCGGCTGCGTAACGGGCGGGCGACCGCCAATTTCAACCTTGCGCTCTATGGTCTGCGATCGCAGCTCAGGCGTCTGGCTGACGCCAAGAGCAGTTTGAAAGCCGGGCGCAGATGTCCTGACTTCGGGCTTGTCTATATCCGGCCTGATTTCGGCAGTCTTGATTGGTTCCGGCAGAATCTTCGCAGGCGCCGGTTCGGGCCGGGTATCAAACCCGGGTTTGGGTGCCGGTTCAGGCGCTACATTGGTGACAGGCTTCGCTTTCGCCGCGGCAAATACAGGCGCTCGACCGGAACCTGTGCTTGCTGGAGCGGGCAAATCAGTCCGAGCCAAGACCTGCACATCGTTCTGCTTTTTCTGCAGCCGGCTCAGTTTCCGATCAGAATATCCGCGCTCGGTCCCACCGGGACGCCGGCGCGGAGATTTGTCCGGCATAGCCAGCACGCGGGGACGCGCGGCAGTCGAGCCGAGGGCTTCGCCAACCGGGATCAGTCCCGCATCCGCGCCATCTCCGCCCCGGATCGCCATATTTGAAGCCATTTGAACGGCCGCCACATCTACACCGATATTTTCGCTGGCCGGGAAATGACCCAGATGAACTGCGGCAGCCTTCTGCGCTGCAGTCAGTTTGGGCATACGGTCAAAAAACGGTTTGATCGCTTTCGCCATCCGCCGCTCCATCGTCTGCTCGACGATATTATTGGCGTCTTTTTTCCTGCCATTCATCGCATAGATAAAGGCCCGGTTACGCCATGCGTCGCGATCGCTTTTTCGGAGCAAGGGATCGAGCTGTTCGTCGGCCAGCTCTACATCGCCGCTGATTCCCAGCGAAACAGCATAGCGCGAGACCAGTTGATCGTTGCTGTCATAACGCATGGCCAGCGCATAATCTTTCTGGGCTTCCCGGTTCCGCCCGATAAGGTCATAGGCAAGACCGCGATCCGCAGCAATTTCGCGAAGAGGAATGCCGTTGGCAACCGCCTGGTCAAAATAGCGGATTGCTCCAAAGGGATTTTCCTCCGCGAGCAGCGCTCTGCCGAGACCAACCTTCACCCTGCCGCTAGAAGAATAAATTTGGTCCGCCTTGGCAAGAAATCCGATCGCCGCACGCATATCGCCTAGTTCGAGCGCCGCCAGTCCGGCATCGGCCAGCGCGGAGGAATCGCCTGAATCTCTTGCAATCCGGCGCAGTGCGTCTTGCAGATCATCGGAGTTGGACTGGCTGCTGGATTGGGCAACAGCAGGCAGATGGGGAACACTTGTCCCAACCAGCGCCGCAGACACGACCATCAAAATTTTATATCTGTGTTTCACAAGACCTATAAAGGAATGATTGCGCATGAAATCAATCGTTCCCGCCATTCAGCGGGGCCAATGGTGGCACGGGAAAGACAAACTCCCTCGTGCCGCACCATCAGAGCCAAGATCCGCTTGAACCGGGCAGGAACTTACTGATTATTCTGCCGGTTCAAAAAGCGCGGGATGTCGAGAGGGTCAGAGGATTTATCTTCCTCACCATCGTCGGCCTCATCGGCTTTCGATCCGCCTCGAGTCAGATTGGACATCCGTTCGAACAATGTGCCACCGCCTGTCGCGACGCGCGGGGCCGGCGGCGGTTGACTGACCGAAGCGGCCTCTTCGCCTTCGTCCATTTGAATGGCATCATCACCGAGAACCAGTTCGTCTTCATCTTCATGCTCCGGCTTGACCGCAGCCATTCCGGGAGTGAGAGACGCGAAGGATGGCGTTGAGCCCGAATCTTCTTCTTCCTCGTCCTCGTCGTCGCCATAAGTTGCGACAGGAGCAGGTGTTGAATCGATTTCCGGCTCCGGCTCAGGTTGAGCTTCAAATTCCACTTCGGCTTCCGGCGCTAATTCCTGCTCGGCAGGCGCTTCTTCTTCATCGCTGGTGATCGACGATACGAAGCTAGGCGCCGACTGAGAATTTTCCTTTTTCTGTAAAGGACTGCCCATAGCGAAGGATGGTGGCGGCGCGGACGATGCCATACTGCCTTCGCTATCGATACCGGTGGCCACAACCGACACACGAATACGTCCGTCGAGATTTGAGTTAAACGCACTACCCCAGATGATGTTAGCGTCCGGATCGACCAGCTCGCGAATATGGTTGGCTGCTTCGTCGACTTCCATCAGACGCATATCTTCGCCGCCGGTAATCGATACGATAACGCCCTTAGCACCCTTCATCGAGACACCGTCGAGCAATGGATTGGCAATCGCCTTTTCCGCAGCTTCCAGAGCACGTCCGTCGCCTTCGGCTTCTCCAGTGCCCATCATCGCCTTGCCCATTTCGTGCATCACGCTGCGCACGTCGGCAAAGTCGAGATTGATCAGGCCAGGCATGACCATCAGATCGGTGATACCGCGAACGCCCTGCTGCAGGACTTCGTCAGCCAGCAAGAAGGCTTCTTTGAAAGTGGTGTTCGGATTTGCGACCAGGAATAGATTCTGGTTAGGAATGACGATCAATGTATCGACATTTTTCTGTAATTCTTCGATGCCTGCTTCAGCCGCTTTCATCCGGCGTGTGCCTTCGAAAGTGAATGGCTTGGTCACCACACCGACGGTGAGAATGCCGCGGTCGCGTGCCGCTTTGGCGATGACCGGAGCAGCGCCGGTACCAGTACCTCCACCCATGCCGGCAGCGATAAAGCACATGTGTGTGCCTTCCAGCGCCTGCTCGACTAGATCGATGGTTTCTTCAGCCGCTGCACGGCCAACTTCGGGGCGCGATCCTGCACCCAGACCCTGGGTGATATCGGGACCAAGCTGGATGCGCCGTTCGGCAGTCGCGCTGTTGAGCGATTGCGCATCGGTGTTGGTGACGATGAAATCGACGCCCTCAACCTGGGCTGCGATCATGTTGGCAATGGCGTTGCCGCCTGCTCCGCCAACTCCGATTACCGCGATTTTTGGCTTCAGTTCTTCGACTTCCGGTGGCCCAATATTGATACTCATCTCACTGTCTCCCGAGACATTTTGTCGTGCTGTCACATTTCGTTAACGCTTTGCACAAATTTGCTGTTGGAATCACCCGAAAAGTTAATTTTTTTAACAATTTTCTAAAAATTTCCCCGTATCGCCGACATCAGTCGCCCGATCACCGCAGATCCGCCATATTTGTAAACTTTTTGCTGGTCGCTGGACATCGATCGCAAATCCACTGGTTCCTGCGACGCATAGAGAGCCAGCCCTGCGAGACCAGCGAATGCAGGGCCGCTATGGGCTTCGGGAAGCGCGCTCAGGCCAGTCGGGCGACCGATGCGCACCGTCCGTCCCAAAGCAGACTGGGCGTAATCGGCAATGCCTTTGAGCTCGGCTCCGCCGCCGGTGAGTACTACCTGTCGGCCAACAGGTCCGGTAAAGCCCAGTTCTTTCAGCGCCCGGCCGATTTCTCCGATCAGATGATCGAGACGCTGGCGGATAACCGCAATCAGCTGCGCTCTGGTGATCCGTCCGTCTTCGTCACTATGTTCGGCGGTTTTTTCCAGGTCCAGATTGATGACATCATGATTGTCGCGCGGGCTGGTCGTGGCGGAACCATAGAAACATTTGATCCGTTCGGCTTGAGCCCGCCGCAAACCGAAGGAAGAGGCGATATCATCGGTGATATCGGCGGCTCCATAAGGCAATGTCGTCAGACCGACCAGCATCCCGCCGGCGAACAGCGAAACATTGGTCACTTCCGCGCCCATTTCGACCAGTGCTACGCCCAGCTCGCGTTCTTCCCGCGACAGGCAGGCGGTTCCGGCAGCAATTGGCGATGCGACAATCGATTTCACGTTCAGATGCGCGCCGCGCACGCTCATGTCGATATTGCGAACCGGCGAGCCTTCGGCAAGGATGACATGGATATCCACGCCAAGACGATCGGCGTGCAGCCCTTTCGGCTTCTTGACCCCGTTCAGACCATCAAGCGTGTAAAGAGCGGGCTGCGCATGCAGCACCATCTTTCCCTTGGGGTCGATACTATTGCGTCCGGCGTCGAGCAGCAGATCAATATCTTCCTGCTCGATCCGGTGGCCACCCAATTCGGTTTCGACCGAGGTCAGCATGCTCTGCAGACCGCCAGCGGAAAAGCTGACCCAGACATCGTCAATATTGGTCCCGGCAATCCGTTCGGCTTGCTCGACCGCGTCCCGGACATCCATTTCGGTTGTTTCGGTATCGGCAATATAGCCCCGTTTCACGCCCTTGCTGGCCCGCTGTCCGGTACCAAGGACAGTCAGTTCGCCATTGTCCATCCGCCCGGCAATCATCGCCGAGATTTTCGACGAGCCGATGTCCAATGCTGTGAAGATTTTTTCCACCCGTGCTGCCATTTGTCTAGTCCCCCACTTCGGTCATTGTCGTCAATATGCAATCCACTATATCGGCGATCAACTCTCCGGACCATCCGCAATCTGGTCGCCCGCTGCCGATTTCGGCGGCATTCGCAGATAGGCCCGTTCGGCGTCGCGCAAATCAAAATGGACGACTCCGCGCCCGAGCAACCGGTTGACACCGTCCATGCGTGCAAAATTCAGCAAGGCTGCCGAAGCGGTTTGCTCGCCTTCGGGCAGAGCGAGCGTCTCGCCGCTGTCAAATTCCAGATCCCAGCGCCGGTTGCCGACCCAGGTCGCACCGGTCACCATCGGACGGAGCGCAGGCGCTACATCGAGCAAGGAATTCAACTGGGCAAACTTCAGATTGGCTTTCTTGCCGACAATCACCGGCAGGTCGGGAATTTCTTCCTTGCTGATTTTTTCCAGTGGATAGCCGGTCTTGTCGATCAGCGAGAGCTGGCCCTGGTTCTGCCAGACCGCAACCGGCTCGCGCTCGACAATATCGACGACCAGCGTGTCTGGCAGTCGCCGCGAAATCCGGACGTCCTTGATCCAGCCATCGGCCAGCAAATCGTCCCGCACAGCATCGATATCGACCAGCATCATCGAACGATCTTTCTGCGCCAGGGTGATTTCATAGACTTTCAGCTCGTCGATCCGGTTGACGCCGCTGACCTCGACCCGCTTCACCTCGAAACCGGCTTTACCCACCGCTGCAGCGACCTCGGTCTTGATCCGTTCGTTGATGCCGGAATAATGGGCGACGCTATAGGCACCGAGAATGAACACCGCGACCAGCGCTATGGTCAGACCTTTTTGCACCTGCGCCTCGGTAACCGGCATAGCGCGCAACATCTTGTCAAAAATCGACACTTGCTTGACCGTGCGCCGTGCCTGCTTGCGCGGCTTACCCTTGGGCTTGCGGTTTGTGCGTCTCTGGGTGGCTGTCATAGCGCTTCTCTCACGATCAATTCGACCAGTTGCTCATAGCTGATCCCCATCTGCTTTGCTTGTTCGGGAACGAGGCTGAGCGGGGTCATGCCGGGCTGGGTGTTGGTTTCCAGTACGAACAGGCCGGCCGCGCCCTGTTCGTCGTCCCAGCGGAAATCGGTGCGCGAAGTGCCCTTGCATCCCAGAACCCGATGGGCGCGCAAGGCATAGTCGAGACATAATTTCTCGATATCTTCTGGGATTTCGGCGGGGCAGACATGCTGGGTCAGGCCCTCTGTATATTTCGCAGCATAGTCGTAGAATCCCTGCGCGGTTTTCAACTCGGTCACGCACAGCGCCTTGCCGCCGACAACCGCCGTGGTCAGTTCGCGCCCCTTGATGAAGGGCTCTGCGAGCAGTTCGTCAAATTCCTGCCACGGACCGGCTACATCGCGGCCGATCGGATTGCCGTAATTGCTGTCGTCGGTCACGATCGCGACACCGACGGAAGAGCCTTCGTTGACCGGTTTGAGAACATAAGGGCGAGGAAGCGGGTCGGCTTCGTAGAGGCTCTCACTGGAAACGATGGTACCTGCGGGCATCGGGATACCGGCGGGGACCAGCTGCTGTTTGGTCAGTTCCTTGTCGATCGCAATGACCGATGTTGCCAGCCCGCTATGGGTATAGGGAATTTGCATCAGATCGAGCATGCCCTGAACGCTGCCATCTTCACCCGGCACGCCGTGTAGCGCGTTGAACACGACATCGGGCCGTATTCCGTCAAGGATGAGGGCGATATTGCGATCCATGTCGACCCTTGAAACCTTGTGGCCGTTCTTCTCCAGCGCATCAGCCACACCGTTGCCGCTGCTCAGTGATACTTCGCGTTCTGCAGACCAACCACCCATCAGGACGGCGACGTGGAGCTTCTTGTTATCGTTGTCGCTCATGCTTCATCCCCCACCCGCTGAATTTCCCAATATAGTTCAACGCCCGAATGGGCTTTGACCCGCTTGCGCACTTCGTTGCCGAGCGCCTCGATATCGGCCGAGGTTGCGCCACCGAGGTTGAGCAGGAAATTGCAATGTTTCTCCGAGACTTGTGCCTGTCCGATTTGCAGCCCGCGGCAGCCTGCTTCGTCGACCAGTTGCCAGGCCTTGTGACCTTCAGGATTTTTGAACGTGGAACCACCGGTCTTGGAGCGCAGCGGCTGCGAAGCCTCGCGCTCGTCGCCAATGCGTTTCATTTCCGCCCCGATGACCACAGGATCGCCGTTTTCGCCGACCATGGTAGCGCTGACCACAATCGCCCCTTCGGGCAGAGCAGAATGGCGATAGGTATAGCCCATTTCGGCCAGCGGGATCGTCACCAGATCACCGTTGCGCAGGATCACGTCGGCGCTCACCAATATGTCACAGACTTCGCGGCCATAAGCGCCGGCGTTCATCCGAACCGCACCACCAATGGTGCCGGGGATGCCGCGCAAAAATTCCATTCCCGCAATACCATTGTCGCGGGCTTTGCTTGCTGCCGAAATGCCCGGCGCACCTGCGCCGCAGCGCAACGTCAGGCCGTCCGCTTCAATGCCGGCGAAAGCCTTGCCCAGCCTGATCACAATGCCGCGGATGCCGCCATCGCGAATGATCAGATTTGATCCAAGCCCGAGCGGCCAGACCGCTATCGCCGGATCAAGGTCGCGGAGAAACTGTTGCAGATCTTCAATATCTTTCGGCTCGAACAACCACTCGGCCGCGCCGCCGCTCTTGAACCAGACGAGCGGAGCCAATGCCGCGCCTTCGGTCAGCTTGCCGCGAGTGACAGGCATGGTGGCAACCGCGTTCATTTCCGTGCCTCGGCGATACCATCCGCAAGTCCTGCGGCCCATTTCGTGATGTCCCCTGCCCCGAGGCAGATGATCATATCTTGCGGCTGCATTACTTCGGCCAATCGTTTGGCCAGCGCCTTCTCGTCCGCAACGGTTTCGGCAAGCCGATGGCCGCGGACCTTCAGCCCGTTGACCAGAGCATCGCTGTCGATTCCTTCGATCGGGTCTTCACCGGCGACATAGACCGGCGTTACGAACACCATATCGGCATCGTTAAAGGCACCCTGAAACTCTTCCATATGGTCGCGCAAGCGGGTGAAACGGTGCGGCTGGACCACGGCGATCACGCGGCCTTGCGCGCCTTCGCGCGCTGCCGACAGCACCGCCTGAATTTCCACCGGATGATGGCCATAGTCATCGATGATGGCCACGCCGTCGACTTCACCGACCTTGGTAAAGCGCCGTTTAACGCCGCCGAAATGATCAAAGCCCTTGGCGATCTGCTCGTCGGTCATGCCCATTTCGAGGCCAACGGCGACGGCCGCTATGGCGTTCTGGACATTGTGACGGCCGGGCATCGGCAGGGTGATCGCTTCGATGGTTCTGGTCTCGCCATCGCGGTCGCGCACGACCACGTCGAAGCGGTTGCCACCGGCGATCGGGGTGACATTGATACCCTTGACGTCGGCCTGAGCGGAGAAACCATAAGTGATGATCCGCCGGTCGCGGATGCGGGTCAGCACCGCCTGCACTTCGGGATGGTCGACGCACAGGATCGCGGCACCATAAAAAGGTACATTCTCGATAAATTCGACGAAACTGTCCTTGATCTTGTCGAAGCTGCCGTAATGATCGAGATGTTCGGCGTCGATATTGGTGACGACCGCGATCGTGCCGTCGAGCCGCAGGAAACTGCCGTCGCTTTCGTCGGCCTCGATCACCATCCACTCGCCGGCGCCGAGCCGCGCGTTCGAACCATATTGATTGATGATCCCGCCGTTGATTACAGTCGGATCGATGCCGCCCGCATCCAGCATCGCTGCGACCATCGAAGTGGTCGTGGTCTTGCCGTGGGTTCCGGCAATCGCGATGGTCGATTTTAGCCGCATCAACTCGGCGAGCATTTCTGCCCGGCGCACCAATGGTATCCGGTTGGCCAGCGCCGCTTCCACTTCCGGATTGCCGCGCTTGACCGCCGTTGAAGTCACAACGACTGCTGTGCCTTCGACATTCTCTGCATTCTGGCCGATTTTGACATCAATGCCCTTGGCGCGCAGGCCATCAATAACATAGCCTTCGGCGATGTCGCTGCCCTGCACCTGATAGCCCATATTGTGCATCACTTCGGCGATGCCCGACATGCCGATGCCGCCGATGCCGACAAAATGGATCGTCCCGATATCCGTACCTACGCCCTTCACTGGACACTATCCTTGGCCAGAGCTTCCTTGCGGGACGTTATCATTTGCTGCTTTTCCTTCTTCACCTTCATGGTGTTACCCAGAGGCGAGGTGCCGATGCTTTCGACCAGATCGGCAAGATCGTTGACCGCTTCCGGCCGACCGCATTTCGCCGCAAAGCGTGCGGCATTTTCCAACGCGCCCGGCTGCAGCGCCATCTTCTGCATCTGCTTGGCCAGCTCCTTGGCGGTAAACCGGGATTGCGGGATCGAGCGCGCGCCCCCGGATGCAACCATTTCTTTGACATTATACGTTTGATGATCATCCATAGCGCTTGGCAGAGGGACAAGGATCGCCGGCCGACCGGCGGTGGTCAACTCGGCAATTGTCGAGGCCCCTGCCCGACCGATCACCAGATGCGCCCAGCCCAGTCTCTGTGGTAGATCCGGCAGATAAGTCGCCAGCTCCGCCGGGATATCATGTTCGGCATATTTCGCACGCACGCTCTCGATATCATCCTCGCGGCATTGCTGGGTGATCTGCAGACGGCGGCGCAAGTGCATCGGCAGCATAGCCATCGCGTCCGGGACAACGTCGGAAAGAATCGAGGCACCCTGGCTTCCGCCGGTCACCAGCACCCGGAAAATACCCTCTTCGGACAGTGGCGGATAGGGTTCTTCGCGCAGCGCCACCACTTCCTCGCGAACCGGATTTCCGACCAGGTGGACCTTGTTCTGATATTTCGGCTTGATCCGCAGGACATCGGGATAAGCGGTTGCGATAGCGTTGACCGAACGCGCCGCGAGCCGGTTGACCCGGCCCAATACTGCATTTTGCTCGTGCACGATGGTCGGAATATTGCGACTGTTGGCGGCGAGCAGCGCGGGATAGGCCGGGTAACCACCGAATCCGATAATCGCCGAGGGCTGGAATGTTTCGTACAACTGCATCGCCATCCGGCGACCCTTGAGAATGGCGCGAGTTCCCCCGATCCAGCTGCGCGGGTCCTTGGTGATCCGGCCCGCGGGCAGGACATGGACCTGACCCTCGTCGACCATGCCGGGAATTTTCTCTCCACGAGCATCGGTGATCAGCGCCACTCGATGACCACGCAAGACCAGCTCTTTGGCCAGCGCATAGGCCGGGATCATGTGACCTCCGGTGCCGCCAGCCGCCAGAACATAATGTTTCGAAAAACTCATACCGCTATCCGTCCTCGCTCGGGCCAGGCCGAGACATAGTGTGAACGGTCAAGATACGGGTTCCGACGGGTAAATGCGAGCAAAAGTCCGACGCCGATGCACAAAGCCAACACCGATGAGCCGCCGTAGCTGATCAGCGGTAGAGTCATGCCCTTGGATGGGAAGAGCTGGAGGTTTACCGCCATGTTAATCAATGCCTGTCCACCGAACTGGGCGGTGAGGCCGGACACGGCGAGGATGATGAAATTATCTTCTTCGTCGAGAAGCCGCAAAAAAACACGAACGATGATTGCGAGATAGACAAGCGCGATGGCCATGCAGGCAAGCAGGCCGAATTCTTCGCCGATGACGGAGAAAATATAGTCAGTATGCGCCTCTGGCAGCTTGAATTTTGCTGTACCCAGGCCCGGGCCGGTGCCGAGCAGGCCGCCACCGGTCAACGCCTTATGCGCGAACATCACCTGATCAAATTCACCGCCGCCGAATAGCCATGCGTTGATCCGCTGGGTTGCCACGGGATAGAAGAAATAGGCTCCGACCAGACCGCCGACACCCCCGACACCCACCGCAGCGATCAGGCGCGCGGACAGGCCGGAGACCGTCATCACCGCGAACCAGATGCCGCAGAACACAATCGTTTCGCCAAGATTGGGCTGCATCATCAACAGGATCGCGATGACCCCGGTCAATATGATGGAAAGCGAGATTACCGGCAGGCCCGGGTCCTTGACCCTGAGCGACAGCAGCCAGGCAAGAGACACCGCATAAAGCGGCTTTAAAAACTCACCCGGTTGAATCGTCGCAAAACCATAGCCAATCCAGCGCTGCGCGCCGTTAACGGTTTTCCCGAGAACCGGCACGAGAAATAGCAATATCAAGGCGGCAATAGCGCCCAGAATTGCGAAGCGTCGCGCCTGTTCCTTTGGCAGCATGGAAACCACCAGCATCAGTGGAATGCCAACGATAACCCAGCCAAGCTGGCGATAGAAATAATATAGGGGATCGATCGAAACGGCTTCCGTGCTTTGCTTCAGCGCGGTGACTGGCGACGCAGCCGCAACCGCGATCAAACCAATTGCGAGCAACGTAAGGATCAAACCAAGTAGAACCCGGTCCAGTTCCCAGAACCAGACCGCTAGCGGGGAGCGATCGCTCCGTCCGAGCCGTGATTGCAACTGGAAACGCTTCTTTTTCAGGCCCCCGGCCATCTCGGGTTGGGAGTTTTTGGGTTCAGCGGCTTGGTCAGATGCGCTCATTGGCTTGCCTCCTGAATCGCGGTGCCGATCAAATTCTTTTCGATCACCGATTTGACCGCTGTTCGGAAACATTCACCGCGCGCTTCAAAATCACGAAACTGGTCGAACGAGGCGCAAGCCGGTGACAGCAGAACCACCTCGCCAGGCTTGGCGTTGGCGGCTGCCCGCTGCACTGCAGTCAGTATCATTTCACAGGATTCGACAGGCATTTTGTCCGCCAGCAATTTGCCAAACAACGGACCGGCTTCCCCAATCGTATAGGCCTTGACGACATTATCGTAAAATGGTTCGCACTCGGTCAGCGTGTCGCTCTTGGGTAGGCCACCTAGGATCCAGTGGATTTTCGGATAGGCTCCCAGCGCGGGGCCGGTCGACGCGGGATTGGTTGCCTTGCTGTCGTTGACGAATAGCACGCCGCCGGCTTCGGCAACCCGCTCCATCCGGTGAGGGAGGCCATCGAAGGAAGCCAGAGCCGGGCGCCATTGCTCTTCCGAAATGCCCAAAGCTTCGACCGTTGCAACGGCGGCGATAGCATTTTGCAGATTGTGCGGCCCTTGCAACGACGGCCAATCCGCCTGGCCGGTCAGCTCAGAAGCACTGGTATCGATTATATTCTGGACCCGGCCCAGATCACGCAAGCAATGCAGAGCCAATTGGGTCTTTTCATCGTTGCTGGCGAAGATCGCCGTGTGGTCGTCTCCCAGCATGTCAAACAGGCGGGCTTTCGAAGCGGCATAGGCGTCGAACCCGTCATAGCGGTCGAGATGATCGGGGCTGACATTGAGTAACAGCGCGACATCGCAATCGAGACTTTGAGTTAGATCAATCTGGTAGCTCGACAATTCGAGGACGTAGACGCCTCCCTCCGGCAGTGGCTGCTGCGACAGGACCGGCAGGCCGATATTCCCCCCCATGACCGTCGGTACGCCGGCACTGGCCAATATATGATGGACCAGAGCGGTCGTCGTCGACTTGCCGTTGGTGCCGGTGATGCCGACCACCCGGTGCGATGGAAGCGATGGACGGGCCTGTGCGAACAGTTCGATATCGCCGATGATCGGTACATCATCGGTAGCAGCCTTGCGCGCAATCGGCTGACCGTTGAGCGGGACGCCCGGAGACACGACAATCGCATCATAGCCGCTCAGGTCCGATGCCAGAGGGTCGGCAATGATCGCCTTATCGGCGACGCTTTCACGCAATTCTTCACGATTGTCCCAGGCGAGCAATTCAGCACCGCTGGCGTAAAGGCATTCGAGCGCGGCCATGCCGGATCGGGCCAATCCGAGGATGGCATATCGTTTGCCGGTAAAGGCGGACGAGATGATCATCTGAGTTTCAACGTCGCCAATCCGGCCAGTGCGAGCACCAGACTGATGATCCAGAAGCGGATCACAATGGTGGATTCGGACCAGCCAAGCTGTTCAAAATGGTGGTGGATCGGGGCCATGCGGAACACCCGGCGACCGGTGCGCTTGAAGAAGAACACCTGGACAATCACCGACACGGCTTCGAGCACGAACAGCCCGCCAACCAGCGCGAGCACGATTTCATGATGGATCGAAACGGCAATCGCGCCGAGCGCGCCGCCGAGGGCCAGGCTGCCGGTGTCGCCCATGAAAACCGCAGCGGGCGGTGCGTTAAACCACAGAAACGCGAGACAGGCACCGATCACGCAGGCGCAGAAAATCGCCAGTTCGCCGGCGCCGCGAACAAAGGGGATGCCGAGATATTCGGAAAATACAGCATTGCCCGACAGATAGACCAGCACCAGAAAAGTCGCGCTGGCAATCACCACCGGCATGGTGGCCAGGCCATCGAGCCCGTCGGTCAGATTGACCGCATTGCCTGCACCGACAATCACGAACATCGCGAAGGGAATATAGAAATAGCCGAGATCGATCTGCACGTCGTTGAAGAAGGGCACGTAAAGGCTGGTGCCGATTTGCT
Source organism: Parasphingorhabdus sp. (assembly GCF_036963705.1). Lineage (GTDB taxonomy): Bacteria > Pseudomonadota > Alphaproteobacteria > Sphingomonadales > Sphingomonadaceae > Parasphingorhabdus. The sequence goes on along the minus strand of NZ_JBALUT010000013.1, from coordinate 42,423 downwards.
GCACGATCAGCCATGTCGCAAAACCGGCGATGATGAATTCCAGCAACAGCCGGACGCGCCCGGGAATACCCTTGTGGCTGGCTTTGCGGACTTTGTCATAATCATCCATGAAACCAATCGCGCCAAATCCGAGCGTCACGAAAATACAGGCCCAGACGAACATGTTGCTGAGGTCCATCCACAGGATCAGCGATGTAACCACCGAAATCAGGATCATCAGGCCGCCCATCGTAGGCGTTCCCGCTTTTTTGAGATGGGTCACCGGGCCATCCTCGCGGATCGGCTGCCCCTTGCCCTGCCGCATACGCAGCATGTTGATGAATTTGGGACCGATCAACAGGCCGATGAACAATGATGTCGACACAGCAGCACCCGAGCGAAAGCTCAGGTAGCGAAAGACATTGAATATGCCTTCGAATTCAAGCCATTGGGCTAGCAAATAAAACATTAATACTCCCCGTTCACCAGCGCGGAAACCGCCGATGACAGCCCCAGATAATTTGACCCCTTGATCAAAATCACGTCCCCGTCGCCGATCAATTTTGCGACCTCGGACAGCGCCTCCGAAGCGCTTTCGGCATGTGACATTTTTACGCCCTGATCAAGGCCCTGTTCCAGTTTCGCGGCAGTATGTGCCATATCTTCGCCGACCAAAATCACTGCATCCATTCCGCAGAGCAGAATATCGTCGGCAAGCGCCGCGTGATATTGCCCTGATTGCTCGCCCAGTTCGCCCATAGCGCCCAGAATCGCGATTTTGCGGCCGCTACACGGCTCGACGGTAAAATGTTGCAACGTCGCCTTCATCGAAGCCGGATTGGCGTTGTAGCTTTCATCGATGATGACAGCCTTGCCACCGGATTTGAGCGTTACGAGGTGACGCCGGCCCCGGCCATCAATGCCATTCATCTCGGCGAGCGACAGACCGGCGGACGCCAGGTCACCGCCGACAGCGCGTACCGCAGCGAGAATTGCCAGTGAATTGGAAACCCAATGCCGCCCGGCTTCTGCTATCGTAAAGCACAGACTTTGCTCGCCGAGCCTGGCCGTGACCAGCGAACCACCGCGGGGAGCCGGAACCACATCAACCGCGCGAACATCGGCGCCGTCTTCAAAGCCGAAGGATATGACATGGGCGGCGTGGCGTTCAGCTTTCTTGCGCAGCCGTTGATAATGGGCACTGTCATAAGGGATGATCGCAGTTCCGTCCGGCATCAGACCTTCAAATATCTCGGCCTTGGCGTCGACAATGCCTTGTTCGCCGGTCGGGAAGTTGCCGATATGGGCCGGAGCGATAGCGGTAATAATCGCGGCATGCGGCCGCACCAAGCGAGTGAGCGCCGAGAGTTCGTGAGCATGGTTCATGCCCATTTCAAAAATGCCGAATTTCGTGTCTTCCGGCATCCGCGAGAGGCTGAGCGGGACCCCGACGTGGTTATTATAACTTTTGACCGACCGGTGCGCCTTCCCGAAAGAACAACGATCAAGCGCCGCGTGCAACGCTTCTTTGGTGCCGGTCTTGCCAACCGATCCGGTCACTCCGATGATCTTGGCAGAGGTCCGGTCTCGCGATGCTTTTGCGAGCGCGTCGAGCGCGGCAGCGGTGTCAGATACCAATATATGGGGACCATCGACCGGTTGGCTGACAATCGCGCCCGAAGCGCCGGATGCAAAAGCTTGTTCTACATGAAGATGGCCATCGCTATGCTCGCCCTTGAGCGCAACGAACAGATCACCCGGACCTATTTCGCGAGAGTCAAATGCGACGCCATCCACTTCGAACTTGGCGCTCGCCTTACCGGAACTAGCCGCCGCTATCGCGGCCGATGTCCACAATGAAGTCATAGCGCCTGCGCTCCTGCACATTCTCTCGCCACTTCGACATCGTCAAAAGGAATGATTCTGTCGCCAACAATCTGGCCTTGTTCGTGGCCTTTGCCTGCTAGCAGGATGATATCCTCCGCACCGGCCAGTTCGATAGCCTTGGCAATCGCCGTGCGCCGGTCGGCGACATCGTCTGCGCCGGTCGCTCCGGCCATGATTTCAGCCCGGATGGTAGCCGGATCTTCGCTACGCGGATTGTCATCGGTGACAATCACATGATCGGACATTTCCACGGCAATCTTGCCCATTTCTGGACGCTTGCCCTTGTCGCGGTCACCGCCAGCGCCGAAGACCGTGATCAGCTTGCCTGTCACATGGGGCCGCAATGCTTCGATCGCGGCGCACAAGGCGTCGGGCGTATGCGCATAGTCGACATATACCGGTGCGCCAGCACGGGTGATGACCGCTCGCTCCATCCGGCCGCGCACCGGTTGCACCCGCTGCATGTGATCCAGAACATTCGACAATTGCCCGCCGGTCGCCAGCACAATGCCCGCCGACAGCAGGATATTGGCGGCCTGATAGGCACCGATCAAAGGCAGCGAAATCCGGTGTGTATTGCCGTGGGCCTCGACCATCAGAACCTGGCCCAAATGGGTCGGGGTTTGCGACACCAGTCGAAGTGTCGATCCATTTTTGCCGACGGTTAAAATTTCAAGCCCGCGATCCATCGCGCGCTTGATCACTTTGTCCGACCAAAGTTCGTCATCGGCCCAGATAACCGCGGTTCCGTCGCTCGCCACAACTTCGTCGAACAAGCGCATCTTGGCTTCAAAATAACTATCCATATCGCCATGATAGTCGAGATGGTCGCGGCTCAGATTGGTAAACGCGCCGATCCGAACCGGGAGGCCTTCGGTGCGATATTGCGACAGACCGTGGCTTGACGCTTCAAAAATCGCGTGACTGACCCCTTCGCGCGCAAGGCCGGACATGTTCGAGAGAAAGGTGACAATGTCTGGGGTGGTCAAACCGGTTTTTACCTGATCATCCGCCGTGGTGACGCCGAGTGTCCCGATCGATGCGCTATTATGCCCATCCATCCGCCACAGCTGACGGGTGAGCTCTGCTGTCGATGTTTTGCCATTGGTTCCGGTCACGGCGGCAACATGGCCGGGCGTCGGCGTGAAATAGCGGGCCGCCATCTGGGCGAACAAGCGCCTAGGCTCCTCGTCAGCAATATGGACTATGCCTTCAACCTGGGCATCCGGAAGCGCCACCACCGCGATAGCACCGGCGGCAACCGCCGCTTCGATATAATCTTCGCCGTTGAACTTCGCGCCCCGAAAAGCGCCAAAAATATTACCGGGCGCTATCTTGCGGTGATCAATGGCAAAGCCGGTGACCGACTGCTCACCGGCTTCTACGCTCAATCCTGGTACCAGACTATTCAATCTCATGATCTTGCTCATTGGACGTGGCTTTCGGCTTCCAGAGCAGCGGCGTCAATTCGGACACATCGACGTCGCGATGTTCATCAGGAATGACACCCAGCATCGGACCGACGCGCGGAACAAGTTTGCGCACCACTGGTGCTGCGGTCCAGCCGGCCGTGCGCTGGAATGATGTTTCGGCCGTTCCCTTCGGCTCATCAAGCATGGCAATGACGACATAGCGAGGGTTGTCCATCGGGAAGGCAGCGGCGAAGGTCGAAACCAGCGATGTCTTGTTATAGCCACCTTCGGAAGGCTTTTCTGCAGATCCAGTCTTTCCACCGATCCGGTAACCCGGAGCATCAGCCTTGCGGCCGGTACCATCAGAGACAATCATCCGGAGCAACTGACGCATCCGCGCGCTGGTCGCTGCCTTGAATACACGTCGCCCCTTCGCTTCCTGACCGGGCTCCACTTTCAGCAATGTCGCAGGACGCCAGATGCCGCCATTGACCATAGCCGCATAAGCGCTGGCCAGATGGAGCGGGGTGACGGCGATACCATGACCATAAGCCACAGTCATATTGGTGACCCGACCCCAATTGCGCGGCCAGAGCGGAAATCCCCTTTCAAACAGTTCGATATGGGGCCGCTCGTCAAAACCGAGCCGCCTGAACATATTTTCCATGGCCTCCTGACCCAGATTATCGGCAATCCGGGCGGTGACGATATTGGAACTATGCACCAAGGTTTCCGGCACGTTCAGATAGCGCCCCTGACTATGATCATCCTTGATGGTGAAGCCGCCGACCTTGATCGGTTCCATCGCATTGTAGCGCACGGCCAGATCAGTGACTGTTCCGGCGTCGAGAGCCGCTGCAATGGTCAAGGGCTTGAAGGTCGACCCCAATTCGAACACGCTCTGGGTAACTTCATTATTCTGGTGCTTCATCGTAGCCCGGCGAATCTTGTTCGGATCGAACATCGGCAGAGAGGCAAGCGCCATCACTTCACCGGTCTGGACATCGAGGATAATGCCCGCCGCGCCACGCGACTGGGTAGTGATCATCGCATTTTGAAGTTCGCTTTCCAGCGCGGACTGCACCCGGCTGTCAATCGACAGCGTCGTGGGCGTACCCCTTAGATTCTTGTCAACAAGACGGTCATTGAGCGCCCGCTCCATGCCCATCACGCCGTCGCCGTCGGCATTGACATAGCCGAGAACATGCGCGGCTAGCTCGCGCTGCGGATAGAGACGTTCATCTTCACGGGGGAATTCGATTCCGATTTCACCCAGAGCATGGACTTGCTTGACCTGCTCCGGCAGTGCCCGGCGCCGGAGATAGGTCGGGCGAGGACCGCTGAGCCGTTCCAGAAAGTAGGATGCGCTCGTATCAGGAAAAATCCCGGCAAGCTGTCGCGCCAATGTCTTTTTGTCGCCGAGCACCCGGGCCGGAACAACGCGAACGGCATAGCCGCTCATTGTCCGCGCCAGCGCGACCCCGTTGCGGTCGACGATATCGCCGCGCGGAGGGATGAAGGCGTTACTTGAAGCCCGATAGGGGGTGACGTCTTCCAAAATTGTAAAGCTGATCAAGCGACCGATGATGACTGTAAACACCGCCAAAAACACCAGCAGCAATATCATCAATCGAAAATGCGCACTGGCGGTTATTTCCTTGGCTTTTCCCGAAAACTGCACCTTCTTGCTATTGGCGAGAAGTGTCGTCATTCGGACATGCTTTCGATTTTCTCGGCAATCGCCTTTCGGCCAAGATCGCGAACCAGGCCATCGTCCAGAAGCTTTTCTTCCAGATGCGCCACCCGGGTGGTCCGGTTCTGGGCAGCTCCAGCCCCCTGGCGCGGTCCGTTATCCGTTGCTGTGCTCGCGGCCCTTGCATTGCCACCGATCGCACTGCCGTCGGCATTCCGGTCATGCGCCTTGGCGGTACCGAAAACCGAACCGATAATTCCTGCCGGCTGAATGCCATCCATTGTGCTGAGCACCGCAACCTGGACCGGCTTGCGTAAGTCCCTGCCGCCGAGATTGGCGAGCGCTCTTTCGCCATCGAGATATTGCGCAGCAACTGGCGAAGCATAACCGAATTCGAGCTTGTTCCAGTCTTCCAGCTGCCGCAAATTAGCGCGCGCGCTAAATTCTGTTTCGAGATAGCGAATGTCTTTTTTCACCGCGACAATCTTGGCGTCGGTCCGCGCAAGATCGCTGCGCAATGTCGCGACGCTGAGCGAGAGTGGGTAAAGCAGGATCGCGACCAGAAATACCAGCGCGAGCCATCCCATTCCTTCGAGGCGTTTGACTGCTAGCTTCACGTCTCTCCACCATTGTCGCAAGGCGCGTCTGTCCGCACCGCTGATCTAAGGGTGGCGGAGCGGGCTCGGGGATTGAGGGCCTGCTCCGCCCCGGCCGGACGCACCGCTTTGGCTGGTTTATGAAAGGTGGGTGCCGGTCGTATCTCGTTAACTTGGGGAAGGTGGCGAGAACCGGCGGACTTCTGCCCGCTGCGATCCCGCAGAAAATTCTTGACGATGCGGTCTTCGAGACTGTGGAATGTCACAACCGCCAGACGGCCACCGGGCTGCAGCAGCTTCTCTGCAGCGACGAGACCATCTTCGAGTTCGCCCAGTTCGCGATTGATATGGATGCGGATCGCCTGAAATGTCCGGGTTGCCGGATCTTTCTTGTCACCCGCGCGATATCCCAATGCTTTTCTGACCACCCGCGCGAGTTCAGCTGTCCGGGTCAGCGGACGCGCTTCGACGATCGACTTGGCGATCCGCCGCGACCGGCGTTCTTCGCCATAGCGATAGATCACATCGGCAATCGCTTCTTCGTCCGCTTCGTTGAGGAAATCGGCAGCGCTTTCGCCATCGCGGGCCATGCGCATGTCGAGCGGCCCGTCTTTCTGGAATGAGAAACCGCGCTCAGCCTGATCCAGCTGCATCGACGACACGCCGATATCGAGTGTAATGCCGTCAATATCTTCGTCGACCAGAACATCGGCCATTTCGGAATAGAGCGCGTGATGCAGGTGCAGCTTGCCATCGGAGCCATCAACCATCGCCTGCCCTGCAGCGATCGCATCGGGATCCTGGTCAAAGGCGTGCACCGTCGCACCTGCCTCGAGCATTGCGGTGGTGTAGCCGCCCGCGCCGAATGTGCCGTCAACATGCGTCTCGCCGGGGGTAATGGCGAGAGCAACGATCACTTCATCGAGCAAGACGGGGACGTGGCGGGCGGATGCAGCAAGCGTCATTTCTGTTTGCCTCCGCTCTTCTGGCCGGCTTCTTTCAGGTGATGCTCGACCAGACGCCGGTCGACCGGAACGTCGTCGGTCGTGTCGAGCAATGTCTGCGGGTTCCAGAGACAGAAGGTTGTACCGATACCGTGGAACAGGACGTGGCTGTCCAATTGGCCGATGTCGCGCAGCTGCGGTGGCAGGATGAACCGGCCGCTGGCATCAAAGCTGAGATCTTGGAGGGACGAGAATTTGCGGGCGCCGGCCGCATCTTTGTCGAAACTATCGCCGCGCGCGATCGCCGCTTCCCATTGCTTGTCAATTTCGGTGAGCATGTCCGCTTTGCGGCTGAGACCGAAGCCGACAAGGCAGTCCCATTTTTCATGGGTGCCGAGGCAGAGAGTGCGACCGTCGCTGCTTTCAACCAGGTTTTTGCGCAGAAATGCAGGCACCGACAGCCGACCTTTGTCGTCTATCGCCGATATGGCAGAGCCTGAATATGCGTATGCACCTGACAAAGCGGACGTCCCTCACCCGAACCAGAGGCAATAGTCTCCCCGCTTCAGAAGCGCGCTTTCCAGCGCCCTTCCGGAAACAACATCCCGGACAGGAAGAATACCCCGATAACAAAACAGGGTTATCAGGGGATGGTCGGGGATGGAAGGGGATTTTACGGGATTTTATGGGTTACGATGATTATCATATTGAAATGGTTAACTTTTAATTTTCCACACCTTGATTTAGCGGTCGAAGCATCGCTGCTTAGTGCTTGTAAACGCCTGCAACATCCTCATTTTTCGATTCCCGCAGCTTTAAAATGCTCCTGCACCAGAGAATCGACAAACCGCCCAGCCCCGCTTTTCTGCGGCGTACGCTGTGCCGACTCCGGCCAGAGTGCCGCGTTCAGAAAATCTGCATCTGCGACGATCGAAGCCTGTCCGAGACCGACCGAACATCGCATGATGAAATCAGCGGCGCTCGCCTTGCAGCGCACGTCTGAGGCCGTGCTTCCCGGCAATGGCTTCAGCTTGCCGACCCCGCGGGTTGCGAAGGAATAGCCAGCAAAGCGCAGGTCAACGGCATCTCTGTTCTTTTCAGCAGCAACCAGCTCCAGACCCCAGTGACCGAGCAAAGGAGAGAGCAAGCCGCTGACCAGCGGCCGACGCGGATCAGCGAGCGGCAATTCGGATGACCAGACCAGATCGGGGTCGGTCAAGATGATGACAGTACCACCCAGTCGGACCCAGGCGTCGAGCGTGGTCAAGTCGGCAGGGTCCATGGCCCTAGGCTGGGCAAGGATGATGATATCCGGATCGTCATGAGCCAGATTTTCCAAGCTGTCGACCGCTGCGATATCATAGCGTGACTGCCAGTAGCGATAGATAGGCGCCGGCTCCGAATCGCCGGACAGGATCGCTTCCATCGAAGCATCATCGCCCCAGACCAGCGGTAGGCTGGTCATCAGCTGGATACGCGGCTGAACCTCCGGGCTTTCAGACGGGGATTCGGCGGCTGTACATTGGGTCAATACCAATAGCGCCACGATGGCCGACGGGACCGTCTGCCAAAAACCGGCCAACTATCTTCTCTCCCGGTCCATCGGCGCATCCAGATTTGGATCGGGCTTGAGGTCGGGCACTGTTTGCCCGGGGAGATTAGCGGACGGATTCTGCAACTGGGGCTGGCCGGCTCCCGGCACCGGCGCCGGGGTGATGCCCAATTCGGCTAATGGTTCAGCCGGTTTTTCTTCCACTTTGCCGGCAATCGGAGCGCTTCTGTCCACCCCCTCGGCCTGCATTTCCTGGAGCACCGTCTGTTCGTCGCTTGCCCGCTGGATCACGAAATTGGCCACGCTGGCAAGCAACAGCACAGCGGCGAGGCCAACCACGCCTACTTGAATGCGCTGCATCGTGTCTTGTCTGCCACGGTCCTGTTCTTGCTTATCCATCATTGTCCAGCCACGGGAAAACCGGCAGCCCCTTTTCTTTCAGCCATGCGGCATTGTAGAGCGAGGAGAGGTAGCGGAAACCGGTATCGCACAAGATCGTCGCGACCCGGCTGCCCGGCCCGAGCTCCTTGCCCAATGCTATCGCACCGGCAACATTAATCCCCGATGACATGCCCAGGCACAGCCCTTCTTCCATCAGCAGCCGTTCGACCCAGACCAGCGCTTCCTCGTCGGAAATGCGATATTGCTTGTCGATCGGCGCATCTTCCAGATTGCCGGTAATCCGGCCCTGACCAATGCCTTCTGCAACACTGTTGCCTTCAGACTTGAGCTCGCCATTGGCGTAAAATTCATAAAGCGCGGCGCCATGCGGGTCCGACAAGGCGATCGTTACCTTTTCGTCTTTTGCCTTCAGTCCCATGCCGACGCCGGCCAGCGTACCGCCGGTTCCGACCGCACAGGTAAAACCGTCGATATTACCGTCCATCTGATCCCAGATTTCTTCTGCGGTGGTCTCGATATGGGCGCGGCGGTTGGCAACATTGTCAAACTGGTTGGCCCAGACAGCACCTTCGGTTTCTTCCGCAATCCGGCGCGATTGATGGACGAAATGGCACTGGCTCGAATAAGGCGCAGCCGGCACTGTGATCAACTCCGCACCAAGCGCGCGCAGCGTATCCATTTTTTCCCGGCTCTGGGTTTCGGGCATGACGATGGTCGATTTATAGCCCTTGGCATTGGCGACCAGCGCGATACCGATACCGGTATTACCCGCGGTACCCTCGACAATCCGTCCGCCGGGCTTGAGCAAACCGCGCTCCTCGGCATCCTGAATGATATAGAGGGCTGCACGATCTTTCACCGATGCACCGGGATTGGCGAACTCGCATTTGCCATAGATGTCGCATCCCGCCGCTTCGCTGGGGCCAGCGAGGCGAACGAGGGGTGTGTTGCCAATCAGGCCGAGGCTGTTTTGAATAATGGTCATGTACCAATACATAGTGCGCACGATTTCGCGCGGCAAGCTTGAAGCATTTTTATGGCCAATAGCATTGCTTTAGTCACCCGCCGCAGACCACGATTCCCGAAAATTGCCAGTACGCAGCGGCAGATTATCATGCTAGGCCAACGGAAACTTCTGGCTTGAAATAAGGAATATCAACAACATGCTCGAGAAAAAATATGAATGTTTCGATGTCGAAATAGAAAATAACATCGCTCATATCCGGATGAACCGTCCGGAAAAGCTCAACAGCATGAACAAGTCATTCTGGAATGATCTGCCGGAAATCGTCGAAGACATCGATATCAATGCCCGCGCGCGGGTCATCGTGATCAGCTCCACCGGCAAGCATTTCTCCGCCGGTATGGACCTGTCGGTTTTCGCGCCACAACCGAACAACAAAATCGACGGAGCGGACAAGCATGTGATTGCGGAAATGTTCCGTTCCAACGTCAAACGGATCCAGCATAGTTTCAATGCACTGGAAGAAGCCCGCATACCGGTGTTGTTCGCGCTGCACGGCGGCGTCATCGGCGGCGCCATCGACATGATCAGCGCGGGTGATATCCGCTGGTGCACGAAGGATGCGATATTCTGCATCCAGGAAACCAATATCGGCATGACCGCCGATGTGGGCACCTTCCCGCGCCTGCAGCGCTACATCCCCGAAGGCTGGGTCAAGGAAATGGCTTACACCGGTCGCCGGATAGACGCCGCCAAGGCGAAGGAAATCGGCCTGGTCAATGATGTGTTCGAAACGCAGGAAGAATGTCTGGCCCATGTCATGGCAACCGCCAAGGAAATCGCTTCGAAATCGCCGCTTGCGGTGACCGGCTGCAAGGTGCTGATCAACTACGGCCGCGACCATAATACGGCGGATACGCTGGACTATATCGGAGTCTGGAATGCCGGGATGTTCCCACCTTCGCATATTCAGGAAGCGGTCGCGGCGATGGGCGAAAAACGCGAACCGGATTTCCCCGATCTGTTGCCGCTCAAAACCACAGCGATGTAATTTCGCGCGCGCGATCCATCCATGATAAATTTTGTCTATGCCCTGATCCCGGTGGTCCTTATCACCGCATTGGGCTGGCTGTTGGCGCACAGGAATTTCCTGGCCGCCGACGGCTGGCGCGCGATCGAAAGACTGGTCTATTTCATTTTTTTCCCGGCATTGATCATCAATGTTCTGGCCAGCGCTTCTTTTGAGATTGTCCCATGGGCCATGGTGCTGGTGTTGATCGGTTCGCAATTTGCGCTCGCAGCAATGGGGTTGCTCGCAAAGCGCGCCGATGACGGGCCGCGAAAGGGCTCGATCATCCAGTCCAACGTCCGCTGGAACACCTTTGTCGGCCTATCGATTGCCAGCGCTCTGTTCGGCGAGCCCGGCCTTGCCCTGATGGCGATTGCGGTCGCGGTGCTGACGCCAACGGCTAATGTGATCTCGGTGCTGGCCCTGACCCATTTCGCTGAGGACAATGGGAAGAAAAAGCCGCATGTCATGATGGACATGATCCGCAACCCGCTGATCATCGGTTGCGTGATCGGCATCGCGCTCAATCTGTTGGGCATTGCCCCGACCGGCATTGCCGAGAAGACTCTCGACATATTGGGCCAGGCGACACTTGCGCTCGGACTCCTCGTGGTCGGAGCAGCGGTTGATCTGGAGGCTTTCAAGCGGGCCGGTCCCACCACATTGACATGGGCAGCCGTGCGCTTGCTCGGCTTGCCGCTGGTGGCTCTGGCGGGCGGATTGATGCTCAACCTCTCCGCAGAAAGCCTGGCGATTGTCCTGATCGCCGCTGCCACACCAACAGCGAGCAGCGGCTATATTTTGGCGCGCCAACTCGGCGGCGATGCGACGTTATCCGCCAATCTGATCGCAGTTCAGACGGTGTTTTCGGTGCTGACCATGCCCGCCATATATGCGCTCTATTTGCTGACCCAGGCTTGAAAAGCCCGGTTCACCGCATCTAGTTCAGGTCGAATTTCTCCGGCACCATCTTCGCCAGCATCTTCTGGCAAGCGCCGAGATTGCGCTGGAATATTTCATGCGCGTTCATCGCGTTGAGAAACGCGCTTAGCGCAGGCCATTTGGCGGCATCAAACGGCGCTACGATGAGATCGGTCTGCATCAATTGCGCGGCGATCGAAATATCGGCGATTGAAAGCGTGTCGCCAAGAAAATAGGAGCCGCCGTCAAGCTGCGCTTCGAGATAGTCCCACAGTGGCGGCAATTTCTCGTTCCAGGTCTGGCGAGCGGTTGCGAGATCGGGTTCCTTGCCGCTCATGGCGGCAAATATTATCGGCCGGAACACCCCTCCCCCACCAGCCATCGCCATCGCACTGTCGGCATATTCCTCCAGCCAAAGAGCACGGCCGTGAAGATAGGGATCTTCGGGACAGATGGCAGGCTGAGGGCATTTCTTTTCCAGAAACCCGCAGATCGCGGAACTGTCGGCGATGGTCCCATCGGGCCCCTCTGTGGCAATCGACGTGTCGCGCATCGCCGGAATCCGGGCCAGCGGGCTGATTTCCAGATACCAGTCCGGCATCGCCATGATGTTGATAGCTTCGCAATCATAATCGAGCCCCTTGAGCGCGAGCACGGCTTCGGCCTTGCGCTGGAAGGGGGACAAAGGTGAGCCGTAGAGGATGTAAGGGGCGGTCATGGGGGTGGTTTCTCCTAATGTTTGGAAGGTCTTTGGCGGATTGGGGAGTGATTGGGAAGCCTTCACCTTTTCCCGCTACCTTAAGGGAGCAGGCGAATGGCGGAGCCACTTCACGGTTTGCTTCACTTATAAACAATCCCGACCGCATCCGCTGCGCGCTTGGCCAAAGACCGTGCAGCATCAGTATCCGCGCCAGTCGCCAAGGCCACCGCCATCCGCCGATAAGGCCGCGTCACCGGCTTGCCGAATATCCGGACATCCACTTCCGCGCCTGCGCTGCCCAGCGCCAGGGCCTCCGCCACGCCGGTAAATTCGAAATGCTCGCTGTCCCGGTCCGCCAAGATCACCGCGCTGGCGCTGGCCGGTTCAGTCAGCGCGATATGGGGGATGGGCAGGCCCATGATGGCGCGGGCGTGGAGGTCGAATTCGCTTAGATTCTGGCCGATCGAGGTGACCATGCCAGTGTCATGGGGCCGCGGGCTGAGTTCGGAGAAGATCACTTCGCCGGATTTGGTGACGAAAAACTCGACCCCGAACAGGCCCCAGCCCTTGCCGCCGCCGCCAAGATTTTCGACGACCTTGCGTGCCATATCCTGTGCCGAGGCGAGCGCCGCGTCGGTCATTGCCGCCGGTTGCCAGCTCTCCTGATAATCGCCGCGTTCCTGCCTATGGCCGATTGGCGGGCAGAAGAGCACGCCATCGCGGGTACGAACGGTCAGCAGGGTGATCTCGTAATCAAAATCGATGAACTGCTCGACAATCACTCGCGCCCGGTCGCCGCGCATGTTGGCGACGGCATAGGTCCAGGCCTCTTCGAGCTTCTCGGCGCTGTCGACCTTGCTCTGCCCTTTGCCGGAGGAGGACATCACCGGCTTGATCACTAGCGGAAAGCCGATATCCGTCGCAGCGCTGGCGACCTCGTCGAATCTCTCGGCATAATGATAGCGCGACGTGGTCAGGCCCAGTTCCTGCGCCGCGACATCGCGGATCGCGTCACGGTTCATCGTCAGCTGGGTGGCGCGAGCCGACGGGACGACGTGGAAACCTTCGGCTTCCATATCGGCAAGGATTTCTGTGCGGATGGCCTCGACCTCGGGGACGATCAGGTCGGGCTGGTGCTTTTCGATAGCGGCGCGCAATTTCTCGCCGTCGAGCATCGAGAAGATTTCGCGGGCGTCTGCTACCTGCATGGCGGGAGCATCGTCATAGGAGTCGCAGGCTATCACATAAGCGCCGAGCCGCTTGGCCGAGATGGTGAATTCGCGGCCCAGTTCACCGGAGCCGAGCAGGAGGATTTTCTTGGTGTAGGTCATCGGCTGACTATGTTGGGATTGGTGGAACGGCGCAAGCCACAATCTTTCCTCCCCGTTGCGCAGCAATGGGGAGGTGGCAGCCGGAACGGCTGACGGAGGGGCAGCCCCTCCACCACGCTACGCGCGGTCCCCCTCCCCAAAGCTTCGCTTCGGGGAGGAAAAATAATGGCTAAGCCCCCTCGCCGGCCATCATCTCTTCCATCCGGCGGCCCATCTCCTCTTCCGAGACATCCTCGACATGGGTCGACAAGGTCCATTCGTGCCCGAAGGGATCTTTCACCCAGCCGGAACGGTCGCCGTAGAACTGGTCCTCCACCGGGCGCACGATTTCCGCGCCCGCAGCAACCGCCTTGGCAAAGGCCGCATCGACATCGGGGACATAGACCATCAAGCTGGCAGTCGCGCCGCCACGCTTGTTCGGGCCGAGCTTGTCCATGTCCGGAAATTCGTCCGACAGCATCACATGGCTGTCACCGATAATGAGGTCGGCATGGCCGATCTTGTCGCCCATCGGCAGGCGCATATGCTCGGTCGCAGCAAAGGCCTTTGTGTAAAATTCGATCGCCGCCTCGGCATCATCCACCGTCAAATAGGGCGTTACGCTATGAAAACCGTCTTCTTTCCAGTCTGCCATCGGCCTCTCCTCTCGCTCTGAAGGCATTTCATAGCAAATTTTTGTCGCTTTGACGATTCCGCGCTCATCACCATTGATATATTATATCATAACTCCTATCTGCCACCTATCCGATCGTCGATTCCACTCCCCCAAGCATGAATGAGATTAATGTGTCACACAGAAAATTCCTGATTTCCGCTGCAATTCTGGCCTTGCCCGCGACGCCTGCTCTCGCCCAGACAGAGAACAGTGCACCCGCACAGCGCTCCGCCGGACTCTCCGATGATTTCCACGATGACGATATGATCATTGTCACCGCGCCTTATGTCGATCAGCTTGATCTGCTTGCCGGGACCTCTGCCTTGTCCGGAGACCAGTTGGCCGAAGACCTCCGCGGACAGATTGGCGACAGCCTGACCGGCCTGCCCGGCGTGTCTTCCACGTCCTTTTCGCCCGGATCATCGCGACCGGTTCTACGCGGCTTCCAGGGACCACGGGTCCGGGTTTTGACCGACGGTATCGGCTCGCTCGACGCGTCCAACACCTCGGTCGATCACGCGGTCACCATTGACCCCCTGACCGCTCAGCGAGTCGAAATATTGCGCGGCCCTGCGGTATTGCTATTCGGTGGCGATGCGATTGGCGGGGCAGTCAATGTCATCGACAAGCGTATTCCCCGCGATATTCCGGACGATGCCGTGCATCTCGATGCGATTGGCGGCTATGGCAGCGCTGCTAACGACTGGAGTATCGCCGGATCGATTGATGTTCCGCTGACCCCCAAATTGGTAATCCACGCCGATGGCAGCTTTCGCGACACCAGCGATGTGCGCGTGCCAGGCTATGTGCTTGCGCCGGCTTTGCGCGCAGAGGTGCTGGCAGATGCGGCAGAGGAGCTTGACGAAGGCCATCTCGAGGAAGCTGCAGAACTCACCGACGCCGCCAACCAGTCCGGCCGCGTCCCCAATACCGGCAGTCGTACCCAAACGGCGGGCGCAGGCATTGCCTATATCGACGACGGCGGCAATCTAGGCTTTTCGGTGAGCTATTATGATACCGACTACGGTGTTCCGGCGCGTCCCGGAGCCGGCCACGCGCATGGTGATCCGGGAGCCGTAGAAGAGGAAGAGGGCCCGGTAACTATCGGTCTCGAACAGATCCGCGCAGATCTGCGCGGCGGAGTGAATATCGGCGGGTTTTTCGAAGCGCTGAACTTCCGCGCCGGCTATTCGGATTATGAGCATACCGAATTTGAGGGCGACGAGATTGGCACGGTCTTTTCCGTCTCCGGCATAGAGGCGCGCGCCGAACTGGTGCAAGCCGACCACGACGGCTGGCGCGGTGTGATAGGCACCCAAATTCTCGCCCGCGATTTCAATGCCATTGGCGCAGAAGCGTTTGTCCCCAAGAACAGCATCGAAAGCTGGGCTTTTTTCACTGTGCAAGAAGTCGATCTTGGCGATATCGAGCTGGAGGGCGCGCTGCGTTTTGACCAGACCACGCTGTCCGCGAACAGCATCAATTTCGATTCTACCTTCAATACCGTCTCCGGTGCTTTCGGTCTGGCCTATGCGCCCGACGACACACCGTTCAAGATCGGTGCGAATATCTCGCGATCGGAACGCGCACCTTCGGCTGAGGAACTGCTGTCCAACGGGCCCCATATCGCCACCCAGGCCTTTGAAATCGGCGACCCCGACTTTACCAGTGAGAAAAGCTGGGGCGGCGAGCTTTATGCACGCTGGGACAGCGATGACGTCCAGCTTAGCGCGACGGCCTACACCAATTTTTTCAACGATTATATTTTCGAAGCAGAAACCGGCGCGGAGGAAGACGGCTTGCCGGTGTTCCAATATTTCCAGCGCGACGCGACTTATTATGGCTTTGAGGCCTCCGCGTCAGCAGTTGTTGCACGGTTTGGCAGCTTTGACCTGATCGCCGACGGCGTGGCCGACTATGTCCGCGCACAAATCGACAATGGCGGCGGAGCGGTTCCGCGCATCCCGCCGCTCCGACTGCTAGGCGGCCTGAAGGCACATAGCGACAATCTCGACCTCCGCGCCGAAGTGGAATGGTCCGGCAGCCAGAAAAAAGTCGCAGCATTCGAAACCCCGACCGAAGGCTTTACCATGGTAAATGCCACCGCAGCGTGGCGCCCCTTCGGCAAGGATGGCGGCATTACGTTGCTCGCGTCTGCAAACAATATTTTTGATGTAAACGCCCGCCGTCATGCGTCGTTCACGAAAGACTATGTACCGCTGTCCGGTCGTGATATTCGCATCAGTGCGAAGTTCAGTTTTTAGGATATTTTGAAATGCAGAAAATTACCGCAGTGATCTTGATTTCTACAATGGTTTTGCTCAGCGCCTGTGCCACCGTCAAAGGTGTCGGCCGGGACATTGAATCGGTCGGCCAGGCTGGCCAAGAAGCGATTGACTGAGAATAATTAGTTCCGGGCTTGTCGGACCAATCGTTTAATTGCGTGGTTCGGCAAGCTCATCTCAATCCCGATCAGGGTGCGATCTCTTTGCTCTTCTTGCGCTCGGTGAACCACATGATAGCGAGCGAGACCTCGTAGAGCAGGATCAGCGGAATTCCTAGCATCAGCTGCGACACGACATCCGGCGGGGTCAGAATCGCAGCCACAGCGAAGGCTCCGACGATCATATAGCGGCGCACGCCCTTCAACTGCTGCCTGCTTACAATGCCCGCGCGGTTGAGCAACAGAAGCAGCACCGGCAGCTGAAAGCACACTCCGAACGCCAGAATGAACTGCATCACCAGCGACAGATAATCGCCCATTGCCGGCAAGGCTTCCTGTTGCAAGCCGCCGACCGGCCCTTCAAATCCCAGAAAAAACTTGAATGCGGTCGGCATGACGATGAAATAGGCGAGCGAGGCTCCCGCTATGAACAGCAGCGGTGTTGCCACCAGAAAGGGCAGAAACGCTTTTTTCTCTTTGGCGTAAAGCCCCGGCGCCACAAACGCCCACAGCTGGTTTGAAATGATCGGGAAAGCGATGAAGAAGGCCGCGAACATCGCGACCTTGATCTCGACGAAAAAGGCTTCGTAAAGCTTGGTATAGATCAGTTTGCCTTCGCCGGCCGGGAAGGCATCGGTCAGCGGCTGCACCAATATGCCGAAAATCTGGTCGGCGAAAAATATGCTGATCAGAAATGCGCCGGTCAGCGCCGCCACCGACCATAATAATCTCTGCCGAAGCTCGATCAGATGCTCGATCAGCGGCGCCTTGCTTTCATCAATATCTGGCTTGCTTTGATCGTTCACGGCTTGGGATCGCCTGCGGGGGGTAGATCGGGTCGGTCATCCAGAGGATCGGACGGTTCGGATATATCGGCGGGCGGGCCGTCCAGCGGCTCCATCTTGGGTTCTTCCACCAAACCATCTTCAGGAAGTGCCGGATATTCCTTCATGATCCGGTCATTCTCGGATGCCCATTTCTTCTCCATTTCCTGAAGCTCGGCTTCGCGGACCATGGCATCAAGCCCGGTGCGGAAATTGGCCATTATACCGCGCCCCTTGGCCATCCATTTGCCCGCCGTCGCCAGCGCGCGCGGCAGCTCCTTGGGTCCGATGACGACAACGGCGATAATCACGATAATCGCGATCTCTGATATGGAAAGGTCAAACATGTTCTATGCGGCCCTGGGTCTGAAGGCCTGCCTGATCAACCAGCGGTTTTGTCGGCGGTCTTGCTGGTCTCGGTCGACGCATCGCCGGCCTTGCTGTCGATCTTGGGGGTAGGATTGGCTGCGCTCGCTTCTTCCTCGGTAATACCCTTTTTGAAAGAGCGAATGCCTTTGCCAACATCGCCCATCATTTCGGAAATACGGCCTCGGCCAAACAAAACCAGAACCAGCGCCGCTACAATTAAAATCTGCCAAACACTCGGTTGCATGCGATATTCTCCTTAAGCGTTCTATTTAAGCGCTTTCGCTTTGGTTTTCCAGCAAAACACCATCATCATCTGCAAACTCTTTTGTTTCGGCTTCATCGCTATCCGGTTCTGCTCCGGTTTCATCCTCGTCGTCCAGTTCCATCTGATCGAGCACGAGATCGACAGGATCAAGCAATCCCGCCGCTTTCAAGTCATCCAGGCCAGGAAGATCCTTACGGCTCTGCAATCCGAAATGGGTCAGAAATTCTGCGGTCGTCGCGTAAATCAGCGGCCTGCCCGGCACTTCACGGCGACCGGCGGGACGCACCCATCCCGCTTCCATCAGAACATCCAGCGTGCCTTTTGCAACCTGCACGCCGCGGATCGCTTCGATCTCTGCCCGGCTGACCGGCTCATGATAGGCGATGATCGCCAGCGTTTCCATCCCGGCGCGGCTGAGCTTGCGCAGTTCCGCCCGTTCGCGACGCAACAGGTGGGAGAGATCATGGGCGGTCTGAAAATGCCAGCGGTCGCCGGTCTTGATCAGAACGATGCCGCGATGCTGGAAATCCTCCTGCAGCGCCGTCAATATTTCGCGAATGTCGAGTTCTTCGCCGACATAGGCTTTGATATCGGCGATCGTCATTGGCTTTTCCGATGCAAAAAGCGTCGCCTCGACCGCCCGCTTGCCGATATCCATTGCCTCTGTGTCGAGCTCGATCAGGCTGGTGTCTTCCATGTCATGTTCATCCATTTGTCGTCGCCTTGATTCTGAGCGGAGCAAAACTGCCTTCCTGCTGCAATATCAGCTTTCCTTGCCGGGCCAGTTCCAATGTCGCCAGAAAACTGGATGCAAGCGCCGATTTCCGCAACTCCGCCGGCGCACCGGGGGGCAGGAAATGACGGATGTCCATCCAGTCGATCGCTTCGCCGAGCATCAGCGAAACCCGCGCCAGCGCATCTTCCAGGGTCATGACCATCCGCTTCCGGACAATGTGAATTGCGGGGGCACTGCGGACCTTCACTCGCGAATAGGCAGCAATCAGGTCGTAATATTCCGCTTGCCACTGCCGGTCTTTCACCACCCGCAACCCTTCCGGTGCCCCGCGCACGAATACGTCCCGCCCGATCCGGTCTCTGGCCAGCAAGCGAGCCCCCGACTCGCGCATCGCGTTCAACCGTTCCAGCCGCATCTGCAACCGCAGAGCCAATTCTTCAGGAGAGGGATCGATTGTCGGGTCTTTAGGCAACAACAGCCCCGATTTCAGATAGGTCAGCCACGCCGCCATCACCAGGTAATCAGCCGCCAGTTCCAGGCGCAGCGTCTGGGCGCTGGCGATATATTTGAGATATTCCTGGACCAGTTCCAGAATCGAAATCTCGCGCAAATCCACCTTCTGGTTGCGAGCCAGGGCGAGCAGCAAATCAAGCGGGCCTTCCCAGCCGTCGATGTTCAGCGTTAGCGCGCCTTCATCCGGAGCGACCGATTCAGGCGGAAAAAAGAAGCTTTCGTTTTCCCGTTCCTCGCTCATGCCGTTGCCGCTATCAGTTCATCGCGCTTAGCCAAGAGTGCGACCAGTTCGTCAGCGCCATCGACGTCCTTTGTGTCGGCAATTGTTGCCATCGCCACGTCCAGCCGCTCTTGGGTTTTATCCGACATCGGCGTCAGTCGTTCGGCAATCCCGGTCATATCATCCATCTTGGCCCAGCAATTGAGCGCAATATCGCACCCCGCGATCTGGGCGCGTTCTGCCCGCTCGGGAACGGTTCCGGACAGTGCCTCCATGTCGAGGTCATCGGTGAACAACAAACCGTCAAAGCCGATGCGGCCGCGGATGATGTCCTGAATGACGGTCTTCGAGAGGGTCGACGGGGTATCGGCATCCCAGGCGGTGAACAGCAAATGGCCGGTCATGCCCATCACAGCCTTGTTCAGGGTCTTGAACGGTGCGAGATCGAGCTCGAGCTCTTCGTCGCTGGCGGTAACCGTCGGCAAAGCCTTGTGCGTGTCAACGCTTGTGCGACCGTGGCCCGGCAGATGTTTGACCACGCCAACCACGCCGCCGCGCTGCAGACCGTCGAGGATCGCTCGTCCGAGCGCAGCAACCCGCATCGGTTCGCTACCAAGAGCGCGGTCGCCGATGACATTGTTGGCGTCCGGCTGGCGGACGTCGAGTAGCGGCAGACAGTCGACAGTGATCCCCACTTCCCGCATGCTGACGGCAATTGCCTGCGCATTGAGCCGCGCCGCCTCAATCGCGGTCGCAGGAGCAATATCGTAAATCTTATCGAAAACTTCGCCGGATGGGAATTTGGGCCAGATCGGCTCCTGCATCCGCGCTACACGACCGCCTTCCTGATCGATCAGGATCGCCAGATCGTCGCGACCATGGATCGAGCGCAGTTCGTCGGTCAGCGCCCGCAACTGGACCTTGCTTTCGATATTACGGCCGAAAATGATATAGCCGGCAGGATCGCTATTGCGAAAAAATGCCTTCTCTGCGGCGGTCAGGCTCAGGCCCGCCACTCCGAAAACCGCTGGTGTCATAGCCATGGGAATTTTTTCTCACGCAACATATCTTATACTTGCGCCGTTTGAGAGCCGGGTAAAGGCGAAAGCGCCGTTATCCACAGCGCTTCAACCATCTATTGCTCAAAATTAGCGGACGACGAGGCAGCTTTCGCCGGCAGCCTTGAGATTATTGCACAATTGCTGTGCCGCCTCATAGCTTGGTGCGACCGCGTTCAGCCGGTAAATCGTTCCGCCATCAACGGTACCCCGAAGAATTTTCTTCGGCAGCGAACCGATCGCTTCAAAACGCCGCGCATATCCAGACCAGCTGCCATCCGCGAGGCTCGCCGAGCTATAGGCACCCAACTGGACCATCGCGGTTCCTGCGCTTGCTGCGGCCGGCCCAGTATCGGATTTGCGGATCGGCGCTTCTGTTTTCACTGCATCGCCTAGTTGGGCTGGCGTTTCCTTGCCCTCGCTTGCTGCAAAGCTGGCATCGCCCTCGCCTTCAAATTTCCGTGCCTGCGGGTCATCGGGTCGAACCTTATAGTCGCCTTCCTGAGCCGCGATCAATTCGCCGTCGCCATCAAGCCCGCCGCCGTCGCGGTTCTGCATCCAGTAGATGCCGCCAACGATGGCCGCCAGCAGCAGCAATCCAGCGCCGATGAACAGCGCCACCCGAACGGGAGAATATTCTCCGTCATCATCATAATCCTCGGCTGATTCCAGCCATGGCAGACGGTCTTCGTCGTCCAGATCAAGATTGTCGCGGGTGGTGTCAGACATTATTCACTCCTCAAGCCAAAGGGCTGATCACATCGATTCCGAGGCCTCGACGCCCATCAGCGCCAGACCGTTCTTGATAGTCTGCCCGATATTCTTGGCTAAGAAAAGCCTTGCTGAAGTAGTTTCAGGATCGTTAACCATTATGATCCGCTTCTCAGGCCGGTCATTGCCCAAATTATAAAACGCATGAAATGCGGCCGCCAGGTCATTCAGATAGAATGCGGCTCGGTGCGGTTCACGCGAAGCCGCCGCTGATTCGACGATACGCGGGAATTGCGCCGCCATTTTGATCAGGTCCAATTCTTCTTCGCCAAGCCCTTCCAGACCGCCGGGCGAAGGAAGGACGCCCTCGTCCGCTGCCTTGCGCAAGATCGACTGGATACGGGCATGGGCATATTGGACATAGAAGACAGGATTGTCGCGAGAGGCTTCCATGACCTTGGCAAAATCAAAATCCATCTGGGCATCGGCCTTGCGCATCAACATGGTGAAACGCACGGCATTCTTGCCAACTTCCTCGACCATATCGGCGATGGTAACAAAATTGCCCGACCGTTTGGACATTTTCTCCGGTTCGCCATTGCGCAGCAAGCGCACCATCTGCACCAGCTTTACGTCGAATTTGGTCTTGCCTTCGGTCAGCGCCGCGACCGCAGCCTTGATCCGCTTGACCGTCCCGCTGTGATCCGCGCCCCAGATGTCGATCAGCTCGTCTGCGGCTTGTGCTTTCTGGAAATGATAGGCCAGATCGCCGCCAAAATAGGTCCAGCTTCCGTCGGACTTCTTGATCGGGCGATCCTGATCGTCGCCAAATTGGGTGGACCGGAACAATGGCAATTCAACCGCTTCCCAATCTTCGATCACCTTGCCCTTGGGCTGCTCCAGCACGCCGTCATAGACGAGATCGCGCGACCGCAGCTCTGCCTCGGCGATATCCGCCTTGCCCGCTTCGTGCAGTTCGGCTTCGGACGAAAACACATCATGCTTGATGCCGAGCAGGGCCAGATCCGATCGGATCATGTCCATCATTTTCCCGACCGCTGCCTTGCGGAAAATAAGCAACCATTCGGATTCATCGGAATCCTTGTATTTATCACCGAATTCGGCGGCCAGAGCTTCGCCGACCGGCTTCAGATAGTCGCCGGGATAGAGACCTTCGGGTATCGTTCCAATATCGTCGCCTAGCGCTTCACGGTAGCGCAAATGGGCTGAACGGGCGAGCGTCGCGACCTGCGAGCCGGCATCATTGACATAATATTCGCGGATCACCTTGTGGCCGACAGCCTCCAGCAAATCGGCCAGCGCATCGCCGACCACCGCGCCACGGCAATGGCCCATGTGCATCGGACCGGTCGGGTTGGCGGAGACATATTCGATATTGACGGTGACGCCCTTGCCCTTGTCCGACCGGCCATATTCGGAGCCAAGCTCTGCTATTTCGAGCAATTCTCTCAGCAAAACCGGTTCGGCAACCCTTAGGTTGATGAATCCGGGACCGGCAATGTCGACCGACTGGACATCGTCGAGCGTGCCAAGCTTTTCCGTAATCTTCTCCGCCAGATCCCGCGGTTTCATGCCCGCCGCTTTCGACAGTACCATGGCGGCATTGGTCGAGAGGTCGCCGTGCGAAGGATCGCGGGGCGGCTCGAGGGTGACATTGGACCGGTCCATCCCGGCGGGCAAAACCCCTGCTTCGGTCAGCTCATCCAAAATGGCATCAACATGTTTCTGAAAAATCTGGAACAGCATGATTGGCTCAATTCATCATAGGAAAAGGGGCCCGACTGGATCAGGCGCGAACATTCGTCATTTCAGGCAACCCTATCGGGTAGCGTTATATTGCAATTGTGCCTGGGTAAGCTGAAAACCGACCAGCAGCTCGAACGAGGAGCGTGCGACAGCCGCCCGGACAGCCGGATCGGCCAGCGGGTCAAGCGCGGCATCGGGGTCTCCGGCCTTGCGTTTGCGGGTCAGTCGTTCGATTACGTCTTCGGGCAAACGAGCAGCCGATGCATCAACATAAGAGCCGGCCTTGGCCGAAGCCGACGCACGATAGTCACCATCGGCAAATTGCAGCGTAACATTATTGATCCGCTTGGCCACCACCGCGGTGCCGCCCTGGATGACGGTAGAGAAATAGGGCACGGTGATCGTGCGGGCACCGGTCGGACGGCTTCGTATGGCACGAACGTCGAACGTTGCTTCTGTATATATCCGCTCGCCTTCGCTGTTGCAGGTCGACCGCAAATTGGTGATATTTGCGACAACATCGATCGCACTGCTGTCGGTGCTGTTCACCGGATTGAAGATGGTCACGTCGCCAGTATGGTCTGGAACCGCAACAGCAGGACAGCCTGTGCGAGTGACCGAAACGCCAACACCCGAACTAACGTCGAGCGCGCCGTCTTTTGCACATCCGCTAACAGCCAAAATCGAGACCGTTACCAAAACTAATTTCTTCAACCGGCCATTCGCCATCATTCTCAATCCTTGCCTTTGATCACGGGCAACACACATAGGCTTCATGCGCATCGATAAAAATCTCGCAACCCTTATCTGTGCCTTTAATGCGGTGCAACCGTCCATAAGATGAACAGACGGGCTTTTCGCCGCAGCAGTTATTCCCTAAGGACTTGATTATGATTCATTCGGATAAGCAAAAACGGCAGATTGACTTGCTTGTGGCAGCGCCTCGCGGCTTTTGTGCAGGGGTCGACCGGGCCATAAAAATCGTCGAACTGGCGATTAAAAAATATGGCGCACCAGTCTATGTGCGGCATGAAATCGTCCACAACCGCTATGTTGTCGACGAATTGAAGAAAATGGGAGCGATCTTCGTCGAAGAACTGGACGAGGTGCCCGATGGCGTCCCGGTGGTCTTTTCGGCTCACGGCGTTCCCAAGGCTGTGCCCCACAAAGCCGAAGAGCGCGGTCTGGAATATCTCGATGCGACCTGCCCGCTGGTGTCCAAAGTACATCGTCAAGCGGAACGGCAAACCGAAGCTGGCCGACATATCATTTTCGTTGGCCACGCCTATCACCCCGAGGTGATAGGTACGTTCGGCCAGGTCGAAGAAGGCCAGATGACTCTGGTGGAGACGCTCGATGATGTCGCCGCGCTAAATCCGGCCGATCCGGAAGGACTTGCCTTTCTGACCCAGACGACTTTGTCGGTTGATGACACGCATGCCATTGTCGCGGCGCTGCAGGCTCGCTTTCCCTCAATCGTGGGGCCGAAAGGCGAGGATATTTGCTACGCCACTTCCAATCGTCAGGATGCGGTGAAGGAAATGACAAAATCCTGTGAGCTGGTGCTGGTCATCGGCGCACCCAATAGCTCGAACAGCCTCCGTCTGGTAGAAGTCGCCGAACGCGGCGGTGCCAGGGCAAAATTGATCCAGCGTGCATCGGAAATCGACCTTTCGTGGCTGGATGGCATCAACAGACTGGGACTGACCGCCGGTGCCTCCGCTCCGGAAGTTCTGGTTCGCGAAGTCATCGAATATCTCGAAGAACATTTCGAAATCAAACAGGAAAAGGTAACAACCGCTGACGAGGATATGGTCTTCAAGCTGCCCCGCGGTCTCGAAGCGGCCTGATGGCGGTCTATACGAAGGTCAGCGCAGAGGAAATCGACCAGTTCCTCACCCGTTTCGACGTCGGCACGCTGGTATCCGCCAAGGGCATTGCCGAGGGCGTGGAAAATAGCAATTACCTGCTCGAAACGACGCAGGACCGGTTCATTCTGACCCTTTACGAAAAACGGGTCGACCCGACCGATCTGCCATTTTTTATCGCAATGCTTGATCATCTGGCTGGCTATGACTGCCTGGTGCCGCCGATGATTGCCGACCGCGAAGGCACAAAAATCCACAAGCTTTGCGGACGCAGCGCCTGCCTGATAAAATTCCTGCCCGGAGTTTCCGTCAGCCACCCGACGAAAGCGCAAGCCCGGGCGACGGGCGAAGCGCTGGGAAACATGCACCGCGCGCTTGCGGACTTCGAGCCCGAACGCCGCAACAGCCTTGATCATGATGGCTGGCGCTCGCTGGCGGAGCAATGCGGTCCTGCCGAGCTCGACAAAATCGCTCCGGGCCTGGCGGAGGCGGTTGTACGCGAGCTTGATTATCTCGACGAATATTGGCCGCATGATTTGCCGCGGTCGGTCATTCACGCCGACCTGTTCCCCGACAATGTGCTGATGCTCGGCGATCGGGTCACAGGTCTGATCGACTTTTATTTCTCCTGCACCGATATCCGCGCCTATGATCTGGCCGTAACCCACGCAGCCTGGTGCTTTTCCGATGATGGCACGGATTTCCACGCACCGATATCGCAGTCTCTGATCGCAGGGTATATGTCAGCCTTCCCGCTCAGCGATGCGGAACGCAAAGCGCTTCCCTTGCTTGCCCGCGGCGCGGCGCTGCGGTTTCTACTGACCCGCGCCTTTGACTGGATCAACACACCGGCCGATGCGCTGGTAACCCGCAAGCCCCCGCAAGCCTTTCTCCATCGGCTGCAATATTATCAAACCCATCCGGATATTTTCAAACCATGAACGAAACGCAAACCGTAGAAATCGCGACCGATGGCGCGTGCAAGGGCAATCCCGGGCCCGGCGGCTGGGGCGCATTGATTCGCTTGGGCGACAAGGAAAAGGAAATATCGGGCGGAGAACCGGACACAACCAACAACCGCATGGAATTGCGCGCCGCAATCGAAGCGCTCAACACGCTGAAGCGTCCCTGCAAGGTCAAGCTGTCGATCGATAGCAAATATGTAAAAGACGGCATTACCCAGTGGATTTTTGGCTGGCAGAAAAATGGCTGGCGGACGGCCGCCAGAAAGCCGGTCAAGAATGCCGATCTCTGGCAGGACCTGTTAAAGGCGGTCGAGCCGCATCAAATCGAGTGGCAATGGGTCAAGGGCCACGCCGGTGACGCTGACAATGAACGTGCCGATCAACTGGCGAGCGACGCTGCCATGAACATCGCCGCCAATCGCCGCCAATTCTAGGGTCAGTCCCTAACTATTGTCTTCAATCTCGGCATTCGGCCCGTTTTTCAGGATCGAGCTGATCGCGTTCTTGGCGCTGGCTTTGCTGGAATAGCCTTCGGTCGAGAAGATGATTTCGCTATTATATTTGAAGCGAACGCGAAACTCGCCCTTCTTGTCTTTCCAGATTTCGAATTTATGCGCCATGTCGATGCTCTCCTTCTGTTGAGTGGCAAGAAACATAGACCTTCAACCGGCTAGCGCAACGACCCGCTTGTAAAACATTGTTTCCTAGGAAAAGCGAGATGCCGCGTAGAGCTCGGCATCGACAGCGTTCAGGCTTTCATCCGGAGCCTGCCCGAGCAGGACCGACCGGGCCAGCTTCGCGGCGGCCGGGGCGGTCTGGATACCGAAACCACCCTGCCCGGCAAACCAGAAAAAATCGCTGGCTGCAGAATCAAATCCGATCACCGGCAGACGGTCAGGCGCAAAGCTGCGAAGGCCGGCCCATTTTCGACTCACCCGTTTAACCCGCACATCCAGCGCCTTCTCAAACCGGTCGATGGCGGTCGCAACGCTGAGTTCGTCCGGCGCGACATCGCCAGGCTCGGATGGAATTTCGTCATGCGGGCTGAGCCAATAGCTGCCGCCCGATTCCGGTTTGAAATAGAAACTGCCATCCAGTCCGACAACCAGCGGCATGTCTGGTGATGACGGAGGATCGGTCTCGATCTGGACCATGTTACGGATCAGCGGCTGGATACCGATTGCCTGAACGCCGGCAAGGCGGGCGATCGAATCCGCCCAGGCACCGGCTGCGTTGACCAGCACAGTCGCCTGATAGCTTTCGTCCCTGGCGATCAACTCCCAACCCCGGTCATTCTTCGTAATCTGGCTCACCGGAGCCCGGCATATCAATACCACTGACTTGCGCTTGGCATCTCTCAGATAGGCGGCATGCAGTGCAGCGACATCAATATCGCGGCAATCCGGTTCGTAAACTGCATGTTTCCAGATCGGCTTCAAATCGGGAACTAGGGCAATTGCTTCCTCCCACGACCAGCGGTCCATAGTCAGTCCGCTGCCATCAAAATCCGCGAGAAACTGATCGGCAAGATCGCGCTGTTCGTCCTGGGCAATGTTGATCGCGCCGCGCGGACGAAGGAAACCGGTGGGTGCGAAATCTGCCGGCGGATTGTCGAGAAATGCACGTGAAGCCGATGTCAGCGGCTGAACCCGGGGGCCGCCATAGGTTTCGGTCCAGAAAGCTGCCGAGCGACCGGTCGAATGATAGCCAGGATGATCTTCGGCCTCAAGCAGGAGAACCGAGCGATCCGCGCCTATTTCCGAGGCGATACTGGCTCCGGCAATGCCGGCGCCGATTATAACGACATCAAATTGTTTCATTTTTTGGGGGCTACTCGGTCAAGAAAGGAAAAACAGGCGCTGAGCGCCAAATCGCGGACATCGTCAACTTCGCGAAAAATCTCGTGGGCGGATTCTGGTCCGAACAGTTTCATCTCGGCTTTTGGCATCAGATGCATCGCGCGCTCAATCGTTGAATGATCCACGAGTTCGTCGGTCGAGGTTGCCAATATCAGGATCGGGACATCCATTCGAATCAACCTTTTCCGGTTCCGCAACCTTCTGGTCGAGGCATAAGCCCGTTCGACCCAGCGCCAGCTTGCCGGTCCCAGACGTACGAAGGGACGCTCCCGAAACCAGAAAAACTCGTCCGAATATCGGGCGGCATCGTGAGTCAACAAGCCCTGGCGCAGCACTTGCGGTTCCAGCGGATTATCAGCCGCCTTCCAGGCACGCCGTTCCGAACGACCAAATATACACATGAACTTGGCGATCAATTGCGCGGTCCATTCCGGCATGCCGCCGCCAGCGGGGGCCAGCATCGGCGCGCTCAATATCGCAGCATCGGGCTGAATGAGCTTCTCGGTCAGCGCCCGCAAAACCAAATGTCCGCCCATGCTGTGACCAAGCACAACATGCGGCCCTGGATGGCTGGCCTGCCATTGATCAAATAATGCCGCCAGATCGCCTGTCCATGTGGAAAAATCATCGATATGACCGACATGGGGATGGGCACCGCAACGCCCAGATCCGCCTTGCCCGCGCCAGTCCACCGTGGTGATATTCCAGCCGCGCACGTGGAAGTCATGAAATGTCTCGAGATATTTTTCGTAGAAGTCGGCTCGCCCGGTCATGAACAAGACCGATCCTCTCGGGTCGTCCTGCCGCCATTCCAATTGCCTGAACTCCCAGCCATCCGGCCCGGTCCAGGTCTGTTCTTCAGCATCTTCGGGAATCGCCCGGCGATCAAAACGCTCAGCTTGCAAGTCTGTCATATCACGCTTTGTCATTGTCACAGTGTCGGAAGATAAAAACCGCTCCGGGAATCGTGGTTACTATTTGGTAAGGCAAATTAACTAGACGGTCTGTCTATGGATAACGAAACATTCATCTACTTGCTCTGGGGCGGATTGGCAATTGCACTGATTGTCGCAGCGATAACCGACCTCAAAAGCCGGCATATCTCGAACTGGCTGAATCTCGGCATTGCGGTGGTCGCTCCGGTCTTCTGGATTGCCAGCGGCATGACATTCTGGCCGGACATCGTCGGGCAAATCGGTTTGGCTGCTGTAACATTTACCATATTCGCCGGAATGTTCGCGATCGGCGCGATGGGTGGCGGTGACGTCAAACTGCTGACCGCCCTAGCCTTCTGGATAGATTGGCTGACATTTCTGGAGCTGCTGCTGATCATGTCAATCGCTGGCGGCGTGCTGACGCTGTTAATGATGATCAGCAAGAGAATCAAAAAGACCGAGGGTCCAATAAAGGTTCCCTATGGTGTTGCCATCGCCTTTTCGGGGCTTTGGACCATCTGGGGCATTGTGGGGCAAAGTTCACAAACGATATTTTAACCATTTTACTCGAAAGAGGAAATGACCGCCAATGGAACCATTCGGGCGGGGGCATTCAGGAGGCGTGAAACGTCATGGACAAGAAGAAGATCATTTTGCTGGTAGGCGCACTGATCGTGGCTGCGGTCACGGCAATGCTTGCCAAGAACATGTTTGATGGTGCCTCCGCGCCACAGGCGGAAGCAAGAAAGACCGAAGTGCTCGGTGAGGAAATCCTTGTCGCAACCCGCGCGCTTCCAGTCGGCACAATTATCACGCCCGACAGCTTCCGTTTCCAGCCTTGGCCGAAAAACCTGGTCGAGGACGTCTATTTCAAGAAAACGGGCACCGACTTGGAAACGCTGACCGGCACCGTTGTGCGCAATGCGATTACGGCGGGTCAGCCGATGACCAAAGGTTCGCTTGTTGCTCCGGGTGATCGCGGCTTCCTTGCTGCTGCACTCGGCCCCGGAATGCGCGCAGTTACAATTCCTGTGTCCGGCCTGACCGGTGTCGCGGGCTTTGTTTTCCCGGGTGACCGGGTTGACTTGATGCTGACCCAGTCCGTGAAGGGTGAGGGTCCGGAACTCAAGGTTTCAGAAACCGTGATCCGCAATCTGCGGGTTTTGGCTACCGACAACCGGATTACAGCCACAACGGATGAAGCAGGACAGCAGGTCGCCCAGAAAGCCAAGCTGGTCACTCTGGAAGCTACTCCCAAAATTGCCGAGCAGATCTCGGTCGCCCAGACCCTGGGCACTTTGAGCCTATCTCTCCGTTCCCTGGCAGACAGTGCTGCCGAACTGGAAGAAGCCATTGCTTCTGGCGCAATCAAGCTGCCGAAAACGGATGATCCGGTACTTGAAGCCGACATGCTCCGTTCGCTGGCCGCGCGACCAAGCAGCAAAAAATCAACCTTCTCGACCGGTGGCGACGTATCGCGCTTTGAAACGCGCTCACCACCGGCCCTGACTAAGGAAGAGAAACCTAGAGGTCCGGTGGTCCGCGTCGCACGCGGCAACACGGTCGCTGATATCGAGTTTGGAGACAAGTAATGGCCGTAGAATATGCACAGCATAGCCGTTCGGTGAAAAAAGCAATGGGCGTTGCCGTCGTGGCTGCCCTCGCATTGGCCCTGGCTGCCAACAATGCAACACCTCTGAACGCTCAGTCGGTCAGCGTGTCGCAGCCGAATTCCAACATCTCTATCGCGGTTGGCCGCGGTAAGCTGATCACCCTGCCATCGTCCATTGAAGATATCTTCATTGCCGATAACAACATTGCCGATGTTCAGGTACGCTCACCGCGTCAGATCTACATTTTCGGTAAAAAAGGTGGCCAGACCAGCTTCTACGCAACCAGCTCTACCGGAAAGGTCGTCTACTCAGCTGAAATCGCCGTAGGCGCGGAAATCTCTTCTATCGACCAAATGCTCAGCCTAGCGATGCCGGAAGCGAATATTGCCGTCAGTACGACCAATAATTTCGTACTCTTGACCGGCACCATCGCCAATCCGAGTGATGCCGAAGAAGCAGAAAATCTTGTGCAGGCTTTTGTCGGCGACGGCACGCGTGTCGTCAGCCGTTTGAAAACGGCGACGCCGATGCAGGTCAATCTGAAAGTTCGTTTTGCTGAAGTCAGCCGGTCGTTAGCCAAGGAAATTAACGGTAACCTGCTGACCCGGGATACAACCGGTGGCTTCCAATTCGGAGTGTCACGCGGGCGCAATTTCGGTACGATCACCGATTTCAACACTGCAGGCTTTCCTAATCTGGATGCATCGCAACTGTTTGGCTTGCCTGCAGGTTCAATTTCGCTTCCGTTCAATCCATCTACGGGTCAGTTCGTGACTCCGGGCGGGACACAATTCAATCCAGCCCTCGGAGCTGGTCTGAACACCATCCAGGCGGCGGGCCGCCTGTTCGGCGTCGACATAGCGACGGCATTGGATGTGTCGGAACGGGCCGGACTGGTGAGCACTCTCGCTTCACCAAATCTGACCACGATATCCGGAGAAACCGCGACTTTCCTCGCTGGCGGCGAGTTCCCTATTCCACTTTCAACCGGACTGGGTGAAATTTCCGTCGAGTATAAAAATTACGGTGTCAGCCTGTCTTACACCCCTACCGTTCTCTCCAACGGCCGGATTTCGATCCGCGTTGCGCCTGAAGTATCGGAAATTACCTCAAACGGCGCGGTTGTCATCAATGGCTTCAGCATTCCCGCTGTATCAACCCGACGGGCGGAAACCACCGTCGAACTCGGTTCGGGGGAAAGCTTCATGATCGCTGGCCTGATGCAGAATAGCTATAATTCTGCGATCGATAAAACCCCGGGTCTGGCAGATGTTCCGATCCTCGGCTCCTTGTTCAAGTCCGACGGCTATCGTCGGAATGAAACCGAACTGATGATCGTCGTCACGCCTTATCTTGTGAAACCGGTCAACGACAGCGAGATCGTTCTGCCCACCGACGGCTTCAAGGCCGCCAATGATGCGGAACGGTTCCTGATGAACCGTAATCATTCCGGTTCCGGTGGCGATCGTCCAAAACCGACACTCGCTCCGGCTGCACCGGAAGGGCAGACTTTTGGTAGCCTGGACACTCAAGGTCCTGCCAAATCAGCTCAAAAATCCAAGAAGTCCGGCAGCGCTGCTCCCGGTTTCAGCTTCGACAAATAAGCCCGATCAGGAGAACAGATCATGCGCATCGTTTCAATGGCACTCATTACCGCCCTCGGTCTCTCGGTTGCGGCTTGTGGCAGCACCACCGCCAACCGCAGCGTCAATAGCGAACGCCAGCCAGTTGTTTCCAAAACAAACTATGTGCTGGACCTGAGCGCTGGGAACGGCGGATTGTCTACCTCAGAGCAAGACCGCCTTTCGGGTTGGTTTGACGCTCTGGAACTCGGCTATGGTGATCGCGTTGCGATTGATGATCCCGGCTATTCTGCGAGTACCTTGGCCAAGAATGCGGTCGAGTCCATCGTGGCCCGCTATGGTCTGCTGGTTAGCGAAAAAGCGCCAATTACCGAAGGCCATGTCCCGTCCGGCTTGATGCGGGTCGTTGTGTCGCGCACTTCGGCTTCGGTACCGGGATGCCCCGATTTCAGCCATCGCAGCCACACCGATTTTCAGGCGCGGACTAGCGCCAACTATGGTTGTGGAACCAACAGCACCATGGCGGCAATGATTGCCGATCCAGAGGATCTGATCCGCGGCAAGAATGCCACTAGCGAAGATCAGGCGCAGGCTTCCAAGGCCATTCGTGCCTATCGTGACAAGAAAGTTGGAGGACAATAATGAACGCTCCCTGGAAACCAGGCTCGATTAGCGGACGTGATCCATTTGCCGCATTTGTTTGCGATGACGACACGCTGGACTTACTTCGTCCGGTTGTCGAAGAAATGGGTTGGTCAGCCGACAAATGCAACATGGGCGGGCTACGCAACGCCGTTCAAAACCTCTCGATTTCTGCCAGTCCCAACATCTTGCTGGTCGACTTGTCGGAATCAGGCGATCCATTGAATGACATCAATTCGCTGGCTGAGGTCTGTGAACCCGGCACGGTTGTGATTGCCATGGGTCAGGTCAATGACGTGCGCCTCTATCGCGATCTGATTGTCAGCGGCTTGCAGGATTATCTGCTGAAGCCGTTTACACCGGACCAGTTGCGTGAAGTCTTGGGCCAGGCCCAAGCCGTACTCAACGCCCCGAAAAATGATGATGGGCAAGCCGAAAAACCGCATGTTTCGACAGCAGTAATCGGCACGCGCGGCGGCGTCGGAGCTTCGACCATTGCCACTTCGCTGGCCTGGTTGCTCAGCCAGGAGAAGGAACGTCTGACAGCATTGCTGGATCTTGACGTCCATTTCGGAACCGGCGCGCTGTCGCTGGATCTGGAGCCCGGTCGCGGCCTTACCGATGCGATTGACAATCCGAGCCGGATCGATGGCCTGTTCATTGAACGCGCTATGATCAAGGCAAATGACAAATTGTCGCTGCTTTCGGCGGAAGCACCGATCAACTCACCGATGATGACCGATGGCACTGCCTTCTTCCAGCTACAGGAAGAATTCCGGGCGGCCTTCGATTGCACCGTGATCGATTTGCCACGCGACATGCTGATAAATTATCCGCATCTCCTCGGCGATGTGAATGCGACGATCATCGCCACTGAACTGACCCTGGCGTCGGCCCGAGACTGCATCCGTTTGCTGTCATGGCTGAAATCCCATGCAGCGCAGAGCAAGGTCTATGTCGTTGCCAACAAGGTACAAACCAGCAATCTGGAAATCAGCCGTCAGGATTTTGAAAGCTCGATCGAGCGCAAAATCGACATCCTGATTCCCTATGACGCAAAAACTGCGGCGCAATCTGCAAAATTGGGTCAAGCGCTGGTCGAAGCCGGCAAGTCCAGCAAAGCCTCTGCGAAAATCGTCGAACTGACCAACCTCGTGCTTGGTTCGGTAGACGGTAGTGATGACGAAGCAGGGTCTGGCGACAAACAGTCGTTCATGGGTAAACTGGGAGATTTCAAGTCATTTCTCCCGTCGAAAAAAGTCAAAGAGGCGGCTCCTAAAGTCTGAAGCGGGTGCAAACTTTCTTCAGCTTAAAAGGAATTAGACTATGGGTATGATGCAAATTGCGATGGTGAGTGCTGGTGTTCTGGTGGTGTTGCTGCTGGTCATGTTCGCATTTGTCGGGCCATCTGTAGGGAAGGCGAAGACTCGGCGGCTCGACAAGGTCAAATATCGTCATTCCGATAGTGCCAATGTGCAGGTTGAAGCACAAATGAAGAAAGCGCTCTCGGCGCGTCGCAAAACGACGCGCCCCAAGGGCGAAACCATGACCAAGATGGAAACCCTGGCTATCCGGCTGGAGAAAACCGGAAAGCGCTGGCCGCTGTCCTATTTTTTCTACGCGGTGGGCGGGATTTTCACGATCGTGTTCGGACTGCTGCTGCTGCAAGGCGCACCGCTCATGCTATGTTTGTCCATCGGTCTGCTTACCGGTGCCGGACTGCCCCATTTCGTTGTCGGATTTCTGATAAAACGAAGGGTCGGCAAGTTTACCGCATCGTTCCCTGACGCCATTGAGCTGCTCGTTCGCGGTCTGCGTTCAGGCCTGCCGGTTACCGAAACGATCGGCGTGGTTGCCAAAGAGATTGGCGGGCCGGTTGGCGAGGAATTCCAGAAGGTTGTCGATCGGATCAAGATCGGCCAGACGATGGAAGATGCGCTGCAGGAAAGCGCAAAGCGCATGGAAACACCGGAATTCAAATTCTTCTGTATCACTTTGGCCATTCAGCGCGAGACCGGTGGTAACCTCGCAGAAACGCTGTCCAACCTGGCTGAAGTGCTCCGCAAGCGTGGGCAGATGAAGCTCAAGATCAAAGCCATGTCCTCAGAATCCAAGGCATCAGCCTATATCGTGGGGTCACTGCCGTTCATTGTGTTCGGATTGGTTTGGAGCGTGAACCCAGTCTATCTGTCGGGATTTTTCTCCGAAGAACGTCTGATTATCGCAGGCTTGGGCGGCCTGACATGGATGAGCATTGGCGTGTTCATCATGGCCAAAATGGTCAATTTTGAGATTTAAGGTGAAGGTGCAAGTCAAATGACAACCGGCGGCGGACCAACATTGATGGGCGTAGACGTCCTGTGGGTGGCGACATTATTGTCGGCCGTCGCAGCGGCGGCAGTATTTTTTGCGATGTATGCCGCTGTCACGGTGAGAGACCCTATGGCCAAACGGGTCAAGGCGTTGAACGAACGCCGTGAACAGCTAAAGGCCGGCATCACTGCTTCCACCACCAAAAAACGCGCAAAGCTGGTACAGCAAAACGATACCACGGATCGCATGCGCAACTTCTTGTCGTCGATGCAGATATTGCAGGATACTCAAGTCAAGGAAGCGCAGCAGAAACTGGCACAAGCGGGTATCCGTTCGAAGGATCTGGCCTTTGTCATCATATTCAGTCGGCTGGTTATGCCGATCCTTCTTGGAGGTGGCGCGGCGCTGGCAATATACGGCTTCGACTATCTTGCTGACTGGTCCGACATAAAACGCTTTGCGGTGTTCGCCGGAGCAACCCTAGGCGGATATAAGGCAGCTGATGTCTACCTTAATAACCTGATCTCCAAACGGACCGATCTGATCCGCAAAGGCCTGCCCGACGCTATTGATCTGCTCGTGATTTGTGCGGAAGCCGGACTAACGGTCGATACCGCCTTTGCACGGGTTTCAAAAGAACTGGGTAGCGCTTATCCGGAACTGGCCGATGAATTCTCGCTGACGTCCATCGAGTTGGGCTTCCTCACCGAACGGCGCCAAGCATTCGAAAATCTTGCTTATCGTGTCGCGCTTGAACATGTCAAAGGCGTGGTGACGACGATGATCCAGACCGAGAAATATGGTACGCCCCTGGCTTCCT
The DNA here is from genome assembly GCF_036963705.1 of Parasphingorhabdus sp. Taxonomy (GTDB): domain Bacteria; phylum Pseudomonadota; class Alphaproteobacteria; order Sphingomonadales; family Sphingomonadaceae; genus Parasphingorhabdus. Next base: position 6,814 of record NZ_JBALUT010000013.1, on the reverse strand, counting down.
CGCTCCGCGTTCTCTCGGCAGAATTCCGTAACGATCGGATGATGCGCGCAGAGGAAAAAGCGGCACGTTTGCCAGCTATCATGACGATACCGCTGATCATGTTCATTCTGCCGGTCCTGTTTATCGTTATCCTTGGCCCTGCAGCCTGCTCGATCTCCGATACGATGCTATAGCGGGATATAAATCCAACAGATCAAGAGAGCGGCAGGTGACTGCCGCTCTTTTTCATTCTGCCGCGATGGTATCGGCCGATTTTTTTATCCTCGCCAGCATGGCAGATAATTCGGCTTTCTCCGTCGCGCTGAGCACCGACATGATTTTCTTGTCCATCGCTTGGGCGGCTGGCAGAATTTTACCATATAGATCGCGTCCCGTGCTGCTCAGCAACAGATGATGGGAACGACCATCGGCAGTATTCGGGCTGCGTTCGAGCAAGGTGCGGTCGACCAGATTTTTGACCGCCCGATTGACGGTCACCTTGTCCATCAACGTTGCCTCCACCAAATGGCGCTGGGTCGAGGCGCCGCGCGTCCCAAGCACCGACATTACCCGCCATTCCGGAATCTTGAGGCCAAAGAGGCTCTTATACTCGCCCGCGATCACGTCGCTGACGACGTTGGAGGTCGTCGAGAGCTGGTAGGGCAGATAATCATCAAGCTTAAAGGTCATAAGTAATATTTATTCAATTCTGGCGCGAAGTCCAATCCAAAATGTCCGAGGGAAGGCACGTTCTATAATTCCATTACTGCTGATGGCTGCCTCTACCCGCGTGTCGAGGAGGTTTTCAACCCGGGTTTCGACCAGCAGCCGATCATTGACGGCGAGCGCCAACCGGCCGTCTATCGTGAACGCATCAGCAAGACTGAGAATATTCACATCATCTTCGAACTGTTGTCCGGCATAGCGTGCCGACAGGCTCGCGCCGGTGCCGTTATCATCTTCCCAGCGGATGGAGCCCGATGCATTATGCCGTGGTATCTGCGCTGGCCGCAAACCATCGATCGCGGCAGCAGCGCCGACGCTATCAACCTCTGCATCGACATAAGAATAGGCAGCGCGGAATGTCAGACCGTCCGCCAGTTCGCCTAGATCGAACTCTGCGTCGATTTCAATGCCCCTGGATTTTATCGCCTCGAGATTCTGTCGCTGGCTGTAAGTTCCGTCGGCCCCGACAAAGCCCACACCCGGAAATAATCCCGGACCGTTCGCGAGGGTCACATTTGCTACCGCGTTATCCAGCTGATTATAAAATGCGGTGAAGCCCAGCTTTACAGATCCATTGTTCCAGTCGAGCCCGAGCTCCGCTCCCCTCACCCGTTCCGGTTCCAGCAGTTCGTTGGCAGCGGTGGCATCCGAGCCGACCCGGAAGGGCCGGAAGAGTTCGTTCAACGTCGGCAAACGCCAACCGAGATAGGCGGCACCACGCAGGGTGAGCATATCGGTCGCGTCGAAAGCGAAACCGCCACGTCCGGTAAATTCATTGCCGCTGCGTTTGGCAAATTGCTCGTCCGTCCGCACCGCACCCGGGAAGGGACTGATCAGCTCGATCTCTTTACGAAAACCGTCATTGATCGACCAGAAATCCATGCGACCACCACCAGTCAGGACCAGTGCATCGCTCGCCTGCAGGCTGGCTTCGACAAAGCCGCCATAGGTTGCGGTGCTGCCGCCTGCCCTGCGGCTGCGGCGTGGTGTGTCGTTATCGGCAAAGAAGAAATTCTCGTTGGTGACCCCTTCGGTCCGTCGCCAGTCGCCGCCGATACGCAATTCGACATTGTCTCCGACCGGAGGCCGCACTTCAAAACGCGCGCCAAGGCCGGTGGACGGAACGTTAAACTGTTCGAAGACACGGCTGACCCCGTTGCGGTCATCATCGACGCCGCCAAAGCTGACGTCGAAATTGCGGATCTGGAGATAGGCGAGAGCCGACCATTGCCAGTCGGACGCGCGGTCGACCAGCCGGATGCTGGCATCCGCTCCATCATTATGATTTTCGCTAAAGGCAAAGCCACGCTCACGGTCATCGGTGAAGGCACGGACATTGGTCTGCAATTCGATAGCGTCGGAAAGCGGCGCAACAAAGCGGATGGCAAGGCCGGCCTGCTCATATTCTGCCGGGCGATCGACCGATCCGCGCTGCCCCTCGATGACTGGAATGAAACCGTCGCCACGCGCATAATTGGCGGAAATGGTGAGCTGCCCCTGGCCCAGTTCGCGGCCAAATAGCAGATCGGCATCGACGCTGTTGCGGCTGCCATAAGCAGCGCCCAGTTCGATCCGGTCGCCGACATTGTCGCTGAACAATTCGATGGTTCCGGAGACCGCGCCCTGTCCGTCTGCGCCACTACCACCGCCGCGGGTTATCCGCGCACTATTCAAGGCAAGCGCATCATAGCCGGGCCAAGCTACCCAGCCGCCGAACGGATCGGCCTGCGGGACACCATCCAGTATCAGGAGAGCGCGAGACGATGCGTTACCACCAAGCCCGCGCAGGGTGACGCCTTGGCTAGTCGGGTTGGCAGAACGTGCGTCTGACCGGCGAAATTGCTGAAGCCCCGGTACATCCCGCAATGAATTTTCTACCGTTTCCAGAGAATTGATCTGGATATCGGTCACATTATACGCGCTGTCACCCCGAGAAACGGGCAGTCCGGTCACGACAATCTCTGGCAAACGCATATCGGCGATGACAATTTGGTCGTCGCGATTGCCAGCCTGATCTTGCCCCCACGCAGGGACACTCGCCAAGCACAGCGGAGCCAGCAACGGCAGCGCAAAATAATATTGTTTCATGGTTTAGCTGTTCATCCATTTCTGATGGACCGGCATATCTTCTGGCAGCCGGTGATAGTCTTGCGCGTCGCAAGCAAAATGGGCGCTATCCGCTTTTCCGAAAACGCTCGGATCATCAAGCGTCCCGACTTTCACGATCACGGCCACTTCAAAGCCCGGTGCGCGGGTAGCCAGATGGGTACCGCAATCGGCGCAGAATTCCCGGGTCACACCCTTTTCAAGATCATCGCGCTTATAGCCCTTCACCGCACCTTTTGTGATTTCAAAGCCATCCGCCGGCATCGCCATCAGAAGCAGGCTGTTTCCGCCCGTCGTATATTGGCATTCGCGGCAGAAACATTCCGCCTTCAGCATCGGCTCGCCTTCGGCCTTGTAGCGCACCGCGCCGCAATAACATCCGCCTTCGATTGTCATGTCAATCTTCCTTCACTGCTTCGGGAGCGGCTTTCTGGAAAGCCTCCAATTTGTTGCATTCGCCATCAATCCGTACGAGCTTGGGGAACGCCGACAGGTCGAGATTAAAACGCCGCGCGTTATACATTTGCGGCACAAGGCAGACGTCAGCCAGATTGGGCTTTTCGCCGCCGAACAGGCCTGTGTCCGGTGCCATAGCTTCCAGCGCGACAAAACCTTCTTCCATCCATTGACGATACCAGTTGTCAGTAACCTCCTGATCATGCCCCAGTTCATTCTTGAGATATTTCAAAATCCGCAGATTGTTCACCGGGTGAATATCCGCCGCGATGACCAAAGCTTGCGCCAAGGTTTTGGACCGCTCTGCCGGGTTACTGGAAACCATCGGCGGGTCGTCATATTTCGCATCGAGATAGTCGATAATTGCCAGCGACTGGGTCAGATCATGTCCGTCAATCGACAGCATCGGCACGAAGCCTTGCGGATTGCGCGCAACATAGGCCGGAGCCTTCTGGTCGCCATCGAGCAGGTTGGTGTTGATTGCGGTGTAAGAGACGCCCTTGAGGTTGAGCGCGATGCGCACCCGGTAGCTCGCCGAGCTGCGCCAATAGTCGTAAAGGATGATATCTGTCATGCACTGGCTTTGACGATTGCCCCGCTGAAATGCAAGCCTTGCGATCCTCTCGCTCAAGCGATGATGATCATCCGATCATCGCGCCATCGATCGACATTTCGCCGCGCGATTCAACCGATATCGAACGTCCTGTCCGCTTTGCCAGTTCATCCAGCAAAGACGCTGACATTTGATTCGCAACAGCAGGATGCGCCACCAGTTGCATGGCGCCGGTTCCGCGATCACGCTCCGCCTGGCGCAACAATTTTAGCGCAGCATTGACCGATCGATTGGCCTGCACGATTTCCAGTACCGATGGCCGGACCTTGCGGCTGACGATCTGCATGAAGCCGAAGCCGTTGATCGCCGTGCGCTCGCAATTGGCGGTCATATAGTCATCAAAGATAGCAGTAACCGCGGCGCGCTCGGCCTTCGCCTGCAACGTAGGAAAATCAACGCCGATATTGCCGGAGATATCTAACCGCACCATCGCCAGAGCGACTTCCTTCGCTGCCCGCTTTGCCAGTTCAAAAGACGCCAGCGGACCATCGACGTCAATCAATGTCATCGCCGGTGTCAGCGAAACCAGCAGGCTCCCGCCCTCGAAATCGATCCGGCCGGTTTCCGCCTGTTCAATCGCTTCGTGCCAGCCGTGCTGGGCAAAATGATCCGCCTCGTGGGCGTAAACCTGTTTGACCGGTAGGCCCGATGCTTCAATCTCCGCCAGCAGGTCGGGACCATCGCTCAAAGGACTGTCCATGTCAGCTGGCCGCGCCTTGGCCCGCTTAGCCTGCCCGCCGCGCTCGACAATTGCAGCACGGACAATCTCTACCCTGACCATCGATCCTTCGGTCAGTCCTCTCGGCAGCGGCTGCAACAAAGCCTCTTGCCCGTCAGTAAGAGTCACAATACCCGATCTTCCGGCCACCCATTGCTGCGTGAATTTCGTGTCGACCACTGCGCCCGCTCTGGCACTTCCGTCGGCCCGCTCGACCCGTATCTGTATCAGTTCGCCATTTTCCAGCCGCAACGCGCGGCTCTCGCCGATCCCGGCTTCGTAAAGCCAGCCTTGGGCGAAATCAGCCAAGAGGGTAACCCGCGCTGATCAGCAAATTGCGTGTTTCATATAATGGCAGGCCCATGATCCCGCTGTAGCTGCCCGACATCCAGGTCACGAAAGCCTCAGCAGTGCCCTGTATCGCATAGCCGCCCGCTTTGCCCTGCCCTTCGCCGGTGGCGATATAGGCCTCGATCTCGTGCGCCTCGAAACGCTTGAACTTGACGACGCTGTCCGACAATTTGGTTCGCGCGGTGCCGTCGGCTGCGATCACGCAGACCGCCGACATCACATGATGCCGCCGCCCGCTGATCAGTTCGAGAAATTTGCGTTGCTCCGCCACATCGCTGGCCTGACCCAATATCCGGCGCCCGACCGCAACCGTGGTATCGCCGGCGACCAGGATTTCCAGATCTTCGCGCTCGACAGCCGCAGCCTTTTCCTGCGCCATGCGCAAGACATAGTCGCGCGGCAGTTCATCCTTGCGCGGAGCCTCGTCAATGTCGGGAGAGATAATCCGGTCCGGCGTAACGCCGAGACGGCCGAGCAGTTCCAGCCGGCGCGGGCTGGAAGAAGCGAGGACCAGTTTCATGTCAGTAAACATCCTCTAAGCCGTTCGGGCTGTGCTTGTCGAAGCCAGATATTCAAACGCAACGCTAGCCGATCGCCGTCCTTCATCAGGCCCGGAACGAACGGCATTACATTACTTGAAACGATAGGTTATACGACCTTTGGTCAGGTCATAAGGGGTAAGCTCTACGAGCACTTCATCACCGACCAGCACGCGAATACGATTCTTGCGCATTTTGCCAGCGGTATGTCCCAGAATCTCGTGGCCGTTTTCCAGCTCGACCCGGAACATGGCGTTGGGGAGCAGTTCGCGAACCAGTCCCTTCATTTCCAACAGTTCTTCTTTTGCCATATTGCGGTGCATTTTCCCTAATATCGCGGCTATCCCGCGTGTTGCAGTGCGCCATAACGGCAAAAGTGCAAAAAGGGAAGGATTAGCTGCATCTGCCAAAAGGATAAATATATCCGCAGTGCTGAGATCACCCTGCGACAATTTAATACAAAGATATTATACCACTAGCGCAATTTACATGGCACTTCGGACATCTTCTATCCCCCCTTATTAAAGCTAATGAACAAAATCATGATATCTTCTCCCCGATCCCTATTCGCCTCGTCTCCCGTCATTCTGGCAGGGATGCTGCTCGCGACTCCCGCCGCCGCTCAAATTACCGACGCAGAGTCGGATTATGCGGATGATGAAATCGTCGTCACGGCGCAATTTACCCGCGGTTCCGTTGTCACCGAAATCGCACCGGTCGTCGAACTGAGCGAGCGAGATATCGCCAGTTTCGGTGCTTCATCGGTCCAGGATTTGCTTGAGGCTATATCGTCCCAGACCACTTCCAGCCGTGGCCGGGGCAGCGGGCGACCGATTGTCCTGATCAATGGCCAGCGGACCTCGGGTTTTCGGGAAATTCGCGACCTTCCTCCCGAAGCTATCCGCACCGTGCAGGTATTTCCTGAAGAGCTCGCGCTGCGTTATGGCTATCGTCCGGATCAACGGGTGATCAACTTCATTCTCAAGGATAATTATACCGGGGTCAGCGCGTCAGCCGAATATGGCGTGCCGACACGCGGCGCGCAGGGTCGGTCCGAGGTCGAGACCACCATCACACGCATTGGCAAGAACAGCCGGTTGAATATCAATCTGGAATGGCAGAATAACACCGCGATTACCGAAAGCGAACGTGACATCATTCAGGATGCACCTGGCACACTGGTTAGCCTTGGCGAGTTTCGAACGCTGGTCGCGCCCTCGGACAATGTCGAGCTCAATGCCAATTACAGCCGGAATTTCGACAATGGTATCTCGCTCTCGCTCAACGGCGGCTATGTCTATGACAAGTCACGCGGCCTCCAGGGCC
>NZ_JBALUT010000012.1:0-65936 GCF_036963705.1 Parasphingorhabdus sp. | reverse complement strand
GGCGCAGCCCCGATCAGGGCGACCCCGAGCGCCAGATTTTCCGGCACACCGTCGAGCGTGATCGCTGCGAGCAAACCGCCGCCGCCTTCCGCTCCCCATTTTTCATCGATCCAGTAATCGACGCCAGAGAATACAGCCGCTCCGGCCGCAACCGCGCCCAGCCCGACCCAGAGATTGCTTTGCTCAATGGCGGGCTCGATCATCTCGCTGACCAGCGAGACGACCAGCGCTCCGCCGGCCAAGGCAATCACGAAACCTTCGGTCTTGCTCGATAATTTGCCGTAAATGCCCCAGAACGCGCCCGCAATCAGCGCCGCCGAAACAACCGCCACTACAAGAAAGGTCATCAACATGGATTGATAACACCTCTTCGCAAACTAGGTTGCCTCGACCATATCCCTGAGCTCTGTCTTCAATATCTTGCCGATATGGCTGCGCGGCAGTTCGTCGATCAGGCGCAGTTCGGAGACCCGCTGGGTCTTTCCGAGATTCACATTGGTCGCCGCCTTCAGCCCCTCGAGGTCAAGCGTCACGCCCGCTTCGGCCACGACAAAACCGACCGGAGTCTCGCCCCATTGCCGCGACGCCACGCCGATGACTGCAGCATCGGCTACACCCGGCTGCGCCATCAAAGCTTCTTCGAGATCGCGTGGATAGATGTTGAAGCCGCCCGAGATGATCATATCCTTGGACCGGCCCATCAAAGTGATGAAACCGTCTTCGTCGACCTTGCCGATATCGCCCATCCGCTGCCAGCGATCGCCATTGTCATCATACCAGCTGGCTTCCTCGGTCTTCTCCGGCTGGTTCTGATAGCCGGACATCATCGTCTGCGACCGGCCGACCAGTTCACCCATTTCGCCGGGAGGCAGTTGCTTCAGATCTTCATCAACCGTGATCACCTCGCTGCCGCCCCAGGCGATACCGACCGTGTGCAATTTGTCGGGATGTTCGTGGGCCAGCAGGAGGCAGACCACTCCGCCCTCGGTCATCGAGTAAATCTCGATCAGGCCACCGGGCATCCGCTTGAGGACCTCTGCCTTCAGCTCCGCCGAGAAAGGCGCGCTGGTGCAATATTTATGGGTCAGGCTGCTCAGGTCAAAATCGTCAAAGCCCTCATAATCCATCAGCCGCTGATATTGCACCGGCACCAGCATCGTGTGGCTCGCCCGGTGCTCCTGCGCCAGTTCCAGCCAGCGCTGGCAATCAAACTTGCCCATCAGCAAAATCGTGCCGCCATAGGCAATGGTCGGCGTGAACAGCGCCAGAGTGGTGTTCGAATAAAGCGGGGTCGACAACAGGGTCACCTGCCCCGGCTTGCCATATCCCGTGGCCTCGCCAACGGCCGATTGATACCAGCGCATCTGGCGGCTGTGAACGATACCCTTTGGCGTGCCGGTGGTGCCGCTGGAATAGATGATATTATAGGGATCGCTTGGTCCGACGCCAGTGTCGGCGGGAAGTGTGCCTTGCGGCGCCATCCAGTCAAAAATCATCGGCGCATCGTCAACCGCGCCATCCATCATGACATGCTTGAGCGGCGGCAATTCTTCCCCGCTCTCGAGAAGCTCCGCTCGCTTCGCCCTGTCGATAAACAGATGCATGGCGCCGCTGTCGCGCATCATGTTGGCAAGCTGTTTCGGCGTCGCCGATGTCGTCAGTGGTGCGGCACAACCGCCCGCGACAACCGCGCCGAGATAGGCCAGCGCATAGCGGATCGTGGTGGTCCCGAGGATCGCAACCGCCTGCCCCTTTTGCAGCCCGTCCGCCTGCAGCTGCGCCGCGATGCGGTTCACCCGCGACGCGGTCTCCGCCCAGTCGAGCTTCTCCTGCCCGTCATCCAGCGCGATCCGGTCAGGCTGGTTTATGGCATGCGCGTTGATGAGATCGGCGATTTGGCCGAAGGGTTGTTCGAGATAGCGATTGGGATCTATATGTTTCATCAAACGATTAATTCCGCATATCGGCTTGAGATGCAATCGCTTTCCGCGCTGTTCCTTCTTTAGAACAGATTGGGAAGATTTTCACGCGAAGCCGCGAAGGCGCTAAGAGTGATGGTTATTGACGATACGGCGGAGAACTATTGTGAATGCTGGCGCACTGAAATTCAACAATGTAGCCGGATCACCGTCATTCCGAGGAGCGCAGCGACGGGGCAATCCTGACCTTCACTGCCCCAATCGCCGACCTCTTCGCGCCTTCACGTCTTCGCGTGATAAAATTTCACTCATATGCATTTAGCACAAAAGTGGCTGTTTAGCTCGCCCTACCAATGGACCGTTGCGGTCATCCACACGGCTAGTCGCGCAACCGGTCGAGCTTCGCGCGGACGTCTTGCAATAAGGGTAGCAAGGCCTCCAAAGTCTCGGATGACAACACAGAAACCGCGTCCGCCATCGGCCCCGCCAGCCGCTGCAAGCATAGATCGCGCATCTTTTCACCCGCAGCCGTAACCGATACCAGCTTGCTGCGCCCATCGCCAGGATCCGGCTTGATCGTTACCAGCCCTGCTTTGTCCAAACGCGCCAGAGTGCTGGTCATGGTCGGGCGGGTGATCTGAAAAGCGCTAGCCAGCTGTGCCGGTGATCGTTGCTCGTGGCCCAGACGAGCGAAATGGTTGAGCACGGTGAACTGCGCGATGGTCATGCCCTTGGGCAGCACAGCAGCGAAGGCCGCGCTGGTCAATTGATTGATTATGCCAATCTCGTTGAAAACCTTAAAGGCCAGCGGGTCTCTGTCACTCACTTTGGCTGCGTCTAATCTATATGTGTTGCGAGCGGCCAGCGCGGGCTGGGACCGATTGTCGGCCCATAACCAACACGGGCGAGCATCTGGACCCGCTCTTCACCATTTGCGCCGAGCAGCTTGTGCACTTCGCGATAAGCGCCGGATACTTCTTCATATTCCTGCAGACTCTGGCTCATCGGATGCATCGCTAGACCTAATTGCGTTGCCTGCAGATTGGCGCGGACATATTGACGGCCCGCCTCTATCTGGTCTGCGCGCCCATTGCCCGGTGTGGTAATCCAGATCAGCGATGGCACCGACCCATAGGTTTCTCGCATTTGCTCGAGACCAATAGCAAAGGCCTGACTGTTCATATCCGCCAACTGCGCGCGGTCGATTTGTCCGGCGACAATACCCGCCTCGACCATCGGTCCGCTAATATCAATCCCGTCGGGATTGGCATCGACTTGCTTATAGCCAATCCGCATCAGGTCCACGCTCTCCCTATGGGGTCCCGGAGTCGTCATTTCGATCTCGATCGCCTTGAGGATTTGAGTCCGCAACTGCGCTACAAATTCCGGGTCCGCGGAAAAGGCGCCGCCATCCAGAACGATGGTTTCAAGCTGAATGTCCTTCACATTTTTCGCTGGATCATAGACCTCCTTGTTCGACCGCCGCTGGGTGATCGCGGAATATAGATGGTCGCTTTCCAAACCCTCCACCTTGGCGAATTTCACTCGTGCGACTACAGCTTCATCGAGCCGGGGCTGCGCCGCTCCACCAGGAAATAATTCTGCCTCCATGACGTATCCGCGTTCCGACGCGGCGATACGGGCAACCTCCAGAAAGGTACCAAAGCCGATGGTGATTTGCCGGTCAAACGGATCTGTCACCGGTAAGCGCTTGGCAGGATCGCAGCTGATCTCGGCTTCGTCTTCACCAATCAGACGGATGACCCAGGGCTGTCGATTATGCGGATTGGGCGCGAGGATGGCATGGCGAAATGCGTCGAGCCGGATATCTTCGGGCGGCTGACCATCGAGACTCCACGGCGCATAAGCGGTTTGCGGCATTCTGGTAACCCGCCAGACCCCGCCGGCACTAACGAGCGCGAGACCACCGAGGCCTGCGCCTAAAACCATCCTGCGACTGACCATGTCCGTTTCTCCCGCTCAATTAGATTACAACCTATATAGTTCGATATCTAACTAAATGCAAATAGCCTCAGTATTGGAGGGCCGGGCGTCTGATTCCGAGAGCGTCGTCATCCCGGCGCAGACTGGGATCCATAGCACATTTCGGGGACAGACAGAGATTGGGTTAGTCCCCGCTTTCGCTGAGGCGACGATTTGAGTGAGAGAAAGCTATGATTGGGATTCAGACCATATCTGAAACTAGCCCGCGACCAGCACCACAAACAGGCTTTCCACCCAGCCGCTCTTGCACGGGCCGTCATAATTGCGCTTGGCACGGACCGGAGAGGATACGCCGCAATCGATGGCGCTAGAGGCATCCGACCCTGCTGACTTGTCATAGACGATTCCAAACCATTGCTGGTCGTGGCTGCGGGTGCAGATATAGACGGTCTGGCCGGGCGAGAGGCTGTCGATTTTTTCTGCCGAATCAAACGGCGCGCTGAGCACCGCCAGCGAGCCGCTGACATGACCGCCGACTTCGCCGACCGACTGGCAGGCATCGAACCGAGGCCCGCCTTCACCAATCCGCACGGCCTTGGCCGATGGACCGGTCACGACCCGCTCGGTCCGGCCGGTCGGATTGTCGAGATAGGAACCGCTTTCAGCCAAATCATCGCTGACCTTGGTGGATTCGGAGCAGGCGGCAGTGGCCATACACAAAAGGGAGGCGGCAAAGAGGGTTCTGATCATCGCAGAGGTTTAGCGCAAAAACGGGTCCTTTGGGAAGCTGCGAATAAATTGAGGCGGAACACCGTTCGTACTGAGCCTGTCGAAGCACCTGCGCGGTCTCCAGCGTCCTTTGACAAGCTCAGTACGAACGGCGCGTAGCCAAGCCTTTCACGAGATTAGCACAAACGGATGGTTTAGCTCCGCATCACAGCACAATCTGGGTCTGGGTCACCACCGCCACCAGCGTGCCGTCTTCCAGGGTGATTTTTGTCTGCCAAACCGACTGGCGACGGCCGGCCTTGAACGGCGTTGCTTCGCCATAGACGATGCTGCCTTCCGGCGCAGCGTTGAGGAAATTGGTCTTGCTCTCGGATGTCGTGGTGCCGTTCGATCCTTCTGGCAGATTGGCAAAGCCGCCAAAGGCGCCCAAAACATCGGCAAATGTCATCACCGCACCACCATGGATGCTCGGACTGCCACGCCCATTGCTGGCGGTGCAAATCTCCGGCCGGACCAGCATTTCGCCGCACACTTTCTCCTTGTCCATGGAGGTGATGATTATGCCCATAGTCTTGGCAAAAGGGACCATATCGGCTGGATTTGTCATGAATTTGGTCCTGTTCCAATTTGATTCACGCGATGGCTGCGAAGCAGCTGAGAACCCACGGATGTCGCACAAAGCCACGAAGCCGCAAAGAGGTTTTGGCAGATTATTGAATCACCTTCCTCCACCTCCATTTTTGGCCTCGATTACTGATAACGTTTGCGCCTTTGTGGGAGAATTTTTCCCTCAATCCGAAATCGCTATAAATCTCTGATATTAAATGATTTTAATATCGTAAATTCCTACATTTTCCTTGGGTTTGACGGCTCCAGCGGCTATGGTCTCGCGATGAGTGATATTACAGAAAACGAAACGCCGGAAGATGCTTCCAAGTCTTCCAATCAAAACGAATATGGTGCCGATTCCATCAAGGTTCTCAAGGGCCTGGATGCGGTTCGCAAACGGCCTGGCATGTATATCGGCGACACCGATGACGGCAGTGGTCTCCACCATATGGTGTTCGAGGTTTCGGACAACGCGATCGACGAAGCCCTCGCCGGCCATTGCGACCTGATCCTGATCACCCTCAACGCCGACGGCAGCGTCTCGGTCGAGGACAATGGCCGCGGCATTCCTACCGGGATGCACACCGAAGAAGGCGTCTCCGCAGCCGAGGTCATCATGACCCAGCTCCACGCCGGCGGCAAGTTCGAGAATACCTCCGACGATAATGCCTACAAGGTCTCCGGCGGCCTCCACGGCGTCGGCGTGTCGGTGGTCAACGCCTTGTCCGAATGGCTGGAACTGGATATCTGGCGCGACGGCAAAGAGCATAATATGCGTTTCGAATTTGGTGATGCCGTGCGGCCTCTGGCGGTCGTCGGCGATGCTGCAACTGCTGACAATGCAACCGGGTTCAAAAAGGGCACGAAAGTCACTTTCTTCCCGTCGCCCGCGACGTTCAAGATCACCGAATTCGATTTCGAAAAGCTCGAGCATCGCTACCGCGAGCTCGCGTTCCTCAACAGCGGCGTCCACATCATCCTGCGCGATGCGCGGCATGAAGAAGCGAAAGAAATCGACCTGTTCTACGAAGGCGGGATCGCTGCCTTCGTTCAATATCTCGACCGCAACAAGACACCGCTGGTGCCAGAACCGATCGCCATCCACGGCGACCGCGACGATGTCATCATCGACGTCGCGCTTGAGTGGAACGACAGCTATTATGAAAATGTCCTCTGCTTCACCAATAACATTCCGCAGCGCGACGGCGGCACCCATCTGGCGGCTTTCCGCTCGGCGCTGACCCGGACATTGAACAATTATGCCGAAAGCTCCGGCGCGCTCAAGAAAGAGAAGGTCAAGCTGACCGGCGACGATATGCGCGAAGGACTGACCGCTATTGTCTCTGTCAAACTGCCCGATCCGAAATTCGGTTCACAGACCAAAGACAAGCTGGTTTCATCCGAAGTGCGGCAACCGCTGGAAAGCCTGATGGCCGACAAGCTCGCCGAATGGCTTCAGGAAAATCCGCAAAATGCTTCGATGGTCGTGCAGAAGGTTATCGACGCCGCCGCCGCTCGTGAAGCCGCGAAAAAAGCACGCGAACTGACCCGGCGCAAAGGCGCGATGGATATCGCCTCGCTGCCCGGAAAGCTAGCTGATTGCCGCGAACGCGACGCAACAAAATGCGAACTGTTCCTGGTGGAAGGGGACTCCGCTGGCGGCTCAGCCAAACAGGGTCGGGACAGCCAATATCAGGCTATCCTGCCGCTGAAAGGTAAAATCCTTAACGTCGAGCGCGCCCGCTTTGACCGGATGCTTTCGTCCAAGGAAGTCGGCACGCTGATCCAGGCGATGGGCACCGGCATCGGCCGCGAAGATTTCAATCTGGAAAAGCTGCGCTATCACAAGATCGTCATCATGACCGATGCTGACGTCGACGGCGCGCATATCCGGACATTGCTGCTGACCTTCTTCTATCGCCAGATGCCGGAGATCATATACGGCGGTCATCTCTACATCGCCCAGCCACCGCTCTACAAAGTCGGCAAGGGCAAGAGCGAAGTCTATCTGAAAGACGACAACGCGCTCGACCAGTATCTGGTCGAGGCCGGATTGAACGGCATGATCCTGCAAACCGGCGAAGGCGCGCGCAGCGGCGAAGACCTGCGCGGTCTGATCGAACATGCCCGCCGGATGCGCAGCCTGATGACTTATGTGCCCCGCCGCTATGACAGCACGATTGTCGAAGGCATGGCGCTTACCGGCGCTCTCAATCCCGATCATGGCCATGCCGAACGGCAAGCCGCAGTCGATGCAACCGCCGAGTGGATGGATAAAGTTGACGAGGAAGGCCGCTGGTCTGGGCAGGTTTCGGAAGAAGGCGGCTATCTGTTCCAGCGTTTCTGGCGCGGCGTCACCGATCACCATATCATCGAAGCCAAATTTCTCGAGAGTGCTGAAGGCCGCAAATTGCACCGTCTCGCATCGGAAGAAACCGCGACCTATGGCAGCGGTAGCCGTCTGGTGAAATCGGCCGCGGGCGATGCTGAAAATGGTGATGAAGACATTATCGGTTCCGACGGCACGCTGATCACCCGTCCGTCCGAATTGCTCGATACGGTTATGGCCGCAGGCCGCAAAGGCCTTGCGATTTCACGCTATAAGGGTCTCGGCGAGATGAACGCCGAACAGCTTTGGGAAACAACGCTCGATCCCGAAGTACGGTCACTGCTGCAAGTGACTGTCGAACAGGCCGATGTCACCGATGATATCTTCACCAAACTGATGGGCGAAGTGGTTGAACCCCGGCGCGAGTTCATTGTCGACAATGCTCTCAACGTGGCCAATCTGGACGTTTAACCAGCGCTATGCGGCGAAGGGCGGCTAGACGCCAACCTTCGCCTGAGCGTTCGGTCAGCCGGATGCGGGCTGACCAGAAACTGGCGGCCCGTGGCTCCGGCTAGCCTTCACTGGCCAGATTGTGCGCTTTCTTGATTTTCTTGGCGAGCGACCATTTGTGCACTTCGGTCGGCCCGTCATAGATGCGGAAGGCACGAACCTCGCGGAATATTTGCTCGACCACCGTGTCCTTGCTCAGTCCCGTACCGCCCATCACCTGAACACAATTGTCAGCAATGCGGAACAGGGCTTCGGAAACGGCGACTTTTGCCATCGAACTTTCGCTGGTCCCCAATGCGCCGGTATCGAGCACCGTCGCGCACCAGTCGATCATCAGTTCGGCCTGCTTGAGGTCGATCTGGTTCTGCGCCAGCATGAATCCAACGCCTTCATGATCGATCAGCGGCTTGCCAAATGCATGGCGTTTGCAGGCATAATCAATTGCGATTTCCTGCGCTCGGTCACAGCAACCGAGCCAGCGCATGCAATGGGTCAGGCGAGCCGGTGACAATCGCACCTGCGCATATTTGAACCCTTCGCCGCTTTCGCCCAGCATCTGGTCTGCAGGCACGCGGAGATTATCGATCTTCACCACCGAATGGCTGCCCGGCATCGAACTGTCGATGGTGTCGAGCACCCGCTCGATCTGGATCGCGGGATCGGGAAGGTCGACCAGAAACATCGTCGCACCTTCATCCGACTTGGCCATTATAATTCCGACCTTGGCGCCTTTGGCTCCGGTGATGAACGTCTTGCGGCCATTGATCACCCAATGGTTGCCATCCGGCTTGGCGGTGGTCTGCATCATCATCGGGTCGGAACCAGCACCATTTTCGCTAGCCGGTTCGGTCATGAAAAAGGCCGAACGTTCTCTGCCCGACACCAGCGGTTCGAGGAACCGCTCCTTCTGTTCCGGCGAGGCACATTTGCCGAGCAGATACATATTGCCCTCATCCGGCGCGAACGTATTGACCGCCAACGGGCCGAGCGGGGAGAGACCGGATTTGCGCAGCACCAGCGCCGTCTCGAGATGGGTCAAATGGCTGCCATCCTCCCGGATGTGCGGCGTCAATACGCCAGCTTCCCTGGCGAGCACCCGCATTTCCTGGACCAGACCATCGGTCGGTCCATGGTCTTCACAGCGCTCGTCCTTTTCATAAGCAAAGATTTTGTCGCGGACGAAATTCTCGACCCGCTCCGCTATGTCAAGCGCCTCGGCGCTGATCCTATTGGTCATGGATTCTCCTCTGTTTGGAGAATCGTTACGGCAGATTAGTCTGCTGCGCCATAGATTTGGATATAGTCGGTTCTGGCGAGCAATCATGGCTCCACCCAAATTGCCCAGCACCCAAGAAAACCCGCTCCGCGCTTGTAGCCTGGCGAAAAACACGCCAGTATATCCTTTTGCGGCTCCATCCCCCGCGCAAGTCCGATCCGTTGAAAAGGCACCAGCATGACCGATACGCAGACCAACGAATATCCCACCAAGGGCTATGCTGCCCATGCAGCGGACAAGCCGCTCGAACCCTTTGCGTTCAACCGCCGCGGCCTGCGTCACGACGACATATTGATCGAAATATCGCATTGCGGAATTTGCCATTCCGATCTGCACAGCGCCCGCAACGACTGGGGCCGCAGCAGCTATCCTATCGTCCCAGGTCATGAAATTGTCGGCCATGTCAAAGCCGTCGGAGAAGATGTCACGGACTTTGCCGAAGGCGACCGCGTCGCGGTGGGCTGCATGGTCGATGCCTGCCTCGAATGCGATCATTGCAAACAGGGTCTGGAACAATATTGCCTGAATGGCGGCATGACCGGCACTTATGGTGGCAAGGACCGGCGGGACGGCAGCATCACCCATGGCGGCTATTCGGACAAGATTGTCGTCCGCAAGGAATTTGTCCTGCGGATTCCCGACGGGCTGGAGATGGGCGCTGCTGCGCCGCTGCTCTGCGCCGGGATCACTACATATTCCCCGCTCAAACAGTGGAAGGTCGGACCGGGCAGCAAAGTCGCTGTTATCGGTCTCGGTGGCCTCGGCCATATGGGCGTCAAGCTGGCCGCTGCCATGGGCGCGGACGTCACGGTGATCACCCGCACCGAAGACAAGCTGGGCGATGCAAAGGCTTTGGGCGCAAAGACGATATTATTGTCGACCGATCGCGCAGCGATGAAAGCCGCAGCGAACAGTTTCGACATGATCCTCAACACCATACCCGTGCCGCATCCGGTGGCCCATTATATGCCTTTGTTGAAAGTAGACTGCGCGCAGGTGCTGGTCGGCGTCATCGATATGCTACCCGAAATGCACAGCGGTCATTTTCTCGGACGCCGGATCCTCACCGGCTCCGGTATCGGCGGGATTGCCGAAACCCAGGAGATGCTGGATTTCTGTGCGGAGAATAATATTCTTCCCGAAGTCGAAATGGTGGCGATGCAGGATGTGAACAACGCATATGACCGGATGGAAAAATCCGATGTCCGTTATCGATTCGTGATCGACATGGCGACCCTGGCCTAGGACCCGGGCCCGCCTATTTGCCTTTGCCGGTGAATGCCGCGATCCGCTCGTGCATGTCCGCCCCGTGGCCTTCGGATTCCATCACTTCCCATTGCAGCCCAGCATCCAGTGGGCCGCCATCGGTTGCCTCCAGAAGGCGCTTGTTCGCAGCGTGAGAGAAACCGGAATTGGCGACAATTCTAGTGGCAAGTGAAGCAATCTCGGCGTCGAATTGTTCGAGAGGCACCGCATATTCGGCAAGACCGATGCGCACTGCTTCGTCGGCCCTGATCATATCGGCGGTGAACATCAGCCGCTTGGCGGTCGCTATGCCAACCCGTCTCGGCAGGCGCTGAGACATGCCCCAGACCGGCGTCAACGCCCATTTGCTATGGGTGTCGCCAAAGCGCGCGCTGTCGGCCGCGATTATAAAATCTGCCGCCAGTGCGACTTCGAGCGCTCCGGTATAGCAATGGCCATGCACCGCAGCGATCACCGGCATCGGCAGCTTTTCAAGCAATCGTAGCGTTTCGGAATGCCATCCGCGCGAAGGCACTGCCTCGCCTTCGGCAATGTCACCCAAATCATGTCCGGCTGAAAAGCATTTCCCCGCTCCGCGCAGAACCACGCAACCGATGCTCTCGTCCTTGCGCAGGTCGGCTACATGATCGCGCAATTCTTTAAACATCGCTACAGTCAGGGCGTTTAATTTGTCGGGACGGTTGAGGGTCAGCAACGTCCACCCGGCCTGATCTTCGCGCAGCACCAATTCTGTCATCACCTGTTGCTCCCTTTGCAAATGCTTTTGATGCTGATCGACAGCATTAACCGGCCACCCACCCTACTAGAACGCTCAAGGGTCCTATCGCAAGATTTTGCGCTAGCGATGGGGCGGCGTAGGATCGGGTAACGGCAGATCGGACAGGTCTAGCCAGTCATTGCCAATCTGACCATAATAGCTATCGAACACCGCGAAAGGCATCCGGAACGGTCGCCCCCAACCGCTGTTCCACATCACTGCTACGCCGGTACGGGTCGCCGGGTCGAATATCATCGTCGCGCGGAAGCCATCGACCGCGCCGCTGTGCCCGACCAATCGCCGACCGGCATAAGTGAAGCTGCGCCAGCCCAGCCCGTAGCCGGGATCGCCGAGCGCACGAGCTAGATCACCGCCATAGACCCGCGCGGTGCGGACCAGCGGCGAATGGGCGCGTGCCCGAACCGCCTCCGACAGGACATCTTCATTCTCCCCCATCTGTGCGCGGAGCCAGCGCGCCACGTCGACGATATCGCTGCTGACGCCAGCGGCGGCAGGCACCCGCCAGTAGGATTCGGACAGCGTGCGCACCTCCTCCCCTCGATGGGGCCGCGCCCAGCTTTGCGCTCCGGTTAGCCCCGCCATCCCAAATCGCGCGCTCTTCATCCCAAGCGGTTCGAAAAGCTGCTTTTGCACTGCATCGGAATATATCATTCCCGCCGCCTGCCCCAATATCTCGCTCGCCGCATCAAAGGCGATATTCTGATAGCTGTGACAGGTTCCCGGCACGCACTGCAGCGGAGCCGCCGCCAATTGCGCGCGGAGCAGGCCCGGGCTTTGTCCATCCTCCAGCTTTTCATCATAGGCATTTTTGGTCAGGCCTGTCTGGTGCGAGAGAAGCTGCGCTAGACTGATCTGGGACTCAGCGCCGCCCGGCAGTCTCAGTGAGGATTGCCAACTGCTCAGCGGAGCATCGAGATCGAGCTTGCCATCGACCGACAATTTGGCGGCAAGCGAGCCCGCTACACCTTTCGATAGCGAAGCCCAGCGGAATACTGTCTGCGGGCTCACGAGTTCACCGCTGTCTTTATTGGTCACGCCATAAGCACGGACAAAACTGATCTCGCCATCCTCGACAATGGCAACCGCCATGCCCGCCATTTCGGGCCGCGCCGCCAGAGCTGAAAATTTCTGGTCCAGGCTGCGATAATCAATCTTGCCCTTCCAGTCACCGGGTTCGGTTGGTAGCTTCCGTTCCAGTTCGGGTTCGATCAATGCAGATAGCGGAAAGCCGGCTTGCTGCTCGACAAGAATCCGGTAACCGTACCAGCCAACCAGCAATGCAGCAGCCAGCCCGAACAGCAGCGGGAGATGTCTCGGCATCTTCAATATATTATAATGCCACTTCAAAAGCTGCGGTGGTTTTGGCCGCGACATCCTCGGCGCTGACTCCCGGGGCCAGTTCAATCAGCTTGAACGGGCTGTCGTGATCGTCGCGCTTGAACACAGCAAGATCGGTGATGATCATATCCACGACATTGGTGCCGGTGAGCGGCAATGTGCACGCCGGAATAAACTTGGGGCTGCCGTCTTTTGCGCAATGATCCATTACGACGATGATTTTCTTCACCCCCGCGACCAGATCCATCGCGCCGCCCATGCCCTTGATCATCTTGCCAGGGATCATCCAGTTGGCGATATCGCCATTTTCGGCAATTTCCATTGCTCCCAATACGGTCAGATCAATATGGCCGCCACGAATCATCGCGAAACTGTCGGAGGAACTGAAATAGCTCGACGACGGCAGCTCGCTGATCGTCTGTTTGCCAGCGTTTATCAGGTCAGCGTCGATCTCGTCTTCATAAGGAAATGGTCCGATGCCCAGCATGCCATTCTCGCTTTGCAGCGTGACCTCTACTCCTGCCGGAATATGGTTGGCCACCAATGTCGGAATACCAATCCCGAGATTTACATAATAGCCATCCTGCAGTTCCTGCGCCGCCCGAGCGGCCATTTCATCGCGAGTCCAGGGCATATCTATCCTTCTTTCTCAACCGGTATTGGGTTTGTGGCTTCATTCGCCTCCACGAGTGGAGGCGGTGTCAGGAACCAACCATTATCAAACATATTCTCAAGCGTGATCGCACCATCCGGATCCCGCAAATAGGCATAGAGTTCGTCAAAATCAGCGCGGTCGTCACCGGCCATGGCGACAATGCAATAGTTGCGCGCAGCGTCCCATCGCCGGACCTGTTTGCGGTCTTCGCGACCGCGGTCAAGGAAAAGAAAATCATCAGATTCGGGTTGCGAAAATCCCGCCTCATTGAGAATGGCCGAAATTCTTTCGGACGCGGCCATGGGTGCATCGGATAGCCAGATCACACTGATTTCGGCGGTGCGCAAGCTGCGCAACACTTCAATCAAACCATTTTGCCGGTACAGCGTTTCCGCTTCCATCCAGTCGCCACCGGTCGTGTCGTCAAGGTCGATAGCCACAGCCAGGGGTTTCCCCGCACAACCCACGGTTTCCGGCTTGAAAATATCCACCCGCGGCACCAGCACCACCGATTTAACGCCCTCTCCCGCTTCCAGTCTGGCCGCCTGTTTCAGGGCGTGCGTCGCGAAACCGGCATAGGGTGATGCATCCGACCCGATCGGGCGATAAAATTGGGAAATATAATCTGCCACGTCCCCGTCAAGACCGACCTCGGCAATCTCGAAAGCGCCGCCCTGTCCGGAGAATATTCTTTCGCTCGCAGGCAATCGAGCGGTCGTGCCGCTATCGGAACCAACCGTGACTTTGCCGACCGGCATCGCGAGGTCAATAGCACCGGATGCGACCAGTTCCTGCTTCGCCTCTGCGCGATCAATCTGGTTTTTGCCCATGGTACCGAGCGCCGCCAGTGGCAGCAGCGCAGCAACGCAACCGGAGAGCAACGGCAGGGTTGCCAAAGCAATCAGGGGCAGGCGAAGACGGTTCATCAGGCGTCAGCGCGCTCCCGGGTCATGCGAAATTCGATTTTCTTGTCATAAGGCGCACCGTTGATCAGGCGTTTGACATAAATGCCTGGCAAATGGATGCTATCCGGGTCCAGCTCACCGACTTCGACGATTTCCTCGACCTCGGCAACGCAGATCTTGCCCGCGGTCGCCATCGGGGCATTGAAATTGCGCGCGGTTTTGCGGAAGATCAGATTGCCCGCCTTGTCCGCCTTCCATCCCTTGATCAGGCAGACATCTGCAAAAATTCCATGTTCGAGAATGAAGGTTTCACCATTGAAATCCTTATGCTCCTTGCCCTCGGCTACCTGCGTTCCGACTCCCGTCTTGGTGTAGAAGCCGGGAATACCGGCACCGCCGGCGCGGCATCGTTCGGCGAGTGTCCCCTGGGGGCAGAATTCAACCTCCAGTTCACCGGAAAGAAACTGCCGTTCAAATTCCTTATTCTCCCCGACATAGGAGGCGATCATCTTCTTCACCTGCCGCGAGCGGAGCAGCTTGCCCAAGCCTTCATTATCTATCCCCGCGTTATTGGAGGCAATCGTGAGGCCCGAGGCTCCGTCCTTCTGGATCGCATCGATCAGACGTTCCGGAATTCCGCAGAGACCAAAGCCCCCGACGCACAGATGCATGCCATCGAACAAAAGGCCGTCGAGTGCGGCCGCCGCATCGGGATAGATTTTCTTCATAATCGCGCTTTCCTGACTGATTGATTGGCGTCTAGCGCAGGTCGCGCCCGAGCGTCCAGAATAGAATATGTTTGAAGCAACGAATCGGTTATGCGCGAGCCATGATCCGCTTGTTTGCCTGCCTGTCACTATTCTTCTTTCTGGTGCCGGTCACTTATGTGCGCGGACCAGTACCTCCGGCAAATATAAGTCAATATATCGAGCTCGAGCCGGTCGTGCTCGATTCACAGGACCCGACCCGCACTGTGGCTGGTCGCCTCGCCTTTCTCGGTGGCTGGAAAGTCACCAGCGACAATCCCGCATTCGGTGGCATATCGTCGATGCTGGCGTTGCCCGACAAACGCTTCCTGATGCTTAGCGACAATGGAACATTGGTCGGGTTTACATTGGATGAAACCAGGAATCTCGCAATCCGCCCGTTCATCGCGCCTTTGCCCGACGGTCCCGAGAAACCGAATGAATTTGCCAGACAGAATTGGGATTCAGAATCATTGCTCCACAATCCCGAGACCGGCCAATTTTGGGTGGGCTATGAGCATCAGCATAGTATCTGGCGCTACGGTCCGTCCTTCGCTCGCAAAGAAGCAGCACATTATCCCAAAGCCATGAAGAAATGGCCTGAGAATGGCGGAGCAGAGGCAATGATTCGATTGCCCGACGGCCGGTTTCTGGTTTTTTCCGAATCTGCGCCTTATGCCAAAGGCGGCTACCAGGCGCTGATATTTGACGATGATCCCGCCGATCCGACCAGCGAACCGGTACTTTTCGGACATCAGCCTCCAAAGGGCTATAAGCTTACCGATGCGGCGCTGATTGACGATAAGTCCGTCTTGATGCTCCACCGGCGGTTCACACCGCTCGACGGGGTCTCGGCGATCGTGTCAATCGGCCAGCTGGCTGATTTCAAGCCGGGAAAAGTCGCCCGCTCGATCCCGATCGCGACTTTAAAACCACCGCTGAAGGTTGATAATATGGAAGCATTGGCCGTCACCAAGGAAGGTGACGAAGTGATTGTGTGGCTCGCCTCCGACGATAATTTCAGCGCGTTTCAGGAGAGCCTGTTTTTCAAGTTCCGGCTGCTGAAGGGCAAGAAGGCTGTGACAAAATCCATTCGCAAAGGCCAAAATGAAAAAGCCGGAGCGAGCCCCGGCTTTTCAACGTTAGAATCAGATTGATCGCTTAAGCGGTAGCAACCTGCTTTTTCGCGATTTCTTTCTTGAGGCGTTTCACACGCAGGCTCAATTTTTCATCTTTGGTCTTCAACAACCAATTGTCGAGACCGCCAACATGCTCCACGGAACGCAGACCATGGGTCGAGACCCGAAGTTTGACGCCCTTGCCGAGCGTGTCGGACAGAAGAGTTACATTTTGCAGGTTGGGCAAAAATGTCTTCTTGGTCCGGTTTTTGGCGTGCGACACATTATTGCCTACTAGCCGAGTCTTACCTGTCAGTTCGCAAATCCGCGACATCGTATAAGTCCAATTTCTTGTTATTGAGTGATTCCCAGCGGGAAAGTGGGTCCGGATAACCACAAACCATAAGGCCGTCAAGCATTACGGCGCTTTTCCTTGCACGACACCCTATCTGGCAATCCATCTGCTTTCCCGCTAGGCGCAGCCGATGGCTCCGTCAAAACATATATCCTTCATGGACACCGCCGTGGACCTCGCGAAAGCAGCATTGACGGTGGGCGAAGTACCGGTGGGCGCTGTGGTCGTCCAAAGCGGGAAGATTATCGGGCGCGGCCATAATCGCACCCGAATCGATCATGATCCCACTGCCCATGCCGAAATCGTTGCGATTCGCGAAGCGACACGGTTTCTCGGCAACGACCGGCTGGAAGACTGCGACCTTTGGGTTACGCTGGAGCCGTGCACCATGTGTGCCGGAGCCATTGCCCACGCCCGCATCGGTCGACTCTATTACGGAGCCAGCGATGCCAAGGGCGGAGCGGTGGACAGCGGCGTGCGTTTTTTCAATGCACCGACCTGCCATCACCAGCCGGAAGTTTACGCCGGAATGGATGAGGAAATATCGGCGGAATTGCTGAAAGATTTTTTCCGGAGTCGGCGGGACTAGCCTTTAATGTACGAATCGCGCGACGACATCACGGTAACTGCGCGACACCTTCACTTGCGCACCCGATCCCAATACCAGGAAACATTCACCATTGGTATGTGGCTTGACCTCGCGAACCTGGTTGAGATTGACGATGGTTGAACGGTGCACGCGTTGGAAATGACGGGGATCGAGACGTTTCTCGAGGTCCTTCATGGTTTCGCGCAAAATCAGGCTGTTGTCGGCGGTGTAGATGCACATATAATCTCCGGCCGCGTCGATCCGTTCGATCGAATCAACATCGACCCGGAAAATCTGGCCACGATCTTTCACATTGATCAGCTTCTCATAACGGTCGGCAGAGGCCGGTTCTTCCGAATCGCCCATATTTGCCATGGCATCCGGTGCCACTTCGCTGAGCACCGACTTGAGCTTCTCGATTTCGTCGGCACCGCGTTTTTCCGAGAGACGTTTGCGCACCCGGTCAATCGCGTCCGCGAGCCGGTCTTCCTCGACCGGTTTCACCAGATAATCGATCGCTTCGGCTTCGAACGCGCGGACAGCATGTTCGGAATAGGCGGTCACAAATATGAACAGGGGCGGCTCTATCTCCATGATTCCGCGCACCACCGAGAAACCGTCAAACCCGGGCATCTGGATATCGAGAAACACCAGATCTGGCTTCAATGTCTTGATCTTGCGAATCGCTTCCCGGCCATTGCGGCAGGTATCGACGATCTCGATATCGTCGAATTTTTCGAGCCGGATCTGCAAACCCTGAATCGCGAGCTTTTCGTCATCGACTAATATCGTCTTGATCGTCATGTTTTTAAATCCTTATGCTGAAAGGATGCCATCGCCGGGGTATTGACCGGCTCCCGCTGATGGGCATCGCTGGATGCATGCTCCCCAAAAATCGTTTCGTTTCTCACTTGTTCATCGGTCGCCGAATCATCGGCGGCTTCCCGGTCGATCTGTTCTCTCGTTTCAAATGGCAAAGCGATGATAACGGTAAACCCTTCACCCGGAGATGAGCGCGTTTCGAATATCGCGGACTCTCCATAAGCCTGGTTTAACCGCTCCTGAATATTGCCCAGGCCGACGCCGGTTGAATCATATTTGGCGGCGATCGCGCCCATTTTCCCCGGCCCGGTATCCGACACCGTGATGCGCAACTTGCCCCGGTCAAGATGGGCGGAAACCGAGATGTCCGCGCCCTCTTCCTGCGGGGTTACCGCATATTTGATCGCATTTTCCACCAATGGCTGGAGCAATAAGGACGGCAGCAATGCATCGCGCACCGCCGGATCGATATCGAAATGGGACCGCAGGCGTTCTTCAAAACGCATCTTCTCGATATCGAGATAGAGATGCAGCGTTTCCACTTCCTGTGCCAGAGTCACCCGGCTGTGGACTTCGTTGACCAGTGTGTGGCGAAGGAACGACGACAGGCGCGACAGCATCGCATTGGCCGGTTCGGTCTGGCGAAGAAGCACGAGCGTCGATATGCTGTTCAACGTGTTGAAAAGAAAATGAGGATTGAGCTGATAGCGCAGCATTGCGAGCTGAGCGCGGGTAGCCTGGGCCTCCAGCTGCAGTAGCTGGTCATTTTGTTCCTCGACACGCAGGAAGAAATTGATCGCGTAATATAGCGCAGACCACGCCCCGAGCAACATGATGCCGAGGAACAGTGACCCCAGGAATAGAGTGATGAACGCGGTTTCGCTTGTCGGGTTCTGGATCAGAAAAACCCAGGCATCGATGAACGCGTATAGCGCCGCGGCAATCGTCAGAATTGCAGCAGTGCTGCTCCATGTCACGATCGGACGGCGGTGAATCAGATTCTTGTATACCACCGACAGCAGCAAGGAGATCGAATAGCCGGTGATCGTCGAGATGATGACCGGCACCAGGAAGCTCAAAGGCAATCCATTGGATATCCCGCCAATCGCCCGCAAGATTAGCGCGCCGGCCCAGCCCGCAGATTGCAGG
Source organism: Parasphingorhabdus sp. (assembly GCF_036963705.1). GTDB lineage: Bacteria > Pseudomonadota > Alphaproteobacteria > Sphingomonadales > Sphingomonadaceae > Parasphingorhabdus. Next base: position 46,899 of record NZ_JBALUT010000012.1, on the reverse strand, counting down.
TTCCAAAATGCCCGGTTCTTGTTGCCAAAAAACGGCTGGGGGCGAATTTCTAGGACGGCCATTAATCTATCTATAGCGGGGCATTGCCCGTTGGGGAAGAATCGCTCATCATTTGCTCAAATAAAGGTCTCGACCGGCATTTTTTCGGTATCTCGGACAGGATCGCGACATGGGTGAACAGTTTAGAGGCCAGGAACAATTTGAAGATTGTACCGAATTTTGAGCAAAATATGATCGGATGGCCTTTGATACGGCTTATTTCACAGCGCCGCTGGAATTTTTCGAACCGATCGGTCGGCGGGTCATGACGCGACCGATAAACAGCATCTACCCGACTGAATAGCGGCCCCCTGACTTAACTTTTAAGCGGCCGAGGATTCGCCTATTTCCTTAAGGTGGCGAACGACCATGTCTTCGCGATTGGTACCGTCCGAATCCGATTTCAGTTCTGACTCGTCGATCCAGCAAAGGTCTTTCATTTCCAGGATCCGGTCATCATGCGCCCGCATGCTGATCTTGCCAATCGGCTGCCGGTCACGCGAATCGCACAATATCGGATTGGACGGGACGCCGGTTTGCCATTTTTCGCCCCATTGCCGAAGCGCGATCATCGTCGGTAGCAAGTCCTGACCCTTGTCGGTCAATCGATACTCGACCTTGCGCTTGTCATGATCACAGGGACGGCGGGTCATGATCCCGGCCTCCACCATGCGGGTAAGCCGGTTTGCCAATATGTTCCGGGCGATACCGATTTCCGATAGGAAATCTTCAAAATGTCCGACGCCGTTAAGCGCGGCGCGCAATATCATGAAGCACCAACGCTCACCGATAACCTCCAGCGCCATGGGTAGACTACATTCACCGCCGGTCAAACTCGATAGATCTTCTCTGATTTTGTCCATGATCCTGTTCCTAAACCAGTTTGACGATGAGTGCGAAAAAAATATAAGTTTTTAGTTGCAACTTAAAACCTATTAATCTAAGTACTGATTCGCAACTGATATTGCAAGGCTAATTTTCTCCCCCCTGGCCGTCGAACAAACGGCCGGGAAACTGACAGATAAGAAAGGATATACCATGCTTCTCTCCCAAAGCCCGCTTCGCGCATCGATCATATTCAGCATTGCCGCGATGACTTCTCTCGCCCTGTTTACCGCCACGACGGCCGAGGCCCGCAGCACTTCCATCGCTTACACAGCAGAATTGCAGGCCCCAGTCGAAGCCGCGCAGGAAATCATCAAGGGCACCGTCATCCGCTGCGATGGTACAGAATGTGTTGGCGGCAAAAGCAGCTCTTCGCCCCGTACGGTCTGCGCGAAAATCGTCGACGAATTCGGGCCCGTTGCCAGTTTCGCCTATAAAGGCGAAGCGTTTGACGCCGAGGCCCTCGCGAGGTGCAACGATTGATTTGACGATCCCCGCCTGACCGGTCTCTCGCTCCCGACAGTAGCCAGTTCGCTGGCTCCCCCCGGTCAGTCTTAGCGCCGAAGCCATGCCTCTGGTCCCTTCCCCGGACATGAGAGCCGGCTTCGGCGCTCTTTTTTGTTGCCCCCGCCGCGAAAGCGCTACATCCTTGTCCGATGCTGAGGCAATATGAACTGGTGGAACGGGTCCGATCCTATGATCCCGATGCGGATGAAGATCTGATCAACCGCGCTTATGTTTTTTCGGTGCAAAGACACGGCAGCCAGAAACGCGCCAGCGGCGATCCCTATTTCAGTCATCCGATCGAAGTCGCTGGGCTGATGACCGATCTCAAACTGGACCAGCAGACGATCGTCACCGCGCTGCTCCACGACACCGTCGAAGATACGCTCACCACCTCCGAGGAAATTGCAAAATTGTTCGGCGAAGAAATCGCCCGGCTGGTAGATGGTGTGACCAAGCTTTCCAAGATCGAAGCGCAGACCGATAATGAGCGTGCCGCCGAAAATCTGCGCAAATTCCTGCTGGCAATGTCAGACGATATCCGCGTTTTGCTGGTCAAACTTGCCGACCGCCTGCACAATATGCGGACGTTGCACTTCATCAAGAGCGAGGAAAAACGGCTGCGGATAGCCCATGAAACCATGGATATTTATGCGCCGCTCGCCGAGCGGATCGGCATGTATGAATATATGCGCGAGATGCAATTGCTAGCATTTCGCCACATGGAACCGGAAGCCTATGAAACCATCACCAAAAGGTTGCAGGCGATCAAGGAAGGCGATGAAGGGCAGGTCGAGAAAATCTCCCAGTCGATCCAGAAGGCGTTAGCAAATGGTGGCCTCGCAGCGGAAGTCAGCGGAAGGGAAAAACATCCCTATTCGATCTGGCGCAAGATGCAGGAACGCCATGTCAGCTTTGAACAGCTGACCGACATCATGGCGTTCAGGGTGGTTACCGACAATAGCGCCGAATGCTATCGCGCCCTTGGTATCCTGCACGAGAAATGGAAAATGGTTCCTGGCCGGTTCAAGGACTACATCTCCACGCCCAAGCGCAACGCCTATCAATCGATCCACACGACTTTGATGCACGGCAATAATATGCGGGTGGAAATCCAAATCCGTTCGCAGCGTATGCACGAGGACAATGAATATGGCCTCGCCGCGCATTGGGCCTACAAACAAGGCAACCGCCCCGATGGGCAGGCGGGCTGGATCCGTGATTTGATCGAAATTCTAGACCAGGCGGAAGATGCAGAAGAACTGCTCGAGCACGCCCGGCTGGCAATGTATCAGGACCGGATCTTTGCCTTCACTCCCAAAGGCACGCTGCTGCAACTTCCCAGAGGCTCGACCACGGTCGATTTTGCTTATGCTGTGCATACCGATCTCGGCAATCAGGCGGTCGGTGCCAAGGTCAACGGCCGGCACGTGCCCTTGCGCACCCAGTTGCAAAATGGCGATGTTGTCGAAATTCTGAAATCCAAGGGGCAGGAACCGCAGCCCGGCTGGCTATCCTTTGTCATTACCGGCAAGGCCCGGTCGGCGATCCGTCGCAACGTCCGTTTCAAGGAACGCGACGAGATAATCGCCATGGGCACCGAGCTTTATGAGGAAATCATCGAACGCCTGCCTGGCAAGATCGGTCCGCGCGCGGTCAAGGCGGCGCTCAAGCGACTGGATATGAAGGACCCGGACGAGCTGATGATGGCGATCGGCACCCGCCAGCTCAGCGACCGCGAAGTGATGGAAGCGATCATTCCCGGCAGCGTCAACGACAATGATGACGAGCGGCAGTGGCCCGAACAGGATCGTGCAATCTCGATCAAAGGCCTTACGCCCGGAGTTGCTTTCAATCTTGCCGAATGCTGTCACCCGGTACCGGGAGATCGCATCGTCGGGCTACGGCGCAGCGGCCAAAATGTCGAGGTACACACGATTGATTGCTCGAGTCTGGCAGATGGTGTGGACGCCGACTGGGTGGATCTGAGCTGGGGTAATGAGAGCGACGGCGCGGCGGCGCGGCTATGCGTGGTGCTGCACAACAAGCCGGGAACTCTTTCAGAAATGGCCGGAATTTTCGGCTTTCATAATGCCAATATCCTGAACCTCCGTCTGTCCCATCGTGACGGACCGTTCCATACATTCGATGTTGATCTGGAAGTGCATAATGTCCACCATCTGATGCGGATATTATCTGCTCTGCGAGCGTCCGAAGCGGTCGCCCAAGCCGAACGCTCTTAGTTCAGCGGCCTGCCCAATATAACGACGCGAAAACTCAGGGTGCGGGCGGTGGTCCACCGGGCGCGGCCTGCATTTGCTGCCGCAACTCTTCCATTTGCTCGGCAGAAATAAAGTCCAGCAGAGTGACATCGAAGATCAGCAAGCTGTTTGGCGGAACCAGCTCGCCAGGCGATGCTTCGCCATAAGCGAGTTCCGAAGGAATCCATATCCGATATTCGCCACCCTTCTGCATCAGCTGCAGCGCTTCGGAGAAGCCGGGGACGACGCCGTTAACAGGCATCGGCGCTTGTTCATTGGCATCAAAGATCGTGCCGTCGCGCAGCCGGCCTTCATATTTGACCAATGTGGTATCGGTGACAGCGGGCATCGGGCCCTTGCCCGCCTTGATCACTTTATACTGAAGACCAGACTCGGTTTGTTGGACGCCTGCTTCTTTCGCATTGTCCTTCAAGAAATCGGCGTTGCCCGGCGGTGGAAACAGCTTTTCCCATCCGGCTTGCGCAAATTCGGTCGGGCTGGTTTTTTCTGGTATCGCAGCTGCCAGCATTGCGACCAATATGGCGCCGAGCAATAGCCCGAGCAAAAAAGGCTTGGTCCGCGATGACGATTTGTTGTTCTTATGAGGCTGGCCGATATCGCTCACGCGCTGATCTCCACGGGCAACGAAGCCGCGTTCTTTATTGACCAAGGCCTGGAGGTGGCGGACCACCGGGCATGCCACCCTGCGCCTGCATCTGCTGCCGCAATTCTTCCATTTGTGCCGCGGAAATATAGTCCAGCAGGGTCACATCGAAAATGAGCAGGCTATTGGGCGGAATTTGCTCGCCCGGAGATGCTTCTCCATAAGCGAGCTCCGACGGAATCCAGATCCGATATTCTCCGCCTTTCTGCATCAGCTGCAGTGCTTCGGAGAAACCTGGGACGACGCCGCCGACCGGCATCGGCGTCTGTTCGTTGGCATCAAAGATCGTGTCGTCCCGCAGACGACCTTCATATTTGACCAATGCGGTATCGGTAGCGGTTGGCGATGGCCCCTCGCCCGGCTTGATCACTTTATATTGCAAGCCCGATTCGGTGGTTACCACACCGTCCTCGTCCGCATTGGCGGCAAGAAACTGATCGTTGCTTGCGCCATTGGTGACGACGTTCTGGGTTCCCGTATAAGCGAGAAGCAGAGCAGCACCTGCAATCAGCAACACGCCAAGCCAGATCTTGGTCAGCAAACCCTTTTTAATGGGGTGAATCGGAACCGTCGTGACAGACATGAGCAGGCTACCTTATTATTGTGGAGCCGAAGCGCTTAAATCAGGCCGTCGCGTTCCATACGCTTGCGATCCATTTTGCGGGCGCGGCGAACGGCAGCAGCCTTTTCGCGAGCACGCTTTTCGGATGGCTTTTCATAGTGGCGACGAAGCTTCATTTCGCGATAAACGCCTTCACGCTGCAATTTTTTCTTGAGCGCCCGGAGCGCCTGATCAACATTATTGTCGCGAACCATGATTTGCATAAGACTGAGTAACTCCGTTCAAATTTCGTAGCGGACCAGAAGCAATTTCTTCCGGCCTATAATTGGTGTAAAAGCCATAAATAAGGGTTTGCAGCAGAATCAACCTGCTTCAATCTCGGGTCGCCTATCAATTTCTCTGCACCGAGGCAAGCTTTTACGCGATTCAATGCGTGAATGACGAGAGCTTTGGATTCGTCATTTCGAACCTTTGCTGTAGATTGATGTGTAAAGACTATAAAAGTCGATTCGAGGAGAGAAAAATGGCCACTGCGATCAACATACAATCCAGCTGCAGCGAAGAAGAATGGCAGGCGCGCCAGCGGCTAGCGGTCTGCTACAGGATTTTCGCCTATCTCGGCTGGGACGAGATGATCTTCAACCATATCACGCTCAAGGTACCCGGCGAGGACAACGCCTTTCTGATCAATCCTTACGGCTTGCATTTCAGCGAAGTGACTGCCTCGACCCTGGTCAAAATCGATATCGACGGCAACACGCTGGACGGCTCGACTTATCCCGTCAACAAGGCCGGCTTCACCCAGCACAGCCTGTTTCACCGCGAACTGCCCGATGTCCATGCGATCATCCACACCCATACGACGGCGACCATGGCGGTATCCTCGGTTGAAGGCGGCCTGCAGCCGATAAACTTCTACGCCGCCGCCGTCGTCCCACGCCTTGCCTATCACAAGTTTGAAGGCATTACGGTTCATGAGGATGAAGGCCCGCGCTTTCTCGCCAGCCTCGGCAAAAAACGGATGATGATGCTGGAGAATCACGGACCGGTGGTGATGGGCCGGACGCTCGAACAGGCGTTCCTCAACCACTGGGTATTGCAGCGCGCCTGCGAGATCCAGATGCAGACTTTGTCGATGGGCAAACCGATTGTCATCGGCGAAGAGGTGATCAAGAAGCATCTCGACAATCTGTCGCAAGCTTCGATCGATCCGCTGCAACAGGGTGTGCCGGAATTTGACCCGATGGTACGACTGGTGGATCGTGAAGACAGAAGCTGGCGGGAATAAATTTTCCCTCCCGCTTGCGGGAGTGGCCAGGGGTGGGCATAGATAATTTCATGACGGCTTCAGCATCCATGTCCCAAGCCCCCAGCCTCCTCCCGCTTGCGGGAGGGGAGGCTTGACCAAATTCACCGTCAATGATCGCCCGGTCTGGTACCGGATGGACCCTGAAACGCCGCTCCTCTGGGCGCTACGCGATGCGTCGAATCTCACCGGCACCAAATATGGCTGCGGCACCGGCGATTGTGGCGCCTGTATGGTCGAGGTCGACGGCGAGGCGATCCGGTCGTGCCTTGTCACCATCGGCGAGATGGAAGGCCGTTTCGTTACCACTATCGAAGCGCTGTCGCGCGATCGTAGCCACCCGGTGCAGCAGGCGTGGGCCGCCGAGAATGTCCCGCAATGCGGTTTCTGCCAGTCCGGGATGATCATGGCAGCAGCAGTGTTGCTGAAGAAAAATTCCAATCCGTCGAAAGCCGCGATTGACGAGGCGATTACTAACATCTGCCGCTGCGGTACCTATCCACGCATCCGTGAGGCGATCCAGCGCGCCGGACGCGTGGCGCGCGGGGAAGCGGTGCTCAGCGCAGCGCCGCCTCCGGGAATCGATCCCGAAGACGCCGCCAAGGCGGTCCCTGCGCTAACACCTGGGAAGTGAGTTTTTCACCCGCGAAGGGCGCATGTCTGTTAAAAACCGAATTTCACGGTAAGCCGCGCATTGAGCGGTTCGCCGGTTGAAATATTGTCATTATTATGGACCGACGGATAATAAGTTTCGTCGAGCAGATTTTCGATATTGAGCTGAACCTGTACCTGTTCGCTCACATCATAATAAAGCGCGGCATCGACCCGGGTGAAAGCCGGGATGCGGACGCTATTATCATTGGTGGCGAATTGACTTGATTGATGGGTTACCCCGACACCGGCGCCAAATTGATCGGTGAAATCATATTTGGTCCACAAGGATACCATATGCTCAGGTACCTGGAACAACCGCAAATCCTGGCCGCCGACACTGGCCGCGTTGCGTTGTTGGCCATCGAGATAGCTGTAACCCGCGTTGATCTGCAACTGATCTGTGAGCTTGCCAACCAGCTGCACTTCAACGCCTTCGGTCCGCGAACCGGAAAGGGTGCTATTACCCTGATTGTCGAGCAGGATTGACTGATCGTCGCGATCGAGGCGGAACAAGGCGGTGGTCAGGCTGAGCGCGGGTGTCAGATCCCATTTCACGCCGATCTCGTAATTTTCGAAGGTCTCCGGTGCGAGATTGGCATTGGTCGGATCGAGCGTCAGAAACTGATCGCCGGAACGCGGCAGGAAGCTTTTGGCATAGCTCGCATAGATCGAGATATTCTCCTGCGGCTTGTAAATCGCACCGAAACGAGGCGAGAATTTCTCATCTGTCCGACTTAGCAACAAGCTGTTCTGGATATCATTCACATCCAGATCGAACCGGTCAAAACGCACGCCGCCGATGATATCGAAATGATCACCGATGCTGATCTGGTTCTGCGCGTAAAGCGACAGGAATTTAAGATCGGACATAGTGCTGCGATTGAACGCCGGAAAAGTGAAGGCCGGAACGGCAATCACATCGTTCAGCGGGACGACAATCTGGTCATCATTGCTGGCGGCAAACAATATGTCCCGCCGAGCATTGGCCGATTTCTGCTGACCGATTTCATAACCGAGCAACAGGCTGTGACCGATGGAGCCGGTATCACCCGTCCACAATAGATTGCCCTGCGTAATAAAATTCTCGCGGTCGGTGGTGTCGACATAACCGTCGAGCGTGACCGAATTGGCCGCTGGTGTCAGCCGGATGTCGTTGCTCACCGCATCCACCGGATAGACGTTGCGATAGAGCTTGTCATAATCACCATATTGGGTGGTCGAGCTGAAGCTCAATTCATCACTGAAATCATGCTCCACCCGCAGCTTGACGATATGGGCCTGCAGTGTCGTACGGTTGGTGCCGGGCTGGCCGAACAATGTATCTCTATAACCGGCGAGCGGTCCGCATGGGTCGGCCAACGAGCAGGCATCCGCTGCAGCGCGCAGCTCAGCCGGATTACCCCGGTCTACCGCGCGGTCGTCATCGACATATTCGTAGGACAGCAAGATCCGGTTATCATCGTCCAGCTCGGCGCCGAGGGTCGGATTGATCGCGAATCGACGACCATCGTAAAAATTGCGATGATTGTTGAATTCTTCGTAGAGGCCGTTGAGCCGGAAAGCCGCTGCATCGCCGACGGGCAGATTAAGGTCACCCGCGAGATAAAAAGCGCCAAAGCTGTCGACACTGGCGGTTGCTTCTCCGAAACTACGGCCAGCGATCGGTGATTTGGTCACCCGGTTGATGATCCCGCCGCCGCCGCCGCGACCGAAGATCATCGCGTTCGGGCCTTTGTGGATCTCGACCCGCTCGATATTGTAGAGCGGTCGGAAATACTGAACGTCGTCGCGGATACCATCGACGAAGAAGTCGGCTGTGGTATTCTGACCCCTGATAGTGATCTGATCACGATTGCCCTCGCCCTGCCCGATCGATGCGCCGGGCGTATAACGGAGGATATCACCAATATCCTGAAGCGCCTGATCGTCCAGCTGTTCACGGGTTACGACCGAGACGGTCTGGGGCGTGTCGATCAGCGGGGTGTGGGTTTTCAAGCCAGCGCTGCTGATCGCGACATAGCCCTCTTTCTCGCCGGTTACGATGATCTCCTGATCATCGACAAAACCATCTTCCCACGCCTCCTGAGCCGATGCATGTACCGGATTTGCCGCGATTGCGACCAGACTGGCAGAAGCAAAGAAGCGCAATGGACGGCGCGAAAAATTATTCACAGATAAACTCCTTCATTTGAGAACTATTCTCAATAGTCGCCGCTGCTAATGAGAATGGTTATCAAACGCAACAGCGAACTTTGCTTCCCCTGAGTTTTTCTTTGAAACAACCCTCGCACTTGTGTTTATGGAGTGCTTTCGGCGCAACAGGAGTGAGAAACATGAAGGCCACCATCTGGCACAATCCCAAATGCGGCACCTCCCGCAAGACCATGGCGATACTGGAAGAAACCCCCGGCGTTGATCTGACGGTGATCGAATATCTGAAAAACCCGCCTACCCGTGCCAAGCTGGAACAGCTGTTCGGCGATGCTGGCATCACTCCGCAGGAAGGCTTAAGAGTTCGGGGTTCGCCCGCCGAGGAGCTCGGGTTGACGAAAGACGATGCTACGGCGGATCAGATTCTGGATGCCATGGCCGAGGATTCGAGCCTGATTAACCGGCCGCTGGTCGAGACAGACAAAGGGGTCAGGCTATGTCGTCCACAAGAGCTGGTGCAGGAGATTCTCTGACACGGCCGGCTTTCAGCAGGTCTAAAAACCGGGAAAGATGATGTCCGTAATCGCAGTTTACAGCATGAAGGGCGGAGTCGGCAAAAGCTGCACGGCGGTAAATCTTGCCTGGAATAGTGCGGTGAGCAGTTCGCGACGGACGTTACTCTGGGATCTCGACCCGCAAGGCGCTGCTTCTTTCATTCTGAAGGGAGATAACGCGGAGAAAGATCGCGCGCGCGCCTTGATTGCCGGCAGCGTCAAGCCGGCCAAGCTCATCAAACCTACCGAGATTGAAAATCTGGATCTCTTGGCAGCAGATATGTCGTTGCGCGGCCTCGACCGCCTATTCTTCCAGATCGGCAAAAAGCGGCATCTAGGCAAATTGCTCAAAGAAATGGGCAAGGATTATGACCGGATCATTCTTGATTGCCCACCCGGCCTGACCGAGACCAGCGAACAGATCTTGCGCAACGCCGACATCGTGATTGTCCCGACCATACCGTCCCCGCTCTCTGAACGCGCGCTCACCGATGTACAGATGTTCCTGAACGCAGCCGGGAAAAAGCACGCACCGTTGCTACCGGTCTATACTATGGTTGATCGGCGGCGATCGATCCACAACCAGGGGCTGATCAGAAAACCGAAATGGCCGGTCATCCCGATGTCGAGCGCCGTTGAACATATGACCAAGTTACAGATGCCGGTCGGCAGTTTCGCACCGCGCAGTCCCGCCGCCCAGGCTTATGCCAGAATCTGGCGCGGGATCGAAAAGCGGTTGGCCAAAAAATAGACGCGGCCAGCGAGTCTATGCAGACTTTTTGGTATATTCCAGCACCTCGGCATGGAATGTGCTGAACAATTTTCTAGCGTCTTCGGTGACCATCGGCCGGCCAAAATAATAGCCCTGGATTTTGGTGCAACCCAGCTTCTGGATCATTTGCACTTCTTCCTCAGTCTCTGCCCCTTCGGCGGTCGTCGACATTCCGAGACTGTCTGCCATCGCCACGACAGCGCGGATGATGGCAAGGCTCTCGGGTACGTTCTTCGCCGCCCCCACGACAAAGCTGCGATCGACCTTGATCGTTGTGAACCGCGTTTTACGCAAATAGCCGAGCGAAGAATAGCCGGTTCCGAAATCATCCAGCGACAGGTTGATGCCGAGTGCTATGATTTCATCAAGCATTTGTGCCGCACCGGCGCCCTCGCGCATGAAGATGCTCTCGGTCACCTCGATCTCCAGACGGCTCGGGGGAAGCTTGCTATCCTCAAGTGCAGACACCACCGTCGCGAGAAAATTTGGTTCGGCCAGCTGGTCGGCGGAAACGTTCACGGCGACCTTGACGGTCGATGGCCAGTTCATCGCCTCCTTGCAGGCAGTCCGCAAGACCCATTCGCCGATCGGAACGATCAGCCGCGCATCTTCTGCCAGCGGGATGAATTTAACCGGAGAAACATTACCAAATTTAGGACTGTTCCAGCGCAAAAGAGCCTCGAAACCGACAACACTGCCCGTATCGGCGCTGACCACAGGCTGATAGTTCAGCGATAATTCGTCATTTTCCAGCGCCTTGCGCAAGGCAATTTCCATGACACGCCGCTCTTCTGCCTGAACATGCAGCTTCGGTTGATAGTGATTATACGCGCCACCGCCCTGATCCTTGGAACGATATAGGGCGAGGTCGGCACTGCGCATCAGCATTTCGACGGTACGTCCGTCACGCGGACCGAGTGCTGTTCCTATGCTGGCTCCAATATATAGGGGATGTTGGTCGATTTCATAAATTTTCGACAATGTGTCGATGATTTTCTGCGCCAATAATTCGATATATTCGACATCGCGGGCGTCCTTGATCACGATGGCAAATTCATCACCGCCCAAACGACAGCAAAGTTCATTGTCGGTCATGATCGAGCGCAACCGATCAGACACGCGTGCCAGCAAACGATCACCCACCGGATGTCCGAGCGTATCATTCACCGCCTTGAACCGGTCGAGATCGATCATCATGAAACCGCAGCGACCATTCCATTTTTCGGCCGCTTCCAGCGCTTTCGCAAGCGTTTCGGTCATCTGCAAGCGGTTCGGCAGACGGGTCAGCGTATCAAATCTGGCCAATTGAGAGATTTTATCTGCTGATTCGCGCTGCTGGGTTATGTCCGACCCAACCCCGCGGAACCCGTGGAACACGCCGCTGTCATCAAGCTTTGGCGAAGCAGACAATTCCCACCAGCGGTTTTCGCCGTTGATCTGGACGGGCACCAGCATGTTGCTGAAACTGTCGCGACGCTTCAGCTTGTCTGCCAGTTCGTGCAGCGCGGTCGAGAATTTACCGCTCTCCCAAGACTCTCCGGCAACCAGTTGCAGGAACGGCTTGCCTTCGATTGTTTCTGCCGGCTGTCCTATCGCATGGGCAAATCGTGGCGAGACGTGGGTTATGCGCCGGGATGTATCTGTCTGCCACAGCCAGTCAGCGCCAGTATCCTCAAATTCCTTGAGCAACAGGCTGACCACTTCACTTTTTTCGTTGAGACTGGCTTCCGAAACCCTTCTATCGATGAATGACCGGCCGGTCTTGAGGCAAGCCGAGATCAGCAAAACCGCGATTGCCAATGACGCAATCGCCAAGTCGACACTTCCGATATAGAACCAGCCGAGGCTCAGCGCCGCGCTTAACGCCGAAATGAACAATATGCTGCTGAGCGGGATCGCAGAAAATATCATGGCCGAGCCCACCATCAGACAGATCATCATCGCCCAAAGCGAATTTACCGTCATCACGTCCGCACCATATGCGAATAGCAAAAAGCCGGCACCCCAGACCGATCCCTCGGCAAGGGACAATAAGTTGACCATCCTCGTCTCGGCGCGATCGACAGTTTTCCGTTGCCATGCCGCTTGTTTGCGGAACCGCAAATGGGAATAGATATTCACCGAGCTTAACGCCGCCAGCCAGAGGCCGAGGAACAGAATATTGATCTGGCCGACACCCCATTGCAGGGTCAGCAGACCGCACACGATCGCCGCGATAATCTTCAGCAAACTGTGCTTCTGGGTACCATCGAATTGCAACGCACGAATACGGCCCCCATCGACCCCTTCAGGGTTCGTCAGGCCAAGTAACACGCTCAGCGGGATATCCCGCGGCAAACCGGAGGGGGTAATGATTTTTTCCACGCCCGACCTTTACGCCCGAAACCTTATCGAAACGTAAGCAGCAGCCAAAATTTTCTTGCGATTTTTGGTTGCCGAAAATTAATCCTGATCAGGCAGCGACAGCATAAGGCTGGATATCACCGGAAAGATAAAGGTTTCGAGCCTTTGCCCGGCTCAATTTGCCGGAACTGGTGCGCGGCAATGTCCGTGGTGGCACCAGTTCGATCACACAATTCATTCCGGTAATCGCGCGAACCTTTTCCTTAATTTCGTTTCGCAGCCGCAAACGTTCGATTTCATCCGAAGTCCGGCATTGAACAAGCACTGCCGGTGTTTCTTCTCCGCCGGGCGTGGTGATCGCGAAAGCGGCGATATCGCCTGCCTTGAAACCGGGCAGTTGTTCAACCGCCCATTCGATATCTTGCGGCCAATGATTTTTGCCATTGATGATGATCATGTCTTTGGCGCGACCGACAATATAGAGATAACCGTTCGACAGATATCCCATATCACCGGTATCGAGCCAGCCGTCTACCAGACAGGCATCGGTTGCCGCCTGGTCGCCATAATAGCATTCCATCACAGCCGGACCCTGCATCCATACTTTGCCGACGGTTTTCTCCGCCAGCACCGCTCCATTTTCCTCGCGGATTTCCAGTACGGTATCACGCACCGGTTTTCCGCAGTTGACGATCGCGCGGAAACGTTTCGGCCGCTTGCCGTCGCTCTGTTTCTCGCCCGAAAGCTCGGTCTCTTCGACCAGTTCTACTTCCATGCCCTCGCCCGATGGCATCAGGGTTACCGCGAGCGTCGCTTCAGCGAGTCCGTAACTTGGCAAAAACGCTTTGGCGTCAAAACCTGCCGCCGCGAAAGCATCGGTAAACCGTTGCATCACGTCAGGTCGGATCATGTCCGCGCCATTGCCCGCAAGGCGCCAACGCGAGAGGTCAAACCGTTCCTTTACATTGGATTGGCTGCCAATGCGCCGAGCGCAGATTTCATAGCCGAACGTCGGCGAGAAGCTGCAGGATGTCCCCTCGTTGCGCGTGATCAGGTCAAGCCAGGACAGTGGCCGCCGAGCGAAGTCCGAAGTCTTGAGATAATCGGTAGAGACCTGATTTGCGACCATCGACAGGAAGCACCCGACCAGACCCATATCATGATAGAAAGGCAGCCAGGAAATGCATCGGTCGGTGTCGTTGATCAACATGCCGTGGGCATGCGAACCGAGATTGTGCAACAATGCCTTGTGCGAAACCGCGACGCCATGCGGAAACCGTGTCGAACCACTGGAATATTGCAGATAGGCGATGTCGCTGCTGTTGGCTGCTGGCAGTTGCACTTCGGGAGCATCCTGAGCGGCAAAATTATCCCAGCCGGAAACCGGGATATTGCGGGACTGGCCGGCAGCGCCCGCCAATTCCGCGATCTCGTCAGGGAACAACAACAGCGCGGGCTTGCAGCTATCAAGCTGCACGCCGATCTGGTCGATATAGCTATCCTTGCCGCCGAAGGAGGTCGGCAACGGCAATGGAACCGGCAAGGCGCCAGCATAGACAGCGCCAAAGAATAGCGCGCAAAATTGTGGCTCGGTATCCGCAATCAGCGCGACCCGATCGCCCGGTGTGATTCCAAATGCAATCAGCCGCTTTGCCGCGGCGAGCGCGTCTTCGCGCAGTTCGCTAAACGGATAGGCCCGGACAAGCGAAGCGCGGGCATCATGAAAATTGAATCCCTTTTGGCCTTTAGCCGCATAATCCAGGGCTTCGCCCAACGTGTCAAAATCGGAAAAGCGGCGCGGAAGTTCGTCCAAAGTCGGCGTTGCTGTCATTTCGGTCATCCAATATCCATTTCCGGAAGGTCCAGCCTTCCTAAAAACCAATCTTCTTCTATCGGTAAGAGAGCTAGGTGTCTTTTTTAAGGTCCCTTTAACCTATTCTGCCATTGTCATTGATAACCTCTGGCGTTTAAATTCCGGCCCGACTGTGGCACAAAAAGGGCAAACGTCAAACCGGAAGGCCAAGCCGTTGAAAAACAGCGTTAAAACGTTAGATCGGGAGAGTTTGAATCGGCTCGCTATACGCTATGTCGAGCGATATGCAACGAGCCGCAAAAAACTGGCGCGCTATCTGCAACGAAAAATCGGGGAAAGAGAGTGGGATGACACCAACCCTCCCGCGGTCGAAGAACTGGTCGAGCATATTGCCGCACTGGGTTATGTTGATGACGCATCATACGCCCGAAGCAAGGCAGCTGCACTCACCAGACGCGGTTATGGAACCCGACGTGTCTCGCATGCACTATATGAGGCGGGGATTAGCGAAGCGGATGGCCGCGAAGCCTATCAGACCAGCGAATCGAACAAATGGGCAGCGGCGGACAAATTTGCCCGCAAGCGCCGGATCGGCCCCTATGCCGAAACACAGCAGGAAAGCGATAAATGCCGCAAACAAATGCAGGCATTTCTGCGTGCCGGTCATGATTTTGATGTCGCCTCGCGCTTTGTCTTTGCCAAGCCAGGCGCGGAGATATCAGCGGAAGACTGACAACCGCCAGTGCGATCGGCGGGGGCGATTGGTTTGACGTCATGATGGTCAGGAATCGCCAGTTTACAATTATTATGGTATAAGACCTTCGACGAGTCGAAAAGTATGTAGACTCTTGATCTAGCTTAGTTTTGTTCGGAGATGCATCGTGGCGAGCTTATTTGCGGAACCAACCACTGCGGATAGTCACACGGCCCAAGTCAGTGATGACGAGCAAAGCTCGGCTGACGTTGAGCCGCTGCGTACTACTGGTCGTGTCAAATGGTTCGACAGTCATCGCGGGTTCGGCTTCATCGTTCCGGAAGGTGGAGAATCGGACGATAGTGGCGCAACATCTCAGTCGGATATATTGATTCACTGGAGCCTGCTTGAAACGTTGGGCACGCGGGAATTGCCCGAAATGGCGATGGTCACATGCGAATATGTGGCCGCCCCTAAAGGATTGCAGGCTACGAGAATCCTCGACATCGATCTTTCCGCTTGCGCGGCGCCTAGCGCGCAACCAGCAACATCTAGCACGCGGCAAGCATGCCGGTCCGTTGAGGCTGATTCCGAGTATATCACTGCGGAGGTGAAATGGTTCAATCGCGCCAAAGGCTATGGTTTTCTGGTTAGCGACGATCTTGCCGGCGATATTTTCCTGCATATGGAAACGCTCCGCGATGCAGGGATTGCAGATGTCGTTCCGGGGCAACAATTATTGGCCTGTATAAAAGACGGCAATCGCGGCCACATGGCGGCCCAAGTCAGTTTACCTTCCTCAATCTGAAGCAGAAAATCTTACAAATGAAAATGATACCAAAAGCGATCGCGCTTTCTCTCATGCTGTTCTCCGCTTCCAGCTTGCCCGGTTGCTATGCCCGGACCGGCGAGACCGCGGCTAACAACCAGCAGAGCGAAACACTGTTATCCGAGGCGGGCCTCAAACAGGTCCCGCTCAGCATCCAAACATCAGACGCGCTGCATAGCTTTGTTGTGGAAGTCGCCGAAACCGGTGCCGAGCAAGCCAAGGGCCTGATGTTCCGGACGGAGATTGCGCCAGACAAGGGCATGATTTTCCCTTTCGCGGAAGATCGTGTCGCGAGTTTCTGGATGAAAAATACCGTGATCCCGCTGGATATTATCTTCATTCGGCGGGATGGAACCATCGAATCGATCGCTGCCAATACCACGCCTTATTCGCTCGACCCGGTGCTCTCCAACGAGCCGATCGCCACCGTGCTCGAAATTGCGGCAGGCCGAGCAGCTGAACTCGGCATAGCACCGGGTGACACCGTCACCTGGAAGTGAACGTCTCCACATCCGCAATCATCCTTCCTGTTTGACATTTTTTCATTGCAGACCGCGTGTCTGCGGGGCTAAGCGAACGGCATGAGCATATTGGCGAAAATATTCACTTGGTGGGACGGCGCAACGATCGGCACCGCCCTGTTCAGCGCCCGCAATGGCCAACGCATCGGCGAAGATGTGTTCGGCAACATCTATTTTCAGTCGAAAAAGGAGGGTTCCGGCCATCCTTCACGACGCCGCTGGGTCATCTATAATGGCGCCAATGATGCCAGCCGCGTGCCACCCGAGTGGCATGGCTGGCTCCATCACAGCTATGACGAAATTCCCGAAAGCCATCTGCCGCAAGCGCGCATCTGGGAAAAAGAACCTAGCGGGAATATGACCGGTACGGCGCAAGCCTATCGGCCGGCCGGCGCTCTGGAAGAAGGCGGGCGCCGTGCGGCAGCCACCGGTGATTATGAATCCTGGAACCCTGCCGAAGCGGAATGACAGGCATGACGCGCCACTCCATTTTATTCCCGATCCTGGCGACGACGCTGCTGGCCGGCTGTGGCTGGCTTGGTGGCGATAATGTTGATGAACATGCTACCGGTCAGGCTGCCGAAAAAGCCGTGGTTGCAGCCACCGATGGCGATTTGGTCGCATCGGTGACCGAGCAGATCGGCACACCAATGGCGGAACGCGTCGCCACGCTCGGCTTCCTCAACAAGCGCAACGGACTGACGCGCGATCTCGAGCTGAAACCCGGCCAATCGATTCGCATCGGCCGCGCTATTGTTCGCCTGCGGGCCTGCGAGAAAAGCGCGCCCTGGGAATTGAGTCCGGAACAGGGTGCCTTCGTCCAACTGCTGGTCAATGAACGCCCGCCAAACCGGTCCGGTGACGATCAGTGGAAGCGCGTGTTTTCCGGCTGGCTGTTTCGCGAATCACCGTCGCTGAATGTGGTCGAGCATCCGATTTACGACGTCTGGGTCAAAAGCTGTGCGATGAGCTTCCCGGGTGAAGAAGAGACGCCTGGAGATGCGGTCGATCCGACGGCTCCGCGAAGATCTTCGTCCAATCTTGCCAACAGCTCGTCGAGCGCGCCAAATGAAACAGCGCCGGAAGCCGCTGCTCCTGCAGCAACTGCGCCTGCCGCACCTAGGCCGACTCCGCCGGCGAACAGAGCGCCGGCAGATCCGATCGGTGACCTGATCGCCGAAACAACCGAAGACGGCGCATAGCCTCTGACCTTTTTGAGGGCTTCGACATAATCGTCCTGGCTGATTTCAACCGCTCCCAATGATCCCAGATGTTCGGTCATGAACTGGCAGTCTAGCAGTTCAAATTCTCCGACCTTGAGACGGGCCACCAGCCAGGCCAATGCTACTTTGGATGCATCTCGGGTGCGGGAAAACATGCTCTCCCCACAAAAAGCGCCGCCAATGGCCAGCCCATAGAGACCGCCGACAAGCCTGTCCTCGCCGGTCGCTTCATCCGCCTGCCAGCATTCGACGCTATGCGCATAACCAAGTTGGTGCAGTTGGTTGAATGCCTCTTCGATTTCGGCATTTATCCATGTTTCCTTGCGATCCGCTGCTTGTGTCGCGCAAATATCAATCACATCGGCAAAGGCGGCATCGGCGGTGACCCGAAAACGGTCGGATCTTATGGTTTTGCGGAGCGAGCGCGACATCTGGAAATTGTCGAGCGGAATGACCGCCCGCGCTTTGGGTTCGACCCAGAACGTATCCGGATCATCACGTGCGTCCGCCATCGGGAATATGCCCGATGCATAAGCTTTCATCAGCAGGTCGAGATCAATGGACATGGACATTAGATAACCCGATCAACTCCATTCGGACAATTCGAAATCTATTCACAATGCCGCGCGTCATGTAGACATCAGCACCCGGGCTTCTTCCGCAATTTTTTCGGCAATCGCGGCATATTCTTCGGCAAATCCGGCGTTGGTACGCCAGGCGGCACCGATGCTACGGGTTACCGACCAGCCTTCGACCTCCAACAAGGCGACGTCGCCGCCGCGGTTCAATTCGGACCGCACGTAGAGCTCTGGCAAAATCGCAAGCCCCAGTCCCGAAGCAACCATCTGTCGCACGCTGTCCAGACTGGTGCCCTCATAGTCACGCAGCAGATTCATGTCATGCAGCTGGCACTGACGCGCCACGTCGCGGTGAAGATGGTGTCGGCGATCCAGACTGAGCACCGGCAGGCCTGGCAGATCGGCAAGGGTGAGATTTTCCTTAGACGCAAGCGGGTGGTCTGGCGGAGCAACCAGGATCAACGGCTCGCGAAACAGCGGCTCAATCTGCAGATTATCACCTTCGATCGGTAACGGACCGAGCAGCATGTCGATCGAGCCTTTGGTAAGTTCCATTGCCTGCAGATCGGGGATCCCCTCGCGCATATAGAAGCGCAGATCCGGCTTGGTGCGGTGCAAGGCGGCAATCACCGGCGGCATCAGATAGGGGCCGAGGGTCGGCGATACACCAAAGCGCAGGATTCCTGCCAGACTGTCGCTTGCCCGTTCTGCCAGGTCACGAATATCCTTCACCTGGATCAGCACCTGCCGGGCGCGATCAGCGATCTCCCGGCCGACCGGCGTGAGTTCCGCACCATGGGTTCGCCGTTCGACCAATGTCACACCCAATCTTTGCTCGAGCGTACGCAATTGATGACTCAAGGTCGGTTGCGAAGCACCCGCGGCTTGGGCCGCTTTGCCAAAATGGCTGTGGTCAGCAACGGCGACCAGATATTCGAATTGGCGGAACGTCGGCATGGCGGCAACCCCTTCTTATAGAAACTATCTATCGATTGAGACATTTTCATTCGATTGGGTTTATCATCAGATTCTCGCCATATCAACCTTGTCGGTGCCGACGCGCGACATAAAAAGGATATGTCGTGAAAAAGCCCTCCACTAGCCCGCTCCCGAAAGATCGGGAGCTGGCAAACCACATTGCGAGTGATCGCGACCAGGAAGAACAGGTCCGCGAGCTCGCAGAATTGCAACGCAGCCTGGCCGAACGCATTCGCAAGATCGAACGTGCTGCAGACAAAGGTCAGGAAGACGAAACCGCATAGCTCCCAATCTCTTTCCCCCAACTCCGGGGCGGCGGCATAGCCTCAAATGCTGACCGCCCCGTTTTTTAGCGCCAGGATGATGACCCGATGGTAAAAAAAATGCGCACCGCTCTACAGGAATTTGTCGCACTGGAATCGAGCGCAGGCATCATATTATTTGGCGCTGCGGTGATGGCAATGGTCGCTATCAACAGCGCGTTCGGGTCTTATTATGTCGGCTTTCTCGACATTCCGGTCGCCGTCCAATTTGGCGGGCTGGAAATTGCCAAGCCGCTGGCGCTGTGGATCAATGACGGGCTGATGGCGATCTTCTTCTTTCTGATTGGACTGGAGGTGAAGCGCGAGCTGCTCGAGGGGCAGCTTTCCAGCATCGAGCAGGCCTCGCTTCCGGCGATCGCGGCGATCGGCGGCATGGCCATTCCAGCTCTGATATTCGTCTATTTCAACTGGGATATGCCGGGGAATATCAACGGCTGGGCGATACCGGCCGCAACCGACATCGCTTTTGCTCTGGGCCTGCTGGCGTTGCTCGGCAAACATGCGCCAGTGTCGCTGAAGATATTGCTGCTCGCGATCGCGATCATCGACGATATCGGCGCGATAATCATCATCGCCCTGTTTTACACAAGCGAGGTATCGAGCTTCTCTTTATTGCTGGCCGGCGGCGGCACCATATTGTTGTTCGCGATGAATCGGCTGGGTGTAATTCGAACAGCGCCCTATATATTGGTGGGCATCTTCCTGTGGATCTGCGTTCTGAAATCGGGTGTCCACGCAACTCTGGCGGGGGTGATCGCTGCGCTTGCTGTCCCGCTGAACGCCAAGGACGGCAGTTCTCCGCTAAAGCATCTGGAACATATATTGCACCCGTGGACGGCCTTTCTGATTCTTCCGTTATTCGCCTTTGCCAATGCCGGCGTGTCTCTTGCCGGACTGCGCTTTGCCGATCTGATGGCCCCGCTGGCGCTCGGGGTGGCAGCCGGACTGGTCATAGGCAAACAGATTGGTGTGTTCGGGTTCATGTTTCTGGCAACAAAGACCGGCCTGGTGAAACGGCCGGACGGTGTCAGCTGGTTGCAGCTATACGGACTTGCCTGCCTGACCGGAATCGGTTTCACGATGAGCCTGTTCATTGGTAACCTCGCCTTTGTTGATCCCGATCAGATCGAGACGGTCAAGCTGGGTGTGATCAGCGGTTCGCTGATTTCCGGCTTGCTAGGTTATGGCGTCCTGCGGTGGGCTCCAGCGTCCGAAACCTGAGAACCTGCGATGGCGCACCGAAACTATCGGCGTTCACCACAATCCGTGATAGGGCGACCGGATGAAGCGGCAACTCTATCTGGCAGCGGGACTGGTTTCGCTGGGCCTCGGCGGCATCGGTGTTATATTGCCGTTGCTACCCACGGTGCCGTTCGTGATCCTTGCAGCCTTCTGTTTCGCCAATAGTTCGCCTCGGCTGGAATCCTGGCTGGTCGAGCATCCCGTCTTTGGTGTGCATATCATGAACTGGCGCAACCGGAGGGCGATCACCCGGCGCGGCAAATGGGCGGCGACCGTCGCTTTCGCCGTCAGCTGCGTGCTGGCCCTGCTGTTTGTCAAACTGCCGTGGAATCTCATTCCGATTGCGGCAGCGTTGATCAGCGGCAGCTGGATATGGACCCGCAACGAGCCCGATCCGCAAAAACCCGTTGCGCACGTCCCTGCCCACAAGGAATAGTTTGCGCTGCGGCAGAGTGGGACCCTTGGGAAGCGACGAGTATCGCAGCTACCTTGAAAACTTCTTTTTAGCCGGAAATTTCGCTACATAATGATTCAAAACCGCCAGATTGAGGAGGTTTTTGAAGGCGCAGCCAACGCCGTCATGGTCATGCCGGATCACTTCGGCTTCAAGCGCACCCAGACCTGGCAGCGTAATCCAGCACAAGGTTCCCGGATGTGCTGCGGTTAGAGCGTCACAGGCAAATCCGGCAAGCGACATGTCGGTCACTTCCACCGGAAAGGCGCTCGAACAGGAAAACCGCATCCGCGCCGGGATAGAGAGTCGGTGGCGCGGCGCGCATCGATTTTCATCCGACGCCACCGGATAGGAAAGATGCTCATCATCATTCGCAATTTCTGTAGGTGTTCGAAACATCGAGTCTGGCATGTCAGTCTCCTGCCCGTAGATTGAAATCCGGCTAACGCTGCGCACGCCTACGCTGGGTTAGCGACGGGACAATAATCACACCAATCGGTAAATTCCACCTTTCCCCTCGAGGTAAACAACCATCCACACATAATTAACCATCTTGCGATTTGCTTTGGATGGAAAGAATCAAGCTTGCCGAAAGCATCCTGTAACGCTAAGGCGCGCGAACCGGCTGTTTCGCAAGGGTGATACGGCCCGTACAGGAGTGTAGCTCAGTTGGTAGAGCATCGGTCTCCAAAACCGAGGGCCCACGGTTCGAGTCCGTGCACTCCTGCCATTTTTTCTCTGTCCAGGCGGCGATCCAGAAAATGACCCAATTTATCTCCGCCATAACCTTGCTCGTCCCGGATTATGATCAGGCCATAGCATTTTATGTCGGGCTGATGGGCTTCGAACTTATCGAAGATACCGAGATTTCCGAAGACAAGCGCTGGGTATTGGTGGCGCCTCCGGGCAGCACCGAAACCCGTCTACTGCTCGCTCAGGCAAGCAACGAGGCCCAGGAAGAAGTGATCGGCGAACAGGCAGGAAACCGGGTATTCCTGTTTCTCGAAACCTATGATTTTGATGGCGACCTTGCGCTGATGGAGCGAGCAGGCGTCGACATCATCGAGACTCCGCGAGTCGAAAGCTATGGCAAAGTGGTGGTCTTTCGCGATCCTTTTGGTAACAAATGGGACTTGATCGAACGGCACTAATATCCGATGCCGTAGCGTCACTCGGTGAGGTTGCCTGAACCCCAGTTTTCTGCCATAATTTTCCAATGATCGAGCAAAAAACAACGCTGACTGACGAGACGATATTGGAGCCTTTTCTGGACGGCAGAAGTTTCGAGCAATGCTGGGAACAATATGAAAATGACGGCTATGTCATTTTCCCCGAAATCATGGCGAGCGAAGAGGTGGAGCGGCAACGCGCTGCGCTTGCCCCGTTCATCGAAGCCGATATCCGCGGCCGCAATGTGTTTGAAGGCGTCGAGTCCAACCGCATCTATGCAATGCTCGGCAAAGACCCGATTTTTGCCGACCTGATCACCCATCCCTTGCAACTGGCTTTCGCGGAACGCGAGCTGGGCAAATCCTGCCTGCTTTCCGCCTGCCTCGCGATCAATCTGCATCCGGGTGAAACCGTCCAGCCCTGGCACATGGATGATGACCATTGTCGTCAGCCGCTGCCCCGCAAGGCGCTGGGCGTCAGCACCTTCTGGACGATCGATTCGATGACTGAAGATAATGGCGCGACCGAGATCATTCCCGGCAGCCACAAATGGGCCAAGGTCGAATTGAACGGCGCTAATAAAGCCTCCGATTTTGCTACAAAAGACAGTGGCGACCAGAACGTCGATCCGGGCGCGCATGAAGATGCGATCAAGGCGGTGATGCCAGCCGGATCCCTGATGATCGCCAAGGGCAATCTGTGGCATTGCGGCGGGGCGAACCGTTCGCAGGCAACGCGGCTGATTGTCACACCGCAATATTGTCCCGGCTGGATGCGGCCTCTGGAAACCATGCTGCTCGCTGTTCCACCCGAAAAAGCAGCGGCCTTGCCAAAGCGCGCGCAAGAATTGCTCGGCTATTCGATCCACGAACCGTTCATGGGTTATGTCGATGGCATGCATCCCGGCAGAGCGCTGGCCGGTTGAACCAATCCGCTTTTACACAGACTGTGGTCCTAGGAGATAATCTGTGAACGCTCTGGAAAGTGATGCACCGCTGATTGTCTATGTCGACATCAAGAGCCCTTATGCTTTTGTCGCCATCCAGCCGACGCTCGAGCTCGAGAAGTCTCTCGACATGCGATTCGACTGGCGGCCGCTAACCCTGGATATTCCGAGCTACCTGGGATCGGCGCGCAAAAGCGAAGGAAAAGTCGTCGAAAGCACCCGCAGCGCAAGCCAGTGGGAACGGATCAAATATGGCTATCGCGACGCGCGACGCTATGTCGAGCGTCAGGGGCATATTCTCAAGGGCACCGAGAAAATCTGGGACTCCTCGATCGCCAATATCGGGATTTTGTGGGCAGTGCAGAACGACCGCGACCGGCTCGGCGCCTATCTCGAAACAGTCTTTCCGCCCTTCTGGCGGCGCGAACTGGATGTTGAAGACGTGACGGTGGTCGCTGCAATCCTCGAGCAGGCCGGTATCGACTCGACCGGCTTTGCCGCCTTTCAGCAAGACGAAGGCCGCGCTCAGCATGATGCGCTTCAGGCTCAGCTTCACCCGGCCGGCATTTACGGCGTCCCAACCTATGTCTTTGACGGCAAGATCCTGTTTGGCCGAGAGCATCTGCCCTATGTCCGATGGTACCTGACCGGACAAAAAGGTCCGGCGCCAGACATTGCTTACGAGATTGACGCGATGGAGGCACAGCCATGCTGACCGTCACCGTCGATTTCAAATCGCCTGCATCCTGTCTGGCGCTCGAGCCGACACTGGAACTGGCGCGGAAAACCGGCGTGCAGATAGAATGGCTGCCGTTTTCAGTGCGGCCGTTTTTGATCCCCGAAGAGAAGGCCGAGGAGACGGTGGGCGAACGTCACCGCCGCGTCCGCGCTCTGTCCCAGCGCGATACCTGGCTCCATTATGCCGCGGTTCAGGGGCGCGAGATGCATTTTTCCAAAACACCCGCCGGCAGCGAGGCAGCACTGGCCGCACTGGCAACCATCGATGGCGACCCCGTCCCGTTCATCCGCGCCGCCTTTGCCGCTTACTGGACGGAACAGGCAAATCTTGATGACGTAACAGTCGTTTCGGCGCTGCTCTCGTCGGTTCAGACAGAGGTTCCCGACCCGCAGTCAGCCCGCGCCAAGCTGCTTTCGCTCCGGGTCCAGGCCGAAGAACGCGGCATTTTCGAATCACCATCTTATCTGATTGCAGACCAGCTGTTCGTTGGCCGGGAACATCTTCCGTGGATAAGGTCGCTGATCGAAGCGGCCAAAGTCGCGTAAAATCCCACTCTTTTCTTGCGAATCCGGGAATCTGCGGTTAAAGGGCTGGTTCTTTCCGAAATCATGCATATATCCGACCACGGTCAAACGACTGACACCCGGAGTTTATGCGGAAACCGGGAAGCGAATTTAAGGAATCAAGCATGGCGAAAGTCAATCCAGGCGAATTCATGAATCAGGTCAAGGCCGAGACCAATAAGGTCGTCTGGCCAACATGGCCCGAGACCGTCCGTACGGCGATCCTCGTGCTGATCATGACGACTATTCTCGGATTGTTTTTTCTGGGTGTTGATTCGGTTTTTAACGGGCTTGTCGCCTGGCTCTTGAGCCTCGCTTAATCCCAACAGATTTTTAGGTTATTCGCATGGCACGCTGGTACATCATTCACGCTTATTCGGGCTTTGAACACAAGGTCAAGGAAGCCATCGAGGCTGACGCCAAGCGACTCGGCCTGACCGAGCTGGTCGAGGATATCGAAGTCCCGACCGAGACCATTACCGAAGTCAAACGCGGCAAGAAAATCCAGTCCGAACGGAAATTCTTCCCCGGCTATGTGCTGGCGAAGCTGGAAATGACCGATGATGTTTATCACTTGGTCAAGAACCAACCCAAGGTTACCGGCTTCCTCGGCAGCAGCGGCAAGCCGCAGGCGATCAGCGAATCAGAAGCCGCCCGCATTCTCAACACCAAGGAAGAAGCAGCCAACGCTCCGAAAGAAAGGATCACGGTCAGCTACGAAATTGGCGACGAGGTCAAGGTCAAGAGCGGCCCGTTCAACAGCTTCAACGGTATCGTCGAAGAACTCGATTTCGACAAGAACAAGGTCAAGGTTTCCGTGTCCATCTTTGGTCGCGCTACCCCGGTCGAACTGGACTTCGGCGAAGTCGACCTGATCAGCTAGTTTCATGTTCCGGATCAAGTCCGGAACAAACAGAATTTGAAACTCCGGTTTCGAATACCACTGTGGGAGGAGGGTTCGCTCTCCGTTTGACCACTTAATTTGCGGGAACGGCAATGTCGCCAATCCCAAAAGAATGAAAGGACAGCCAAATGGCTAAAAAAATTGATGGCTACATCAATTTGCAAGTGCCCGCCGGTACTGCAAATCCATCCCCGCCAATCGGCCCAGCATTGGGTCAGCGCGGCGTCAACATCATGGATTTCTGTAAAGCGTTTAACGCCGCAACAGACAAGCTTGAAAAAGGCACGCCGATCCCGACGAAGATTACCGTCTATTCGGATCGCAGCTTCACCTTTGAAACCAAGACACCACCAGCCAGCTATCTGATCAAGAAGGTCGCAAAGCTGAAAAAAGGTTCAAGCGAACCAGGCAAAGTTTCTGGCGGGTCGATCAAGACTTCGCAGATCAAGGAAATTGCCGAAACCAAAATGGCCGACCTCAATGCCAACAGCATTGAACAGGCAATGAAAATCATCGCAGGCAGCGCGCGCTCGATGGGCGTAGACGTGGTGGAGGGATAAGAACATGGCGAAACTCTCCAAAAAAATGCAGAAGATCAACACAGAAGTTGATCGCGAAAAGCTGTACAGCATCGACGAAGCGATCATGACTTTGAAAGGTCTCGCATCGACTTCGAAATTTGACGAAACGCTTGATGTTGTGATCAACCTCGGTGTCGATCCTCGCCATGCTGACCAGATGGTCCGCGGCGTGATCTCGCTTCCTGCCGGAACCGGCAAAGTGGCTCGCGTAGCTGTTTTTGCCAAAGATGCAAAAGCAGACGAAGCACGCGAAGCGGGCGCCGATACGGTTGGCGCTGAAGATCTGCTCGAAGCCATGCAAGGCGGCGACCTCAACTATGATCGCGTTATCGCAACCCCGGACATGATGGGCGTTGTTGGCCGTCTCGGTAAGGTTCTCGGCCCCAAAGGCCTGATGCCTAACCCGAAACTCGGCACGGTAACCCCGAACGTCGCGCAAGCGGTCAAGGACGCCAAGGGCGGACAGATCGAATATCGCGTCGAAAAAGCTGGCATCATCCACAATGGCATCGGCAAGACCAGCTTCAAGGAAGCCGATCTGCGCAAGAATTTCGATGCGCTCGTCAATGCAGTGGTCAGAGCAAAACCAGCTGGCGCCAAGGGCAAATATGTCCGTAAAGTTGGCCTCAGCACGACCATGGGCCCGGGCCTCAAAATCAATCTCGGCGAGATTGAAGGCGCTTGATGCACCGCGCGTCGGGCCTTGCTTAGGCAGGCATGACGTATTGAATGGATTTAGAAAAGGCCGGGCGCAATCCCGGCCTTTTTCTTATGACCGTGAGAGGCGGCCGATATGACAAAATTGCAGATCAGCGCAAAATTATCCTACCGTCTGCCGATGCCCTGCACGATATTGGTTCAGGTAGAGGCAGCGGAGACGCGCGACCAGATTGTGACCGAGGCCAATATCGATATTGGCCCGAATGATGACAAGACCAGCGTTCCGGCCCATGACGGTATCGGCACCCGGCTGTGGACCAGCCAGCAGGAACAGCTAGATATCTCTTATGATGCGCTGGTGACAATCGACCGCGCCAATCCCGATTTTGCCACCCTGCCCGCGACCGCGCTGAGCGACTTACCCGGCCATGCCGTGCCCTATCTGTTCAACTCGCTCTATTGTTCGGTCAACGCTTTTGATTCTGTCGTTACAGGCGAATTTTCCGGCCTCGGCGGTGGCCCGCTGGTGGCCGCTATGGCCGGCTATATCGAACAGATCATGACCTATGGTTCGGACGCGGACAATGTCCATTGCAACGCCCAGCAGAGCTTTGCCGCGCGCAAGGGCGTTTGCCGCGACTATGCCCATATCCTGATCAGCATGGCCCGCTGTGCCAATATCCCGGCCCGCTTTGCCAGCACTTATGCGCCCGACGTTCGCCCACAGGATTTCCACGCCGTGCCAGAAGTTTTTCTGGGCGGTCAATGGCATCTGGTCGACCCGACCGGGATGGCCCAGGCATCGGACATGGCGGTGATCGGCATCGGCCGCGATGCCACCGACGTCTCATTTCTCACCGCATTCGGCAGCATGAATATGGTCGAGCAACGGGTGACCGTTTCACGCGCCTGAAATCCGGCGGACAATTTCCGGCTTTCAAACCACAGCGCTTTGCCGTTAGACTTCTCATCCAACAATTTTCGGGAGGGAAATATGCACAAGGGTTCCTGCCTCTGCGCTGCAATAAAGATTGAAGTCACCGGCGACCTGCCCGAGGCCGATGCCTGCCACTGCACCCTGTGCCGCAAGCAGTCCGGCCATTACTGGGCCTCGATCGATGTCCCGACCAGCGCCGTCACCATCCATGGTGAGGATCATATCCGCTGGTATCAATCATCGGAAAAAGTCCGCCGGGGTTTTTGCGACACTTGCGGCGCGTTCCTGTTCTGGGATCCGATCCACCACGACAAGATCGCCATCGCCATGGGTTGTTTCGACCAGCCGACGGAGACCAAAATCTGGAGCCATATCTTCGTCGCCGACAAAGGCGATTATTACCAGATTGAAGCAGGAGTGCTGCAGCGGGACGGGTAGTTTGGTGCCCGGCACCGCGAAAATGGTGCCGTCGAAAACGGATCCAGAGCCTTGCCAAGCATTCGGCCTTACCCCTGCTTTGGGAACTTCGCATGTACGGAGACCTGCTCCAGACCCGACGCCCACGAGGGTTGTTCAGAAGCGAAGATTCTGATCCGCTCGGCAATATTAGGCGACGCGCTCAGAGATCCGGCCGGAACGATCATCTTTGTTTTGTCACCATTTTTCCAAGGAACCCCGGACCCGCAGAACCGGCAGAATGATTTGGAGATATCCCGCCCCGGAGCCTGATAATTGACAATATTATCAGCCCCCTTGAGCCACTCAAACCCGTCAATGTTCGTGAACAGGTTTGATGCGAAAGCCGACCCGGTTATCTGGCGGCACTGATCACAGCTGCAAAAGTACAATTTGTCGAACGCATTGACGACCTCGAAAGTGACCGCTCCGCAAAGACAGCCACCCTTGATTTTCACGTTAGATAGGATGCTTTCTGTCGTCATCATTTGTGCCTTTCATTCTGGATCAACCAAAGTATTTCGCAGACATATTAATTTGGTCATGGGTGCTGTGTCCGTTGGTGTCGCGAGGGCCAAGCCGATGGAAAACCGAGAACCCTGTCTGGCGATTTTGCTCGACGGCTCAGAAATCTCACATCCTAATTCGAGCGAACGGAACGCTCGAGATGACGAATGGGAACCTCTCTTCATGAAACCAGTTCAATAGCTGCCCTTTTCGCCGAAGCGGCAATCTCCTCAGCCAGAGGTGGCGATTTTACAGCACGCGCCGTCGTCAATCCACCGATCAGGACCGAGAGAAACATCCAGGCTTTTTCTCGTCTCAGCTTTACCGTGTCTCCGTCCAGACCATCGGCAATCAGATTGATGATATGCGCCATCCGATCTTCAAAAATCAGCCGAATCTGGTCATCAGCCCTGACAACATCCGGCGACAGAGATGTCATAGCGCACCCGCAAGCCATGTCGTCGCGATGGGACTTTCCCAAATAATAGCTCGCAAAAGCTTCTACCCATTTTTTGCCATGGTCTTTTTGATATTTTGGAATAGCGTCAATGACTTCATCAAGTCCCGATTCAACCGCGATCGCAAAGGCTGCGTCTTTCGACTTGAGATGCGCATAAAAGGCCCCTGATGTAACTTTGGCGTCCTTTGCGATCGCATCCACTCCAACGCCATTATATCCAAAACTGCGAAAGTTTCGGTTTGCAGCGGCGATCATATTTTGTCGCGTTTCTTTCTTCCGGACGGTTTGTTTGGCCATTTACATTCCTAATTATATAACGATCGTTATTTTTAAGTTGACGCCATCCGCGCTCGCAGCTACTTGGCATAGCGATCGTTATATAGTGGTCGTTATCTAATGTCCATCAATTACATGCTTGTCGCTATCGCACCTGCATGAATTGAAATTAACCAGACCAACAGAAGGAATCAAATCCATGAAAGTAAAAACCACAATGTTCGCCCTTGCTCTTGCACTCAGTGGGCAAGCCCAAGCCAAGGCCAATGAATGCATCGATCTGGGCGGGGTCGCCCTTCCGAATTTCTTTGCAGAAGGTGACGGTCAGCCGATCATCATCTCGGCAACGCTGATGGGAAGCGTGCAAAATGCTGCAGGTAAAATTCTCGCCCAACGCGCGACAGCAACCGGACTTGAGATGGATATGGAACATTATTTTGGTCGGAGCGACGGTGGCTCTGTCTATACTCAAGATCTCGGAATTTTGACCGCGGTTCCCGGTAGACCGGGTCGTTACATGCTCGAAATTACATATGACGTGCAGAAAGGCAAAGGCCGAGGAACTCTGATCGGATATGACGGCCAATTCAAAAGCTATGGCCTCGTCGATTTGCGCGATCCCAACAATATGCAGGGTCTCGTTCGATATTCCGGCCAGATTTGCAAATAGAACCAGTTAAATGCTTTCGCTCGGGCGGTTATACCCGCGGCCGCCCGGGTGATTCTGAAATCAACCTTGGGAGCCTTTAATGCCTAATCAAACAGCAAAACGAATATTGCACTCGATGATCCGTATCAGTGATCTTGATGCGTCACTGGACTTTTATTGCAACATCCTCGGCATGCGCGAATTTCGCCGGGAAACATATGAAACCGGCGGCTTCACATTATCCTTTGTCGGCTATGGAGACGAAGCAGAAAATAGCGTGATTGAGCTGACCTTCAATCACGATGAGCGCAGCTATGAACATGGCGACAGTTTCGGACATATCGCCCTGGAAATCGAGGACATCGATGCCGAATGCCAGCGCCTACAGGAGCACGGAGTGGAACTGATACGGGCAGCAGGACCAATGGCTCATGCAGACCAGAATGGAAAACGCGATGTCATCGCGTTTGTCAAAGACCCTGATGGCCACCGGATAGAGCTGATCGCCGCATAAGACATTACAAATTCTATAATGGAGCTTTTTATGACGCACGACATGCACGTAGGTTTCCTGATTTTTCCACAAATGACCCAGCTCGATGTTACCGGCCCGGCGGAAGTCTTGAGTCGTATTCCCGGTGTAACCATTCATATGATCTGGAAAGATCTATCCCCTGTCACCGCTGATGCTGGTTTTTCAATCAATCCAACGACGACATTCGAAAATTGTCCGGATCTCGATGTCATCTGTGTCTGTGGCGGATTGGGGGTGGTACCGTTGCTCGAGGATGAAATGACGCTCCAGTTTCTCCAGCGACAAGGTTCAGTCGCGCAATATGTGACGTCGGTTTGCAGCGGATCGCTTCTCTTGGGTTCGGCAGGTTTGTTGCAAGGATATAAAGCGGCATGTCATTGGGCATTCCGGGACCAGTTGACTGTCTTTGGAGCGGAACCGATTGCAGAACGCGTGGTACGCGATCGGAACCGCTTGACTGGCGGTGGGGTTACTGCGGGTATCGATTTCGGTTTGACGCTAGCGGCTGAAATAGCTGGCGATGAGCTGGCGCGCACGATTCAGCTCTTCATTGAATATGATCCCCAGCCTCCTTTCGATTCCGGTTCTCCGGAAAAAGCCGGACCTGAGAGAGTTGCCGCAGTTCAGACGCTCATCGCCCAATCATCTTAACACCAAGAACGAGCCATTGGGCAACGGCAATCATGGTACTTGCCGCCCTATATTTCGGTATTGTTGCCGATGGAACCGATCCGGGCGCAACAAAGACCGTTCTTTTGCGCTTTCACGCCATCGCGGGCATCACTGTTTTGGGGCTGACATTATTCCACGTCTATTGGTGGATGTTTTATGACAAAAAACCCGGACCTGTACCTGGAACACCCAAATGGCGAAGAACCATGGTCAAAGTTAACCATTTTTTGCTTATCAGCCTGCTTCTTGTCGGGCCCGGCTTCGGGGCGATAATGGTCCTTCAATCGGGCGCTTACGCCACTTTGTTCCTGGGTAGCAACATAGCATTACCCGATTTCTGGGAACATCGGTTGCGTGAGTATCACGGCCTGATCGGCAGAATCATCATGTTGCTCGCCATTCTCCATATCGCAGGAGCGTTGTTGCGCGCGATGAAGAAGCCAAAAGGCTATCTCAAAAGGATGTGGTTTCGATATTCGAAAGACAAATAACACGGATGCTGATCATCGGATCACAAAATTCTAAAAGGAAGTAGTATGATTAAGCATTTAGGACATGTCTGTTTATTTGTCATGACAACAGCGCTATTCGCGAGCAGCGTGTTCGCGCAGCCTCTGCATCCGCTTCATCAATATGGCGAGCGCGATATACGTAGTGCCATAAATCTGACGATACCATTTGGTGGTCAACCTAACGCTGCGACATCCAAGCCCCGGTTTAATCTGAGCTTTCAACAACATCGTCTCAAACAAGATCCGTATAATTTTGTTCCGAGCACCATCGACGTGAAATCGAGCAGCTATAATCCCCAACCGCGACAAGCGCGTATTGGTTTTACACTGGATAAAAACCCACAACTGATGATGAACGGAAAACCTTTTGCATTGCCCGAAGGTACGGCCAATGCCAGTACTGCGGGGAAATTGGGCATCGGTGCCGCAGTCCTAGTTGGCGTCGGATTTTTGGTTGTCGGTACCGGTTTGATTATAATTGCAAGCTCAGACTCGGACGAATAGATCATGACACAGACACTCGTCCCTCCCTTCACGGAAGAAACCGCACGCGCCAAAGTGCAAGCTGCAGAAGATGCCTGGAACAGCTGCGATTCAGACCGTGTGGCTCTTGCCTACACACCGGACAGCGAGTGGCGTAATCGCGATAGCTTTCTGGCGGGCCGTGAGGAAATCAAAGCATTTCTAGTCGCCAAATGGAACAAGGGGCGCGACTATAGGCTGAAGAAGGAATTATGGGCATTTGCAGACAATCGCATCGCTGTTCGTTTTGAATATGAATGGCGGGATCAAGATAATCAATGGTGGCGCAGCTATGGTAACGAGAACTGGGAATTTGACACCGATGGCCTGATGCAAAGGCGTTTCGCGAGCATCAACGATGTACCGATTGAAGAAACTGAACGCCGTTTATAGCGTATAATATCCCAAGCATCAGCCGTCGAGCCCATCGAGCGCTAATGCCCGCTTTTGCGCCGGCTGCAAACATCCAGACTCGCGCACCTCTTGACAATCCCGCTCCACCCGTTAATGGCTCCCCTACAAGTTGCGGTTCCGTCAAAAGAATCACAATTTCCGTCCGAGACAGCGGGTGAGAGTAATTTGGCTCTCTTAATTTCCAGCCTAGACGGGGATCAGTTTTTTCGTGTGGAGACACACGGGTACGCAGCCAGCGTTTTCTAACGCGGCAGAACGGCCAAAACCCCCCTTCGGATTATATGGAATTGGCTCAGGCTAATTCTTTCGCTCGTCATGCTGAACTTGTTTCAGCATCTCTCGGGGAAGCATGTTGCCTCCCGGGGTCCTGAAACAAGTTCAGGATGACGCAATTGAAGTAAGGGATTGCGCGTCAAAACGCAGTCCACGTGAAGGAGCAAAATATGGATCGTGGTCAAAAGACCGAAGCGGTTGTCGCTCTGAACGCTATTTTCAAAGAGGCCGGGGTGGTCGTGGTAACACGCAACCTGGGTCTGACTGTTGCTCAATCTACCGAGCTGCGGACGAAAATGCGGGAAGAAGGCGCAAGCTTCAAAGTCTCGAAAAACCGCCTTGCCAAGCTGGCTCTGGAAGGAACCGACTATGCCCCGATAGCAGATATGCTAACGGGTCCGGTCGCGCTCGCAACATCGGATGATCCGGTGGCGGCTGCAAAAATCGCAGTTGCATTTGCAAAAACCAACGAGAATTTGGAAATCGTTGGCGGCGCAATGGGCGACACCCTTCTTGACGAAGCA
The DNA here is from genome assembly GCF_036963705.1 of Parasphingorhabdus sp. Taxonomy (GTDB): domain Bacteria; phylum Pseudomonadota; class Alphaproteobacteria; order Sphingomonadales; family Sphingomonadaceae; genus Parasphingorhabdus. The sequence continues at coordinate 13,249 of NZ_JBALUT010000012.1, read as the reverse complement.
GGCATAAAATCTCTGGCTGCCATGCCTTCGCTTGACGAACTGCGCGGAACGATTGTTGGATTGCTTGTTGCACCACAAACGAAAATCGCACGGGTTCTTGTCGAGCCGGCAACCAGTGTTGCACGCGTACTCAGCGCTTATGCTGCTGCGGGTGAATGAATTTAACTTTTCAAATATTTAGAAAATTGGAGCGTATTTAAAATGGCTGATATTGCAAAACTGGTCGAAGAACTTTCGAAACTCACCGTCATGGAAGCGGCTGAACTGTCCAAGGCACTTGAAGAAGAGTGGGGCGTTTCTGCTGCCGCTGCTGTTGCAGTTGCTGGTCCAGCGGCTGCCGCTGGCGAAGCTGCTGAAGAGCAGACCGAATTTGACGTAATCCTGACCGGCGACGGCGGCAAGAAAATCCAGGTGATTAAGGAAGTCCGTGCGATCACCCAGCTTGGCTTGACCGATGCAAAAGCACTCGTCGAAGGCGCGCCTAAGGCCGTCAAAGAAGGCGTCAGCAAAGCTGAAGCAGAAGAAATCAAAACCAAGATCGAAGCTGCCGGCGGTACCGTCGAACTCAAATAAGCCTGACGGTTTATTGAAAAAATTTGGGGTGGTTTCCGGTTCGGAAGCCGCCCCTTTTTTATTGTTACAAGCGAAGCGCGCCGCCACCCATTCGCCTCCCTTCCGCTCACTTTGCAGGGCACAATGATTGACATGGTCGGGCTGCTGCGCGACTAGGACCACTGGTGTTTCGAGGGGACAATATGACCGACAATCAGGACCTGATCGACCTCGTGCGGACGATCCCGGACTATCCCAAGCCGGGTATCCAGTTTCGCGACATATCGACCTTGCTGCTAAACGGGCCGGCCTTTTGCCAGACCATCGACCGGATGATTGCGCTGGTTGATCCGGAAAGCTTTGACCTGATCGCGGGCATCGAAGCGCGCGGCTTCATCGTTTCTGCCGCCATGTCCTACGCGCTGGAAAAGGGCAAAGTCATGCTCCGCAAACCGGGCAAGCTGCCGGGGAAAGCGGTGAGCATCGATTATGCGCTGGAATATGGTAGCGACCGGATCGAAATGCATGTCGACGCCATCCAGCCGGGCCAGCGGGTGTTGCTGGTCGACGATCTGCTTGCCACCGGCGGGACCGCGATGGCCGGTACCCAGTTGTTGCGCGACCAGGGCGCGCTAGTGGACCAGGCATTGTTTATCGTCGACCTTCCCGATCTCGGAGGCGCAGGAAAACTGGCCGCTGCCGGCGTGAAGCCGATGGCTTTGATGGCCTTTGCCGGTGATTGACCATATCGCGATCATCACCGGCGTGCAGGACGAAGCCGATGCATTCCTCCGCGATCATTCGGCAACGAGGCTAGACAGCCCGTTTGGTGAAATCCGGCAACTGGACCATGGCGGGAAAACGGTCACCATCCTCTGTTCCGGGATTGGAAAAGTCCATGCCGGTGCCGCGGCGCTCTATATGCACAGCCATTTCCAACCCGACCTGTTTCTGGTGATCGGTACTGCCGGTCATGTCAGTACCCAGGAGGGGGATTGCTTCTATCTGCGCGAATCCTTGCAAGCCGATTATGGCACGCTCGACAGATTCGGCGAGCATGACGGCTTTACCCATTATAATGCCGGCTCATGGCCGATCGGACCGGCGAACTGGAGCCCCTTTACATCCTATCCTATGCCAGCGGCTCTTGCCCTGCCCCAGGCGCGGATTGCGACGGCGGACTGTTTCATAAAATGCCCCGAACGCTCCGGCTATCTGCGCGATGTGTTGAAAGCCGATCTGGTCGACATGGAGACCGCAGCGGTGGCCCAGATAGCCGCGATGCTCGACACCCCCTGGGCCGGAATCAAGGCCGTCACCGACGGCGCGAATGGCGACAGCTCTGATGACTTCCATGCCAATCTTGCCGCTGCCGCCAAACGCGCTGCGGATGCCGCAGCCGCGTTGATCAGCCAGATTTGACCGGTTTGTGACTTTGTTATCGGCGGCACCCTTCAGTCGGAACCGCATCCACCGTAATTAACGTTGTGAAAACTGTAATTCGATATTGGCCGACAGCTGTTAGTAAAATCGAGTAATTTGGGGTGCGCATGGGCGAGACAATTACGCTTCAGCGATTGCTGGAAATGCAAAAAAAGATTTGGAACTTCAAGATCAGTGTTGATCCTGAGACCGCCGAACTTGTCGCCCGCGAACAGCTAAAATCTTTCGGCCAGATTTCGCGAATTGGTATCCTGATCACCTTGCCATTGGGCATCTATGCCCTCGTCCTGCTTTTCGCTTTTGCCGAACCAGCCTATATCGCAATATCCTGCTTCTTTCTGTGCGTCGCCGGCTTCATGGGCGGTCGCAACTATTTCCGCCAGGTCGCTTTCGACCCTGATACGGCTGACTATAAGGCGGTGACCAAAAGCATCTGTTTTGAGAGCATCATCACCGGCATTACCTTTTCCAGCATATTGAGCATCCCCTTTGCCTTTGGACAAATCCCTTTCAGTCTGGATATCGCAATATTGGCGATGGGCGGTCTGGTGCTGGGCGGCTTTGTTTATGGCAGCATACCCCGAGCGCAAACCTATTATCTCCTGATCACCACGACGATACACGCCCTCTCGTTCGTCGCTGCAGAGGGATATCTCGGCATCAGCGCGGCGGTTTTGCTGATCTTCTTCGCCCTGTGTATCGATTATATTTTCCGGATGTTTTTCTTTAATTTTGTCCAGCGGCATATCCACGCAGCCAAGCAAAAAAATGCGGCGGAGACTGTCCGGCTGTTGCTCTACGATTATGCGGAACAAAGCTCTGACTGGCTGTGGGAAGTGAATGCCGATCATTTGATCGTCAATCCATCGGCGCGCTTCGCGACGGCAGTGGACAAGGAAATCCGCGACTTGCGCAATATGCCGCTGGTAGATCTGTTCGAGGATTCGACAGAGCGTAACCAGCTGCTTCAAAGTCTGGCGGCGGGCGAAGCGTTTCGCGACATCCACGCTCCGATAAAGATTCGCGGAAAATTGCGCTGGTGGAGACTGTCCGGCAGACGGATCAAGACCAAAGATGGCGTCAGCAAGCATGTTCGCGGGGTTGCGGCCGATATAACCAGCGCCCGGAAGGCCGAGGCAAGAGTTGCCCATCTCGCCCATTTCGACAGCCTCACGAACCTCCCCAACCGCGCCCTGTTCAAACAATCGCTGGAGCGTTCGGTCAGCCGGATGCGGGACGACCAGAAACTGGCAGTGCTTTATCTCGATCTCGATGATTTCAAGACCATCAACGATACATTGGGACATGGCGCGGGCGACATGGTCCTCAAATCCGTTGCCAACCGTTTGGAAAACACGATCGGCATACAGGGTATGGTCGCACGTCTCGGCGGCGACGAATTTGCGATATCCTTGCGCAATTGCGGTTCGAACGAAGATGTCATTCAGATAGCGAATGACATCATAAAAAATGTCTCGCAGCCGGTGATGGTCGACGGACAGCGCGTTTCAACCGGCGTCAGCATCGGAATCGCGATCGCCCCCGAAAGCGGCACTAGCTGCGAAGAGCTGATCAAATATTCCGATATTGCCCTCTATCACGCAAAGGAAAACGGCCGCGGCTGTGTCTCGCTATTCGAACCGTCGATGCACGAAGCGGTACAGGAACGGCGCAATATCGAACTGGATCTTCGCGCTGCGCTGAAGCGCAACGAGCTAGAGCTTTTTTACCAGCCGCTGGTCAATATAGAGTCCAGCGAGATCATTGGTTATGAAGCGCTGCTCCGCTGGAATCACAGCGAAAAAGGCATGATCATGCCGGATGTCTTCATTCCGGTTGCCGAAGAGACCGGCCTGATTGTTCAGCTTGGCGAATGGGTGGTTCGATCGGCATTGCACGAGGTCGCCAATTGGCCCGAGCATCTTACGGTCGCGGTCAATCTGTCGCCGGCGCAGATGCGCAGCCCCAATCTAATGCCGACCATCATCAATGCTCTGGCGACAACCGGCATCGCGCCGCATCGGCTGGAATTGGAAATCACCGAATCGGTGCTGATGAACGATAATCAGTCCAATGTAGAATTGCTCCACAAAATCCGCTCGCTGGGTGTGCGCATCGCGCTGGACGATTTTGGCACCGGCTATAGCTCGCTCAACTATTTGCGCAGCTTCCCGTTCGACAAGATCAAGATTGACCGCTGTTTCGTTGACGGGGTCGACAGTCGCGAAGATTGCCGGGCAATCATTCGCGCCGTGACCGGTCTTGCGACCAGCCTGGGCATGGTGACAACCGCCGAGGGGGTCGAGCGTAGCGATCAGCTCAGCCAGCTGAAACTGGAAGGCTGCGTCCAGGTTCAGGGGTATTTGTTCAGCAAGGCAATGCCCGCCGCCAACGTGGTCGGGCGGATTGCACCGACAGTCGAGCGTCCGGTTCCCCTATACGATATCGGCTGCCAAAGCGCTGAACTCGAACCAGTCGAAGCACTTGCAACGGTTCAGTGGAAAAAGGCGAGTTAAGCAAAGCGCGATTAAAGCGCGTCGCTTGCCTCCACTGTTAAAGACCCGCTTCCACTAAAGCGCCGGGGGAAACCCGGTCGCTTAGTTCGCCATCCAGTTGCCGTGGAACCCGGGAGGGATCCGGTGCGGCAAATGGATCACCGCCTGAGGCTCGCCAAGAAAATCATCCGCGTTGAGGATTTGCAGTTCGCTGGTCTCATGCTCGGCATCGATCACCAGACCGATCAACCATCCGCCATCCTCGGCGGAATCCGGAGTCCGGGGAACAAACACAAACTCCCCCGGGTGACGCCCTTCGCCAAAATCGCGAACCAGCTTGTCGCCGTTATTCAGATCATGTTTGAACAATTCGGTTCCCGCCATGTCGAGCTCGTCGGGCAGGCCGGCAAGCGCGATATTATAGATATAGCGATAGGGTTTTGAAGTCAGCCGCTCGTCATAGCGCGGGAATTCCTGCGGGCGATCATCGAGCATCTTGCGGTCGACTTTTCTGGTCACCGGATCGACGGTCCAGCGCTCCAGCCGTGACCATTCTCCGCCCGGGCCAAAGGTCGTGCGCGCATAAGTGCTTTCGTGCACCACCACATCGACGATCACGCTGCCGTCGTCCGTCTCATAAGCATTGGCCGGATGATAGACATAGCAGGGATCAACATCGCACCACACGGTATCAGCGCCTGATCCGTCACGCGGGCAAAGGCCGACGCGGGCTCCATGAGACGGATTCCAGTCATATGGGAAAGCAAAGCCGCCCAGCATCCGCTTCATCGAGAAGGTCGCGGGAAGGTCAAAGACCAGCACATAATTTTCGGTAATCTGGCAATCGTGGATTGAGGGGCCGTCCTTGACCGCAATCGGTTCTTCCCGTTTGACCTTCCCGTTGGCACCAATCACGACGTGCCAGACCTTGTCCATGACCGGCGCATCATAGCAGATTGCATGCATCTCGCCGGTTTCCGGATCGAGGTGCGGGTGGGCAGAAAAGGCGTTGACCAAAGTTCCATCGAACGGATTATGTTTCACCGTTTCCAGATCATCGGTCAGCTCGACCGGAAAACCGCCAGCTTCGACGATCGCAAATGTCTTGCCGGCGATGCGGACAATATTGGTGTTCGCGGTATCGGTGCGGGGTTTGCGGGTGCCGGGCTTGCGCGGCTCACCCAGCGCATCGCTGACCGCGTTGCTGCGGATCCAGCGGTTGCGATACCATTTCGCCTGGCCGTCCTCGATACGGACACCATGGGCCATGCCATCGCCGGTAAACCAGTGATAGCTGGCTTCATCGGGCGCGGTAACCGGATTGGGGCCGATGCGGAGATAGCGACCATCGAGCGTAGGCGGAATTTCTCCGTCAACTTTCAGGTCAGCCAGAGTGACTTCTTCGGTCATCGGCCGGTGCACGCCGGACAGATAAGGATGGCCGCCGGCAGGTGCCTTCATCCGCTTGCGGTTATATTTGGAGACTGCACCCAGAACAGGCGTGACCGCAGCGCGGATGGTTTTTTCGATTACGGAAGCCATATTGAAAATTCCTTCTAGTTGAATCTGATATCGGCGATTGTAGCGAATGCCATTGCCAGCAATATCAACCCGCCAGGATGGGGTCGGCGGAGCGCGGCAAGATTGCCGATGCCGGACAGCGCAAAAATGATCGCTGCGGTGACCGGCAGAAGATCGCTGCCCGACTGCAGCCGGTTGAGCAGCACCGCTATGCCGAGACCTGCCCAGGCCAGTGAGGGAACGTGGAACACCGCCCGGATAATGTCACGCGTCGCTCGCGCCGCCAACAGACCGCTAGTCTGCTCGCGATAGAGTGGGCCGAGAATGACCTTTTCGCCAAGCACCGAATGGGCCACCGCGACGACCAGTCCAAGCACGGCGACGATGATTGCGTAAATTAACATTGGCAGCAGTCCCTTCCGGCTTGGCAAATCGACTCGCGATGTTTATGCTGTTAACATGCCAATGAATGATAACAGTGTCAACATGTCTCTTTCTCGAGGCGCAGCTAGCCGCCGGTGCTTCCGATGAACGCGCCTTATCATCACGGCGACTTGCGGGCTTCGGCGCTGCAAATGGGAATGGAGCGTCTGGAGAGCCAGGAGCAGCCCGATCTCGGCTTGCGCGCGCTTGCCCGCGATCTGGGAGTGTCCGCCACCGCCTTATACCGCCATTTCCCGAACAAGGATGCCCTGCTGGATGCGCTCGCGCTCGAAGGAGTCAACCGGCTTGGCCAGCATCAGGCGGAAGCAGCCGCGCAAGCCGGCGGCGGTCGTGACGGCTTTGCCGAGGTCGGGGTTACCTATGTCAAATGGGCGGTCAAGAACCCGGCTTTGTTGCGGCTGATATATAACCGCGTTGGCCAGGTCGATCTGGCCGCCGATGATCCTACCGCAATGGGCGAAGCCTTTTATCAGCTCCGCGCCGGCATTGCCGCTACCATGCCAGACGAAATGTCAAAGGATCAGCGCGCCGCTGCTGCTCTCCATGCATGGTCGCTGGTCCACGGGCTGGCGATGCTGATCCTCGATGGTCAGGTCGAATATGATCCGCAGATGGTCCGCAAAGTCGTGACGATGACCAATTTCAGCGACTGCTGACCTTGTTCTGCCAATCCCGCAATATCGGGATGCCGCTCACTCTGGATCCGCAGGATCATAGCTGAGCAAATCGCCCGGCTGGCATTGCAACTCGCGGCAGATCGCTTCCAGCGTGGTGAAACGCATCGCCTTCGCCTTGCCGGTTTTTAGGATCGAGAGATTGGCGAGCGTGATATCCACCCGCTCGGCCAATTCGGTCAGCGTCATCCGGTTGTCATGGAGCAGATCGTCGAGCTTGACGGTGATTGCCATCAAATCGTCCCTTCCAGCTCTTCGCGCATTTCAGCGCCACGATCGAACACCCGCGCCAGGATGATCAGCAGCAGGACCAGCAGGATTCCGGAGAGCGAGATGCTGGCGTCGATCGAAATGTTGAGATCCTGTCCCGGCTTGGTCTCGCCAAGCATGGTGAGCAGGCCTTCGCCCAGCAAGCTGCCGACAAATGATACGACCTGGATCGCAAATGCCGCGAGACCGATGCCGCGCAAGCGGGTGCCGTTGATCCGCGTAAACGGACTGCCGTTGCCGACGGAATCGACGAGCCTGCGCAAGCGATTGACCGCGAAAAGCGTGAGCAGCAATATCACAATGCCCATCATCAATATCAGAGCAAGCATTCCGGCGGCTTCAGGGCTCGGTGTATTAACCAGAACCGTGGACATTTCCGCCCGAAGGCTCTGATAGGTGAATGGCAAGGTCACCAGCCCCAGGGTGATCGCTACGATCGCGAAGACCGATATCCATTTCGAAAAAATCAATATCCCCCGGGCTGATTTCAGGACGATGTCGTTTGTTTCTGTATCCTGTTTTACGTTCGTTTCCATCTGCGAGTCTCCGTTATTTATCGTTTAACAATATCAATTTATCGAATTTCGTCAATATAATTATTGTTTTTCAATAAGAATTGACGTTGAATATCGAAAGATGCTTCCATTTCTTCCATTTCTGTCCGGCCTGCCCCCTTGACCGAAAGCCGGCATCTCCCTATATCCCGCGCTCACCACAGATTTCGAGACAGGGTGTGCAGTCGCGCGGCACGCCAGAAGAAATGAAATTTGCACGGTTTTCAGGACGCTAAAAAGCTGCAGTTTCCCACCTTGGGGAACATGCGGCTTTTGTCGTCTTGATGCGTCTCCACATTTTGATTTTCCGCCGGTTTTCCGGCGATGGCGAGAAGGCAAAACTATATGGCTACCCAAGCAGCTTCGGTCAAAACGACGGCTCCGACCCCCACCCGCAAGAAACGCATTCGCAAAATTTTCGGCGACATTCACGAAGTCATCGAGATGCCGAATCTCATCGAAGTTCAGCGCGAATCATATGAACAGTTTTTGCGCTCGGACGCTTCGATCGGATATGTCTCTGGCCTCGAAAAGACGCTGCGCAGCGTTTTCCCGATCCGCGATTTTGCCGGCACCGCCGAAATGGACTTCGTCAACTATCAGCTCGAAGATCCCAAATATAATGTCGAAGAATGCCGCCAGCGGGGCATCACCTATGCCGCGCCGATGAAGGTAACCCTTCGTCTGATCGTGTTCGAGGTCGATCCCGAAACAGAAGCGCGCTCGGTTCTCGATATCAAAGAGCAAGACGTTTACATGGGCGACATGCCTTTGATGACCAAGAACGGCACGTTCGTCATCAACGGTACAGAGCGCGTTATCGTCAGCCAGATGCACCGTTCGCCCGGTGTACTGTTTGACCATGACCGCGGCAAAACCCACTCTTCCGGCAAATTCCTGTTCGCCGCCCGCGTCATTCCTTACCGCGGCAGCTGGCTCGATTTTGAATTTGACGCCAAAGACATCGTCAACGTCCGTATCGATCGCAAGCGCAAGCTGCCGGTGACTGCATTGCTGCGTTCGCTCGGTGACGCGATCCTCGAAGTCAAAGAAAAGAAGCCTGATTTCAAAGTCGGCGAGATGGTCCGCGTAGCGGGCATGAAACAGCCGGCTGAAATTCTCGAAGTTGAAGGCAATCTGATCACCATCCGTGAGCCAATGGGTGCGATCGACGTGCAGGGCAAGATCGAAGACGAAGGCCGCACCAAGAGCGCGCAACTCGTCAAGATCATCAAGCAGGGCTATTCGGAAGAAGACATCCTCAACCTGTTCTATGCGCGCATTGTCTACAAGCGCGCCAAGGATGGCTGGACGATTCCTTTCGTCGCCGAGCAATGGCGCGGTATCAAGCCAACCTTTGACATTGTCGACGCGCAGAGCGGCGAAGTTGTCTTTGAAGCGGCGACCAAGATCACCCCTCGCGCCGCGAAAAAGGCCGAATCCGATGGCATGCAGAACATCGTCATTCCGACCGAGGAAATCTTCGGCCGTTACAGCGCCTTTGATCTGATCAACGAGAAGACCGGCGAGATTTACATCGAAGCCGGTGACGAAGTGACCGCTGAAAATCTCGAGAAGATTGACAATGTCGGTATTGATGCGCTCGAATTGCTCGACATCGACCATGTCACCACCGGCCCCTGGATCCGCAACACGCTGAAAGTCGACAAGGCTGAAGACCGTGACGGCGCCCTGTCCGATATCTACCGCGTCATGCGTCCTGGTGAACCACCAACGCGCGAAACCGCCGAAGCATTGTTCGAAGGCCTGTTCTTCGATCCTGAGCGTTATGACCTCAGCGCCGTTGGCCGCGTCAAACTCAACATGCGTCTCGAACTGGATGCACCGGCTGATTATACGATCCTCCGCAAGGAAGACATTCTCGCTGTTGTCAAAACCCTCGTCGATCTGAAAGACGGCAAGGGCGAAGTCGATGACATCGACAACCTCGGCAACCGTCGCGTTCGCTCGGTTGGCGAATTGCTGGAAAACCAGTATCGCGTCGGCCTTCTCCGCATGGAGCGCGCCGTCAAGGAGCGCATGAGCAGCGTAGACGTATCCACCGTGATGCCGAACGATCTGATCAATGCGAAGCCTGCTGTCGCGACCGTTCGCGAATTCTTCGGTTCCTCGCAGCTGTCCCAGTTCATGGATCAGACCAATCCGCTTTCGGAAGTCACCCATAAACGTCGTGTATCAGCATTGGGCCCCGGTGGTCTGACCCGTGAACGTGCCGGCTTTGAAGTCCGCGACGTTCACCCGACCCATTATGGCCGTATCTGCCCGATTGAAACGCCTGAAGGCCCGAACATCGGTCTGATCAACTCATTGGCTTCGTTCAGCCGCGTCAACCAATATGGTTTCATCGAAACACCCTATCGGAAAGTCGTCGACCACAAGGTTACCGACGACGTGCTCTATCTCTCCGCGATGGAAGAGCAAAAGCATACGGTGGCACAGGCCAACGCGGAACTGACCGAAGACGGCAGCTTCGTCGAGGAAATCGTTTCCTCGCGTCAGGCTGGCGAATTCCTGATGGCACCACGCGACATCATCACGCTGATGGACGTTAGTCCCAAGCAGCTGGTGTCGGTTGCTGCCTCGCTTATTCCATTCCTGGAAAATGATGACGCCAACCGCGCGCTCATGGGATCGAACATGCAACGTCAGGCTGTGCCTTTGGTGAAAGCCGAAGCACCGTTTGTCGGCACCGGCATGGAAGAAACCGTGGCTCGTGACTCTGGCGCTGCGATTGCCGCAAAACGCGCCGGCATCGTCGATCAGGTGGACGCTACCCGTATCGTCATCCGCGCATCGGGTGCGGTAGAAGCAGGAAAATCCGGCGTAGACATCTACACGCTGCAGAAATTCCAGCGTTCCAACCAGAACACCTGCATCAACCAGCGTCCGCTGGTGAAGGTCGGCGAAATCGTCCAGCAGGGCGACACGATTGCCGACGGTCCATCCACCGACATGGGTGAATTGGCGCTCGGCAAAAACAGCCTCGTCGCCTTCATGCCCTGGAATGGCTACAACTACGAGGATAGTATCCTGATCTCCGAACGGATCGTGAAAGACGACGTCTTCACCTCGATCCATATCGAAGAATTTGAAGTCATGGCCCGCGACACCAAGCTCGGACCTGAAGACATCACCCGCGATATTCCAAACGTCGGCGAGGAAGCGCTTCGCAACCTCGACGAAGCTGGCATTGTCTACATTGGTGCGGAAATCGAACCTGGCGACATTCTCGTCGGCAAGATCACGCCCAAGGGTGAATCTCCAATGACGCCGGAAGAAAAGCTTCTCCGCGCGATCTTTGGCGAAAAAGCGTCTGATGTTCGCGACACATCTTTGCGTCTGCCTCCCGGTGTTGCCGGTACGGTTGTCGAAGTCCGGGTGTTCAACCGCCACGGCATTGACAAGGACGAACGCGCTTTGGCGATTGAACGGGAAGAAATTGCCCGCTTTACCAAGGATCGTGATGACGAACGCGCCATTCTCAACCGTGCAACCTTCAACACGCTCAAGGACATGTTGATCGGCCAGACCGCGACTTCCGCGCCGAAGCCGATGAAAAAAGGCGCATCAATCACCGAAGAAAGTCTGTCCGAACTGGAGCAGGTTGATTGGTGGAAGATTGCCGTCAAGGACGATCAGGTTCAGGCCGATTTCGAAGCCACCCGTCAACAATATGACGAAGCGATCAAGCTGATCAACGAACGGTTCGAAGACCGTCGCGAGAAGCTGGAACGCGGTGACGAGCTCGCTCCGGGCGTCTTGAAGATGGTCAAAGTCTTTGTCGCGGTGAAGCGCAAGCTGCAACCAGGCGACAAAATGGCTGGCCGTCACGGCAACAAGGGCGTTATCTCGCGCATTCTTCCACAGGAAGACATGCCGTTCCTCGAAGATGGTACACCGGTTGACATCGTGCTCAACCCACTGGGTGTGCCGTCGCGAATGAACGTCGGACAGATTTTCGAAACCCATCTTGGCTGGGCCGCACGTGGTCTGGGTCAACAGGTTACCGAAGCTCTCGAAGAGTGGAAATTGGCTAACCCCGATCCAGAGGCTGCGCCTCCACCGGATGCTGTCAAAGAACGGCTCAAGGTCATTTATGGCGAACAATATCACGAAGATATTGATAGCCGTGATACCGCCGAGATCGTCGAAATGGTCGGCCATCTGCGTCACGGTATCCCAATGGGCACGCCAGTGTTTGACGGAGCGCATGAAAGCGACATTTCCGACATGCTCGAACTGGCAGGTCTGGATCGCAGCGGTCAGGTCAATCTTTATGATGGCCGTACCGGTGACAAGTTCGATCGCAAGGTGACCGTGGGCTATATCTACATGCTCAAACTGCACCATCTGGTCGACGACAAGATCCACGCCCGTTCAATCGGACCGTACAGTCTTGTCACGCAACAGCCTCTCGGCGGTAAAGCCCAGTTCGGCGGACAGCGTTTCGGGGAAATGGAAGTCTGGGCGCTGCAGGCTTACGGCGCGGCTTACACCCTGCAGGAAATGCTGACGGTCAAATCCGATGACGTGATCGGCCGGACCAAGGTTTACGAAGCGATCGTCAAGGGTGACGATACTTTCGAAGCCGGCGTTCCGGAAAGCTTTAACGTTCTGGTCAAGGAAATGCGGTCGCTCGGCCTCAACATCCAACTCTCCAGCTTTGGTGATGACGATGATGAACCCGGCGACGGAATTGCAATAGCGGCGGAGTGAGGTCCTAGCTTCACGCCACGCAGCATTTCAAATTTGGGGCTAAAGCCCAAGAGGAATTAAGACATGAATCAAGTATCAAATTTTGCAAATCCGATCGCAAAGCCGGAAACATTTGACCAGATCCAGATCGGCCTTGCATCGCCAGAGCGCATCCGCAGCTGGTCTTTTGGTGAAATCAAGAAACCGGAAACCATCAACTACCGTACGTTCAAGCCAGAGCGTGACGGCCTGTTCTGCGCGCGTATCTTTGGTCCGGTAAAGGATTACGAATGCCTGTGCGGTAAATATAAGCGCATGAAATATAAAGGCATCGTCTGCGAAAAATGCGGTGTTGAAGTCACGGTAACCAAGGTTCGCCGGGAACGTATGGGTCATATCGACCTTGCTGCTCCGGTTGCCCATATCTGGTTCCTGAAATCGCTGCCATCGCGCATCGGCTTGTTGCTCGACATGCAGCTCAAGCAGCTCGAGCGCGTGCTTTATTTTGAAAGCTATGTGGTCATCGAGCCCGGCTTGACGGCGCTTGAAAAATTCCAGCTGCTGACCGAAGACGAAATGC
>NZ_JBALUT010000011.1:0-71331 GCF_036963705.1 Parasphingorhabdus sp. | reverse complement strand
AATCTGGGTCAGCAGATTGCGTTCGTGATCGGTGAGCTTTTGCGCCCAGTCACGGCAATCCTCGCCGAGCGGCACTTCTTCCGGCATCCAGTGAATCTGCTGCTGCCGTTTCCAGAACTCGTAGGCCCATGGATATTCAAAGGGCTTGTAGGTTTTGCGTGCTTCCAGAAGTGACATGTTAACTCGTTCTCCGCTTTATACTCGTCACCCCAGCGTCGGCTGGGGCCTAATCCAATCTTGTTTCACACACCATATTTTGGTCTGGATCCCAGCCTTCGCTGGGATGACAATTGATGTGCTGCGCGCTCTTTTACTTCCGAATAAAACGACCCCCTCCCAAAAGGAGCAAAGGGAGGGGGCAGTGGGCAAACTGCCTATGCCGCGCCGCCTATTGGCAGGCGAGACATTCGTCATAATCCGTCGTACCGGCGTTGGTCATCAGCTCGACCGTTTTCGGGTCGAGCGTATTGTCCGCTTCGACGCCGCCGCCAGCACTTTCGCTCATGATCGTTTCGCCACCGGCAAAGCCGGCGCGCTGGATCGATTTCGAGCGCAGATAGTAAAGCGACTTGATACCCAGTTCCCAAGCCCGGAAGTGGAGCATCAGCAAGTCCCATTTGTCGACATCGGCCGGGATGAACAGGTTCAGCGACTGCGCCTGATCAATATAGGGCGTGCGGTCGGCCGCAAGCTCGAGCAGCCAGCGCTGGTCGATCTCGAAGCTGGTCTTGTACGTGTCCTTTTCGTCCGCGCTGAGGAAATCGAGATGCTGGACGCTGCCGCCCTTCTCGAGGATCGAGTTCCAGACATTGTTGCTGTCCTTGCTCTTCTCCTGCAACAGTTTCAGCAGATGCGGGTTCTTGACCACGAAGCTGCCCGAGAGCGTCTTGTGGGTGTAGATGTTCGCCGGGATCGGTTCGATACAAGCCGAGGCGCCACCGCAGATGATGCTGATCGACGCGGTCGGTGCGATCGCCATCTTGCAGCTGAACCGCTCCATCACGCCCTGATCGGCAGCATCGGGACAAGGTCCGCGTTCCTTGGCGAGCATCATGCTGGCTTCGGATGCTTTGGCCGAAACATGCTTGAAGATCTTGAAGTTCCACGATTTTGCCAGCGCGCTTTCGAAGCCGAGGCCGCGGGCCTGAAGGAAGCTGTGATAGCCCATCACGCCAAGACCGACGCTGCGTTCGCGCATCGCGCTATATTTCGCCCGCGCCATTTCTTCCGGCGCGCGGTCGATATAATCCTGCAGGACATTGTCGAGGAAGCGCATGACGTCCTCGATAAAGCCCTTCTCGACCGACCACTCATCCCATTTCTCGAGATTAAGCGAGGACAGGCAACACACTGCAGTCCTGTCCTCGCCAAGGTGATCGCGACCCGTGGGCAGTGTGATCTCTGAACAAAGATTGGAGGTTGAAACCTTGAGACCCAGATCGCGGTGATGCTTGGGCATCATCCGGTTCACCGTGTCGCTGAAAATGATATAAGGCTCGCCGGTAGCCAGCCGTGTCTCGACCAGCTTCTGGAACAGGCTGCGCGCATCGACCGTGCCGCGAACCGAACCGTCTTTCGGCGATTTGAGATCAAATTCCCTACCGTCGCGGACCGCTTCCATGAATTCGTCGGTCAGCAATACGCCGTGATGCAGGTTCAGAGCCTTGCGGTTAAAGTCGCCGGAAGGCTTTCTGATTTCAAGAAATTCTTCGATTTCGGGATGGTTGACGTCGAGATAGCAAGCCGCCGAACCGCGACGCAGCGAACCCTGTGAAATTGCCAGGGTAAGGCTGTCCATCACGCGGACGAACGGAATGATGCCCGATGTCTTGCCGTTCAGGCCAACCGGTTCGCCGATACCGCGAACGCTGCCCCAATAGGTGCCGATGCCACCGCCGCGCGAAGCGAGCCAGACATTTTCGTTCCAGGTGTTGACGATGCCGCCGAGGCTGTCATCGACGCTGTTGAGATAGCAGCTGATCGGCAGACCGCGACCGGTGCCGCCGTTGGACAGCACAGGAGTCGCAGGCATGAACCAGAGCTTGGAGATGGCATCATAAAGACGCTGGGCATGATCCTGATCATCGGCATAAGCGTCGGCCACGCGAGCGAACAGATCCTGATAGGATTCGCCGGGCAACAGATAACGGTCGTTGAGCGTTTCCTTGCCGAAATCGGTCAGCAACGCGTCGCGGCTGTCATCCTGCGTGATCTTGAAGCGACGCTTCTCAACGCTATGGCTGTCCCGCTCGGCCTTCAATTCCTTCTCGTCATTGGCCTTGGCCGAAGCAGCTTCTGCCGCTGCCTTCTTGCTGACTTCGGGTTCGCTGGTCGGCTTTGTGCTTCCGGTTTTGCTTTTTGGCGTATCTAATACTTCCGCGCCCATGTCACTCTCACTCACATCTGTTCCGGACACGTTTTCACTGTCGCGGTTGTCTCTAAAATCCATCAAAGCCCCCTAAAATCACTCTACTAATCCAACGATCACAGCGGCCTACGGGCCGATCGATCGCCGGGATTTTTTTCGGGCGTTTGTTCCTGTCTTGTTCGACTCGGGTCTAAGCCCTAATCCTAACAGTTATATCGCCCGGGTGGGCATTTATTTTCCTGCCCGAAACCCCATAAATGTGGTTGCATTCGGCACAAAGGGAGCTGTCCACCGAGTCGGTGTTACAGACGACTAATACTATAAGTTGGTGTGCCCCCTCGGCCTAACCACAACCTATAGTGGCTGAATCAGAATTTTATGCAAGGGGGTAAATGATATATTAACGACTCCGTTCGTCGCATAAATGAATCGCTTCGTCGACCGCCGATTCATGCTGCAGTGCAGCGACGCGTGGACCTTCTAGGCCTCGTGCAAAGTGCAAGAGTCGATGGTAAAATTTACAAAAAAACTATCCACTGATGATACACAGGGGGTGAACGCACGATTAGTTCACCAGATATGGTAGCCCATTCATCGGCAATGTGATTTACAGACGCTAGCGAAGACATAACCCACGGATCGGATCGGCGATATATTATGGACCTGAAACTAGAAAACAAATCGGTATTGGTGACGGCCGGCAGCAAGGGCATCGGCCTTGCCACCGCGCGCGGATTTTACGAAGCGGGTGCGAGGGTCGCAATTTGCGGGCGCTCTCGGGAAAATCTCGATGCCGCTGCGGCGCTCATGCCTGGCTGCCACATTATCGCCGGTGATGTGTCGAACGCCGATGACATCGAGCGGATTGTCGCTTCGGCCACGGAGGAATCAGGCGGCATCGATATATTGGTCAACAACGCAGGCGGGCCCCCGCCCGGCCTGTTTGTTGATCTAGACGATTCGGATTGGGCGAAAGCGGTGGAACTCACCTTGATGTCCGTCGTCCGGACGACCCGCCTGGTCCTGCCGCATATGCAGGCGCAAAAATGGGGCCGGATTGTCAACATTTCCTCGTCCGGCGTGAAACAGCCCGTGCCCGGCCTTACCCTCTCCAACAGCATCCGCATGGCGGTGCTTGGCTGGGCCAAGACGCTGGCCAATCAAGTCGGTCCGGACAATATTCTGGTCAATACCGTTTGCCCCGGCTCCACCAATACCGATCGTATTACGCAGATACTGGAGACCCGATCGGCGGCTTCCGGGAAATCTGTCGACGAGCTCGCGCAAGCCATGGCTGAACAAATCCCGCTTCGACGGATTGGTCAGCCGGAGGAAGTTGCCAATCTTGCGGTGTTCCTCGGCTCCGAAGCAGCGAGCTATATTACAGGCACCGCCATACAGGTGGACGGCGGCTCGGTTCAAAGTCTGAGCTAGATCTATTGCCCTTCGATTGCCTGCCGCCAGCGGCGATCTTCCGAGACTGCTAGCGCTGTTCGCGGTCGACCAGAAGTTCGGTGGCCGGCTTGCGCCGTAGCGCCACTATCAGCACGCCACCAATCGCCAGCGCTGCGCCCAGCCCCATGCGCAAATCGAAATCATCATTGGTTATCAACACCCCAAGAGCTATCGT
The DNA here is from genome assembly GCF_036963705.1 of Parasphingorhabdus sp. GTDB lineage: Bacteria > Pseudomonadota > Alphaproteobacteria > Sphingomonadales > Sphingomonadaceae > Parasphingorhabdus. The sequence goes on along the minus strand of NZ_JBALUT010000011.1, from coordinate 67,333 downwards.
TGCCAGCGGCGTTATCAGGGTAAGCGGCGCGAGAAGGTTCGCCTCGTAATTGCGGATCAGGTGATAATAAGCGGAATGCGCGCCTACCGACACGATCAGCGCGGTAAACAGCACGGCAGCGATCAACGGCCATCCGGCTGCGGTTGCGGCTGACCATTGCCCCTGCTCCAGGAACAGGGAACATAATGTCAGGGAGATGACCGACACCAGCCCGACCCACGCCTGAAAACGGAACGGAGCGACATCGACAACCCGCTTCATCAGCACGGCGCCCGCGGACCCCGCGAGGGCCGCCGCCGCAACAAACCACAGACCGACCGAGAGAGTGACGCCAGCGGGTCGCCAGATCACTATCAATACCCCGATCAACGTCAGCCCGATCCCGATCCCCCTGCGCCAATGCACGCGCTCGCCTAGCATCAGAACCGATAACAATATCGTGAACGGAACCCCTAGCTGCAATATGATCGCGGCCGACGACGGTGATGTTGTCTGCAGGCCGACGAACAGCAAGCCGAAATTTCCGCCGCCCATCAGCAAGCCGATCAATATGATCCGCCAGGCCGGTCGCGGCATTGGCAGAAGCCACGGCAGCATCACAAGCGCGACCACTGCAAAGCGGAGCGCGGCGTAGAATAATGGCGGAACCGCCCAGTCGTCGACGATGATCTTGCTCAAAACATTGTTAAAGGCCCAAATCAGGCAGATCATTACGAGAAGTAGGAAGTCACGCACGCGCATAATTGGATTCCTTGACGGGTATTCGATTCTCCCCGCTTCCTTGTCCGTATCGCCTGATTGAGTTGTTCGCAATCGCAGCATGGATTGTACGACCGATTATATTTATGTCGTCGAGCACCGACATCCCATATTTCGGGACAGGTGGATCGCGGCATTGAACCGGCATCATCCATCAACCATACCAGCCAAGCGCCGACCAGTGCTGCGTTACAAAAACTTGCCCGGTCCGATCATATCGGCCAAAAGGCAGGCAGATCGCATTTCGCCGATATTCTGGAGCATTCATGACCACGACCATAAAGACCGCCGACCTCGTTGAAAGCGTCGCCGATGCGCTGCAATTTATCTCTTATTACCATCCGATGGATTATATCCGGGCGCTCGGCAAAGCTTATGATGCGGAGAAATCGCCGGCGGCCAAAGATGCGATCGCCCAGATTCTGACCAATTCGAAAATGTGCGCCGAGGGCCACCGGCCAATTTGCCAGGATACCGGAATCGTAAACGTCTTCGTCAAATGGGGCATGGACTGCCGGCTTGATGAGACATCGCAATCGATGCAGGAAATTGTCGATGAAGGCGTGCGCCGCGCCTATCTCCATCCCGAAAACAAGCTCCGCGCCTCGATCCTTGCCGACCCTGCATTTACTCGGCGCAACACTAAGGACAATACCCCTAGCGTGCTGCACGTTGAGATGGTTCCCGGCAACACAGTCTCGGTCGACGTCGCGGCCAAGGGTGGCGGATCGGAAAATAAATCCAAGTTCAAAATGATGAACCCAAGCGACAATATCGTCGACTGGGTGCTGGAAATGATTCCCTTAATGGGTGCCGGCTGGTGCCCTCCCGGCATGCTCGGCATTGGTATCGGCGGCACTGCCGAACGCGCCGTATTGCTCGCTAAACAGAGCCTAATGGATCCCATCGACATGGGGCAATTGAAAGAACGCGGACCGCGCACTGATATCGAGGAACTGCGGATCGAGATTTTCGATAAGGTCAATGCGCTGGGCATCGGCGCGCAGGGACTGGGAGGTCTGTCGACCATCCTCGACGTCAAGATCAACGACTGGCCCTGCCACGCCGCTGGCAAGCCGGTCGCGATGATCCCCAATTGCGCCGCCACCCGCCACGCGCATTTCACGCTGGCTGGCAGCGGCCCCGCCTATCTTGAACCACCGAAGCTGGACGAATGGCCTGACGTAAACTGGACGCCGTCGTCGGAAGCCAAGCGCGTGCATCTGGATCAGCTTGATGCTGCAGAAGTGGCAACGTGGAAACATGGTGACCGGCTGCTGCTGAACGGCAAGATGCTGACCGGCCGCGACGCCGCGCACAAGCGGATCAAGGATATGCTCGACAAGGGCGAACAGCTGCCCGTCGAATTCAGGGGCCGGGTGATCTATTATGTTGGTCCGGTTGACCCGGTTGGCGAGGAAATCGTTGGCCCGGCTGGCCCGACTACGGCGACGCGGATGGACCAGTTCACCGACATGATGCTCGAACAGGGCCTGCTCGCAATGGTTGGCAAGGCCGAACGCGGGCTGGATACCGTCGCCTCAATCAAAAAGCACAAGAGCGCCTATTTGATGGCGGTCGGCGGCAGCGCCTATCTGGTGTCTCGCGCGATCAAGGGCTCCAAGGTCGTCGGCTTTGAAGACCTCGGCATGGAAGCTATTTATGAATTTGAAGTGCAGGATATGCCGGTAACCGTGGCCGTCGATGCCGAAGGGCAAAGCGTCCACCATCTCGCGCCGCTGGTCTGGCAGGAGAAGATCAGGAAAGAAGGTTTGTTGGCAGGGGTCTGAGTAAAGGTACCTCACTCCTTTTTCCGAACAACGGCTTTTTGAATCTTGGACTGATCAGTGACCGGCCGTCGAGACTCGACTATGAACCGCTAGTAGCAACCTGCATGAATTGCGGTTTGCTTGGCGGGCTGGACGCATCGCGGTTCATCGGATAATTCCCGGGTGGCAAGGCTGTCACCGGCATGCCCGCAGCGCAAAGATCGTAAGGTGACACCCGGTGACGGGTGCACAGACCACCCGCGCCATCGCCGACCAACGGGGTTTCAAACTCGACCCCCAACATCGCTTCCTTTGCACGGATCACGGTACAGATAACCAATTGGCCGCCGCCAAGATCGAGAACAAGTTTCGTGCCTAGTGGAACGCCAAGCATCCCTTCAAATCTTGCGCCGGATTTCGAAAGGTCGCGCATCACCACTTCGTAGCGATGATCTTCGTGGATCGCACCAATGCGGCGGAACACGGTGCGCCGGTCCGGCCGGTACAATTCCGGTCCGTCGGGCTCGATCCGGAATTCCCCGCTTCCGAGTTTTTCCTCAATCTCTTCCAACCTGAGCGCCTTGGAATAGATCCAGCCCTGAATATACCGGGCGCCCTTGGAACAGACGAGTTTAAACTGGTCAAAGGCCTCGACCCCCTCGACGGTCGTTTCCATTCCCAGCGCTTCTGACAGGCTAACGATAGCGGCAATGATCTTGGCGCTATTCTTGTCTTTCTGGGTACAGGAATCGACAAAACTCTTGTCGACCTTGATTTTATCAAACGGGGCCGATCGCAGGTAGCTGAGCGATGAGTAGCCGGTTCCAAAGTCATCCAGCGCCAGCCGCACACCCAGCTCCTTGAGGATTCTAAAGGTATTATCGATGGTTTCGCTGTCGCCCATGAAGACGCTTTCCGTCAGCTCCAGCTCAAGCCGTTCCGGGTCCAGGCCGCTAGAGGCAAGCGCATTCATAACGATTTCCGGGAAACCGCTATTGGCGAATTGCACCACCGATACATTGACCGCCACCCGGACCGATTTCGGCCAGTTGAGAGCATCATGGCAAGCCCGGCGTAGCGCCCATTCACCCAATTGATTGATCAGATTCAATTCTTCGGCAATCGGGATGAACACGGCGGGACTGACCCCTCCCCGCTCCGGATGAACCCAGCGCATCAGCGCCTCGAACCCGACAATCATATGATCATCGGTCCGCACGACCGGTTGATAGTGAAGCTCGACCTGATCATTGGCCAGCGCGTCGCGGAGGTCTTCGACCAGGATGCGTCGCTCTTCTTCCTCATTCTTCAAACTGGCAGAATAGAAACGGAACTGACCACGTCCGGAATTTTTCGCGGCATAGAGGGCGAGATCGGAACTGCGAACCAGCTCATCTTTCTCGACACCATCATAAGGCGCGATAGCGATGCCAATCGACGTTCCGATTGTCGCGCGCTTGTCATCGATCGGATAGGGTTGGGATACGGCCTTGACGATTTTCTCGGCAAGCTCGCCCAGTTTTCCCCGGTCATCCATATCCGGCAATATGATCTGAAATTCATCACCGCCCAAACGCCCGATTTCACCGCTTTCGTCGATAATGCCGCGCATTCGCTTGGCGACTTGCTTGAGCAATTCATCGCCGGCCGCATGGCCCATCGTATCATTGACCTGTTTGAAACGGTCAAGATCGAGCATCATGATTGCACAGCTACGATTGGCGGCTTTGAATGCGGCAAGCATGGCGGTGAGCCGGCTGTCCATGCGATGGCGGTTGGCAAGCCCCGTGAGCGAATCAAATTCGGCTGCTCGGGAAGCTTTCAGTTTGCGTTGATATTCGACGGTCACATCTTTCGCATTGCCCCGATAACCCTGGAATTCTCCCGAATCATCGAATTTTGGATGGCCGGAAATCAACCACCATGTCGGACGATCCTCCCGCCCAAGCGTTTGTGGAACACGACGCACTACGAGATCGTTGATCTTGCTGCGCTTGCTGAGGTGATATTTGAATGGACGGTCGGATTTCTCGTCCGGGTTGTCCGGATCATTTTCAAACAGGTGGGTCAGCGGAACAGCGAGCAACTCGCTGATCGGCTTGTTCAAATTTTCCGCTGCTTTTTCGGATAGATAAACCAGATGACCATCGGCATCGGTCGCCCATAGCCAGCTTATCCCCGCTTGCTCGAAATCATCCAGAATCTCGATACGCCGGGCGTTATCGTTCGACCGGATGACGGACACAACCTCCTCTTCTCCGCTGTTGGCAGAGTCGCTTGAAAATGCTTGTAAAAACCTTTTTGCCACTTTGAATCCCACAATTCCGAGACTAACCATCCCCTAAAATGGTTAAATTGGCTGTAACATAATGTCACAAATTTGATAAATATAGCGTGGCTATGCGCGGATGCTTGCCATTTTTTGCAAATACGAAGCGGTGCCGGGATCCGAAATAGCGGGGCCACTAACCTATCGCCAACAAGCCGTCGGTGATGATCGCGTCCTGCGGCTCAGTCCTTCCCGTGCCGCTTCGGGTCGGACCGGTGGATTAATTTTCTGACCAAATGACAATGTCAGCAAATGCGCCTATATTGAGGCCATGTATATTTTCATCATTTTCCTCTGCGGCGTCGCCAATTTCGCGATGCACAAGGCCATGCTCGAGAGCAACCATCCGATCATTGCCGAAGCGCGTGGTAGTTTCCGGAAAATCCTCGGCCCCTATGGCAGCTATATGCTGGAATTTTTCATGCTCGTCTCGGCGATGATTTTCGCCAATATGGGCATGCTTACTGCGGTGATTTTCTATTTCATCTATACGCTCGCCAATTGCGCGGCGGCCTGGGTGCTTTTTTTCAACAAGCATTAAGATTGAGCGGCTTAACGCTCGAAACGACCAATGCTGTTTATCCGACTACGGATGTAGTTTATCGAAAGCCGGTATCGACTGTAACCAATCGGACATAGCAGCAACCATTCCAGAAGAAATGGATTGGGGGAAGTAACTTGAACGACAGAATATGGGCTTTGGCTGGCATCGCCGTGAGTGCAATGGTCGCATCGAACCTTTTCCCCATTGCAGCCCATGCCCAGACAGCAGCCCTCTCGTCTTTACAACCGCGAACAGAAAACGGGCGCCAGATTTTCGACGCCGCGCAATTTGCCCGATTCAATCCCCGCACCGCGCTCGACATTGTCAGTCAAGTGCCCGGATTCACCATCGACACCGGAGATGATGACGAGCGCGGACTGGGCCAGGCCGACGAAAATGTGCTGATCAACGGCGCGCGCATCTCCGGCAAGAATAGTGATGCCTTCACCTTTCTTGGCCGGATTTCCGCTGCGAATGTTCTGCGAGTCGAAATCGTAGACGGAGCGACGCTCAGCATTTCCGGTCTTTCTGGACAGGTCCTCAATCTGGTAACCAACGCCGATCACGGAAATGGCCTGAGCGGCAATTTCAAATGGAAACCGCAATGGCGCCGCTCGGGCAATAACTGGTTTGCCGGAGAAGCATCGGTCAGCGGCAAGCTCGGCAAAGGCGACTTCACCGTGGCGATTGAAAATGATGCCGCGCGCAATGGTGTCGAGGGACCGGAGCGGATTACCGACCGCTTTGGCAACCTGTTGTTCGAACGCGACGAGATTGCCCGCTATCGCCAGGACCAACCCAAGCTGAGCGGATCCTATAACCGCACCAGCGAAGCTGGTTCGGTGTTCAATGCCAATGGCGCCTACCAGATTTTCCGGCGTCGGGAATCGGTTGACACTGATCGCACACAGGTCGGTCAGCCGGACATTTTCGAACTTTATGATAGCCGCGAGAATGAATGGAATGCGGAATTCAGTGCCGATTATGAATTTGCACTGGGCAACGGGCGGCTGAAGCTTATCGGCTTGCAGCGCTTCGAACATAGTCCGGTTAGCGATTTTTTCGGTCAGACATTTACCGATGGCATCACACCCCCGAACGGCAGCCGGTTTGACCGGGTTACCGATGAAGGCGAGTCGATATTTCGCGCTGAATATGGCTGGAAGACAAAGGGCGGAACCGATTGGGGCCTCAGCGTCGAAGGCGCCTATAATTTCCTCGACAATGAAGGCGCTTTGGCGGTGCTCGATCCCCAGGGTATTTTCCAGCCAGTCGCCTTGACCAACGCCAACAGCAAAGTCACCGAATATCGCGGTGAATTCATCGGCTCCTACGGACGCCCCCTTTCGGACATGCTGAGCCTTCAGGCAACATTGGGCGGGGAATATAGCAAGATCAGCCAGAGCGGGGCAGCGGGCCAGAGCCGGTCTTTCGTTCGACCGAAGGGATCGGTCTCGCTGGCCTGGAAGCCTCAGAATGATCTCGACATCAGCTTGAAACTGGAACGGTCTGTCGGTCAGTTGAATTTCTTTGATTTCGTCGAATCCGTAGATGTGTCCCAGAACAACGGTAATGCAGGAAACCCCGAACTGGTGCCGCCGCAAAGCTGGCGGGCAGAGCTGGAAGCGACCCAGAAGCTGGGGCCATGGGGATCAATGACCGTCAACATATATGGCGAAAAATTCAGCGACATTGTCGATTCCATCCCGATCACCGCAACCACCGAGGCCCGGGGCAATCTTGACAGCGCGACCAGCTATGGTGTGGAACTGGTGACCAGCATATTGTTCGATCCGATCGGCTGGAACGGGGCCAAGCTAGATTTTGAAGGCGAAGTTCGCAAAAGTTCGCTGAGCGATCCGGTGACTGGAGTGTCCCGGAGGATAAACGACGACAAGATATTCACCTATGAAGCCACGTTGCGCCACGACATTCCTGGCAGCAATTGGGCATGGGGCGCTGGTATCGAAGATTTTCGCTATTCCAAATTTCTGCGCCTCGACCAGAGCAATCGCTTTCGCACCGCCGCTCCCTATAGCTGGATATTCGTCGAGCATAAGAATGTGTTCGGGCTGACTGTGCAAGCCAATCTGGGCAATCTGTTCGGGCGGAGCGAGGGATTTACCCGCACGGTCTATGAAAACCGACGCGACGGACCGATTGCCTTTGTCGAAGACCGCAGCCGCGAATTCGGTCTGATTTATCGCCTGACAGTCAGCGGCAGTTTTTAACGCACCGCTCGTCAGGAAAATTTAGCCAGATAGACTTTCCGCCCGAGCATCCCTACATCCGGCCTCATGCCACCTGATTATGCTACCGAGGGTCAGATCGACCCGCCAATGATTCCTACGCTCAAGCGATTCCTGCCCTATCTCTGGCCCAAGGGTGAGCCGGGGTTGCGTCTGCGGATCATTGTCGCCGGATTTCTGGTGCTTTGTGCGAAAGCGGCGATTCTGACGATGCCGTTCCTGTACAAGGCGGTTATCGACGGCATGTCCAATGATGCACTCGGCACAGAGCTGACCGTGTTGCTCGCTCTGGTTGCCGCATATGGCCTGGCGCGGTTCGGGCAGGTGATGTTCGACAATCTGCGGAATATCGTATTTGAAAAGGTCGGTCAGCAAGCAGCCCGGCGTCTCGCGACCAATGTCTTTACCCATCTCCATAGCCTGTCGCTGCGTTTTCATCTCAATCGCCGCACCGGCGAAGTGACTAAGGTCATTGAACGCGGGACCAGAAGCATCGATGTGATGCTCTATTTTCTCCTGTTCAATATTGCCCCGACGTTTGTTGAGCTGACCGCGGTGCTGGTCATCTTCCAGATCAAGTTCGGCTTCGGACTGGTCGCTGCGACCATGGCAATGGTTGCCTTCTATATCATTTTCACCCGCAAGGTCACCGACTGGCGCAACGCGCTACGGGCCAGAATGAATGACATGGACACGCGGGTTATCGGCCGCTCGGTCGATGCCCTGCTCAATTACGAAACAGTCAAATATTTTACCGCCGAGCAGCGCGAAACCGAGCGTTATGACAATGCGATGCGGGACTGGGCAAGCGCTGCGGTCAAGTCCGAAAACTCGCTGGGGCTGCTCAATATCGGCCAGTCGATCATCACCAATCTCACCATGATCGGCGCGATGGCATTCAGCGTATACGGATGGCAACAGGGCAATCTCACGGTCGGTGATCTGGTGCTGGTCAACGCGTTGCTGATGCAGCTGTTCCGGCCACTGGATATGCTGGGCACCGTCTATCGTACCTTGCGTCAGGGTCTGGTCGACATGGATGCGATGTTCAAATTGATCGACACCAAACAGGAAATTGTCGACAAGCCGGGCGCGAAGCCGTTGCAGGTTTCCGATGGTTCGGTTCGGTTCGAAAATGTGGTGTTCAACTATGACGATGATCGCCAGATATTGCACGGGCTGGATTTTGAAGTTCCGGCTGACGGGACGCTTGCGATTGTCGGGCCGTCCGGTGCCGGCAAGTCCACGATCGCGCGGCTGTTGTTCCGTTTCTATGACCCGCAGTCCGGTCGGATATTGATCGACGGTCAGGACATAGCCGAAGTCACCCAGCACAGCCTGCGCGGCGCGATCGGCATCGTTCCGCAAGACAGCGTGCTTTTCAACGACAGTATCGGCTATAATATCGGCTATGGGCGCGAAGGCGCAACCCAGGCGGAGATCGAGGAAGCCGCACGCGGGGCGGCGCTGGATGGATTTATCGCCAAGCTGCCCGATGGCTATGACACCCAGGTCGGCGAGAGGGGATTGAAATTGTCCGGCGGCGAGAAGCAGCGCGTCGCGATAGCCCGCACCCTGCTTAAAAATCCGCCCGTGTTGATATTGGACGAAGCGACATCGGCGCTCGACAGCCGCACGGAGGACGAAATCCAGGCGACGCTCGCCAAGATATCGGAACGCCGCACGACGTTGATCATCGCACACCGGCTATCGACGATCACCCACGCCGACGAGATCATCGTGCTCGACGAAGGTCGTATCGCCGAACGCGGCAGTCACCGGCAATTGCTGGTCAAACGTGGTCTCTACTCGGATATGTGGAAGCGGCAGGCGGAGGACCAGCGGGAAAAGGCGTGACCGTCCGCGCGGATTACATTTTCGGTCATAATCGCTTTTGCTGTTTCGCATTCGACCGTCTCTGGCTAGGGACAGAGGAATGACCGAAGCCCTCCTTCCCCTGCTCAAATCGACCTTCGGCTTCAGCAGCTTTCGCGGCATGCAGGCCGATGTGTTGCAGCGGGTGATGGCGAAGCAGAATACGCTCGCCGTCATGCCGACCGGCTCCGGAAAATCGCTCTGCTACCAATTACCCGCCATCGCCAATAGGGGCACGACCATCGTGATATCGCCGCTGATCGCGCTGATGCACGATCAGTTACGTAGCGCCGAAGCGGTCGGGATCAGGGCAGCCACCCTCACCTCGGCCGACGATAACCGCGCCGAGACAATTGCCCGTCTGAAGGCTGGCCAGCTGGACCTGCTCTACGCCGCGCCGGAACGCGCGTCCCAATCGCATTTTCGCGAATTGCTGGAACAGACAGACATCTCGCTCTTTGCTATCGACGAAGCGCATTGCGTTTCCGAATGGGGCCATGACTTCCGGCCCGACTATCGATTGCTCCGCCCCCTGCTCGATCATTTTGGCCAAGTGCCGCGGCTGGCGCTGACTGCCACCGCCGACGCCCATACCCGCGACGATATATTGGTTCAGCTGGGAATCGAACAAGACGGCCTGATCCTTGCCGGTTTTGACCGCCCCAATATCCGCTATAGCATGAGCCCGCGCAGCGGTCTGGCTCGGCAGATCGGTGATCTCGTCGATCGCATTCCTGGACCCGGGATTGTCTACGCACAGACCCGCGCCGCCACCGAGAAAATGGCCAGCCAGATCGCCAGCACCGGACGCAGCGCCCGCGCCTATCACGCTGGCTTGCCGTCGGAAGTTCGTCAGCAGAACCAGCATGATTTCGTTGCATCGGAAGACATGGTGATGGTCGCCACCATCGCTTTCGGCATGGGGATCGACAAGCCGGATGTCCGCTTCGTCGCCCATGCCGGATTGCCCAAATCGATCGAAGCCTATTATCAGGAAACCGGTCGTGCCGGCCGCGATGGCGACCCGGCGGAGGCGCATATGTTCTGGGGCGCAGAAGATTTCGCCAGAGCGCGGCAACGGCTGGGCGAAATCGATGAGACCCGGCTGGAGAGCGAGCGAACTAGACTCGCGGCCTTGGGCGGTCTGGTCGAGACTCCGGGATGCCGCCGCGCGATTTTGCTCCGACATTTTGGCGAGCATCCAGCCGATCAATGCGGCAATTGCGACAATTGCCTGAACGCTCCGGAAACCCGCAACGTCACCGAACTGGCACGCAAATTCCTCTCGGCCGTCTATCGCACCGGACAGAGTTTCGGTGTCACTCATCTCGAGGCGGTGCTGACTGGGCGGCAAGACGAGAAAATCCTCGCGCGCGGGCATGACCAGCTTTCGGTTTTCGATATTGTCGGTGAAGAGGAAGCCGCTCTGATCAAGCCCGTCTCACGATCGCTGTTGCTGCGCGATGCGCTGCGCAACACCGATCATGGCGGCCTGATGTTCGGACCCGAAGCGCGGAAAATTCTCAAGGGCGAGCAGGAAATCGCGATCGTCGAACCGCCCAAGCGGACATCGCGGAAACGGCGCGGCGGCAGCGCCTCTCCCAACCCGTTTGGTGACCCCTTGTTCGAGGCGCTGCGTGCAAAACGTATGGAACTGGCCAAGGAACTGGGCGTGCCGCCTTATGTAATCTTTCACGACAGCGTGCTGCGTGATATGACCGGCCTGAAACCGGATAGCCTGTCAGCGCTCAGTGAACTGCCCGGCGTCGGCGCGGCAAAACTGGAAAAACATGGCGACGCGTTTCTGGCGGTGATCCGCGAAGTGACCGAAGCAGCCTAGGCCAATATATGAGATTTCTGCCCGCCTTATTACCAATAGCCTTGATCGGCTGTAGCGCGGCAACCGCAACCGATACGCCCATTCCTACAGAGGAGACCCAGAGCATGTTCCGGAAAATTAACGACAATATCAGCGTGGCACCGCAAATCAGTCTTGACGACATCACTACGGCCAAGGCCGAAGGCGTGACCCTGATCATCAACAATCGTCCCGATGGCGAGGATCCGTCTGCTCCTCAGAGTGCCGATATCGAAGCGGCTGCTCGGGAAGCGGGCATGAAATATATCGCGATCCCGATAACCCACAGCGGCTTTTCGGGGCCGCAGGTCGATGCAATGATCGCAGCACTCGCCGATGGTGACAAGATTCTCGCTTATTGCCGTTCGGGTACGCGCTCCACATTGTTATGGTCGCTGGCACAGGCAAAACAAGGCGTCTCGCCGGACGAAATCTCCCGGCTCGCTGGCAATGCAGGGTATGATATCACCCCGGTTCGGGCGATGGTCGATGCGCTCTCCGCAGGGCAGTGATCGCGGTAGCTAGACAGCCACTAACATTTGTGTAAGTAATCGGATCTATGGAAAACCTGCCATCTCCGACCAACTGGGCTGTCCCCTTTTTCATCCTCACCGTCGCGATGGAATGGATCTGGAGCCGCAGGAACACCAAGATCCGCTACGAGACCAAGGATGCGCTCACTTCGCTGGCGCTGGGTACCGGCAGCGTTGTTGCCGGACTGCTGACCGGCGGCCTTGTCCTGGCACTCAGCCTGTGGGTTTACGAGCATCGAATCATCGATATCGAACTGGACTGGAAGACCCTTCTCTGGCTTGCTCCGCTGGCCTTCGTGCTCGACGATTTCGCCTATTACTGGTTCCATCGCACGGCGCATCGCGTCCGCTGGTTCTGGGCAGCGCATGTCATCCACCACAGCAGCCAGCATTATAATCTCACGACAGCGCTGCGGCAGACCTGGACCGGTTTTTTTGCCCTCAGTTTCATTTTTTCGATGCCGCTGTTCTTCCTCGGCATTCCGCCGGCGCTGATTTTCTTCCTCTCGGGGCTGAACCTGATCTATCAATATTGGATCCACACCGAAGCGATCGACCGGATGCCTCGCTGGTTCGAAGCGGTGATGAACACGCCTTCGCACCACCGCGTCCATCATGCGACCAACCCGCGCTATCTCGACCGCAATTATGCCGGAGTGTTCATCGTCTGGGACAAGATGTTCGGCACCTATGAACCGGAGACAGATGCGGAAAAAATCCAATATGGCATCATCAAGAATCTGGAAAACTTCAACCTTTTCTGGGCCGCCTTTCATGAATGGATAGGCATTGCCAAGGACCTGTGGTCAGCGCCATGGCGGCACAAGTGGAACTATATAGTCAAGCCGCCCGGCTGGAGCCATGATGGCAGCCGCGAAAGCAGCGAGATGATCAGGGATCGCTGGCAGCGGGACCTTAAAAGCTAGCGTTATCAGACGTTACATTTTTGTTACTATCCTTTGTCTGAAAAAGAGCGCAAGCGCGCGTTAGAGGGTGGAGGCCCCTCCAGCCGTGCATGATTCGCACGCGGGTCGCACATTGGAAACATTTTGGGATTTTCGGGAGAGTACGGTCGCGCACGCCGCGCGCTGGTATCTATTCAGACATGGTTTGCAAAGATACTGTGCAGGAGCGCCTGCTCATGGATATGAGCGACGTCCAGGACCTTCACGTCGACAAACAATCACGGATCGCACGGATCGTCCCGACCAGCTGGTTTCTCGGCTTGCTCGCCTGCAGCCTGCTAATCGTCATCGCGATGATGGGATGGGCCGGTCTCGGCATGGATTTGCTCAAGATGAGCAACGGCAAGTATTTCCTGCTGCTGACCCTGCTCGCAACCGGCCGCTATATGCTGCGGGCGCATCCGAGCGGATGGCAACGGGTTGTGTGTGACTTTTGCGAATATGCAGGCCTTTTTGTGTTCATCAGCTTGCTTGGAGCGACCGCGACCTATCCCGCCGCTGCCGCAACCAGCGGATTTGTCGACCCAGCGCTGGCACGGATCGACGCTTTCCTGGGTTTCGAGTGGATCAACTGGTATATTTTGGTCGCCAACAACCCCTGGCTGCAAACGGCAGGCAGCATCGCCTATGCCAATATCTATATGTCACCCGTACTGCTGCTAGGCGGTCTCGCGCTCAGCGGCGAACGCGCCCGCGCTCAGCTTTTCCTGTTCAGCTTCTGGTTCGCTGCCCTGATCACCATGGTGGCATTTCTCGCTTTTCCCGCTGTCGGTCCGCTGGCCTATGTTTGGCAAGGGCCGGTTCCCTATATGCCAACCAGCGCGCTATATCAGGCGGAATTCATTCCACTGCTGCGCGACAATCTATTCTTCATGGTTGATCTCGGCGCGCTGCAGGGGCTGGTTTGCGCGCCCAGTTTCCACACCGCGGCCGCCGTCATCTATATCGCGATGGCGTGGCAATGCCGCTATTTGCGCTGGCCATTGCTGGTTATCAATGGCGCGATGCTGCTGTCGACCCCGGTTGAGGGGACCCATTATCTGATCGATATGATCGGCGGTGCAATTGTTGGATTATTTGCACTGTGCACGGCCGGTGCAATACAATATAGCCTCCCCAAATTGCGGCAAGAACGCAGATGGAGAGAGATTGGAATATGGCAGAATTTGACATCATCGTCATCGGCGGCGGTTCCGCCGGTAGTGCAGTCGCAGGACGGCTGAGCGAAGACGGGAAACGCACCGTTTGCCTGATCGAAGCGGGCGGAAGCAATGACAATTTTCTTGTCAAAACACCTGGACTACTGCCGTTTTTACCAAAGAACACCAATTGGCAATTTGATACAATTCCTCAAAAAGGCCTGAACGGGCGCACCGGTTATCAACCACGCGGACGCGGGCTTGGCGGATCGAGCGCGATCAACGCGATGGTCTATATCCGCGGCAATAAATGGGATTATGACAATTGGGCGGCGATGGGCTGTACCGGTTGGTCCCATGATGATGTCCTGCCCTATTTCAAGAAATCGGAAGGCAATGAACGCGGCGGCGATGACCATCATGGCGGCGATGGTCCGCTTTCGGTGTCCGATCAGAAATGGCCCAATCCGGGAAGCGTCGCCTTCGTGGAAGCGGCGCGCAATCTGCAGCTACCGATTCTTGACGATTTCAACGGCGAGAAGCAGGAAGGCATGGGAATATACCAAGTGACGCAGAAAGGTGGCGAACGCTGGTCAGCTGCGCGCGCCTATGTCGAACCTGCCCGTTCCCGTCCGAATCTTACGATCAAGACCGATTCGCTGGTCGAAAAACTGATCATCGAAAACGGCCGTGTCACCGGCGTGAAAATCAAGCGCGGTTCCGGCAGCGAGACTATTTCTGCCCGCGAGGCCGTAGTCCTCTCCGCCGGCGCGTTCGGAACGCCCCATATCCTCCAGCTTTCAGGCATTGGTCCGGCAGCACATCTCAAGGAAAAGGGCGTTGATGTAATCGTCGACAAGCCCGAAGTCGGCGAGAATCTGAAGGATCATATCGACTTTGTCTCCGGCTATCAGACCGAATCCACCGAATTGATCGGCGATTCACTTGCTGGCACTTGGCGCATGGGCAAGGCAATCTTCCAGCACAGGCTGAAGCGCACGGGCATCATGACCTCTCCCTATGCCGAAGCAGGCGGTTTCTGGAGCAGCGGACCGGAAGTTCCAGCCCCCGATATCCAATATCATTTCGTACCGGCGATGCTCGAAGATCATGGCCGCGAGAAGGTCAAGGGCCACGGCTTCAGCTGTCACGCCTGCGTGCTCCGGCCGCATAGCAAGGGCACGGTCCGTCTCAACAATAGTGACCCGACCGCGCCTCCGGCGCTCGACCCGAATTTTCTCGATGATGACCGGGATATCGCAACCCTGCGCAAGGGCGTGAGGCACATGAAGCGGATATTAGAAACCCCGCCGCTGACCGATTTTTCACCGACCGACCGGCATCCAATCGACATCGACAATGATGCGGAACTGGATGCATTGATCCGGGCTCGCGCTGACACTGTCTATCATCCGGTCGGCACCTGTCGCATGGGTGCGGACGATGACGCGGTCGTCGATCCACGGCTGAAATTCAAGGGGCTGGAAGGCCTCTATATTGCCGATGCCTCGATCATGCCGGAAATTGTCAGCGGCAACACCAACGCGCCGAGCATCATGATCGGTGAACGGGCGGCAGATTTCATCAAGGCGGATCTGGGCTAAGCGGCCCGGGCGCGGAACGCGGAGTCTATAGGTCGAAATTCACCCCTTGTGCGAGCGGCAGGTCGGCTGAATAGTTGATGGTGTTGGTCGCACGGCGCATATAGGCTTTCCACGCATCGGAGCCGGATTCCCGGCCACCGCCGGTTTCCTTTTCGCCGCCGAAAGCCCCACCAATTTCTGCGCCGGACGTACCAATATTGACATTGGCAATGCCGCAATCGGAGCCGGCCGCTGACAGAAATTGCTCGGCTTCGCGCATGTTCATCGTGAAGATCGACGATGACAAGCCCGCTCCGACTGCATTTTGCAGTGCCATGGCCTCATCCAGTTCGTTGTAGCGCATCACGTAGAGGATCGGTGCAAATGTCTCGCGGCAGACAATATCGGATTGTTCCGTCATCTCGACCAATGCCGGTTTGACGTAATACGCTCCAGTAACACCGCTGTCGTGGCGAGCGCCGCCGGTCACGGCCCCGCCCTGCTCTCTGGCTTGCGCCAGCGCGTCTTGCATACCGTCAAAGGCAGCCTGGTCGATAAGCGGTCCGACCAAGGCATCCTGTGCCAGCGGGTCGCCGATCGAGATGCTGGCATAAGCGGCTTTGAGCGGAGTCAGCAGATCATCGTAGATATCGTCATGGACGAACAACCGCCGCATACTGGTACAGCGCTGCCCCGCCGTGCCGACCGCGCTGAACAATATGCCGCGCACAGCCATATCCAGATCAGCCGAAGGCGCCACGATACAGGCATTATTGCCACCCAGTTCCAATATCGACTTGGCGAAGCGGCTGGCGAGGCGTTGCCCCACTGCCCTACCCATCGCGGTCGAACCAGTTGCCGAGACCAGCGGTACCTGAGGGTGATCAACCAATATCTCCCCGACATCACGCGCGCCGACGACAAGGCCGGTCAAACCTTCAGGAGCTTCTTCAAAATCTGCTGCGACCCGTTCGAATATCGCGTGGCAGGCCATAGCGGTCAGAGGCGTTTTCTCCGATGGTTTCCAGACCACGCTGTTGCCGCAGACCAGAGCGATCGCTGTGTTCCACGCCCAAACCGCGACCGGGAAATTAAACGCCGATATCACTCCAACCACGCCGAGCGGATGCCAGGTTTCCATCATCCGGTGGCCGGGCCGTTCAGAAGCAATCGTCAGACCATATAGCTGACGCGAAAGACCGACCGCAAAATCGCAAATATCGATCATTTCCTGCACTTCGCCAGCGCCTTCGGATGGAATTTTTCCCGCCTCGATCGAGACCAGCCGGGCGAGATCATCCTTATGCTCGCGCAAGGCATTGCCGAATAGCCGGACCAGCTCACCGCGCCGGGGTGCTGGCACCGACCGCCATTGCAGAAATGCCTGATGGGCTCGCGCAATCGTGCGATCGACAGCGCTGGCCTCCGTCATGCCGACCGCCGCGATCTGTTCTCCGGTAAGCGGAGAGTGAACCGCAAGTCCTCCGTCAGAAAGGCGATCTGCGGATATGCCGATCCCGCGCAATATTTCACTGGTCTGATCTTTATAGGACATGGCGGTTCCTTGCTGTGGCTAAGCGGCTGCAAATGACAGTCGCACCCGATAATTGCAAATGAAACAAGGTAGAGGCCAGAGGCTTAGAAACGCAAAAAAGGCCGGGATGTTTTCACATCACCGGCCATAAAGTTGCTTGTTCGCAGGAGGAACAAATGGAGGCGCCGACCCGATTTGGGAGAGGAAGGCCGGCGCCAAACTCTAGAATTAGTAGTTATAGGCGCGCTCACCATGTTCGCCGAGATCGAGACCTTCTTGCTCGACTTCTTCGGTGACCCGCAGTCCGGTGATCAGCTTGGCGGTATACATCGCGATAACCGTTCCGACACCAGCCCAGCCGATTGTGACCAGGACACCGACGATCTGGGTCACAACCTGTGCACCCATTGCCGTAGAACCGTCGCCAGGTCCGCCAAACATTGGCTGATAGACGATGCCGGTACCGATCGCACCGACCATGCCGCCGATGCCGTGGATGCCGAAAGCATCCAGCGAATCATCATAACCAAGTTTCGGTTTGAGGAAGGAAACCGCATAGTAGCAGACCAGCGATGCAACCGCACCGAGGACAATGGCACCGAAAGGCCCGCTGTTACCCGCTGCAGGTGTTACCGCAACCAGACCGGCGATTACACCTGAACAGAAGCCCAGTGCCGATCCTTTGTGACCGCTCATCTTTTCAGCCAGCATCCAGAACAGGGCGCCCGAAGCAGTGGCAACAAATGTGTTGATCATCGCAAGGCCGGCTGTGCCGTCTGCTTCCAGTTCGGAACCAGCGTTAAAGCCGAACCAACCAACCCAGAGCAGTCCGGTACCGATCATGGTCAGCGTCAGGCTGTGTGGTGCCATTGGCTCTTTTGGATAGCCCTTGCGATTGCCGAGGATGAGAGCTGCAACCAGCGCCGATACACCAGCATTGATATGCACAACCGTACCACCAGCAAAGTCGAGAGCGCCCATTTCAAAGAGCAATCCGCCGCCGGCCCAGACCATATGAGCGATCGGGAAATAAACGATCGTCAACCAGACCGCGCCGAACACCATGACCGCCGAGAATTTCATCCGCTCCACAACCGACCCGAGCACGAGTGCCAGGGTGATAGCCGCGAAGGTCATCTGGAAGGAGATGAACACATATTCCGAGATCACTTCGTCGGAGAATGTTGCAGCGGTGCTGGAACTGTCTACGCCAGCGAGGAAAAACTTGCCCCAGCTGATGAAGGCATTGCCTTCAGGTCCGAACGCCAGACCGTAGCCATACATGACCCAGATCAGCATAGCGAGGCAGGCTGCTCCACCGATTTGCGTCATCGTCGACAACATATTCTTGGTGCGTGTCAGACCGCCGTAAAACAAAGCGAGGCCCGGCAGTATCATCAGCAAGACCAGGATAGTTGCCGTCATCATCCAAGCATTGTTCCCCGGATTGGGCACGGCTGCGGCCACCTCGGCAGCCTCTTGCGCAAAGGCTGGAACGGAAAGGCTGGCTAAGGCCCCCATTCCCGTCAGTTTTGTCAAAAATTTTCTCATGTCTATCTGCTTCCCCGATTAAATTGCTGTGTCGCCGGTTTCGCCGGTGCGGATGCGAACGGCGCCTTCAAGGCCAAGCATGAATATCTTGCCGTCGCCGATCGATTCCGTCCCGGCCGCTGCCTGAATGGCCTCGACCGCCTGGGCGGCAACAGCACTGCTGCAAGCCACTTCGATTTTCAGTTTCGGTACCATGTTGGTGGTATATTCTGCACCGCGATAGACTTCCGTCTGGCCCTTTTGCCGACCGAAGCCTTTGACTTCGGTTACGGTCATGCCGGACACGCCGACACCGGTCAGTGCTTCACGAACATCGTCAAGTTTGAACGGTTTGATTATGGCTATGATAAATTTCATTACGCCCCCTATGGTTGTTACTTGGGGACACATCGCAAGGCGCGTGCCAGAATCACAAGCCTATGGATTTAAAGGGTTTTCAAGAAATTCAGTCGCTTAAGAAAGAGTAAATTTTGTGCATTGCAGCACGAATGCACAAAATTTAGGCACGCCCCTCGGCCAGTTTGGCCAATATATGCGGGATGACTTTCTCGGTCTCGCGTCGGCCGATGGCGATCAGTTCCTCGGCGCGGGTGAAGTTCTGGATGTCGATATGGCCAACCGGCGGCGACATCGCAAAGTCGGGCGGGTCGAGCGCCAGCGAATAGCGACCGAGATTGCGTAGCGACAAGCCGACCGATGCCTTTACGATCGCCAGGCTATTGGGTTCCTTGCCCTTTTGTTCCGCGATCCCGGCCGCGATCGCACGATTGATGAAATCATCCTGCAGGTTGACCGACAGGCACAAAGCCTCAGGCGCGAGTTCGCGGACCGGCGACACCGGAACCGGCAAAGCAGCGCCTCCGTCGACGAGCAACCGGCCTTCATGTTGCACCGGCTTGAATATTCCAGGCAGTGACATCGAGGCCCGGATGGCCGGCACCAGCTTGCCCGATTTCATGATTATCGTATCACCGGTACGCAGGTCAGCAGCGACCGCAGCGACCGGAAACGGCAGGTCCTCGAAGTCGAGATCGCCGAATTCGATCCCCAGCTCTTTCTCGATATTGCGCGCACCCATGACGGCACCGCGCTTGAAATGCGGGTCCATGAACCGCAGCATGTTGCGGAAATTGACGTTGCGAGCCATGTCCTCGAGATAGTCGAGCTTGCCGACCGCATAGCTGGCGCCAACGATCGCACCCATCGAAGTGCCCGCAATGGCAGCAATTTCCAGCGGCGATTCATCAATCGCGCGGAGCACACCAATATGGGTCCAGCCGAGACCAGCGCCGCCGCCAAGGGCGAGCGAGATTTTTCCGGCTCCGCTCATAGCGACACGTCCTCTGCCAATATTGCTTTTGCTTCTGCCAGATCCTCGGCCAGCACCATAACCCGAGCGGGAAGCGCGATACCGGCTCCTTCGACTATGTTCACACCGCTATCGAAACAGACTGCTCCGATCCCGGCGGCTTCCAGCCGACCACGGATAATCTCGGCTTCGACACCGTGCATGTGCCGGGACAGTTCCACCAGACTCATGATCTATTGCTCGCCAAAATAGCGGTCCGACGCGCGCGTCGGCAGACCGTCGATACTTGTCACACGGCCGGCGGTTTTTTCCACCCAGATGTCGGGATCGGCCTGGCGATGATATTTGATCAACGTATCTCGCTCGGCTTTCAACTCCATCTGCGGCACACCCCAGCCGCAGCTGGTCTGTATGCTGTCGACATGGATGTCGAAAATCTGGCGGGTGCCGGGAAGAATGTCGAAATGCGCGGCCAGTTCCTCCCACCCGCTATCCTGCGGCAGAACTGGCTGTCCGGTTCCATAGAACCGCATGATCAGCGCCGGATTGGCAAAATTGTTGAACATGATTGTCACCCGGCCGTCGGCAACCAGATGGGCATGGGTTTCATTGCCCGAACCACCCAGATCGAGATAGGCCACCCGATTGGGGCCAATCACCCGAAACGCGTCATAGCCCTTGGGCGAAAGATTGATCCGGCCGTCTTTGGACGCAGTCGCGACAAAGAACATCGGCTGTTTCGCGATGAAAGCGATATGATCATCGTTCAGGGCATCAAAAAAATCCGCCATGCTAGATTCCCGTTCAGTAAAATGGGCCGCCGAAAAATAGCTTCCATAGCAGCACTAATATCCAGTGGATCGCGATAACCGGCCACACAGATTGTGACACGATCCGGATATGGGTCAATATAATGCCCAATATGAACGTAGCAAACAGAAACGAGGGCTGGAGGAAGATAGCAGACCATGGCGGGCCGAAGGTCAAAGCCTGAAACGGATACCAGAGCATGAACAGCAGGGCCGAAAGCCAGCTCCCCCAGCGCTGCGAAAAACGCGCCAGCCAGGATAAGAGAACGCCGCGGAAGAAAAGTTCCTCGGCCAAGGCGGGAACAAAGAACAGGATGATGGCAGCGATCAATGCCGACCGGAAATCGCCGACCGGGTCAAACGTTATCCAGCCGCCGAGATAGCCCGCGAGAGCAATAATCGCTGTCGTCGGGAGCGCTATGCCCAGAGCGGCCTTCCAGCGCGCTCTGTCCGGCCAGATTTGCAACGCCCGCCAGGTTTGCTTCACTGCTGCTACCAGCATTGAGTTACCAACTCGCCCCGGCAGCAATGGCTGCGACTTCCTCAGGCCGAGATTGCCGCCCAAGAATCTCGTTACGATGCGGAAATCGTCCAAATTGAGCGATCACATCGCGATGTTCATTGGCAAATTTCTCATTGGAGCCGAGTTTCGTGAACAGCGTGACCGACTTATTCTGCAACTGCAGGTCCTCTGCGTGCATGAACGGCATATAGAGGAATGGGCGTTGCTGCTCAGGCAGCTTGTCGTCGAGTTCCAGATTAACCGCTTGTTCGGCGATTTGCTGCGCCAGATGGTCAGTCGAAAAGGCATCGGCGCTATTGCGAAACATATTGCGGGGGATCTGATCGAACAGAATGGTCGCCGCAAGCGCTGTCTCTGGCGACGTCAAGAAGTCAGCGGCGGTTTTCGACTTCTGCTCTTCCCAGAGCTCCAGAAAGCGGGTTTTGCAGAGTTCGTCGACCATTTCGCTTTTGGCCCACCAGTCTTTCGAATCGAGTTCCTTGAACCAGAAGGTCAATATCTCATCAACCCAGCCCATCAGGATATATCCGCTTTTGTCATATGTGCGCTGGGCTTACGCCGTCCCTCCGACCGTCAGACTATCAACCAGCAAGGTCGGCTGTCCAACACCAGCCGGCACGGATTGCCCGCCCTTGCCGCACATGCCGATGCCTTCGTCGAGCGCCATGTCATTGCCGACACCGGACACCTTGGTCAGCACGGTCGGGCCGTCGCCGATCAGGGTTGCGCCCTTGATTGGCGCGCCGAGCTTGCCGTTCTCGATCTTGTAGGCCTCGGTGCAGGAGAAGACGAATTTGCCCGAGACAATATCAACCTGTCCGCCGCCAAAGCTTTTGGCATATATTCCGTTCTTCACACGGCTCATCAGCTCGGCCGGATCATCATTGCCGCCGCGCATGAAGGTATTCGTCATCCGGGGCATCGGCGCATGGGCATAGCTTTCGCGCCGCCCGTTGCCCGTTGCCGGAACGCCCATCAATCGAGCGTTGAGCCGGTCCTGCATATAGCATTTCAAAATGCCGTCCTCGATCAGCACATTTTCCTGCGTCGGTGTGCCTTCGTCGTCGATGCTCAGCGAGCCGCGCCGTTCCCTGATCGAGCCATCGTCGACCACGGTAACGCCGGGAGCGGCTACGCGTTGACCGATTTTGCCGGAGAAAGCGCTAGTGCCCTTGCGGTTGAAGTCGCCTTCGAGGCCGTGACCAATCGCTTCATGGAGAATGATGCCGGGCCAGCCTGGGCCGAGCAACACGGTCTGTTCGCCGGCAGGCGCGTCGACGCTCTCGAGATTGACAAGAGCCTGCGCCAACGCTTCGTCGACCGCGCGTTTCCAGCGCGCTTCTTCGAACAGTTCGTCATAGAGATAACGCCCGCCCATGCCAAAGCTGCCGCTTTCACGGCGGCCGTTCTGCTCTGCCACAATCGAAACATTGAGCCGCACCAGAGGTCGTACATCCGTGGCGACGAAGCCATCGGGACGGACAATTTCAATCACGCTCCAGCTGCCGGACAGGCCCACCGAAACCTGGGCAACGCGGGGATCGCGGGCGCGGGCGGCCGCATCAATCTGCTGGCAGAGAGCGACTTTCTTCGCGAATGGAATGGCTTCCAGCGGATTGGCTTCGCCATAAAGATGCCGGTTGTTGCCGCGCGGTGGCGGAGCCTTTTCGCCCTTGGCCGGATCGAGCAATTGCAGGGTTTGTGCAGCGCGTTTGATCGCCGCTTCACTGATTTCGTTGCTGTGAGAAAAACCGGTCATCTCGCCCGAGACACCGCGAAGGCCAAAGCCGCTGTCGGTGCTGTAATCAGCAGTTTTCAGACGGCCATCATCAAAGCCGAAACTCTCAACCGCGCTATATTGCAGATAGAGTTCACCATCGTCACAAGCAGACAGGCTGCCCGCAACAAGCGCTTTTGCGCGCTCGGGGTCGAGGCCATCGGGACGATATAGGAACGAGCGGGGATCAAGGTTTTTTATCATTCCCTACATATAGAAATGAATCGGGGGCCTTGCACCCCCTATGTCGGATTATTCTTCGGGCTGAGCCGGGGCAACGTCTGCAGGGCCGCCATTCAGAACGAATCGCCGGTCACAATAGCCGCAGTCGACATAGCCTTTTTCGTCAATCTCGAGCCACACAAGCGGATGACCGAGGGCTGCGCCGCCCGGAATATCGGTGGCACCATCGCAAGCGTTGCGTTTCTTGGTTGTTCTGACAATTTCCGGAGCGTCAATCATGTAGAAGCGATTAGCAACGGATCGAGCGTCGCGCAATCCTGCAAATATCAGAAATAGTTCATGGTGAGCGGGAAGGTCGCTTCATAGACACCGGTTTGCTGACTGGGGCCTACGTCCAAAGTCGCGCCGATACGAAGCGTAATCACATCCGTCGCCGTTATGCGGAAGAGGCCGGGGAAAAATGTCGGCGTCAGATTATCCGCCTGCAGGGTAAGCGAGCGCATCGTCATATTGGCGCCCCCACCGACACGATTAAGCAAATAGGTAGCGGACCCCGTCGTAATATATACGTACCGGTTAGCCGTACCATAGCCCTGAAACTCGGCGTTGCTCACCGAACCGCCTGCCGCAACCACTGTTCCGGACACGGTACGGACACCCGACGTGCTTACTATTGCGGTGCCTCCCAGCAACCCGGGAATCAGATTGCCGAAATTGAGATCGTCAACCGGCACGAGCGACAGCGGGCTGACGACCACGGCATCAGCCTCGGCCGTATCGGTTTGCGCAAAGGCGGCCGGTGCACTGGTCAGAGCGACAAGCACGATTAACAGGCCGCCAATAAGGCGCGGTAGAATTTGATCTCTGGTCTTCACAAAAACTGCCCTAAGTCGAAAGCTGCAACTTTGCATTTACAGCTATAGTTAATTTCCCGGTAATCCCATTGATGGAATGACACCGTTCATTGATAATCAATAGTGATGTTGAATGTCCCCACATAAGCACCCCCTGGCTGATTAGCGCCGATTGTGAGCCGTCCCCCAAGCTTGTAGTCGGCTCTCCCGGCCGCATTCAGAAAGCGGTTCCTCGTCCCATTCCCGCCATCAAGGCGAAATTGATCGACTCGCATGGTCTGGGTGCCACCAACACGAATCAGATTGATCTGGTTTTGACTGACCGTGAAGCGGACCCGCTCCAGCGGCGTTCCAAATGCCGAAAACGACGCAGCTGTCCGGGTTCCGCCCAACGAGACAGCATTGCCACTCAATTGGGTCAAGGCATCCGTGTCCGGATCGATGCTGAACCGGCTCTGGGTCGTGCCTGCGGCAAAATTCCCGAAGTGCAGGTCTGCATTCTTGGTGATGTTCACACCCTGGTTGACCGTCGTTCGTGTTTGGGCACTGCCGGACGCCGCTTCGACGACAGTCAGCGGGACATATAGAATTGCACATAGCGGAATAAGCGCCGCGCAATAAAATGCGGACCATTTGGTCCGCGCAAAATATGTCCTGTTGTTCACCCTCGAAGCTATAAACGCCAAACTACTAAATATTATTGAAAATCTAGATTAACCAAATGTTACAGTGCCAATTGTTGATTTCCGGATTTCAAACGGGGAGTGGTTCAAAACCGCCATATTTACACAAAATCGAATGGGAGACGGGCCGACGCAGTCCCTTCACTCTAAAACAGCAAAGCCTTTGATTGTCCCCGACAAGATGTTTATGCGAAGCGAATGACCAATGCAGCGATCTCGATCAAGAATCTTTCGAAAACCTATGCCGGAGGGCAAAAGGCTCTGGATGACATCAGTTTTGATGTCCCTCGCGGTTCGATCTTCGGGCTTTTGGGCCCCAATGGCGCGGGCAAGTCTACCCTGATCAACATTCTCTCCGGAATGGTACGCAAAACCGGCGGCAGCGCCAATATCTGGGGTTTTGATATTGATGACAGTCCGCGCAACGCCAAAGCGTCGATCGGGATCGTACCGCAAGAGATTATTTTCGATCCGTTCTTCACGCCGTTTGAAGCGCTGGAAGTGCAGGCCGGGCTCTATGGTGTCTCGAAAGCAAAGCGCCGGACGATGGAATTGCTTCGCGCGGTGCATCTTGAGGACAAGGCCAACGCCTATGCCCGGACATTGTCGGGCGGCATGAAACGCCGGCTGCTGGTCGCCAAGGCGATGGTCCACTCTCCGCCGATTCTGGTACTCGACGAACCAACTGCGGGCGTCGATATCGATCTGCGGCAACAGCTTTGGGAATATGTGATCGAACTCAACAAGGCCGGCGTGACGATTGTGCTGACCACCCATTATCTCGAAGAAGCAGAAAATCTGTGCGACCGGATCGCTATTATCAACCACGGCAAGCTGATCGCCAACAAGCCAACACCGGAACTGGTCGACATGGCGCGTGAAAAACTGGTCGAGCTGACGTTGGACCGCGACATCAGCGAAGCGCAGGATGCGGTCTCCTTCGCTAATGACCTTTTCGAAAAAGCCGAAATCATTGGCGCGCGCACGGTAGCGGTCACCTATAACAAGGACAGGACCAATGCCGGCGGCGTGATGGCAGCGATACAGGAACGCGGTTTTGCGATAGTCGATGTCACGACAAGAGAGGCGGATCTTGAGGATGTGTTCCTCAATCTTACCCGCGCCAAAGCGGCTTAATGCGGATAGCGCGCTCCAGCCCCGTCTGTAGTGAGCCTGTCGGATCACGCCTGTCAGAAGAGAGACACTCTTCGACAAGCTCAGGACGAACGGAATTTATCAATTGAACCACGACGTCATCATCATCGGTTCCGGCGCGGCCGGATTGAGCGCCGCGATCACGCTGGCCCGGACTCACAAAGTGCTGGTTCTCGCCAAGGGTGAACTCACCGGCGGTTCCACGTCATGGGCCCAGGGCGGAATTGCTGCCGTGCTCGACGCGGGCGATACATTCGACAATCATATCAACGACACGATGGTCGCGGGTGCCGGCCTCAACCGCCGCGAAACTGTTGAATTTGTGGTCGAAAATGCGCCAGCAGCGATTGAACGGCTCGAGGATATGGGCGTGCCGTTCAACAAGGAAGCAGAAGTCCTCCATCTCACCCGCGAAGGCGGGCACAGCCACCGCCGGATCGTCCATGTCGATGACGCCACCGGCTGGGCCGTTCAGGAAGCGTTGCAGAATACAGCTGCAGCGCATCCGAATATCACCCTGCGTCCGCATATGGTAGCGATTGACCTGATCGTCGACCGTCATGCAGAAACACCCACCGGTGCCCAGCATGTCTGGGGCGTCTACGCGCTCAACAACGCAACCGGCCATGTCGAAACTTTGACCTCGCGCGCAACGATCATGGCCAGCGGAGGCGCTGGCCGGACCTATCTATTCTCCACCGCACCACGCGGCGCGACCGGCGATGGCATAGCCATGGCCTGGCGCGCGGGCGCACGGGTTTCCAATATGGAGATGATGCAATTCCATCCAACCTGCCTCTATAATCTCGAGGTCAAGAATTTCCTGATCACCGAGGCGGTGCGCGGCGAAGGCGGGCATCTGAAATTGCCGGATGATGCAGGCGACGAAGCTGGCGATCGCTATATGGATCGCTTTGATCCGGAACGCATGGAACTGGCTCCGCGTGATATCGTGGCCCGCGCCAATGACCACGAGATCAAACGGCTCGGACTGGACTATGTGCATCTAGACATCTCCCACCGCCACCCGGAATTTGTGAAGGGGCATTTCCCGAATATATACGACAAGCTCCTCGGGCTAGGCATCGACATGACAAAAGGACCGATCCCGGTCGTGCCCGCGCAACATTATACCTGCGGCGGGATATTGATCGATCTCGCCGGACGCACCGACTTGCCCGGTCTCTATGCCGCGGGCGAAGCCAGCGAAAGCGGCTTGCACGGCGCCAACCGGCTGGCCTCCAATAGTCTGCTAGAATGTTTCGTCTTCGGCGACGCCGCAGCACGGGATATCGCCGAACATTGGGACGAGCTCCCTGCCCCGCCCCCGATCCGCCCTTGGGATGAAAGCCGCGTCACCGACAGCGACGAAGAGGTCGTGATCAAGCAGACCTGGACCGAAATCCGCCGGTTCATGTGGAATTATGTCGGCATCGTTCGCACCACCAAACGCCTCGAACGCGCCCAGCATCGCATCGACCTGCTGCGCGGCGAAGTGCAGGAATATTACGGTAATTTCCGTGTGACCCAGGATCTGATCGAACTGCGCAACCTGATCGAGGTCGCGGACTTGATTGTGAAATCAGCGCTGGCAAGGAAAGAAAGCCGGGGATTGCATTATATTACCGATTATCCGGATTTGTTGCCGGAGGCGGTAGATACGGTTCTGGTGCCTTAGATTTCGTACTGCACCGGTTGAGGCCAAAGCTCCGCACCAAGTGTTGAGCACAGCTGCTTCCATGTACTCCGCGCTTGATGTAGAGAAGCCGTCGGTTAGCGCTTGCTCTTCACCACCTTATCACTTGTCTTATGCTTCTCCAGCTCCTTGGGATCGAACCACACCGGTTTGAGTTTCTTGTCGACAAACAATTGCATCTGGTCGGTATAATGGGGTGACTTTGGCCGCGTTGTTGCAGCACCGAAGGGCTGGATCGAGCGCGAGTGGACTTTGCCGTCTCTGGACCATTCGACAAACTGGATGAAACTGTCGCCGTGGCGCACGCTCAGCCGGCCATCGTCTTCGACATCCCACAGGGTCGAGGCGCGGATTGTATCATTGCCTCCATCAACCGGCAGATCGACATCGCCCTGCCGCATCCGTAGAACATCCATCATCGGCGGATCGATCTGGTCGAAATATTTGGTCAGATGGTCGACCGTTTCTTCCAGTATCTGTCGTGGATCAGGCATAGTGCCGCGGTTGTAATGCGACTTGTTCGCCGGACGCAGGACCATCAACGCAAGCGCGTCGGCAGCGCCCTTGCCATCGAGATTCCAGTCCCACTGACCAAGCAGCTGCTGCGCCTTGAGCAGTTTGGCGCTGTCCTTCAAATCGAGCGCGGCAATCTTGCTTAGCCAATTTTTTGCATAGCCTGCTTTCTCGTAGCCAGTATCATATTTGACCGCCCACAATTCGGCGTCGGTGATCTTGCCGTCGGCATTGGCGCGTTCCAGCAAGGCAATCGACCGGCGCGAGCGGTTGGTCTGGTCACCTTCGACCCCGAGCAGCGGCGAGAAATTGTCAGGGTTGAGCTCGTCCCCTGGCCCCGCCGCGATGAACGGCGTGTTATTGGCGTTCATGATATAGCCAGATGCCGGATTGACCAGAGCGGGGACACGAGTAAACGGCAGAGGTTGTTGCCATAGCGTCGCCGAGGTATCGCCGGGCAGCACCGTTCGCCAGTCATAGCCTTCGGGCCGGTCGGGGAACATCGCATTATAATAGAGCCCGATATTGCCCTCGGCATCGGCATAGATGAAGTTGGTCGCGGGAACGCCCTGCCCCGCCATCGCCGCCTGCCATTCGTCAAAATTTTTCGCCTTGTTGATCCGGTAATATTGGGTCAGCATATCCAGATCGTCGATACCCGCGTAGCGGAGCGCATAGGCCCCGCTGTCGTTCATGATGACCGGCCCGTGGATCGACCGATAGGCGACCTGCGGATAGGGAATGACAAAGGGACCAAATTTGATTTTCAGCCAGACGCGCTTTTTCTCGAGCGGCTTCCATTCGCCATCAAAGCGGTAGGCATCTTTCTTGTCGTTCAGCGTCAGCTTGTAGATATCGACCAGATCAGGCCGGTTGACGGTATTGGTCCAGCCGAGATATTTATTATGCCCCAGAAACGGGAAAGGCGACCCGGGGAAATTGGCTCCGGCAAAATCCCAGCCGTCTTCGCTATGCACAACCAGCTCGTACCAGGCGACATTGCCGCGCAATGGCTGGTGCGAATTTGAGATCAGTCGGGTCTTGCCTTCGGGAGAACGTTCCGGCGCAATTGCATAAGCGTTGGAACCGTTCTCATCCGGATCGGGTCCAACCGGCGTGACGGTCTCGTCTTCTATTATCTTATCGGGGCTCAGCGGATGGATAGACGTTTTTTCTTGCTCGCCGGACAGGCGCGGCCCGCCTTCTCTCGGGAGTGGCTTGTTCTGCACCAGCGCTTCTATCGGATTGTTAAGGCCGAAGAAAAATGGCGAGCGGAGTACAAAACCAGCAGCAATATCCTGGCCATTGACCGGGAATAATTTGGCCAGACTGACCTCCTCGGGATGATCCGCAGCATAAGCATTGAGACCGGAGGCATAGCCGGCAAGTACAGCGCGGACGTCAGCGGGGAGATCATCATATTTGCGGGTCACAGTCCCGCGGACATCAAGCAAAGCCGCGATATAGTCGATCGGCGCGCTGTCCGCTCCGTTGAGCGTCGCCATCCGGCCCCGCGTCATCGCCGTCACTTCCTGCAGCGTCGCAAAATCATCTTCGGAATGGGCATAGGCGACGCCATAAGCGACATCCCCATCGGTCTTGCCGAAAATATGCGGAACCCCAAATTCATCACGGACAATCCGCGCTTCATAGGAGCCTTCCGGCGGGGCAGAGGCGGCTTCAACGGACAGCGGTTCCCATACCGCCAGGCCGATAGCCGCCAACGCAAGAAAAGTCAGCAGCCCGACGCCTGCCCGCTTAAGTGTTTTCACGTATTTGTTCCTCCCCGACAGCATCATATGCTGCGCGTATCTTAACGCCCGTTAGCGCTTACCATATATATCCAACGGAAAAAGTCATCAATATGGTTGTGTTGCACGACTACAACACCATATTTATGACAAGAGACCAAGATTAAACAGGATGAACCAATGAACCTTGAGAAATTCACCGACCGCGCCAAAGGGTTTTTGCAATCTGCACAGACCGTTGCCATCCGGATGAACCACCAGCAGATCACTGCCGCGCACGTCGCCAAGGCGCTGCTCGAAGACGATCAGGGCATGGCAGCGGGACTGATCACCAAGGCGGGCGGCGATGCCAAAAAGGCGCATCAGGAAATTGATGCAGTGCTGGCCAAGATTCCTGCGGTATCCGGTGGCGGTGCCCAGCAAACGCCGGGCCTGAACAACGACGCGGTTCGTGTACTCGATCAGGCTGAGCAAATCGCCGAAAAAGCCGGTGACAGTTTTGTCACGGTCGAACGGCTGCTGCTTGCACTTTTGCTTTCAAAAGAGAGTGCAGCTGGCAAGGCGCTGCAATCCTCCGGCGTTACCCCCGACGCCCTGAACAGTGCAATCAACGATTTGCGCGGCGGACGCTCGGCAGATAGCGCTACGGCCGAAAATGCCTATGAAGCGATGAAGAAATTCACCCGCGACCTGACCCAGGCAGCGCGCGACGGCAAGCTTGATCCGGTGATCGGCCGCGACGAGGAAATCCGCCGAACAATCCAGATTTTGGCGCGGCGGACCAAGAATAATCCGGTGCTGATCGGTGAGCCCGGCGTCGGCAAAACCGCTATCGCCGAAGGCATGGCGCTGCGCATAGCCAATGGCGATGTGCCGGACAGCCTGAAGGATCGCCGTCTGATGTCGCTCGACATGGGCTCATTGATCGCCGGTGCAAAATATCGCGGCGAATTTGAAGAGCGGCTGAAGAGCGTGCTCGACGAAGTACGAGGAGCCGAGGGCGAAATCATCCTGTTCATTGACGAGATGCACACTCTGATCGGCGCGGGCGCTTCGGAAGGGTCGATGGATGCCTCTAACCTGCTCAAGCCAGCTCTGGCACGCGGTGAACTCCACTGTATCGGAGCGACCACGCTCAACGAATATCAGAAATATGTCGAAAAAGATGCTGCCCTGCAACGCCGGTTCCAGCCCGTCTTCATCGGCGAACCGACCGTCGAGGACACGATCTCGATCCTGCGCGGATTGAAGGAAAAATATGAACTGCATCATGGCGTCCGGATTACCGATGGCGCTCTGGTCAGCGCGGCTACCCTGTCGAACCGTTATATTTCAGACCGCTTCCTGCCCGACAAAGCTATCGATCTGATGGACGAAGCTGCATCGCGCATCCGCATGGAAGTCGAATCAAAACCCGAAGAAATCGAAACGCTCGACCGCCGGATTATCCAGCTAAAGATCGAACGCGAGGCGCTTTCCAAGGAAAGCGATGATGCGTCCAAAGGACGTCTCGAAACACTTAAAAAAGAACTGTCCGAACTCGAGCAGCATTCTGCTGAACTAACCACGCGCTGGCAGGGCGAGAAAGACAAGATCCACGCCGAGGCGCAGCTCAAGGAAAAGCTTGATCATGCACGGCTTGAACTCGAGCAGGCCGAACGGGCTGGCGATCTCGCCAAGGCCGGAGAGCTGAGCTACGGCACCATTCCCAATCTCGAGAAAGCGCTGGAAGAAGCTGCTGGAGCGAGCGAAGGAGCGATGCTGCGCGAGGAAGTCGTGTCCGAAGATATCGCCGCCGTGGTTTCCAAATGGACCGGCATCCCGGTCGACAAGATGCTCGAGGGCGAGCGTGAGAAACTGTTGGCAATGGAAGAATTGATCGGCAAGCGGGTGATCGGCCAGAAGGACGCAATCTCGGCAGTCTCCGCAGCCGTGCGCCGCAGCCGCGCTGGCCTGCAGGACCCGAACCGGCCCCTGGGCAGCTTCCTGTTCCTCGGCCCTACCGGCGTCGGCAAGACCGAACTGACCAAGGCCCTCGCTGGGTTCCTGTTCGATGATGATCAGGCGATGGTCCGCATCGACATGTCAGAATTCATGGAAAAGCATAGCGTATCACGCCTGATTGGCGCGCCTCCGGGTTATGTCGGCTATGACGAAGGCGGCGTATTGACCGAAGCGGTTCGCCGGCGCCCTTATCAAGTGATCCTGTTTGACGAAGTCGAAAAGGCGCATAGTGATGTGTTCAACGTGCTGCTGCAGGTACTGGACGATGGTCGCCTGACAGACGGCCAGGGCCGCATGGTGGATTTTTCCAACACATTGATCATCCTGACCTCCAATCTCGGCAGCCAGTATATGGCGAACCTTAAGGACGGCGAGACGGTCAAGGATGTCGAACCGCAGGTGATGGAAGTCGTCCGCGCCCATTTCCGCCCCGAGTTTCTCAACCGGCTCGACGAAATCATCCTGTTCCACCGGCTGGCCGAGGAGCATATGGCACCGATCGTCGATATCCAGGTCCTGCGGGTGCAGAAATTGCTCAAGGACCGCAAGATTGAGCTGAACCTGACCGATGCCGCAAGGCGCTGGCTGGGGCGGGTCGGCTATGATCCGGTCTACGGCGCACGGCCGCTCAAGCGAGCGATCCAGAAATATCTTCAGGACCCGCTCGCCGACCTGATCCTGCGCGGTGACGTGCCGGATAACAGCACGGTCAATATTGATGAAGGCGATGGCGCGTTGAAGATGGAGCCGGTTGCCAGCTAAGGCACCGGCAAGCCGTCTTTCAAAGCGCCAAATACTGCTTGTTAGTTGACTTCCGGAAAGCCTCGAGACGCGTCCTGCAAAAGTGCGTCTGCTGTACGCTGTCCTGCAGAGCGACGAGCCCGCCATTCCGCTACGGTCAAGCAGACACGCTTCTTGCGTGCGCGAGACCCGGTAACCGCTTGCCGTTCGCATTTGATGACGTTTGAATCGTCCTGCTCTTTTACGGTTTCGGTTTCATCCGCACTTTTTGCATCTTTAGCGGCTACACTAGATGCTCCCAGAAATACAACGGACGCCAATGTCAGACTTATAGCTTTTACTCGCACGTGAAATCTCCTTACCGCAGTTCAGACTTTGATCAAAAACGCGTATCCTCGAAACTATTTCTATTTGAATCTTTTCCCGATTTCAATGGGCTATTAAATCGGCTCGTTTTTCTTGCTTCGCTCGGCAAGTCGGTGCAAATTGCTCATGTGCATTCTACAGATCCCAAAACCAAAACTGCCCTTGATCCAGATTGGCTAGCCCACCGATATCAACCGGATGGGGACATGGTTCATTTCGTCTACGCGCCCAGGCAGGTCCACCAATCAGCCACATTCATCTCGGATGAATATTTGCCGACAAATCTCGAACGCAAGATAATCAGCCGGACAGACGTGGCAGTGCCAACGAGTGCAGATATTCCGGTTCATTTTATATTGCACTCAGGATTTTGCTGCTCGACCTTATTGGCACGTGCTTTCGACCTCGAGAATATCTCCATGGGCCTGAAGGAACCTGTGATCCTGCAAGATGCCACGGGATATTATTCTGGCGCACCTGACAAACACAAAGCGCGGGAGATTGTCGGAAACTTGCTGGAATTGCTGGCTCGTCCGTTCAACCCTTCCGAGACGACCATCGTCAAACCCTCCTGTATCGTCAACGGCTTGGCTGAACAATTTCTGGACCTGTTGCCAAATTCCCGCGCTCTTCTGATCCATGCACCCCTGCCGGTGTTTCTGGGCTCGATCGCGAGAAAACAAATTACAGGCAGACTTTGGGCCAGGGAGCAATTCGCTGAATTGCGCAAAATGGGGCTTGTCGATCTGGGTTTCGACGACGATCAGCACTTTCGCCAAACCGATTTGCAGATTGCCGCAGCCGGGTGGCTCGCCCAGCAATCGATATTCCAGAAGCTCATCGCCCGTTTTGGTGCTGACCGAATAAAGACGATAGACAGTGAAACTTTGCTCGCCGAACCGCACGTAGCCATGACCAATATGTCCCGGCTTTATCAACTGGATCTGGATGACCGGCAGATAAGCCATATGGTAGACGGCCCGGCCTTTAACAGTCATTCCAAACACGGTACGGAATTCGATCGTGACGGCCGCAACGAGGAACGATCATCCGCAGAGACACTCCATGCCGATGAGATAGAGAAAGTTGCGTTCTGGGCCGGAAAAGTTGCCGAAGCTGTCGGGATCGACATCGATCTGAAAGCGCCACTTATCTAGATAGCCGGTCGGCTATACTGAGTTATCGATCGGCGACGGTGTCGCTACATCAAATGCTACAGACAATCTCTCGCCATCCTCAAACGGCACTGTCCCGTGCCACATGATCGATGGAAAAATGATCAGTCGGCCGGGTTTGGGTTCTATATGCCGGATAGCAGGCAGGTCGAGATTAAGCTCTGGCGGCGGTGCGCCCAAGGCCAACCAGCCAGAAGGGGGTGGCCCCATCTCTGTTTCGTTGGGCAAATTGACATAGAATGCAGAGCTGAACCAGCCCATCGGATGGAGGTGGCTGGTGTGAAAGCCGGCACCCGTCAATCGCACCGACCACGAGCCAGAAAACCGAATAGAATTTGACCGGTGCCGCAAGACCGGGTGGGTCGGGTCCAACGCAGGAAGGCCGTCAATATGGTCTTTCACTGTCGATCGAATGACAGATTTTAGCTTCTGGATTTCCGGATCGATCCTCGCAAAAAGCGGGCCATCTGTCTGGCTGCCACCGCGAACCGATTGTCCAATCATATCCGCCTTTGCAACATGGATCGACCTTAGGCTTGTTGCTAGTGCGGCAATGTCGATTTGATCTTCCAAGTCATAGATTTGGACAAGACCTTCTTGATCATCCAGCCATTGCCAACGGGCGTCGCCGATCGCTCTCCACGCCAAAGAGAGATAGGGCCAAATCTGATTGGCATCAGGATCGTGAACAAACGACTCCCCTAAACGGGCAGCCAACTCAAAATGACCGGTTCGAAACAGGTGCCGCATATGCCGCACCGCGAGCGCAATCTCAGTAATCGGCGCCAAAGCTGCGAATAGCTGGTCAGCCCTTTTCGTTTCACCCAGTTCAGATGCGCAGATTGCATCATACATTGTCAGTCCGCGACTGTCTCCCAACGCCGCTCTCGCCTGTTCTACCGTTTCCGATGCTTCTGCGAAACGATCTGCCTTCAACAGTGCATCCAGGCATTTCGCCCATAGCGATCCATTTTGCGGATTGGTTTTGAGCGCCTGGGTGAAGGATGTCGTAAAGCTTATTTTATCGCCGGACATCCAACGGGCTTGTGAAAGCAGATCATGACCCTCCAGCCATAGAGGATTGCTGGCCAGGATAAGTTCAAGATCTGCAATTGCCTCATCGAATTTTCCCGAGGCCATTTGTGCGGCACTACGACCCATTATTATTGAACCATCATTCGGTGCAAATTGCCGGGCCTGGTCAAATTTCTCTACCGCTGGCATTCCCGCTTCCATGGTCACTCTTGCGATGGCGTGATGAAGAACGGCGTTCTGCGGTTGATAGCTCAGGGCTTTTTCCAGTGCAGCCAACGCGGCAGCGGAATTCTGATCCGTCCGGTGCAATGTCCCCAATATGTGCCAAAGCTTTCCGTCATGGGGCTGTTCTTTGATCGCCGATTGAACAAGACCAATCGCCTCATCCATCTTGCCGCCATCTGCCAAGGCCGTGGAGCCCCTCATGACATCGTCGGAGTCAGATAAATTGATCATTGGTACCGCCCACCATCCCTAGCTGTGCCAGCCATATATACAAAAAAAGAGCGGCGGGAAATATCCCGCCGCTCCTGATTGATTACTAAACTGTCTGCTAATTAGAAGCGCAGACGTCCTGTAACCTGGTAACGACGACCGATCGCATCATATGTCGTCGGGTAGGTGTTACCCGAGTTATATGAGCTCGAACCGACGAACGAAGAAACGTTAGGTGGTTTCTTGTCGAGGAGGTTTTGTACGCCAGCGGTCAACTCAAAGTTATCCGTAACGCTAAACCGGGTTGTCAGATCGAAGTAGCTGTAAGCGCTGATCGAGCTGTATTCCGGCAAAGCACCGCCGAAGGAAGCACTGAGTGGTTCAAGCGAAACGCCATCCATCCAAGTCCACAACAACGAGATATCAACGGTATCATCCAGGCTAACGGTCGTACGAGCGTTAAAAGTGAGTTCTGGAGTGATTGGCTCACAGTTTTCACCGTAGAAGCTGACACATTCGCGGTTGATCGAAGCAGGGCTACTCTGGAATTTCAGTTCCCGGGTCCAGTTACCGCCAAAGTCAAATGCGACTTTACCGAAGCTGGTAGGAAGCTGATAAGCAACCCGCAAATCGACACCTGAGGTTTCGATCGTGCCCTGATTGGTCAACTGCAACAACAGACCAGGAGTATCACCACCACCGTTCAACGAACCGTTGAGCGGGTTACGAACAATCAACGCACAAGCCGTTGGATCGCGGTCTACAAAGCATGGATCCAGAATATCACCTGGTGTCGGGGTCGTAATAGCACCCGTAACCTTGATGTTATAATAATCCGCTGTGATCGACAGACCAGGTACTGATGGTGGCGTCAAAACAACACCGATGGTGTAGCTGTTCGCCGTTTCAGGGCCCAAGTTCGGGTTGCCGCCTGAAGTAGCGTTGATCTGCGAAGCCGATGGTACCGGGATGGAACCAATCGAAGCAGCAGGCGCACCTTGAGCGATACAGATTGCGGACAATCCAATGCCACCAGCGCCTGCGCATGGATCAACAGCCAATGCAGTCAAACCGGTCACAACAGGAGCGAACAATTCACCGATGTTAGGCGAACGAACCGCATGCTGATAGATACCACGGATCTTGTAGCCTTCAACTGGCTCCCAGGTACCACCAGCTTTCCAAGTCGTGCTTCCGCCCGAGTTGGAATAGTCGGAGTAACGAACACCAGCTTCTACGGTCAGGTTATAGATACCAGGGATATTTTCAGCGATTGGAATGATCAATTCGCCGAAGACTTCCTTAACATCATATTCGCCTTGGTAGCTAGGCGATGGTGCGCCGGTACCCAAAACTTCGTCCTGAGTGCCGCTGGCTACGTCGGAAGCCTGTTCCGCCGTATACTTGCGATATTCAGCACCGACAGCAAAACCGATTGGCGTATCAGCAAAAAGGAAGCTTTCCGTACCGAGATCACCGGACAGGCTGGCATTCACTACAGCGAGCGAGGTTTTGACAGTCTGGCCACTTGGCTGGTTGAAGAATGCTACTGATTCAGCAGAGATGTTACGACCTTCGTTGGTACCAACTTGAGGACCGAAAAGATTGATCGGCACACAACCGTTGCTGGTATCCGAGCAGGTGTTGGCATCATTGGCCCGAAGAGCCTGTTGTACCCGCGATTTCAAACCCCAGTTACGGTTGGTTTGGGTACGATCTGACTGACCATAGCTACCGTAAACATCAAAATCGATGGTTTCGGTAACCGAACCACGAACACCGCCCCAGATTTGGAACTGGTTTGTGACATAATCGGTCTGACGATTGCCTTGCTCAACCAAACGACGATTGATCGTTACTGGAACTTCCAGGTAATCAGCGTCGCCTGGGTTGGTAGCAGCACCGGCTGCAGTACAAGTTGCCGCATCAACATTACGAACACCGCTATCCCGCGTTGGCGGAACACCAGGCGTTGTAGCTTCGTCGACATAGTTTGGATTTGGTTCTTGCACAAAGCCCTGACCAGCACAGATCTGCTGACGCTGAGCATCGTTGATGAACGGGTTGTTCAATGGGAACTGCCACGTATCACCAAACAGGCCGGATGGAGCGAGCTGAAGGCTTACGGTGCTCTTCGTGAACATCGCTTTTGTGTAAACTTCGATATTGTCGGTTACTTCATACCGCGCTTTACCGAACACGTTGAAGCGTTCTAGCGGGGTCTGGAAGTAGTTGAACGGAGCGAAGTTGAACGTGTTGAATGTTGGAACAAACACGTCATTTGCAAAGCTGTTCTGGTTTGCAGTCCGGTCAGCGCGCTGATCAGCAGCAGCCAGCGGATTGTTTGGGTTGGCATCAAATCCACCCATGCCGTTTGACGTCGGGTTAGCGAATGTATCACGGTCGCTGGTGATGCGGGTAGGTGTCGATGTACCGGAACCGATCTTCGAGCCTTCGATGAACAGAGCGTCCTGCGAAATCGCACGATCGCTTTGCAGTACCGAGTCAACCGTCTGGTAGCCAACGCTCAGAACTGCGTTACCGCGTCCGTCGTCAAAATTCGCGCCGATTGTTACGTCGGTACGGAAACGCTGTCCGTCACCTTCTTCAGCAAGGCCCATGGAAAAGCCCATGTCAACGCCAGCAAAGTCGCGCTTCGTTACGAAGTTGGCAACACCTGCGATAGCATCCGCACCATAAACCGAACTAGCGCCGCCGGTTACGATGTCTACACGTTCAACTAGAGCAACTGGAATGATGTTAAGATCGGTCTGGCTGCTCAGGCTCGATGGAACCAAGCGAGTGCCGTCCAGAAGAACCAAGTTACGACGCGAACCGAGGTTACGCAGGTTGAGCGTTGCAAAACCGGCACTACCGTTATTCACGCTGCCGTTAACACCTGGAGAAACACCAGGCAGTTCGCCGATCAGTTCTTCAGCATTGGAAGCCTGACGCAAATCAATTTCGTCTTCGCCCACTACGTTTACTGGAGCAGATTGTACGAGGTTAGGATTGCTGATGCGCGAACCCGTAACAATAATTACGCTTTCAGACGCCTCGGCTGCTTCTTGGTCCTGCGCGAATGCAGGCGTAGAAACCATAGCGAGTCCGAGCACCATAGGTGCAACGGATGCCTTCAGGTTTGAATATTTTCTCATGTAATCCAGTCCCTTATTCTGGAGAGGTTGACCATTGTGGCCGATCCCCGGTTGTTGACCGATGGCAATCAGCGCGCCCCAAACGCACGGATTCGACCACCGAGTTGGGGGTCAATTGCAACAAGGCTTGTGACCTGTAAAGCTTCTGTTCAGGGAAAAGGGCAGTTTTTGTAGAGATTGTAACTATTTTGTCACAGTTCAAGCCGCCGAAAAATCGGCGATAATCGCGCGTTTTGTAGGTGTGACACCGGTCCCTTGATCCACATGCTTCAGTCGCTTAACAATGAATTGCCTCCGATGGCGCTATTGCTTATGTGAGGAGAAACTTGAATTCCAACGACGGGAAAGCTCAGCATGGTTAGTTCTAAATGGTTCATCGCAGGCATGATTTCAGCAACCATCACTGTGGCAGCAGGCCTAAGTGCCCCGGCAGCTGCTCAGGAGCTTGATCGCAGAAAAGCGCTGACCGCGCCGCCGACTGTCTACACCGATCTATTGGCTTGCAAGGATATGGCTGATCCTACTGCACGACTGGCTTGCTACGATGAAAAGGTCACGACGCTGCAAACCGCCCAATCAACCAACCAGGTGGTCATTGCCGATCGCGAACAGGTTCGCGAAGCCCGGCGCGGCCTGTTTGGACTGACCCTGCCGAGAATCAAGCTTTTCGGTGGCGATGGCGATGAAGGTGACGAAATCGCGGAGATTGATGGTACGGTTCAGTCCGCCAGGAAGATCCGAAGCGGCAAGTGGCTTATGCGCCTTGAAGATGGAGCAGTTTGGCAACAGACCGATTCTCCACGCAGTTCGATGCGAGCTCCAAAAGCTGGTGATTCGATAGTGATAAAACGGGCCGCGCTCGGGAGCTACCTGGCCAAGGTGAATGATGGCCGGGGGTTCAAAGTCATGCGGGTGGTCAACTGATTGCCGAGCTAATCCATCGACCCGGTCAATAGAATCGGGTCGATCCTCGCCTGATTCCACTTCATCGACCAGTGAAGATGCGGTCCGGTCGCGCTTCCGGTTGAACCGATACGGCCGATAGGTTCACCACGCTTTACGATCTGCCCGGGCTTTACCAAAATTTCAGAACTGTGCAGGAAAGCGCTGTTGAGCCCCATGCCATGGTCGATCATCAGCAAATTGCCCTCAAGCGTAAACGGACTGCTCGCCGCCAGCGTCACCACGCCGTCGGCGGGTGCTACATAATAAGTGCCATTGGCAGCGGCGATATCGATCCCGCTATGATAGCTACCAGGCGAGCCATTATAGATGCGTTGATTGCCGAACATCCCGGAGATCCGACCCTTGACCGGCCAGATGAAGTTCTGGCGCCATCCTGCACTGTCACTCTTGACGCTGCGCGCAGCATTGATTTGCGCCAGCTCCGGTGCACGGCGTTGCTTGAAGGCCTCGCTGGCGGTCCGACCGCTGCGATTGAGGCTGACATGTTCGATCTGCCATTTGCGTGGCGCAATATTGATGAACTTCCGGACTGTTTGACCATTGTCCAGCGTCGCGACCAGTTGCGCCGCCTGTCCGGCATCGCGGTTGAATGCGATAATGAACTTACCATCTTCATCAACCGGAACGGGGTCGCCGTCGAAAGAAAGGCTGGCAGTTCCCGCAGGCGCGTCACCGATCATCACACCGCCCTGGATGGCTTCTCCGCTAAAGCCGAATTTCATCGCCTCGCGAAACGCGGACTGTTCGGTATCATCGGCTTCGGCATATACGACGGCTGCAGGAACGGCGACCGCCGCGATCGTCAAAGCGCAGAGCGTGGTTTTAAACCGTCCGCTCACTGTTCACTTTCCGGTAGATGGGCGCGAGCCGAAATCTGTGCACTTGCATAAGGCTCCTGCTTTTCGACACTCCAGTAGCGGAGTTCGTCGAGCGGAATGGCTTCTCCGGTGACCGCGCACAGGACATGGTCCCCCGCAGACATCGGCCGGAAGCCATTGGGCATATAATGCAGCTTTGCCACCTTGTTGCGATTAGACATTAACATAGGACGTTCTTACTCCCTGAATCCTTTACCTGCGATTTACGGTCATGATTACCGAAGCTGGCCAATCCTAACGCAAATTCCACTAGAATAAATCCTTCTGCCTGTCATCCGACGGTTTTTTGACTCGGCTGGCCGATGCTTGGGCGGGTTTCGGCTTGGCTGGAGCGGCATCGGTCACGCTGGCACCGACGGTCCCGTCCTGGAAATGCAGGTCGAGATGGCCGGCCTTGAGCGCAGCCGCACGATTGGCGATCAGACCGCCGTCTGGTCCCGATACCCGTGCATAGCCTCTTTTCAGTGGGCCATCGGGGGAGACTTGTTCCGCCAGCCGCCACAGCGCATCCAGTCGCTGGCGCGCGCTGTCCAAAGGACGCTGTACCAGACTGACCGGCAAGTCGAGCCGTTTGAACCGTTCCTGCGACCGCGCCAGCCGCTGCTGCAATATAGACGGCCGCAACGCTCCGGCGCTGGCTGAAAAACGGCTGCGGGCGTGAGCGATATTCTGGCTCATGCCATATTTCATCCGCTCGGAGACTTCATCCACCCGCTGCTGATGGGGGCGGAGCAAGTCGGTCAATGCGGGCATCAGACGGCGCTGCGCCTCCAGCCGTTCCTGAGCGGTGTTCAGACTGCGCTGCACGCTGCGCGCCATGCGCGCCTTGCTTTCCGACAAGGTAGCAAGCCATTCCGCCCGGACCGGCACCGCCATCTCGGCAGCAGCGGTCGGCGTCGGTGCGCGCAGGTCGGCGGCGAAATCGCAGAGCGTGGTATCGGTCTCGTGCCCCACGGCGGAGATGATCGGGATCGCGCAATCCGCGACAGCCCGGACCACAATCTCTTCGTTGAAGCTCCACAGATCCTCGATCGAACCCCCGCCGCGTGCGATGATGACCAGATCGGGCCGGGCGACCGGACCATCCGGCGCCATGTCGGAGAAGCCACGAATGGCGTGGGATATCTGTTTCGCCGCACCCTCGCCCTGCACCAGCACCGGCCAGACAATCACATGGCTGGGGCAGCGGTCGGCGAGCCTGTGCAATATATCGCGGATCACCGAACCGGTTGGCGATGTGACCACGCCGATGGTTTTCGGCAGGAACGGGATTGCTTTCTTGCGATCCTGATCGAACAGACCCTCGGCGAGCAGCTTGGCCTTGAGCTTCTCGAACAGCGCCATCAGCGCCCCCTCGCCCGCCAGTTCCATCTTGTCGATCACGACCTGATATTTGGAGCGGCCGGGATAGGTGGTAAGCTTGCCCGAGACCACAACCTCGACGCCATCCTCTGGCTGGAAGGGCAGCCGCCCGGCATTGCCCTTCCACATCACCCCGTCGATCACCGCCTTGTCGTCCTTCAGCGCCAGATAGACATGCCCGGAGGCCGCGCGTTTGAAGCCCGATATCTCGCCCTTGATCCGGACATAGCCGAAGCGATCCTCGACCACCCGCTTGAGCGCTCCGGATATTTCCGAAACCGACAAAGGCGGGGCGTTGTCACCCTGCCCGCTCTCGGCTAGGAGCTTCGCGTCTAATGAGAGGGAATCGTCCATGAATATCCTGTTGATTGGCTCCGGTGGCCGCGAACATGCCTTGGCCTGGAAGCTGGCGCAATCCCCTTCTCTCGAGAAATTCTACGCGACCCCGGGAAATCCCGGCATCGCGCAACATGCCGAACTGGTCCAGCTGGACATCGCCGAGCATGACGCGGTCGTCCGCTTCTGCCAGGGCAAGCGCATCGATCTCGTCGTCGTCGGCCCCGAAGCGCCACTGGTCGACGGGCTTGGCAACAGCCTGCGCGCCGCCGACATAGCGGTGTTCGGTCCCGACAAGGCAGCGGCCCAGCTCGAGGGCTCGAAGGGCTTCACCAAGGACCTGTGCAGCCGCGCCAATATCCCGACCGCCGGCTATGTCCGGACCACCAATTCCGCCGACGCGCTCAAGGCACTCGACGGCTTCTCCATTCCCGTCGTGATCAAGGCCGATGGCCTGGCCGCCGGCAAGGGCGTGATCATCGCCGAGACCCGCGACGAAGCCGAGGCCGCGATCACCGACATGTTCGGCGGCGGCTTTGGCGCGGCCGGCGCGGAAGTGGTGATCGAGGAATTTCTGACCGGCGAAGAAGCCAGTTTCTTCGCGATCACCGACGGCAAGTCGGTCGTCCCCTTCGGCACCGCGCAGGATCACAAGCGGGTCGGCGAAGGCGATACTGGCCCGAACACCGGCGGCATGGGTGCCTATAGCCCCGCCCCTGTCCTCACCGCCGCCCTGCAACAGCAGGTGATGGACGAGATCATCCAGCCAACCGTCGACACATTGGCCGCCGAGGGCACGCCCTATAGCGGCGTCCTGTTCGCCGGGCTGATGCTGACCGACACGGGCCCGCAGCTGATCGAATATAACGCCCGCTTCGGTGATCCGGAATGCCAGGTGCTGATGATGCGGCTGGAAAGCGATCTCGCCAAGCTGCTGATGCGCACCGCCAAGGGCGACCTCGCCCAGACCAGCGCCCCGATCTTTGCGCCCGAAACCGCGCTGACCGTGGTTATGGCCGCCAAGGGCTATCCCGCGACACCGGAGAAAGGCGGCAAGATCCAGAATCTGGCGCGAGCCGAACGCGAGGGCGCCAAGATATTCCACGCTGGTACCACCGAGCAAGACGGCGCACTGGTCGCCAGCGGCGGCCGCGTGCTCAACGTCACCGCGCTGGGCGACAGCGCCACCGAAGCGCAGGCCAAGGCTTATGCTGCGGT
The DNA here is from genome assembly GCF_036963705.1 of Parasphingorhabdus sp. Taxonomy (GTDB): domain Bacteria; phylum Pseudomonadota; class Alphaproteobacteria; order Sphingomonadales; family Sphingomonadaceae; genus Parasphingorhabdus. The sequence goes on along the minus strand of NZ_JBALUT010000011.1, from coordinate 23,718 downwards.
CGACCAGATCGATTTCGAGAGCGGCTTTTGCCGCCGCGACATCGGCTGGCGCGAGGTTGCCCGGGAGGCGGGGAACTAGTTTTTCGCGACGCGTTTGAACCCCAAAGTTTGTCAAAGTTGGGGCCAAGGAGCGGTTCTCACCTGCCCGTTTGTCGGGGAACATGGTTATGGGACTCGCACGAAGACACGAAGGCGCTAAGAGATTGCGCTTTGTGGCTTAGTGTCTTCGTGCGAGCTTGACCATTTTGCGTCGCGCCGTGAACTTTACACAAACATCCGCTTTTATTTTCTGTAATCTTTGCCCCCAGACCGCAAAATTCCAGCATTTTTGGGAAAACAACCGGTCACCGAGTGTAACCTTCCAGATTGCCGCCAAAACCGGTCCGATAGGAACACGCACCCCGCTGCCAGCGCCGCGATCATATCCAGATTGTCAAAGAGCCCGTCCCGCGCATGGTGCGGAGCGGTTGTGATATTAAGCGATCGGGTCGGATGTAGGACAGCGGTTTTCACCTTCTCCAGCGAGGGAGCGGGGAACCATCACTTTATCAGATCACTCGCCAGCAAATCCGCCACCAGCAAGGCGGTGCGGTGCGTGGCTTGTTGCAGGCTGCCGAGCTCCATTTCCTCCTCGACGGTGTGCGAGCCGGTGCCGGCGACGCCCAGTCCGTCCATACTGGCGACATAGGGCGCTACGAAGCTGATGTCCGCCGCGCCGCGTCCTTCCGGCGGGAAGGATTTCGCGGGTTCGAGGCCTAGCCGCGCGTGCACCGCGTTGAGGCGTTCGAGCAATGCTTCATTCGCCTCGGTCAGCTCCATCGCGGGATATCTATCTTCGAAGGTGATGGTCGCCTGCGTGTGCGGCAGGCTGTCCTCGACGATGCCTTGCATCAGCGCTTCTGCGGCGCGCAATTGCGCTTCGTTCATGAAGCGCAGACCGCCTGAAGCAATGGCGGTTTCGGCGATTACATTATCCTTGCCGCTGACCGTCACTGCTCCGGCGCTGCCGACCGGGTCGATCGCCGACCCTGCGGCGACCATGCCGGGATTGAAGGTCAATCCGAGCGGTCCGCGGACCTCGCCGTAAAAGCGGTTCAGGATGCGCGCCATTTCGAAAGCGGCACCGGCGCCGCTATCGTCGCTGAAAATTCCCGAGGAATGGGCGCGCTTTCCGGTCACCTCGAGCTTCCATTTGGAGGAACCGCGCCGGCCAATCACTCCCCATTCAGGGCTGCCTCCTTCGAAGTTAAGCGCATAGTCGGCGGCTTTGCCGGCCGCGATCAGATCCTTGCGGGCATAGGCGAGCGGGGTGCCGGTACTTTCCTCGTCACCGGTGAAGAATATCGTCACCTTGCCGCCCTTGATTGCATCCGCCTCGATCAGCGCCCGCATAGCATAGATGACCACTGCATTGCCGCCCTTCATGTCCGCGATGCCCGGGCCGCGCAGCTTGTCGCCATCGCGCTCGAAGCGCTGGAAAGGACTGTCCGGTTCGAACACCGTGTCGAGATGGCCGATCAGCAGGAGGTTCGGACCCTCGCCAAAATCCCGTTCGGCGACCAGATGACCGCCACGGCCCATCGATTGCGGCATGTCGATCCAGCGCACCGCAAAGCCGATATCCTCCAGTTCGCGCCGGTAGATTTCGCCGACCTTGCGGACCCCTGCGGCATTGAGCGACCCGGAATTCTGGTTGACCGTCTCTTCAAGCAACTGCAGCTGCTCCGCGCCATTGGCGTCGACGGCGTCGAGAATGGGTTTGTCACTAGCGCTCGCGCTCGTGATCGAGACTGTGAGCGTGGCAAGCAGCAGGCATGCGGAAGTGGCGGCTTTCATTATCGCGAACATATTGGAGGCCTTTTCTCTTCGGTCGTGGATATTGGCATTGAAAGTCGAAACTAGCGGTCCAGCGGTCAACCGCAAGGGCCATCTGCCGGCAGGCCCAATCACGCCAAGTTTAACTACGCCACCGGCAACCAATGCTTACATGCTGCGCGCGGGTCGGGATCGCTAGTGACGCGCTCCGGCAAACACCCTCTCCCGTTCCGCCGATGCACCAAAAGAAAGTAATATAGTCATGTCCCGTTTCACTGCCCCTGCCGCCAATCGCCAGATCCGTTCGCTGGCCACTATCCTGCTCGCAGGCGCGGCGCTTTGCATGCCGGGCACGGCCCAGGCGACGGACGGCTACTTCCTCAACGGTGTCGGTGCCAAGGCCAAGGGCGCAGGTGGCGTGGCTATTGCAATGCCTCAGGATGCTTTCTCGATTGCCAGCAACCCGGCTTCCGCGACCGTCATCGAGCATCGGCTGGATGTCGGTTTCGAAGTCTTCATCCCCGATCGCGGGGCAGAGATTGTCGGCAATCAGGCGGGGCTCGACGGTACTTATTCCGGCAATGGCGCCAACCCCTTCATCCTGCCCGAATTCGCGTATGTCCGGCCTTTGTCCGACACGGTGTCGATCGGTATCGCAGTCAACGGCAATGGCGGCATGAACACCGATTACGAGACCAACCCTTTCGCCAGTTTCGGCGCCACCGGCGCGGCAGGCGTGAACCTGCGGCAGATCTCGATCGCACCGACCATTGCGGTGGAAATTGCCGAAGGGCAGAGCCTCGGACTTTCGCCGCATTTCGTCGTGCAAAGCTTTGAGGTAGAAGGCATCCAGCCGTTCGCCGCCAATTCACAGGATCCGGCGAATTTCACCAACCGCGGTGAAGACTGGGCCTTTGGCGCGGGCTTCCGCGTCGGCTATCTCGGCAGCTTTGGCGATGATGTCCGCGTCGGCGCTTTCTACCAGTCGAAAGTCTGGACCACCGAGTTCGACCGCTATGCCGGATTGTTCGCGGAACAGGGCGGCTTCAACATGCCCGCATCCTGGGGCGCGGGCGTTTCGGTCGACGCGACGCCGAAGCTGACATTGGGTGTGGATTTCAAGCATATCGAATATTCGGGCGTGAACTCGGTAGGCAACCCGATTGCGTCTTTGCTTCAGGGCGTCCCCTTTGGCGCGGATAACGGTCCCGGCTTCGGCTGGGACGATATCGACGTGTGGAAAGTCGGCGCAGTCTATCAGGCCAGCGACAAGCTGACCCTGCGCGCAGGCTATGGCCGCTCCGACAACCCGGTCCCGCAGTCGGAGACATTGCTCAATATTTTGGCGCCGGGCGTGGTCCGCGATCATTATACATTGGGCGCGACGATCAAGGCATCCGACAATCTAGAGATCACCGGTTACGCAATGCGCGCGCCGCGCCAGACGGTCAACGGCTCCGGATCGATCCCGGCACCCTTTGGTGGCGGCGAGGCGAATATCCGGCTTGCAGAGACGGCTATCGGCTTTTCGCTGGGCTTCGGTTTCTAGGCAAGGGTGCCGGGCATCATCATGGTGCCCGGCCCTGCCTTGCGAAAGCCGCTGCTGCTTCCAGATCACGAACGAATTTCGCATATTCGACCTGTCGTCCCTGCTCGTCGGGGATGCGGAGCAGATAGGACGGGTGGACGGTGATGAGGATCGACCGGCCATCCGCGCCGGACAATATCTCGCCGCGGTGGCGGGCAATTTTTACCGGCTTGCCGGTCAGGCTGCGGGCGGCGGTTGCCCCGAGCGCGACGACCAACTTCGGATCGACCAGCCGGATCTCCTGTTCGACCCACCAGCGATAATAGTTGATTTCGCCGACATTGGGCGTTTCATGGATACGCCTTTTGCCGCGCTGCGTATATTTGAAGCGCTTGACGGCGTTGGTGAGGAAGGTCTGTTGCCTATCAATATGCGCCTCTGCGAATGCCCGATCGAGCAACTGGCCTGCCGGTCCGACAAAAGGCCTGCCCTCCCTGTCCTCCTGATCGCCGGGCTGCTCGCCGATAATCATGATATCGGCATGGTCCGGGCCGATGCCGCGGATCAATCGGTCGGAGAATTTGTCTTTCGGCGCGTCGGGTTGCTGTTCCAGCAGCGCATAGAGCTGATCCAGCGAGGTTGGCAGATTTGCGACCGTTTCATCCATTCTCGGGTCAAATAGCATATCGTCGGGCGTGTGCGCCACCATCGCCTTGACCCGCGCACCGGCCTGCTCCAGCAGCGACGGGATCAGTTCCGCTTCGGGCAGGTTTTTCCAGTATTTCATCGGCATTTCGGATTTCATCGCGTTGATCTTGACCCGGGCGGGGTTGAAGATATTGGCATAATAGGTCCGCCACTCTGCCTCGACAACATCTTCCTGCGGCACGTCCTCCTTGCAGCCACCGGGACCGACCGAGAGCTTCTGCCCATCCCATGCAATGCTCGCGCGGGGCGTGACGATCAGCCAGTCCATGCCGGTGAAGCGGTTGCGGAAAAAGGGCGCTACCGCTTCGGTGATATGATGGTCCGGTTCGAACCACGCGACAAATTGCTCGCGGCCCTCTGACGCGCCGATTTTGCGGAAGCGGACAAAGGCGTGCATCTTGTGAATGTCGCGCCGGATTGCCTTGGCGTAGCGGTTGAGTTTCAGGACGTCGGCATCGGCGGGGTTGCGGTGCAGAGCGGGCACCGATTGCGAACGGTAGAGGAGGCGATAGGCTAGATCGAAACGATCTTCATTGCTGTGCAGCAGCCCGGTGTTGATCAGCGAGAGCAAAGTCTTTGAAATGCGGACTTGGCGCGCAATTTGATCGCTGCTTTTCTCCGGCAAGGCGGCGGGTGGCGACAGATCCAGTTCGCCGCCAGTGCCACGCCCTTCGACCGTCCAGATCACCTGTTCCGGCGCGATACCTGCTTGCAATAACCGTCGCGCATGGTCGCGCCAGCCTTCCAGATCGACTTCGCTGGAGAGCGATATCCGGTAGATACTGTTGGCGAGAGCATCGCCGCCTCTGAAATCTGGCATCATCGTCATGACCGTCAGCCGGGAAACAGGCTGAGCTGTTCGGGTGGCGGTTTCAGCCGGTCGTAGAGATTCAGGGAATCCAGTTGCTTGCCCGGATGCCAGTCGATCGTGGTGATGAACGGCAATATCTTCTTCACCGACTGGCAGATGCGTTCGAGATCGGCGAGACGCAAGGCGGTGAACCGGCGGGCTTGCAATATCTTGCCTACGCCTTTGCCGCCCAGCCCCGGGATGCGCAGCAGGCTTTCCTGATCGGCCAGGTTGATATTGACCGGAAAGCGCGCGCGGTTTTGCAAAGCCCAGGCGAGCTTCGGATCGATGTTAAGGTCGAGTTGCCCCGCGCTACCGCCCTGCATGATTTCTGCGACGGAAAAGCCGTAGAAGCGCAGCAGCCAGTCGGCCTGATACAAGCGGTGTTCGCGCAACAATGGCGGAGCCTGTGCCGGGAGATTGCTGCTGGCGTCGGGGATCGGGCTGAAAGCGGAATAATAAACCCGCTTCAGACCATAGCTGTCATAAAGCCCATTGCTGGTGGTCAGGATCTTGGCGTCGTCGGACGCGTCGGCACCGATTGTCATCTGGGTGCTGTGCCCGCCCGGTGCGAACAGCGGCGCCTTGCGAGAGGTCTTGCGCTCCGCCTTCGCTTCGCGCACCCGCTTGCCGAGATTGTCCATGGTCTGGCGGATCAGCTTGCCGTCTTTTTCGGGTGCCAGCCGCGCGATCGACTCATCGTCGGGCAGTTCGATATTAATCGACAGACGGTCGGCATATTGCCCGGCCTGTTTCAGAAGTTCGGGATCAGCCTCCGGAATGGTTTTCAAATGGATATAACCACCGAAACGATGGACGACCCGCAGGCGGCGCGCCACTTCGACCAGCTGCTCCATCGTATAATCGGGACTGCGGATGATGCCGGAGGACAGGAACAGCCCCTCGATATAATTGCGCTTGTAGAAATCCAGCGTCAGGTCGACGATCTCCTGCACCGTAAAAGCCGCGCGGCGCACATTGCTCGACGAGCGGTTGATGCAATAGAGACAGTCGAACATGCAATAGTTGGTCATCAGGATTTTCAGCAGCGAAATACAGCGCCCGTCCGGCGCATAGCTGTGGCAGATGCCCATCCCGCCCGTGGAGCCAATGCCTCCGGATTTGGCAGAATTGCGCTTGACCGATCCGCTCGACGCGCAAGACGCATCATATTTGGCAGCGTCCGCGAGAATCGCCAGCTTTTCTGATCTAGAGATTTTTGACATAGCCATATAATAGGCTATGTTCTTGTTTTGTTCAACGGCCTAAATCGGTGCGACCAAAATAATCGTGACCCGGGCGATGACCCGATCCCTCAGGACCGAAACAGATCATCCGGATCGAAATCACACCATTGGGCGATCTTAAGATAGGTGGCGGTAAAGCCGGATAGCGAGAAATCGTCGATGATCACGTTCACCTCCCCGCTATGCTCGACCCGCACCGATAGATTATCGCCCTTGCGCATTTTGGTGATCAGATCGGGGACAAAACCACCGGTCAGCGACGCACCGACCATGAAGCGGCCATAAGCGTCCGGGCCGTCGTAATAAGACATTTCCTCGCCGACGCCCACCAGGCTGTTGTCGATGATCAGCGCGAATTTGTCATCCTCCCGCAGCGGCAAAGGTTCGCGGCTGTAAACAATCGGCAAATAACTGGCAGAGCTGTTGAGTCCGCCCTTTTCAAATTCGATGCGGAGCCAGCCCGACCCGTCGCCGCCAGTCGAGATCGCGCAATGGCCATCCTTATATTCGGCATGCCAGTCCTTATAAGACCATTGCCGTTCGGAACTATCCTGAGCAGCGGCTGGCGTGCTGGCCATTGCCAGCAGCACCCCGGCTGACAATCCGCCAAACAGACGGGAAATTCGGGAGTTACAGATTTTCATACCAAGCCTTTTTGCAAAATAGGCCGACGCAACAGAATCTGCGTCGAGGGAGAAAGCATATTCGTCCGAGACCCGCGCTTATTCCGCCAGTTTTTTCAGAATCCAGTACCAGTGATCCAGTCCGCCATAGAAAGACGCGACCGGCAAGCGTTCGTTCAAGCCGTGGGCGAACATGTCGGAGGCTTTCATCGCGGCACCCGAGAGCGCCACCGTGTCATAGCCAAGCGCGCGGTAATGCATGCCGTCGGTTCCGCCCGACTCCATATAGGGCAGGATCGGCAGACCCGGATAGCGCTTGTCGATACTGTACCGGATCGCCGCTTTGACATCGTCGCGGAGTTTGGATTCGGGACTTTCGGTGACGTCGGTGATCAGCTTGAAGCTGACATTGTCATTGCCGATGATGTCTTTCAGCTTCGCCTCTGTTGCAGCAGCCCCCACTCCGGGGAATATCCGGCAATTGACGGTTGCCGTCGCGGATTGCGGCAGGGCATTTTCCGCGTGACCGGCCTGCAACATGGTCGCGACACAGGTTGTACCGAGCGTGCCGACGGTTTCCGGATTGGCTTGTAGGGTTGCGATCGCCGAACTGTCAGTCGGGTCTTCGGCAAAGCGCAGCATCGCCTGCCCCATCTCGCCCGGCGTCAGTTTGCCGGCTGTGGCAAAATAGCTTCTGGTCAGTTCCGTCGCCTGCACCGGAAATTTATAGGCGGCGATTTTGCCCAATGCCTCGGCCAGTTCGTAGATCGCATTGTCGGGGCGCGGGCGGGATGAATGACCACCGGGGTTATTCACGGTCAGCTCGTAGGTGGCGTAGGTCTTCTCCGCAGACTGCACCTGAAACGCGACCGGCGTTCCATCTTCCGCCAGCGCGATCCCGCCGGCATCGCTGTTCAGGATGAAGGCCGGATCGATATTTTCCGCCACATATTTCGCCTGCGCCTCGGTCGAGATCATACCGGTTTCCTCGTCACCGGAAAAAACCAGAACCAGATCGCGCGACGGCTGCCAGCCCTCTGCCTTGAGCCGCAGGAAGGTCGATGTCAGATTTGTGATGCCATATTTATTGTCCATCGTGGCGCGGCCAAAGAAATAGCCGTCCTCTTCGGTCAAAGTGAAGGGCGGGCGCACCCAGTCCTTGGCCAGCGCGTCAACCACGTCCATATGACCCAGCAGAACAATCGGTTTGTCCGTGCTGCCCGCTTTTGCGCGATATGTAACCATCAGCCCCTGGGTTTTTTCGCCGTCGCTGTCATAATCGGTGACTTGAATATCATCGTCGCTGAACCCCGCCTTCTTGAAGCGGTCGACAAGATAGGAGACCATCGCCGGAACCTGTTCCTGACCGCGCGCTGTCCGGAAAGCAATCACATCGCGGTAAATATCCCGCGCCAGTTGCTGATGCGGCGTCAACGCGGCACCGTCCTGCGCCAGCACAGGCTGGGCAGCGAAAGCGCCCGCCAATAGTGCGATCGCCAGCCGGCCAGAATATCTTTGTGTCATCTTCTTTGCGGTCACAACAGTTCCCCCCTAAAAATCGTATCTTATCCGATGGATAAGGAATGTAAATCATTCTATCCATTTCGGTTTGAAGGGCAATGCCGCGACCCATTGTTGAGAGCCTGGCCACGCGTTTTCCGGTCATATCAGGATCGCAATGAATGTAACAACATATCATGCGTTCATTCTCCAGTCAGGCACGATCTGTCAGCTTTGCGATCGGGTCGGAACAATGGAGGGAAACTATGCGGCATTTCAATTTTCCAGGAAAAAGCCTTTCGGTGCTGGCGGTTGCCGGCCTTGCGCTGACATCGGCTACACCGTCACTCGACGCGCGTTCGATCGCCCGTCCGGCTCCGCCCCATCCGGTGAATTGCAGCATATTCTCGCGGGTGAACGAAGACCGCTACACCAATCGGCGGACCGGCGCGCTGCGCGCCTCACCCTCTATGGCACCACCTCCGCCCCCGCCGCCCGCGTCACAAATCGTGACGACCGGCAAGGCCGTGGCCAGCGGTGCGATGGCCGCCGAACGCAGCATGGCACCCTATCCCTACCCCCGACCGCTGCCTTATCCCCAAGCCCAGCCGCAGGATCGCGAACGCTATGACGGCAAGGATGTCGCCAGCATCAAGCGTGTCGCCGACGAACCGGTTTCCACCTTTGCCGTCGACGTCGATACCGGCAGCTATTCCAATGTCCGGCGGTTCCTGAATGAAGGACGCCTGCCGCCGGAAGCGGCTGTGCGGACCGAAGAGATGATCAATTATTTCCGCTATGATTATCCGAAGCCGCGAAATCGCGACACACCGTTCAGCGTCTCCACCGACATTTCCACAACCCCGTGGAATGATAGCAGCCGGCTGCTGAGAATCGGCCTGCGCGGCTATGATGTCGACAGCAACGAACGGCCCCGCGCCAATCTGGTCTTTCTGGTCGACGTGTCCGGATCGATGAACAGCCAGGACAAGCTGCCGCTGGTCAAATCGACTCTGACCGCGCTCGCCAATGAGTTGCGCAGCGACGACCGGGTTTCGATCGTGGTCTATTCGGGCACGGTCGGACTGTTGCTCGCGCCGACCTCGAACAAGGACTATGTCAAACAGGCGGTTGATTGCCTTTCCGCCAGCGGGTCAACCGCCGGCGGCGACGCGCTCAAACTGGCTTATTCAACCGCTCGCGGCAATTTCCTCGATGGCGGGATTAACCGGATCATCATGGCGACCGACGGTGATTTCAATGTCGGCACATCGAATACCGACGAGCTCAAGAAATATGTCGCCAAGCAGCGCGAAAGCGGCGTGACGCTGACCATGCTCGGCTATGGCAGCGGTAATATCCGTGACGAGTTGATGGAGGGCATCGCCAATGTTGGCAATGGCAATTACGCCTATATCGACAGCGCGATGGAGGCCCGCAAAGTGCTGGGATCCGAACTCAGCTCGACCCTGTTCACCATCGCCAAGGATGTCAAAATCCAGATCGAGTTCAATCCGGCGCATGTGAAGGAATATCGCCTGATCGGCTATGAAAACCGCCTGCTGGCCGAAGAGGATTTTGCCAATGACAAGATCGACGCCGGTGATATCGGTGCCGGGCATCAGGTAACCGCGCTCTACGAGGTCATGCCGACCAATGCGTCCGGCTGGCTTCCCGAGCGGCGCTATCCCGCCAACCGGGTGGTTGAACGGCAACCGGATTTCAACGGCGAAATGGCGCAGGTCAAGTTGCGCTATAAATTGCCCGATGGCGACAAATCACGGCTGATCACCCGGCCGATCGCCTCGCGAGACCTGCGTTCGGCAAGCCGCCCAAGCGGGGACATGGCTTTTGCTGTCGCGGTAGCCGCCTTTGGCCAGAAGCTGCGCGGGGACAAATATCTCGGCGACTATGATTTCCGGAATATCGGATTGCTCAGCGGCGATGGCGGCGATTACTGGCGTCAGGAATTCCGCAAACTGAACGATCTGGCGGATAGCAGCAGCGGTTGAATAAACGGAGGCCGACAGGTTTGCGCGACATAGTTATCGAAATTAACCTAATTTGGTAACCTTTTGTATCATATAGGCACAGCTTCTACGGGAAAGCCGCAGGGTGGTGGCGTGTCCTAACTGGACTCGCGCATCATTATCCGCCATTTTGCTCAATCATTTTTGAGAAATGGTGTTGGGTCGAAACAGGGACTGAGGTTAGCTATGGAATTTGGAGGCAAGATTTTGGTCGGCGCGGCGGCAACGGTCGCCTTGGGGCTGGTAGGCCATATTTTATCGGGCGAGAGCTTCATTTCCGGTCTGGAACAGAATGCGCGGACCGAATTGGCCGCGCGGGGACTGGATAATGCCACTGTAACCCTTGGACGCGCTCCTCTCTCCCGCAGCGCCATTCTGGACGGCGAGCTGGCGGACGATATGAAGCAGGAAGCCTTGGGTGTGGTCGCAGCGATCCCCGGCATCTCCGGCGCAAGCTGGCTCGGCCAAAAAGAAGCCACACCAGCTGAAGCCGACCAAAGCGGTTCAGCAACGGCAAATTCGGCCACGGATGGCAAGATCGCCAAATGCCAGGACGGTGTCGACAAAATTATCGAAACGAGAAAAATCAGCTTTCGCTCCGGCAGCGCTTATGTGTCACCCGACTCCAATCAAATTCTGGACATACTCGCAACGGCTCTGAAGCCATGCGATGGACTGTCGATAGCGGTGGAAGGCCATACCGACGACAATGGCGACAAAGCTGTCAACAAGGTCATGTCGCAAGAGCGGGCCGACCGGATCAAGGCCGGTCTGGTCGACCGCGGGATTCCCGCAGACCTGATTACCGCAACCGGCTATGGCTCAACTCGCCCGCGCGCAAAGGGTAACGATGCCGCGGCTGATGCGCAGAACCGGCGGATAGAATTCCGGATCGGATCTGCGAATGGTGCACCAAAAAATGGTGCCAAAGCGCAACAGGGAGAATGAACCATGCCACTTTTGCTTGAAAATCTGTTGCTCCTTCTGATTACTTTTGCAATTGGCCTCGCCATCGGCTGGTTTATCTGGGGCCGCAGCACCGAAGAATATTAGCCGAGAACGGCAATGAACCAGATTAATACGGGGTTTTGATAAGATGATTACGCTGATTACCGCCAACTGGCTGCTTTACGTGATTGCATTGTTCATTGGCGTTGCGACGGCTTTTTGGGTCTGGGCAGCATCCGGTGGAGAAGCCTCCGTCGACGGATTCAACGCCGAGGACGGACTTCTGGAGAAAGCCGGCCAACCGGTCCAGCCAGCAGAGCCCCGGCCCGAGCCCGCACCGCCAGTTGTGACAGCACCTGCGCCCGCGCCGGCCAAGTCGGCAGTAGAACCTGCCAAGGTAGCCGCGACGCCGGTCGTCACCACCCCGAAACCAAGCCTCAAACCAGCCGCCAAGGTGGAGGCTGCACCCGCGCCTGCCGGCCAGCCGAAGATAGCCGCAGCCGTCGGGGAACCGGACAACCTCCGTCTGATCAAAGGCGTTGGTCCGAAGCTGAACACATTACTCAACAATCTTGGTGTCACCCGGTTCGACCAGATCGCCGGATGGAAAGAAGCGGAAATCACAGAGGTCGACCAATATCTCGAGAATTTCGCCGGACGGATCACCAGAGACGCCTGGATCGATCAGGCCAAATATCTGGCCAAGGATGATATCGCCGGTTTCGAAAAGAAATACGGCAAGCTCTAGGATCAGGACCCTCGGGTCCTGACCTCATTCAATCTACTTCGGGATTGCCTGCGCGGACGATCAACTTGTCGATCTTGCGGCCGTCCATGTCGACAATCTCGAAAATCCAGTCCTGATCTTCGAACGTCTCGCCTTCTTCCGGCAAGTGGCGCAATTGCGCCAGTGCGTGACCGGCGACGGTGGCATAGTCGCGGTCTTCCGATAGCCTGATTCCCAGCCGTTCGGCCAGCGCATCAATCGCCATCGCACCGGACACCAGATAGCTGCCATCGGCGCGTTCGATCAGGCTGCGCTGGGTTCTTTCATCCCGGTCGGACACAAATTCGCCAGCGATAGAACTGAGCAGGTCATTGGGCGTCACTATCCCTTCGAAATGGCCATATTCGTCGTGCACCAGCACCATCGGTACTTCTGCCTCGCGGAGTATATCCAGCGCGTCGAGCGCATCAAGCTGGTCAGGAACCTTCTCGAGCGGACGCATTAACTTGCGCAGATCGAGCAGTTCGCCACCCAATTGCGCCGCAACGATATCGCGCGCCTGGACAACACCGCAAATATCATCGACCGAATCTTCGGCCACCGGAAAACGGCTGTGCGGCGAGCCGATCAACACCCGGTGGATTTCCTCGGTCGTCGCCCCGACGTTGAGCCAGTCGACTTCGGTCCGCGGAGTCATCACCTCGCGGATCGGACGGTCGGCCATCCGCACGACACCGGCGATGACCGCGCGCTCATGTTCTTCGATCACCCCGGAACGGGTAGCTTCGGCAAACACCATCTGCAATTCGTCGGCGGTGACGTGACTGGTTTCGTCGCGCTTCATCCCCATCATCCGGAAGATCAGCGCGCTGCTATTGTCGAGCACCCAGACCAGCGGCGCCGAAATACGCGCCAGTATCGCCATCGGCTGAGCCATGACAATCGCGATCCGCTCTGCCGAACGTAGCGCAATCTGCTTGGGTACCAGTTCGCCGATCACCAGCGAGGCGTAAGTAGTCAGGCCGATCACCAGCACAAAGCCGACGGTGCCCGACAGTTCGGAGCTCATCCCCAACGCCTGCAACCGCTCCGCTGTTGGTCCACCAAGGCTGGCGCCGGAAAACGCGCCGGCAACAATGCCGATCAGGGTGATACCGATTTGCACGGTGGATAGAAATTTGCCGGGATCGCTGGCCAGACGCAACGCGGTTTTTGCTCCGCGATTGCCTTGATCGGCCAGACTGTGCAAATTCGCCTTGCGCGCAGAGACAATCGCCAGCTCCGACATGGCAAATATGCCATTGATCAGCACCAGCAGAATAATGATCGCGACGTCAAACCAGGGAAAGGGTGTCATATTGTCCATTGAAAGGGCGAAATGCCATAAGCCCTTTAGCAGCATGTTTTACATAATCTCAAGTTTGCTGTCAGTCACCGTTCATTTAGCGTAGGTTAAGTGGAACCTTCTGGTCGGCGGGGCGTTATCCTGACTGGACAGATATTTCTACAAGGGAAAAGAAAATGCGGATAAACAGATCAATAATCGCGGCAGCTTCACTAAGCGCTCTGGCACTGACCAGCGGCTGCGTCACCAATCCTGAAACCGGGAACAAGACCATTTCAAAAGCAGCCATCGGCGGCATCGGCGGGGCCCTGGGTGGCTATCTGCTGGGTGACGTTTTGGGCGGCAAGAATGATCGTACCGCGAAAATCATTGGCGCTGGCGTCGGTGGCCTCGCTGGTGCGGGCATCGGTATCTATATGGACGAACAGGAAAAGAAACTGCGCGAACAGACGGCCGGTACCGGTATCGACGTCACCCGTGAAGGCGACAATCTGATCCTCAACATGCCGTCCAACGTGACCTTCGGTGTCGACAGCAGTGCTATCAGTCCTGCGTTTCAAACCACTCTCAGCAATGTTGCAGATACGCTTTCGCGTTATGAAAAGAGCTATGTCGACGTGCTTGGCCATACCGACAGCACTGGTAGCGACTCCTACAATCAGTCCCTGTCCGAACGTCGGGCAGAGTCGGTTGCCAATTTCTTGGCCAACAGCGGCGTCCAGCGCGCTCGTCTGGCAACAAGAGGCTATGGCGAAAGCCAGCCGGTCGCCAGCAACAGCACAGAAGCAGGCCGGGCAGCCAACCGTCGGGTCGAAATCAAGATCGTTCCGATTGCACAGTCCGATCTGTAAATCCAATATAGCGCTTGCGCTAAACCATTGATTACGGGCATCCTCTTCGAAAATCAGAAGAGGATGCCCGATTATGACTATACCCAATTTTTCTATCGATCTGACAGGTCGCACCGCAATAGTAACGGGTGCTTCCGCCGGATTGGGACGCCGGTTCGCCAAAGTATTGGCTGCCTGCGGGGCTAAAGTTGCCTGCACGGCACGCCGCAAGGACAAGCTGGACGATCTGGTCGACGAGATCAGCGCTGAGGGCGGCACCGCCAAAGCCTTTGCTCTCGATGTACGCGATATCGAACAGCTTCAGGCAATCATCCCCGCGGTCACCGAGGCGCTCGGCCAGCCCGACATTTTGATAAACAACGCCGGGATCGTTGATGCCGAACGCGCCACCAAGATGTCGCCAGAACTAATTAATGATGTCTTCGATACCAATTTGCGCAGCGTCTTCATTCTCTCGAACGAATTTGCCCGGCCGCTGATCGCGCAGAAAATGCCTGGCCGGATCGTTAACATCGCTTCCATCGCCGCCACCCATTACGACGGTCACGGCGCCGCGCTCTACTCAACGACCAAAGCCGGAGTAGTCCGGGTGACCGAAACGCTGGCGGTGGAATGGTCGAAATTCCATATCAACGTCAACGGCATCGCACCGGGCGCCTTTTCATCGGACATGATGGACGGCATGCTCGACCGGATGGGCGACTTTTCCGTCCATTTCCCGCGTAAACGGCTGGGTCAGCCGGAACAGATGGACAGCACCTTGCTGTTTCTGGTGTCCCCGTCTTCCGACGCTGTGACCGGCACCGTGATCAAGATCGATGACGGCCAGGGTTCTCGCTAGGCTCTAATCCTAGACCATTTCGCCCCTGAGCAACTTCGGCAGATCGCCGGTCTCGCCCTTCGCTTCCGCCATGAATTGCGCCTTGAGCGGCGGGATCCGCTGTACCAGCGCGATGCCCATGCGCCGGATCGCCGAAGAGGTTTCTCCCGGTAGGCCGAACAATCGGGTCAAGATATCGGTCGCGGCAGAGACCATCATATTGTCGAGGCTGCGCCAGCGGTCATAGCGAGCGAGAATTTGGGAATCCCCAAGATCAAGCCCCGTGCGAGCACCTTCGACCAGACATTCGGTGAGCGCGGCAACATCGCGCAAGCCGAGGTTGAGCCCCTGCCCCGCGATCGGGTGGATGCCATGACCCGCGTCACCGATGAGCACCAGCCGGTCGGCGGTGAGATGGGAACTGTGGTGGAAACCCAGCGGGTAGGTCTGGCGATCGGTGAGCAGCTCGAGCTCGCCAAGAAACCCACCGGTTTTCTTCATCATCTCCGCGACAAAGGCGCGCTTGTTGATCTTGGCAAAGGCCGGCCCGTCTTTTCTGGAGAGCGTCCATACCACCGCCGAACGATGCTTGCCGTCCGCATCATCGAGCATCGGCAGGATCGCAAAGGGTCCAGCCGGGAAGAATAGTTCATAAGCGGCATTGCCGTGCGGTTTCTCATGCGCGATTTTGCAAACAATCGCGCTATGATCATATTGCCAGTGGGCCATGATGATCCCGGCCTCTTCCCGCATCCGACTGCCCCGGCCGTCGGCTGCGATAAGCAGCGACGCGGAGAGCTGCTTGTCATTGTCGAGCGTGATATTAACGCGATGTTCCTGGCGATCACAGCTTGCCACCTGCGTCGACAGATGCAGATCGATGCCGTCCGCGGCTTTTGCCGCCTCGAACAGCAGCCGGCGCAAGACCGCGTTTTCGACCATGATGCCCATCGGGCCTTCACCCTCGCCCGGTACAAAATCCAGAGTGCCCGGCTTCAGCCCGTCGTTGACCAGTATTTTGTCGATATTGCAGCCATGTGGTCGGAGCTTCTCTGCTAGGCCAATGGCGTCGAACATGTTCCAGCTGGCGCTGTTGATCGCCGAAACCCGCGCATCATTCTGGGGGTTCAGCAAATCATCCGGCTCGGCGCGGTCGATGATAGCGACACGCAATCCATGGGCGGCCAGAGTCAGCGCCTGGGTCAGACCGATCATGCCCGCACCCAATATGATGATATCGCTATTTCGAGAATCAGATTCCATCGAGACGCCTTTCCGAGCCATAATATGCGATATAGGTAGGCATCGATGGTCGGGAAAGAAAGGCAAATCCGGTAAAATAACGCCAAGAAACTTGACGGAGAGTCCCCGATTCGCGCAAAGGAGCGTTTAGTTAACGCGCGCCTTCGGCTGGGGTGACGCACGGGAGTATATGATGGCGGAAAAAGCCAAAGAAGCGAACTGGCGCGAGATCATGCGTCTCAGCCTGTTGCGCAGTGGTGCCTTGATCGGCGCGATCGCGATCGGGCTGGCGACCGCCTTCCTGTTTCTGGCCCTGGTCAGTTATTCGCCCAGCGACCCGGCTTTCAACACGGCGGCGGGTAGCGTAGACCATAACTGGATGGGCATTTCCGGTTCCTATCTGTCCGATCTCTTGTTGTCGCTGATCGGCTTGCCGGTGGTCCTGTTCCTGCCGCTGATGCTGGTACTCGCCAATCGTCTGTGGCGGGACATTCCGCAGCCTGGCTGGAAAAAGCAATTATTGTGGTGCCTGCTAGCGACATTGCTAGTCGGCTTCAGTCTGGCATTGTGGTTCCCGGAACCGCAGATGGAATTGCCGGCGGGCATGGGCGGACTAGCGGGCATGTTGCTGGCAAACGGGGCCCTCGCCGGCCTCAACGCAATCTCTGCCAGCTGGAGCGGCTTGGCCTCGGGAATTCTGATCGCCCTGACCCTGTCATGCGGACTGGTCCTTAGCTATACATGCTTGCGGCTCGAAAAGCCTCTATTTTCAGGAACTTCGCTGAAAATCCCGACGGTCAAAAATCCCTTCGTTCAGAAAGACGAGGGACTGGTTATCGAGCCCGATCGTTCCGGTGCTGTAAAAGCCAAGAAGGACCCGGCTCCGCGCAAAGAGGTCAAGCCCGACAATCGACCACCACCGGAAATCAGCGACCGTGCCTTGCCACCGAAGAAAGCCAGCGCCAACAAGGCCAAACAGGGCGATTTCTTCGGTCCCTATGTATTGCCTTCGCTCGATCTGCTGACACCTGCACCCGAACAGAATAACAATGTGATCGACAAGGCCGGTCTCGAGCGTAACGCTCGACTGCTGGAATCGGTGCTCGACGATTTTCACGTCAAGGGCACGATCAATGCGGTCCGTCCCGGTCCCGTCGTCACCATGTACGAGCTGGAACCGGCGCCTGGCATCAAGGCCAGCCGCGTGATCCAGCTAGCCGAGGATATCGCCCGCAACATGTCGGCGCTATCGGCGCGCGTCGCAGCAATACCCGGTCGCACAGTCATGGGCATAGAATTGCCCAACGCGACCCGCGAAATGGTGGTGCTTCACGAGATGGTCGGTAGCGACAGCTTCGCCGAACAGACTGGCAAGCTCCCGATCATATTGGGCAAGAATATATCCGGCGATCCGGTGATTGCCGATCTTGCGCCGATGCCGCATCTGCTCGTCGCCGGTACCACCGGTTCGGGTAAATCAGTCGGCCTGAACTGCATGATCCTGTCGCTGCTCTACCGGCTGACGCCCGACGAGTGCAAAATGATCATGATCGATCCCAAGATGCTCGAACTCAGCACCTATGACGATATTCCGCATCTCTTGTCGCCGGTAGTTACCGAGCCGGCCAAGGCGATCCGCGCGCTGAAATGGGCGGTCGAGCAGATGGAAGAACGCTACCGGATGATGTCGTCCATCTCTGTGCGAAATCTCGCCAATTATAACGAAAAGGTAAAGGGCGCCAAGGCCAAGGGCCAGCCGCTTGGCCGCCGCGTCCAGACCGGCTATGACCCTGAAACATCGCGCCCGATCTACGAGGAAGAACAGCTCGATTTCGAAGTGCTGCCGCAGATCGTGATCATCGTCGACGAGCTCGCCGACCTGATGATGACAGCCGGCAAGGAAGTCGAATTTCTGATCCAGCGGCTCGCGCAAAAGGCACGTGCTGCCGGCATCCACCTGATCATGGCCACCCAGCGTCCGTCTGTCGACGTCATCACCGGCGTCATCAAGGCCAACTTGCCGACCCGGATCAGCTTCCACGTCACTTCCAAAATCGATTCCCGCACCATTCTCGGTGAACAGGGCGCCGAGCAGCTGCTCGGCAAGGGCGATATGCTCTATATGCCCGGTGGCAAGCAACTGACCCGCGTGCACGGCCCATTTGTCTCCGATGACGAAGTCCGGCGGGTCGCCGATCACTGGCGCTCGCAGGGTGCGCCGGACTATATCCAGGCCGTGACAGAAGAGCCGGAAGACGGCAGTTTCGCTCTCGATGGAGCAGATTTGAGCGACAATAAGGAAGACCGGCAATATACGCAGGCCTGCCAGATTGTCTTCGAAAGCCAGAAAGTCTCGACCAGCTGGCTGCAGAGGCAATTGCGGATCGGCTATAACACCGCCGCGCGGATCATCGACCGGATGGAGGAAGATGAATTCATCAGCGCGCCCAACCATATCGGTCGCCGGGAAGTGTTGCGCGATCAACATGGCCAGCCGCTCTAGGGACCGGACCCGGTCCGTTTGCTGACAAAGTGATTAAGCCATTGTTCAATCGCCACTGGCTAGGCAGATGTCTTGATTATCTGGAGTTTTCTTAATGTTGAAATATGGTTTCGCCTTGATCGCTGCGCCGTTGGCCCTGACAGCAAGCCTGCCCGCCACCGCCCAGCAAAGCCCTTCCGACAGTCTGTCAAAAATATCGAACCATTTGCGTTCGATGTCGACGATGACTGCGACTTTCAGCCAGACCGACCGCAGCGGTCAATTGCTGTCCGGGAAGCTGACAATAAAGCAACCCGGCAAAATCCGCTTTCAATATCAGAAAGACGCCAATCTGCTGATCGTCGGAGACGGAAAAGCTCTGACATTGATCGACTATGATGTGAACCAGGTACAGCGCTGGCCAATCAGCAACAGCCCGCTCTCTGCGTTGCTCAATCCCGAACGCGACCTGTCCAAATATGGCAAGATCGTTCCGACTCGCAATCCCAATGTGCTGAGCGTTGAAGTCAACGACCCCAAACGTCCGGAATATGGCGTAATTACAATGGTATTCAGCAAAAAATCGGGCGCGCCCGGCGGGTTGGCTCTGGATGGCTGGGTTTCACTGGACTCGAAAAATAATCGCACGTCGATCCGACTTTCCAATCAGAAATTCGGTGTTCCGGTGTCCAATAGCAGCTTCAACTGGACCGATCCCCGGATAAAAAGTCGCGGCAAGCGATGAAACGAGACGAACTACCGATCAGCAGAATATGATATTTTTTCTGTTCATATTCGCGACAGAATGACAGGACTATAACCTAACACAGGATGAGAAGAGGCAGTCAGGTCTTCCCCCTGTTACCTGACGAAACATGCCTCAACCCATTCTTTTGCGTGACGAACGCGAGTTAGCCCCCACCTCCTTAATGCCCCCGGAGGTGGGGGTTTTACATTCTCTACCGATAGAAATACTGCCCGACCCAATCGCCTTTGGGCTTGGGTTTCTTCGCGAGCGTGGCTAGTAGACTCGGCATGAGCGATACCCTGAAAATTGTAAGCTGGAATATTAACAGCATCCGCGCCCGCCTCGACATCGTCGAGCGCTTCCTCACCGAGGAAGCACCCGATGTTCTGTGCCTGCAGGAAACCAAAGTGCGCAATGAACAATTCCCCGAAGGAATGTTCCGGCGCCTCGGCTATAATCATCAAATACTCAACGGCCAGCAGATGCACCATGGCGTTGCGATCATCAGCCGTGTGCCGCTGCACAAGGATGAACGGTACGACTGGCAGGATAATGGCGAAGCCCGCCATGTCGGCGCGGTGCTGCAAAATGGTGTAAGAATCGAGAATGTCTATATTCCTGCTGGCGGCGAAGTGGCCGACAGAACCATCAATCCCAAATTCGGCCAGAAGCTCGACTTCTTCGGGCGGATGACCGAATGGTCGACCAATCTTAAAGAACCGACGATCCTGATGGGTGACTTCAACGTCGCCCCGCTGGCCTCCGATGTCTGGAACCACAAAGCCCTGCTCAAGGTCGTCAGCCACACCCAGATCGAGATCGATCATCTCTACAAGATGCGCGACGCCCATGGCTGGGTCGATGTCGGCCGCAAGCTGATTCCCGATCCCGAGCGGCTATTCACCTGGTGGAGCTATCGCGCCAAGGACTGGCGCGCATCGGACAAGGGCCGGCGGCTCGACCATGTCTGGGTCAGCCCGGAACTGGGTGACAAGGCGGTCAGCCATTCGGTTCTCGAAGACGCGCGCAGCTGGGGCAAGCCATCGGATCACGCGCCATTGATCACGGAATTCGAATTTTGAACACAGCGCCTCTCGACGGGGCCCGTAAGGTAGATGGGGCTGATAAGGCTGCCGCCCGCCGTGCGGCCCGCGCGATCGATGCGCTCCGCCGGGGCTGGCCTATCGGAGTGGAAGCGGAAGGCAAACGCCTGAACCTGTTGCCGGTCGAGACCGCTGATCTGGAGGCGGCCCTGCCCTCCTCCGGGACGATATCGCTGATCATCTCCGCCAGCCGCGCAGCGACGCTGAAACTGCTCAACCAGTTTGCCGCCGCCGACCCGAACCTGCCGATCCAGATCAGCCTGTCCGCGCCGGTAACGGCAGCCGAAATTATCGCGATCGTCGATCCGGTGCTCGACATGCGCTATCCGATGAAGGGCCCGTTCCGCAGCGAGACGCTGACCAATGCGCCCGCCGCCACCGCAGCGATGGAACTCGCTCGGCACGGTGGCCTGCTGCCTGCCTTCGTGATTGTCGATGGCTCTGAAGATATCACACAAGCAGAGGATGTTGCGGCCTTTGCCGACGCCGACGCGCTGATCATCAGCGCCCATGCCAGACTTCCCGTCGCCGCCAATAGCGAAGCGCATATCTACGGCTTCCGCAGCGATGCTGACTCCACCGACCATATCGCTCTGGTCGTCGGCAAGCGCGACAGCAGCACGCCGATCGTCCGCCTGCACAGCGAATGTCTGACTGGCGATGTCCTCGGCAGCCTGAAATGCGATTGCGGCCCGCAGCTCCACGCTGCGCTCGACCAGATGGGCGAAGCGACCTGGGGTGTGCTGCTTTATCTACGGCAGGAAGGACGCGGGATCGGCCTGATCAACAAGCTGCGCGCCTATGCCTTGCAGGATCAGGGCTTTGATACGGTCGATGCCAACCAGCGGCTCGGTTTTGCCATTGATGCGCGGGATTTCTCGATCGCCGCCCGGATGCTGGATCTGCTCAACGTGCCCAAAGTCAAATTGCTGACCAACAATCCGGAAAAAGTGGAAGGTTTGGAAGCATGTGGCGTGACCGTCGAAGAGCGCCTGCCGGTCAAGATTGCGGCCAATCCGCACAATGAATTTTACCTCGATACCAAGCGCGACCGGACCGGGCACAAATTATAACGCTCATGGCGAACCTGCCTGAGCAACAGAAAAGACATCCCCGATGACACAGCTCAAACACGAACATCTGATAACCCTGACCCTGACGGTCGATTTCGCGAACATGTTGATGATCGGCAAGACGCCGGCCGGATTGCGCCGCATTGCTCCGGTCACCAGCGGCCGCTTCTCTGGTGAACGCCTGAACGGCAAAGTCCTGCCCGGCGCCGACTGGGTGATCAACCGGCCCGACGGTGTCATGGAAATCGATGTCCGCTTGCCGCTGCAAACCGACGACGGGGCGATGATCTACCTGACCTATCAGGGCCGCTTTCTGGCCGAGCCGGAAGTCATGGCGCGCTTCGCCAAGGGTGCGGTGCTGAAACCGGAAGAATATTCGCTGGCGGTTACCGCAAAGTTCGAAGCCGGAGCAGAACAATATCTCTGGCTGAACAATGTCGTCGCCGCAGGAACCGGCGAACAGACCGCAGATGGTCCGATCTATTCCTTCTTCGAGATCGGTTGAGCAACCACCAAACGATAGCCGACGTCGAGGCTATCCAACTCCATCAGATGGTCATAACGGTCCTGCCAGACACCAGATGCCAGATCCTGTTCCAGCTTTACCAAAGTATCCGCGATATTCTCGAGCTTTGAAAAGGTGGATATTGCGGCACGAACCTGGGGATCAAGATAGGCACGAGGACGTTGCCAATAGGCGCCCAGGAAGCCGTCGGTACAATCGCGGGGTATCGGGATGGTTTTGATTTCGGTTCTGACTAAAATCCGTTCGAACGCCTCCAGCTTTGGCATGATCGGCTGATCGAGTTTGATAATTTCCGGGATATAATCGGCCAGCCAGAAATAGTGCGATTCCGGGTCGAAGGTCAGGATCACCAATGGGCCTTTTGCAACCCTGCGCATTTCACGAAGACCAGCATCGAGATCCGACCAGTGGTGAACCGTCAGCACCGCCATTGCAGCGTCAAACTGATCATCCGCAAAGGGCATCTCTTCGGCCGCCCCCTGATAGGCCGTTGCAGATCCGGGTGGGCGTTGACCGATCATCTCGGCTGACGGGTCCAGCGCAATCACCACTCGATCCGTTGGTTCGTAGGAGCCGGTTCCGGCCCCGACATTCACCACCGACCTGGAGTCACCAAGCGCATCGTGGATCGCTCGGGCGATCCTGAAATCAGGTTTACGTTTGTGCGAATAACCGACGCCAATTTTGTCATATACTGCGCTCATCATTGCAGCCTAGCGTCAGGCGATATTCTTCGCCAGCCTGTTCCGAAAGCTTCGCAAGCGATCTGAAGCATTATATATCGACCGCCACGAACAACGATTCTGAAAATCACGCTAGATTCGTTGAGAAAAATCGCTTCAATTGAAGAACGCGAAAGCATATCGTTATCCACGAGGGGGACAATAGCATGTTACGCATCTTGAAAATCTTGTTGATTGTAAGCGTCGGCACCTGGGCCGTGCTCGGCGCCTTTGGCAATATTCTCGACTGGAACGGAACGACGGGCGCCGTGGCTGCTACGACTTCCATGTCGACATTTGACGGTGGCGCCGACGATTGGCGAGCCACATCCAATCCCGCGATAGTTCTGGCCGGGGCCTTGGCCATCATATTGCTCAAATCTGCCAGCGCAATTTTGTGCCTGACCGGAGCGTGGCAGATGTGGACCGCGCGTGGAGCTGACACCGTCGCCTTTTCACAGGCCAAGACATACGCGCTCGCCGGCTGTGGGGTCGCTATTTTCATGCTGTTTTCCGGATGGATCGTCATCGCCGAAACATGGTTCGAATTGTGGCGATCCGAGGTCCTGCGCGAAGCGGCGCTCGACGCTGCCTTCCGCTATTGCGGGATGATCGGATTGATTGCGCTGTTTGTCGGGATGCGCGACGAATAGGCCGGCCACTTTTTCTGTAGTGAAAAAGGGCCGACCCGTCAGTCTGTAGAAATTGCGATCAATGGACCAGACAATCTCCGGCTCTATATTTCCCTAGAACGGTACGTCGTCGTCCAGATCGCTGTCAAAAGCGCCGCCGCCCTGACCGCCGCCGCCTGGCTTGCTGTCGAGCATTTC
>NZ_JBALUT010000010.1:0-73026 GCF_036963705.1 Parasphingorhabdus sp. | reverse complement strand
GCTGCGCCGCTGGTCACCGGCACGACTTTCGCGCCAAGCAATTTCATACGGAAAAGATTGGGCTTCTGCCGAGCAACATCGGTTGCGCCCATGAAGATGGTACAGGGCAGGCCAAAGCGGGCGCAGACGGTGGCGGTGGCCACGCCATGTTGACCAGCCCCGGTTTCGGCGATGATCCGGGTCTTGCCCATGCGCATGGCGAGCAAAATCTGGCCGATGCAATTGTTGATCTTGTGCGCGCCGGTATGGTTGAGCTCATCCCGCTTGAACCAGATTTGCGCGCCTTTTCCTTCGGGTGCATCCTTGCGGACCTCTTCGGTCAGGCTCTCGGCATAATAGAGCGGGGACGGGCGACCGACATAATTTTGCAGCAGATCATCAAATTGCTCGGCAAAGGCCGGGTCTGCTTGCGCTGCGCGATAGTGTTTTTCCAGATCGAGGACCAGCGGCATCAAAGTCTCGGCGACATAGCGTCCGCCAAATTGACCAAAATGGCCGCGGTCATCCGGCATGTTGCGGAAGCTGTTGGGAGGTGTGTCGTTCATGGGTTCGAAATTTCCGTTCGCATCGAGCGAAGTCGAGATGCATCTGTGATCAGCCTGTGTCTCGACTACGCTCGACACCAGCGGATGCTATCCGGCTTCATCATATTCCCGAACTGCTTGGCAAAAGGCGGCGATTCTGTCCACTTGTTTGACGCCGGGCGCGGATTCGACGCCGGAGGATACGTCGACCAGCGGTGCGTGGGTGGCGTTCAGGGCTTCGGTGACATTGTCCGGATCAAGCCCGCCCGCGAGGCCCCAGTCGAGTTGATGGTCATGACCGGCGAGCAAGGACCAGTCAAAGGAGGTGCCGGTGCCGCCGGGCAAAGCCTTGGCCGGAGCATCGAAAAGCAACCGGTCAGCAGCGCCAACATAGCGGCTGGATTTCGCCAGCGTCGGCCGGTCCTTCACGCCCAGCGCTTTCCAGATTTCCAGTCCGCTTTTGTCTGCGACCAGCTTCAGCCAGTCCGGCGTTTCGCTGCCGTGAAACTGGATGACGTCCGGTTTGACGTCGCCGATTGCCTTGCCGGTAAGCTTCGGGTCAGCATTGACGAGAAGGAGCACTGTTTTGATCCGGCTGGCGGCATAGTTGCGGAGCTCGGCCGCGCGTTCCAGCGACACATGGCGCGGGCTTTTTTCAAAATGGACGAGGCCGATATAGTCGGCGCCGGCTTCGATGGCTGCGTCGATGGAGGCTTCGGTGGACAGGCCGCAGATTTTGATTTTGGTTTTCATGGGCAGCCTGTTAGCGCGCCAATTGTTATTCGTCATCCTGAACTTGTTTCAGGACTTCTCGAGCCAATGCGCAATCTGACGGGGTCCCGAAACAAGTTCAGGATGACAAGCAATAGCTTAAAGCGTCGCCTCGATCGCACGCGCGGCAGCGTTGGGATCTTCCGCTCCGGTAATCGGCCGGCCAATCACCAATATGCTTGCGCCATTGTTGCGCGCTTGCTGCGGGGTCACCGAGCGTTTCTGGTCGGCCATCGCGCCGCCTTTGGGGCGCAGGCCGGGGACGACGAAAAAGCCGTCTTTCCAGATCTTGTGCGCTGCGCCTACTTCGTTGCCGGAACAGACGATACCGTCCAGCCCGGCTTCGCGGGCGAGATCGGCGAGCCGTTCGACCTGATCATGCGGCGTACCGGCATAGCCGATACTACCCATGTCATTCTCGTCGAGAGAGGTCAGCAATGTGACGCCGACCACCTTGGTATGCTCGTTTGCAGCCGCTTTGGCATCTTCCATCATCGCGCGGCCACCCGATGCGTGTACTGTCACGATCGCCGGTTCCAGCATGTTGATCGCCTGCATCGCCTTGGCAACGGTATTGGGAATATCGTGAAGCTTGAGATCGAGAAAGATCGGCAGGTCGAGCTTCTGAATCTCGTGTACGCCATGATGACCATGGGCACAGAAAAATTCCAGCCCGAGCTTCAGGCCGCCGACATGGCCTTTGACCGATTTTGCAATCGCGATCGCCTGTTCGAGATCGGGCGTATCGAGCGCGACGAATATGGGGTTGCTCATAAGCCGGTCACTTTGTCGCCATCAACCGATGACACAGCCGGGGCCGGTTCAGCTGTTGGCGTTGGAGTCGGTGCGCGGCTGGGCGCCGATGGCGGAGGAACGACCGGTCTCGCTGCATCTTCCAGCGTCTTGATCCTGCGCTGCAGACGCCATTTGGAACCTCTTAGAAGCAACCAGGTCGGCAGGAAACCAAGCAGGAAGGCGCCGACGACAAAGGTCGAGACCCGAGCCTCGATAACCGCGGCGACCATGTCGAGCGAAGCTCGCGCTTCATTGGTCCACCAGAAAATGAAGGTCGCCACCAGCAGGAGAACCCAGAACAGGATTTTGATAAATTGCATGACTCACCTTTTTTCGTTCTGAAACTATCCTAGTCCCAAAACAGGCAGGTGACCAGAAGCTATGCAATTGTTGCGAAAACGGATCTACTTTCCGAAGACGCGATCGAAAATCGTGTCGACATGTTTGAAATGATAATCGAGGTTGAACCGTTCCTCGAGCTCTTTGTCGGACAGTTTCGCGCTGACGTCCGGATCGGCCTTGAGGAGATCGAGCAAGGCGATTTCTCCGTCCGATTCCCAGACCTTCATCGCGTTGCGCTGGACGATGCGATAGCTGTCCTCGCGGCTGATGCCCGCTTGCGTCAGCGCCAGCAAGACCCGTTGCGAGTGGACAAGGCCGCCCATGCGGTCGAGATTCTTCTGCATCCGTTCGGGATAGATCAGCAACTTGTCGATCACGCCGGTCAGTCGCACCAGCGAAAAGTCGAGGGTGATTGTTGCGTCCGGTCCGATCATCCGTTCGACCGAACTGTGCGAAATATCGCGTTCGTGCCACAGGGCGACATTTTCCATCGCGGGCAGGGCGTAGCTGCGGACCATACGGGCGAGGCCGGTGAGATTCTCGGTCAGGATCGGGTTGCGCTTGTGCGGCATCGCGCTCGAACCCTTTTGGCCCGGCGAGAAATATTCTTCGGCCTCGAGCACTTCGGTGCGCTGCAGATGGCGGATTTCGACCGCAAGTCTTTCGACCGAAGAGGCGATCACACCGAGCGTGGCGAAAAATTGTGCATGACGATCGCGCGGGATCACCTGGGTGGAGATCGGTTCCACGGTGAGGCCGAGTTTCTCGGCGACATGTTCTTCTACCTTGGGGTCGATATTGGCAAAGGTTCCGACCGCGCCGGAAATGGCGCAGGTCGCGATTTCCTTGCGGGCAGCGACCAGCCGTTCGCGGTTGCGTTCGAATTCGGCATAGGCTTGGGCCAGTTTCAGACCAAAGGTTACCGGCTCGCCATGGATGCCGTGGCTGCGGCCGATGGTCGGGGTAAACTTATGCTCATAGGCCCGCTTCTTGATCGCTGCGAGCAACGCATCGATATCCGCCAGCAATATGTCGGAAGCGCGCGCCAGTTGGACCGCGAGGCAGGTGTCGAGAACATCGCTCGAGGTCATGCCCTGATGCATGAAGCGTGATTCTTCGCCGACATTTTCCGCCACATTGGTCAGGAAGGCGATGACATCATGCTTCACTTCGCGTTCGATTTCGTCGATCCGCGCGACGTCAAACTTGCCCTTGGCCCAGATTGCCGCTGCCGCTTCTTTTGGTACGACGCCAAGTTCAGCCAGGGCGTCGGTGGCATGGGCTTCGATTTCGAACCAGATCTGGAATTTCGATTCAGGCTCCCAAAGGGCAACCATTTCGGGGCGGGAATAGCGCGGGATCATTTTTTGTTCCTTGGACAAAGAGCAGCTTTGCGGCAATGAGGTGCCACGATTTGCGGCCCCGCTAGCACCAACCAAATGAGTCGGCAATGGAGCGGCGGAAACAGGGAGAATAAAATGCGACTGGCAGTGCTCACCGGCGGCGGCGATGTTCCGGGCCTCAATCCGTGCATCCAGTCGATTGCGACTTTGGCCTGGCAGCGCGGCTGGGATGTGGTCGGGTTGCGCCGGGGCTGGGAAGGGGTGCTGGAGATTGATCCTGCGGATCCCTGGGCGAACGAGAATAGCGTGATGATGCTCGACAAGGACCGGGTGCGCGGCATTGACCGGCAGGGCGGGACGATATTGCACAGCTCCCGCTGTGACCCGCGGGTGACTGATAAGGGAGACCAGACGCAGAAGGTAGTCGATGTGCTCGACGCGCTGAAGGTCGATGTCCTGATCACGATGGGCGGGGACGGTACGCTGCGTTTCTCGGCCTATCTGTCTGGTCTGGGTCGCAACGTTATTTCGATTCCCAAGACGATGGACAATGATGTCTATGGTACCGATTATTGTATCGGTTTCTCGACTGCCGTCACCCGCTCGGTGCAGGCGATCAACTCGCTGCGGACCACGGCGGCTAGCCACGAACGTATCGCGGTTATTGAATTATTCGGGCGGCGATCGGGAGAGACCGCCTTGCTCTCCGGCTTTTTATCGCAGGCCGACCGGACGGTGATTGCCGAAGTGCCGGCAGATATGGATGTCCTTCTGCCCCTGCTGCTGGAAGACAAAGAGGCCAATCCTGAATCCTATGCGATGTGTCTGGTGTCGGAAGGGGCCAAACTTTCCGGGGGGACCGATTATGCCGACGAGATCAACAAGTCGAACACCAGCCGCGATGGCCTGAATATCGGGACCCAGCTGGCGCGAGAGATCGAAGCGCGCAGCGGCCAGAGGACCATCGTCCAGGAACTGGCCTATCTGATGCGCGCCGGGGAGCCAGACGCGATGGATCGTATGGTCGGCTTTGCCTTTGGCGCCTTGGCAGTGCAGCTGATCGAGCAGGGCCGGATGGCTGAAATGGTCTGTCTCACCGATGGCAATTACGGGACGGTGCCGATCGGTACTTTGCTGGAGCAGAGCAAAGGGGTCAATGTTTCGGGCCTCTATGATGCCAACCAATATCGGGCGAGTCTGATACAGGTCGAAGGCATGCCGATGTTCCTTTATTGAGCGTTGCGCCGCTCCCGCTAGATCAATCCCTGCGACCGGAAGGATGTATGGCCGTCCTTGCCGATGATGATATGGTCATGAACCGCGATGCCAAGGGTCCGCGCCGCCTCGCAGATATCCTTGGTGATCGCGATATCCTGCCGGCTCGGGCTGCTGTCGCCGCTCGGATGGTTGTGCACCAATATGATTGCCGCCGAGCCAAGGGCCAGCGCGCGCTTGATGACTTCGCGGGTATAGATCGCTGCCTGATCGATTGATCCTTCGCTGACCAGTTCATCGCGGAGCAGCTGATTCTTGCTGTTGAGGTGCAGAACCCGCACCCGCTCGTGACTGAGATGCGCCATATCGGCCCGCAGATAGTCGAGCAACGCCTGCCAGCTTGCGAGGACCGGTTGCTGGCGCACCGGTTCGGAAATCAAGCGTAACGCCGCCATCTGGACCACCTTCAGCGCGGCAACGCTAGTCTCCCCCATGCCCGGAAAATTCCCTAGAGCATCAGCATCGGCTACCAAAAGACAGGAAAAGCTGCCAAATTCGTCGATCAACTGTTTGGCAAGTGGCTTTGTGTCGCGGCGAGGAATGGCCAGCGCGAGCAGATATTCGACCAGTTCATGATCGTGCAGCCCGTCTGCCTGACCGGTCAATATGCGCCTACGAAGCCGGGCACGATGACCGCTGCGCTGCATTGGCGAACCTGTCTGGATTTCATGTCCTTCGGCCATGGGTTTCTTATAATCAGAACAAATAAAGAACATATTCGATAAGCTGAAAATCGGCCGAATATGTCCAATGACCAAAATAAGGAGCAAAAACTGGTCTGATCAGACACTTGTACATTGCAACTTAAGGCAGACTTATGCATTTCACGCGCAATGGAAGAAGAAATCGCAAATGACCCCGTCGGTCGCCGCTCCCGGTTTCGACTGTTCGGCGGGATATTGCTTGTTCTGATTCTACTCGCTCTGGTTGTATTGTGGATCAGCCGAACGACATTGGCCGACAATGTTATCCAGTCCGAGCTGGACCAGATGAATGTCAAAGCCAGTTACGAGATCGACGATATCGGGCTTCGCAAGCAGGTCATTCGCAATCTTGTGATCGGCGATCCGGAAAATCCGGACATGACCGCCGAACTGGTTGAGGTCGGCAATTCTCTGTCCATAGGCGGTGTAGGTATCAACTGGGTCCGGGCGAGTGGCGTGAAGCTTTTCGGCCGGCTGGACAATGGCAAGCTCAGCTTTGGCGAACTCGACAAATTTACCGATCCTGAAGACGATGGCCCATTGGCGCTGCCGGATATGTGGTTGGGCCTGACCGATGCCAAACTTCGCATCGACAGCGATTACGGGGTCATCGGGCTGGCGTTGAACGGGCAGGGTGAGCTGCACGATGGCTTTAGCGGAGAGATCGCCGCGATAAGCCAGAACCTGGACGCTGGTGGCTGCAGCCTCAGTAAGCCCACTTTTTTTGGCGAGGTCGCGATTCGCGGCAAGAAACCACATCTGCAAGGTCCGCTTCGGCTGCCGGCGGTTACCTGCAACAATCTCGATCTGGCCGCGGAAGATTTTGCTGCGCGGGTCTCTATAGACCTTGGCGAGGATCTGGCCAGCTGGTCGGGCAATATCGGCCTGATTGGCGGACCGCTTCGCTACGCAGATTATTCCGGTCAGGAAATCAAGGCCACGGTGAATTTGGCGGGTGATTTCAAGCAGAGCAAAGGCGACGTGGACCTGACCGCCAGCGGGTTGAAATCTCCATATGGCCGCGCCAACGTTTCGCGCATCGAGGGGCCATTTGCGTTTGGCTATGGCGCCGGGCCGATGACAGCGAGCTTCACCGGACAGCCGGAAATTCGCGGTGTCCAGGTGGCGCAAAACCTGCTGCGGCAGGCGGGCAGCCTCTCAACATCAACGGCGGGAACGCCGGTCGGTCCGATCGCGGACAGGCTTGCGAAAGCGGTTCAGCAGGCCGGCAACGGAATGGATATATCCAGCGACATCAAATTTTCCAAGGGGGCCGCGCGGACCACGCTTGCTCTCAACGCACTTGAAGCCAAATCGCGGTCCGGTGCCAAGCTGACGCTGAGCGATCCATTGCTGCTTGCCTTTACCGACAAGAATATACGGATGCTGGCCGACGGGAATGTCAGACTGGCAGGCGGCGGATTTCCCGATGCCAAATTTGTCCTCGACGACGGCAGCCTTTCCCGTGGCTTCTCCGGACGGCTCGAAATGGCGGCTTATCAAGCCGGTTTGGCGCAGTTGAAAATACCTGCGCTGGCTTTTTCGCCGACCCGTCAGGGCGGGACCAATATTGACGGACGAATAATGCTGACCGGACCGCTGGGTGACGGTCAGATCACTGGCCTGCAAGTGCCGATCAGCGGCTATGTCGGGCAAAATGGTAATTTCGCGTTGTTCCGCCAATGTATCAACGTACAATTTGCCAGTCTGCGCACCGCATCCTTGCGCGCCGGACCGACCAGCGCGCGATTATGTCCGCAGGGCAATGCGATCGTCAGCGGCAGCCGGTCTGGCGTGAATATCGCCGCCAATGCGCCTTCGCTCAGTCTGAAAGGCGCTATGGGCAACACGCCATTGTCGATCTCGAGCGGCATGCTCACATTCTCTATGGCCAACGGTCTCAAGGCACAGAATGTCGGGGTCCGGTTGGGAACTGCGGACAGTATGACCCGCCTCGATATGGCGGTGCTCAGCGCTGCGTTCGGGCGCAACCTTTCCGGCCGGATCGAAGGTGCGTCCGGCAAAGTTGCCAATGTTCCTCTATTGATGGAAAATATCGCAGGGGACTGGCGTTATGAAGATGGCAAGTTTCTGGCCGATGCCAGCCTGCTGGTCCGCGACGAGCAGCAGGTCGAGCGCTTCCGGCCATTGATCAGCAACGACGTCAAACTGGGCTTTGATGGCAGTGACCTCACGGCTACAGGATGGCTCCGCGAGCCGGAAAGCCTGATCGCGGTGGCGGCGGTCGATATTGGCCACGGTCTGGCCAATAACAAGGGAAGGGCGCTGATCGACATTCCCTCGCTGACGTTCAACAAACAACTGCAGCCGGAGCAGCTGACCCCACTGACCCTGGGTGTCATCGCCAATGTCGAAGGCGAAATATCGGGTGCTGGTCGGATCAGGTGGGATAATTCCGAAGACGGGATCAAGAGTAGCGGCACTTTCCGTACCAATGGCATGAATCTGGCGGCGGCCTTTGGTCCGGTTACCGGCCTCGCTGGCGAGATCACATTTTCCGATCTGCTCGCGCTCGAGACCGGTCCGGGCCAGACCGTAAATCTGTCGGAGGTCAATCCCGGTGTCGCCGTGTTCAACGGCCAAATTCGCTATCGCCTGCTCCCGGATTTCAAGGTCCAGGTCGAGGGCGGTGAATGGCCGTTCGCGGGCGGCAAACTATATCTCGAGCCGACCATATTGGATCTCAGCGAAGAAGCCCAACGGCGGTTGCAGTTTACCGTGGAAGGCATTGATGCCGCCCAGTTTCTCTCCCAGTTCGATTTCGAGAATATGACCGCCACGGGCGTGTTTGACGGCAAGTTGCCGATGGTTTTTGATCAGGACGGCGGCCGGATTGTCGGGGGCTACCTAGTAGCGCGCGAAGGCGGCGGAACGGTCGCCTATGTCGGGGAATTGACCTATGAAGATATGGGCACGATGGCCAATTTCGCTTTCAATGCCCTGAAATCGATCAAATATCGCAATCTCACCATCGGCATGGATGGTGACATTGCCGGCGAGATTATCACCGAAGTGAAATTCGACGGGTTGCAGCAAGGCGAAGACGCGAGCCGGAATTTCATCACCAAACAGCTCGCTCGCATTCCGATCCAGTTTAACGTCCGGATTCAGGCGCCCTTCATGCAGTTGATGAGCAGCGCCAAATCTTATTATGAGCCGGAAATATTAGTCGGGCAGAATCTGCCTGCTTTGCTGCGGGCGCAAGAAGCCCGGGCAAAGGCAGCGGTGAAGGTCCTGGAAGAAGATGAATAGTCCATTCAGCGAGGGGAAAGCGATGATGCTTTATCAGACAAGTCAATTGACGGATCGACCATATGATGCGATTCGACACAAGATGAGGAGTTTAACCGCCGCCGGCCTGGTTCTTGGGGCAATGACAGGGCTTTCCGCTTGTGTGCAGGTTTCTGCACCGGACAAGCCGATTGTCATCAACCTCAATATCAATATCAAGCAGGAAGTGGTGTATCGCCTGGACGGCGATGCAAAAGATTTAATCAACGAGGAAGCGGATATTTTCTGATGTTTGAATATGTAAAGAAAAACAAGGCTTTGGCTGTATTTGGTGGGCTGGCTTTGACAGCCGTTGTCGCCGTTCCGGTCATGGCGCAACGCGACCCTGCCTATGAAACTGCTCGGTCATCGGGAGCCATTGGCGAGAAGCCGGATGGCTATCTTGGCTATGTGTCTCCGCCTTCGCCCGCAATCAAGGCGCTAGTCGAGGATATCAATATCAAGCGCAAGGCGGCCTATACCCGCAAAGCTCAGGAAACCAATTCGACGGTGGAGCAATTTGCCTTTACCTCGGGCTGCAACCTGATCATGCGGACGGTCATCGGCGAGAAATACCAGACGCCGACCGGCAACTGGAATACGCGGGACAACTCCGATCCGGTAAGGGATTCGCGCTGCCTTTGATTTAGATCAAAATTAAAAACAACGGGAAGGCGCGTCGGCTAGGCTGGCGCGCCTTTTTCTTCGTCCAGTGATCCACTGACAATATGCAGGTCGCGCTGCGGGAATGGGATCGCAATGCCATATTTGGCCAGAGCCGTTTCAATTTCCCAGCAATAGGTTGCGTGGACGCGGCCCGGCTTCTTGGTCGCTTCGTCGGTCAGCCAGACGATCAGTTCGAAATCGAGACTGCTGTCACCAAAGCCGACCAGCCAGACATCGGGCTTGCGGTTCTTGACGCCTTTCAGCGTGAACTCGACATTGTCCGCCGCTTCCAATATCGCCTTTCTGACCAGATCCTTGTCGGTGCCATATGCGACGCCAACCGGGACGTGCATCCGGCGTTTGGCTTCGCGCAACGTCCAGTTGATCACCCGCTTGTTGATGAATTCCGAATTGGGGATCAGCATGTCGATATTGTCGTTGGTGGTGATCAGCGTGCTGCGGACATTGATTTCC
This sequence comes from Parasphingorhabdus sp., assembly GCF_036963705.1. Classification (GTDB taxonomy): domain Bacteria; phylum Pseudomonadota; class Alphaproteobacteria; order Sphingomonadales; family Sphingomonadaceae; genus Parasphingorhabdus. The sequence continues at coordinate 62,841 of NZ_JBALUT010000010.1, read as the reverse complement.
CGAACTTCGCCGGTGATACCGCCCTCGAGATCGACAAAATCCCCGACTTTCAGGGTTTTCTCGAGAATGATGATGATACCGGCAACGAAATTGGAGAAAATCGACTGTAGGCCGAAACCGATGCCGACACCCAGCGCGCCGCTGAACACCGCAAAGGCGGTCAGATCGATGCCGACCATATTGAGCGCGATGAAAATGGCGACGCCGATCATCAATATGCGGATCAACTGGCCAAACAGGCCGCGCACCGAAGGTGTCATCCGCTCGGACTTGCTGAGCCGCGCCTCGATAAGCCGGGAGAAGAAGGAAGCGCCCCAGACCAGAGCGATGGCGATCACCAGCACCTTGAATATATCGAGCAGGGAAAGGTCATCGCCGAGCGGCAGTGAAAGGCTGTCGATAAAATCGACCAGCGGGGCAAACAGGCGAACGACCACAAGCAGCGCGCCAACCACCGTCAAGATGATCGTGGTCCAGCGCCACAGCGGGTCGCTGCTGGTCAGGGCAAAGGTGCGGATGATCAATATCGACACCAGCGCGGCGCCGACGATCCGCATATAGTCGACCGGAATGCCGCGTCCGACAAAGCCCGAGATTATCAGCCAGATGATGACCGATGATATCAGGGGAAAGAGCAGGGTGGCCGATACCGCTTCATATTTTCCACCGCGGAAGGTTTCTGCCAGATCGGCAAAAAAACCACCGGTTGCGGCTTTCAAAATACGGGTAAAAACGAAACCGAGAAACAGAGCTGCGACGATCCCGGCGACTTGCAACCAGATAGTGCCGGAAAGCAATTCGGCTTGCATCCGCAGAAAGAAAGAGGAAAAAAATGCGTCAATGTCGCGAAACCCTGCACCAATGTCCTGAATCGATGGGACATTGGTTATATCGGGGATTGCCGTCTTGGCGGTTGATGCGTTCGCGGTCATATTTTCAAATCCATTGCAGTCGTCTCAGTACGTAGATCTCGGCGACCATCAAAATCGACATGATCGCACAGGTCAGCCAGAAAGCCAGATCGCTATCGACCCCGGGCATGCCACCGACATTGATACCCAGCAATCCGGTCAGAAAGCTGAGCGGCAAGAAAATCGCCGCGACAATCGACAATGCGTACATCGTACGGTTCATCGACTCCGCCATCTTGTTTGCCAGTTCATCGAGCACCACAATCGCCCGGTCACGCGCGGCGTCGAGATCCTCGAGATAGCGCATCGTCCGGTCGGCGGTTTCCCGCAAGCTCATGCGGTGGCTCGGGTCGAGCCAGTCCGGTGCATCATATTGCAAATTGGCCAGAGCCTCCCTTTGCGGGGACAGGTAGCGGCGCAAAGCGACCGTGTCCTGGCGCGATTCGGCTATTTTGGAACGCAATTTCGTAGGCGGTTGGCTATCCACCTGGGCCTCCAAGGCATCAAGCCTGTCTTCCAGTTCGATGATCACGTCGTTTATCTTGAGCGACATCCGTTCGGAAAGGGCAACAAACAGATCAGGCGTGGTCGCCACGCCATGGCCGCCGTCAATTATATCCGACAAGACATCGCGCGGCGTCATCATCCTCTCGTAACGGACCGTGATAATCCGGGTCGGCTCCACCCACATCCGCAGAGCCACCATATCTTCCGGCTCGGCGCCTTCGTTGAGATTGACCCCGCGCAGGATGACCAGCAGGCCGTCATCGACCCGCAGGCTTCGCGGTCGCGATTCCTTCGCCAGCAAAGCGCCGACGACCGGTGCGGGAATGCCGGATTTCTCGCGCAGCCAGGTTTCTGCCCGGTCGGATACATTGTCGAGATGGAGCCAGAGCGGCGCATTTGCGGTGTCGGTTGCTTCGATCTCCGCCCAATTGCAAAGCTTTCCGCCACCTTTGCCGTCCAATATACAGCCAAACAATAGCCCGTCTTCGGGTTCAATGTCATGAACACGGGATTTTATCACGGGTGCATTTGTCATTATTTGCTCCTGCTCTCTAACTGTCCCTTGTTATTTTCCATCCGGAGGCGGCTGCGAACTCATTTCTCCTGCGGCAATCGCGGTAGCGTGATGCTGGCGCCAGCTTTGCGCTTCGATGAATATCCGTTTGACCTCCGGAAACTGGCTTTTTATCCTCTTTTCAAAATCGGTGATCGCCTGTTCGACCTTGTCGGCGGTTAGATTGTCGTCAAAATCCACGCTAGCCGCCAGCAAGATATCCTCCGGACCCATGTGCATGGTCAATATTTCGTTCAGGCCAGTGATCCGCTTGTCATCCGAAACCACGGCGCGGATACCGGCAACGACTTCCGGCGAAGCGCCTTCGCCGATCAAAAGCCCCTTGCTCTCATGGGCCAGCAGCAGCGCGACAAAGGCAAGCACGACCCCGATGCAAATCGAGGCGATGCCGTCGAGTATCGGCATATCGAAATATTGTGAGGCAAATATGCCGACAAAGGCGATGATCAGGCCCATCATCGCGGCGCTGTCTTCAAACAGGATCGTGAAAACGGTCGGGTCCTTGGAATTGCGCACGGCCGCATACCATGTCTGGTTCCCGCGTGTCCGCCTGAATTCCCGAAACGCGACCCACCATGCCGCGCCTTCAAACACCATCGCGAGGGCGAGGACGGCATAAGACCATATCGGCGATTGCACCGGATGGGGATTGTAAAGGCTTTGGACGCCTTCGTAGATCGAAATGCCCGAACCGACCGCGAAGATCAAAATGGCGACGACGAAGGTCCAGAAATATAATTCCATCCCGTAACCGAAGGGATGTTTCTCGTCTGGCTCCTGCGCGGCGCGTTTCAGACCGAACAGCAACAACAACTGGTTGCCGCTATCGACAACCGAATGGACGCCCTCGCTGAACATCGCCGAACTGCCGGTGACCGAAGCTGCAACAAATTTGGAAACGGCGATCAGGCTATTGCCCGCCAAAGCTGCATAAATAACCGTCTTTGAACCTGAAGCCATATGAACCGCGGCCCCCTGCCGCTAGGAAATACCCTTCACGACAAACCACCGCGCGTCAAGAAAATGGGCAGTGTTCCAGATGACCCGCAAGACTGGGCCGGAGTTCGCCGCAGAAGCGCTTCCGCTACCAAAACTTCCCGGGTGCGCGGCACGAAAATCCTCGTATAAACTAGCTAATTTCCGCATTGCAGCATTGCTGTTGACTTGGGCACGTTGCTTTCCTAAACGGGCCGCGCCTTGGCGGGTCGGCCTGCTGTTATCTATGGCTCTTTTCGGCGCTCTTCGGGGCATTTGAAAGGGTCATAATGGCAGCAAGCGAATCTGATCGGGATCCCCTCGAAGAGGATGTGCGGGTTTCATCGCTGGAAGAGCGACTGGAAACGGCACAGACTAGAGAGCGGATCAAAGCGGGGCACCGAAACAAAGGGCCAGACGAAAGTCAACGGCTCGGCGCAAGGGTGCTAAGCTATTTGATCGGAGGCGTGGCTGCTGGTTTTTTCCTTGGGTGGCTGTTTGACACCTGGTTGGGAACGGCGCCAATGTTCCTGTTGCTATTCTTCTTCCTCGGAACGGGAGTAGCCTTCAGGAAAATTTATATGATTTCGAGCCCCCCGGCGGATAAGACCGGGACGGCGATAGCAGATGATGATGATTGACGATCAGGGGTTAGATTAGTGGCTACAGAAGGCAAAATTGATCCTATGCACCAGTTTGAAGTGCAGCCCATCTTTGATGGCTTCACTTTATTCGGACAGCAGATCAGTTTCACGAACAGTGCGCTTTGGATGTTCCTCGTCCTTGGGCTTCTCTATGTGTTCATGATGGGCGGAATGCGGCGCGAGCTGGTTCCCGGCCGCTGGCAGATCATGGTTGAAGGCGTTGTCGGCTTTGTCGACAATATCGTCGCCACCAGCATTGGCCCCAATGGCAAGAAATATACGCCCTGGGTGTTCACCTTGTTCATGTTCATCTTGTTTTCCAATCTGCTCGGCATGATGCCCTTCGGTATCGTTCCCGGTATCCATCCTTTCACCGTCACCAGCCAGTTCACCGTCACCGGCCTGCTGGCAGCGATCAGCTTTTCGATCGTGTTGATCGTCGGCTTCTGGAAGCATGGCTTCAAGTTTTTCGGCCTGTTCATCCCGCATGGCACGCCGCTTCCGATGATCCCGCTGATCTTCATGGTCGAGCTATTGTCCTTCCTCGTTCGCCCGTTCAGCCTCGCGCTGCGGCTGTTCGTTGCGATGATTGCCGGTCATATCCTGATCAAGGTGTTTGCGAATTTCGTCATTCAGGCGATTGACGCGGGCGGAGCCAGTTGGGGTATTGCGGTTCTCAGCATCGTTTTCATTGCCTTTGTCAGCGCGCTGGAACTTCTGGTTTGCGCTATTCAAGCCTATGTTTTCGCACTTCTCACATCGTTGTACATCAACGATGCGGAAAATCTTCACTAAGTCACTTTCAATCCCAAGTTTTATAATACGGAGTTAAAATAATGGATCTCTCTTCTGCACAAGTTATCGGCGCTGGCCTGGCTGCAATCGGCGTTGGCGCCGCTGCTACCGGTGTTGGTAATGTTTTCGGTTCCTTCCTCGAAGGCGCTTTGCGTAACCCATCTGCGGCTGACGGCCAGCAGGGACGTCTGTTCATCGGCTTTGCTGCTGCTGAATTGCTCGGCCTGATCGCTTTTGCTGTCGCCATGATCATTCTCTACGCACCGCCAGCTGTTACAACAGCAGAAGTCGTTGCTGTAGAAGCCGCTGCTGTCGATGCGCCAGTAGCAGTTGAAGCACCGGCAGAAGCAGCAGCAGAATAATCTGCTATATGCGTTGGCCGGGTTTTACTCGGCCATATTGTCGGTTTTGCGTCTTGAATTTACAGGTGAATAATGCCTCAAATTAGTCAGCTTATGGAAGTCTATGGTAGTCAGTTTTTCTGGCTGCTGATCGTGATCGGAATCATCTATTTTGGCATTGCCAGAAGCATGGTGCCCAAGATCAGCAAAACGGTCGATGACCGCCAGAAGCGGATTACGGACGATCTTGCTGCAGCCCAGGCTGCGCAAGACAAGGCCGAGCAGATTGAGGCCGATTATCGCACCAGTATAAATGATGCGCGGGCCGACGCCGTGAATAATGTCAACGAAGCGAAGGCCGCAGCGGCAAAGAAGAACGAAGCTGCGGTCAAGCGGGCTGATGCCGGCTTTGCGAAAAAAGCGGACGAAGCGGATGCCGCTTTGAAAGCCGCCAAGACTTCGGCGCTCAAGGAAATCGAAACCGTGGCCGCCGAAGCCGCTCAGGCGATTGTCGCGACGGTTTCCGGTGCCAAGGTTTCGGCAGCCGATGCAAAGAAGGCGGTCAAGGCCGCTTTCTGAGCGCCTGCTGAAGGAGATAGAATATGCTATTGACGATTTTGGCAGAAGGCGCAGAGCCAACCGCACTCGGACTGAATGCAACCGCTTGGGTCGCCGTCGGTATGTTGATCGTTTTCGGTGTCATGCTGTGGGCGAAAGTCCCTAAAATCATTGGCGCGATGCTGGACAAGCAGATCGCCGAGATCAAGAAGACTCTCGACGAAGCCGCCAATCTCCGCAAGGAAGCCGAGGCTTTGAAAGCGGAATATGAAGCGAAGACCGCAGGCGCGCAGGCGGAAGCCGAAGCGTTGATGGAAGGTGCCGAAAGAGAAGCCGCTGCACTGGTCAAACAGGCAGAGGTCGATACCAAGGCATTGCTCGCCCGCCGGAAGAAAATGGCCGAAGAAAAAATCGGCGCGGCAGAACGTTCTGCGATCGCCGAAGTTCGCGCCAAGGCGGCGACAGCAGCAACCCAGGCAGCGCAGGCTTTAATTGCTGCACGCCATGATGCAGCTGCCGACAAGGCTCTGGTCGACAAAGCCATTGGCGATATCGGCAAGGCGCTGAACTAGACCGACGCGTCTCCGCTCAGGCGGAGAACCGGTTTTCAAATCCGATTTCACATCATCCTTCCGGATTTCTGCTTTTGCGGGAATGCCGGAACGATTGATTCTGGCATTGCGTTCAATGCCGCCCTAGATATGGCTCATGTCCAAAGCCGACCGTCCCGATCATCCCAATGCCGCGTCCCGTTTCAACGAGGATAAAGCGACCTATGCCGTGCGCGGGGAGGGTGATACGCCCGATCTCGAGGCCGGAATGGCGGCTATCCGCGAGGTTTTGAACACGCTCCCGACAAGGCCGGGCGTTTACCGGATGCAGGACAAGCGCGGCGACGTGCTCTATGTCGGCAAGGCGCGCTCGTTAAAATCCCGTGTCGGCGCTTATGTCCAGATCAACCGGTTGCCGCAGCGCTTGATGCGGATGGTCGCGCAGACCCGATCGATGACCATTGTCACCACCGGCAGCGAAGCCGAGGCTTTGCTGCTCGAAGCCCAGCTGATCAAGAAATTCCGGCCTGCTTACAACGTGTTGCTGCGCGATGATAAGAGCTTTCCGTTCATCCTGATGCGCGACGACCATGACTTTCCGCGGATTACCAAGCATCGTGGCGCGCAGCGGATGAAGGGGCAATATTTCGGGCCGTTTGCCAGCGCTGGCTCGGTCAACCGGACGATCAACGCGCTGCAAAAGCTATTCCTGCTTCGATCCTGCACCGACAGTTTCTTCAACAACCGCTCGCGTCCCTGTCTGCTTTATCAAATCAAACGCTGTTCGGCGCCGTGCGTCGGCCGGATCGGCAAGGACGATTATGCCGAGCTGGTCGAGGACGCGCGCGATTTCCTCTCGGGCAAGTCTACCGATGTGCAGCACAAGCTGGGTGGCGCGATGGAAAAGGCGTCCGAGAGTCTCGATTTCGAAATGGCCGCGGTCTATCGAGACCGGCTGAAGGCACTGACCTTCATCCAGGGCAGTCAGGCAATCAACGCGCAGGGACTGCCGGATGCCGATATCTTCGCGCTGGCAGCGAAGGGCTCGACCGTCTGTGTCCAGGCCTTCTTCATTCGCGGCGGCCAGAATTGGGGTCATCGCAGTTTCTTCCCCGCGCACACCACCAATGTCGAGATCGAAGAAGTCTTCTCCAGCTTCCTGATGCAATTTTACGAACAGATGCCGCCGCCGAAACTGGTCTTGCTCGACCGCGAATTGCCCGATGCCGAACTGCTGGCCGAGGCGCTGAGCACCAAGGCCGACTATAAGGTGAGCGTTTCAAAGCCGCAGCGTGGTGATCGACGGAAATTGCTGACGCAAGCCAGCCGCAATGCCGAAGATGCTCTTGACCGTCGTCTGGCAGAAACCTCGACCCAGGCGAAGATCATGCGCGAGATGGTCGATCTCCTTGAACTGGACGCGGTGCCAGACCGGATCGAAATTTATGATAACAGCCATATCCAGGGGACCAATATGGTCGGCGGCATGGTCGTTGCCGGGCCTGAGGGTTTCCGCAAAAACGCCTATCGCAAGTTCAACATCAAGAATCCGGACATCGTGCCGGGCGACGACTTTGCGATGATGCGCGAAGTGCTCGAGCGGCGGTTTGCGCGGGCGCAAAAGGAAGACCCCGATCGCGACAAGGGCGAGTGGCCCGATCTCGTCCTGATCGACGGCGGCAAGGGCCAGATGAGCGCGGCACGCGGGGCTCTCGCCGAAATCGGCGTCGAGGATGTTGTGATGATCGGCGTTTCCAAGGGACCGGACCGCAATGCCGGACGCGAGACATTCCACCTTCCAGACGGCCGCCAGATCAACCTCCCGATGAACAGCCCGGTACTCTTCTATCTCCAGCGCCTGAGAGACGAAGCCCACCGCTTCGCGATTGGCGCGCACCGGACGAGACGAGCCAAATCGGTCGGCCATAGTTCGCTTGACGACGTGCCGGGCATTGGGCCGTCCCGGAAGAAGGCGTTGTTGCTGCACTTTGGAACGGCTCGAGCGGTCAAGAACGCCTCGCTCGATGACCTGCAGGGCGCGCCGGGTGTGTCGGCTACCGTGGCGCAGAAAATCTACGATTACTTCCATGGGTAGCCTGCGGACCACCGCCATTATCTGCTCTGTCCGCTCCCACGGCGAGCATGGTGCGGTTGTCCGCTCCCTGACACCGGAAAATGGTCTGGTCTCCGGCTATGTCCGGGGTGCGCATTCGCGGACGATGCGTCCGGTTCTGATACCTTCTAATATTGTGCAAGCCGATTATCGCGCGCGAACCGAAGATCAGCTGGCGTCCATGACCGCAGAATTGCAGCAGAGCAGGGGCCCGTTTCTCGGCGAACCGCTCGCCAGCGCTGCGCTCGACTGGGTAACCGCACTGACCGCCGCGACCCTCCCGGAAGAGCATAGCTATCCGCAGATCCATTCCGCTCTATCGGCTTTGCTCGATGCGATTTGCAGTGCGCCCTCTGCACAGGGATGGGCCGTGGCTCTGGTGCGTTATGAGCTGCTGTTGCTCTCTGAACTGGGCTTTGGACTGGCGCTGGACCGGTGCGCGGTTACCGGTTCGAAAGATGATCTGGTCTATATCAGCCCCAGAAGTTCCACTGCCGTCAGCGCTTTCGCCGGAAGGGAATATAAGGAGCGGCTGTTGCCGCTGCCGCAGTTCTTCAAGGAAGCCGTTAGCCCGGAATGGGATGATATTTTCGACGGATTGCGGGTCACCGGATTCTTCCTGAAACGCCATTTCTTCGAAGACCGCCGCAAGGATGTGATGGCGGCGCGGACGGTATTGGTCGATCGCCTGAAAAGGATGGTTGCCTAAGCGTTCGATTATCGGCAGGAAGCGGCGCTTACAAGAAGGAAATGTCATGCATATTGCGGTGCTTGCCGGCGACGGTATTGGTCAGGAAATCATGGTCGAGGCGCTGCGCGTGCTGGAGGTGATGGACTTGCCGGACTTGCGCCTTGATCATGCGGATGTCGGCGGCATTGCCTATCGCAACCACGGCCATCCCTTGCCGCCCGAAACACTCGCGCTGGTGCAATCGGCCGATGCTGTTCTGTTCGGCGCGGTCGGCGATCCGTCCTGCGACAATCTGGAACGACATTTGCGCCCCGAACAGGCGGTGCTCGGTCTGCGCAAGGAAATGCAGACATTTGCCAATCTCCGTCCCGCAAAAATGTTCCCGGGCATGGAAGATGCCTCCGGCCTCAAGCCCGAAATCGCACGCACCATCGATGTTGTGATTGTCCGCGAACTCAACGGCGATGTCTATTTCGGTGAAAAGGGTATGCGCAAGACAGCTGATGGCCTGCGCGAGGGCTATGATGTCATGTCTTACAACGAGAGCGAAGTCCGGCGGATCGCCCATGTCGCTTTCAAGACCGCGATGGTGCGCGGCAAACGGCTTTGTTCGGTGGATAAAGCCAATGTGCTGGAAACATCGCAATTGTGGCGTGATGTCGTGATCGAGGTCTCTGCCGAGTATCCCGAAGTCGAACTCAGCCATATGTATGTCGACAATGCCGCGATGCAGCTGGTGCGCAATCCTGGCCAGTTCGATGTCGTCGTAACCGGCAATTTGTTCGGAGATATTCTCTCCGATCAGGCGAGTATGTGCGTCGGATCGATCGGGCTGCTGGCGTCGGCTTCGCTGGGGGAAGGCACAAAGGGCCTCTACGAACCGATCCACGGCAGCGCGCCGGATATTGCCGGGCAGGGGATCGCCAATCCCTCGGCGATGATATTGTCCGCTGCGATGATGTTGCGGCACAGTTTCGGCATGGAGGCAGAAGCGAGCCGGATCGAAGCGGCGGTTGCTGCCGTGCTCGCGCAAGGGGTTCTCGGCCATGATCTCGGCGGCAATGCATCGACCAGCGAGATCGGTGATGCGATTGTCGCCCAGCTGAGATGAGCGAGCCACTATTTTCTCTGGTGGCGCTGCGAAGCGCTGCCGCGCGCATCTATCGGGAGATGCCGCCCACTCCGCAATATGCCTGGCCATTGCTCCAGGATAGATTTGGCGCAGAAATCTGGTTGAAGCATGAAAATCATACGCCGACCGGTGCGTTCAAGGTTCGTGGCGGCATCACCTATATGGACTGGCTGGTTCGCGCGCATCCTGACGTCTCGGGAATCGTCACTGCGACCCGCGGCAACCATGGTCAGGCGCAGGCACGGGCGGCCCGGAATGCTGGCCTGCAGGCGGTCATTGTTGTGCCTCATGGAAACTCGGCCGAGAAAAACACAGCGATGCAGGGGTTCGGAGCCGAGCTGATCGAATATGGTCAGGATTATAACGAAGCAGCCGATTATGCCAGCCAACTGGCAATTGAGCGTAATCTAAAGCTTGTGTCGGCATTTCATCCGGCAATTGTCCAGGGTGTGGCAAGCTACGGCCTTGAACTGTTTGACGAAGCAGGGGCTCTCGATGCGGTCTATGTCCCGATTGGCAATGGATCTGGTGTTTGCGGGACGATCGCCGCGCGCGAGGCGCTGGGATTGCCAACCAGAGTGATCGGCGTCGTTTCTGACCGCGCACCAGCTGCAAAACTGGGCTTCGAAGCGGGACAAATTTCCTCTGCCGGCAAGGCCAATACGTTCGCCGACGGTGTCGCCGTTCGCACCCCGGATACAGAAGCATTCGAGATGTACAGCAAGGGTGTCGATCATATCGTGATGGTCGACGACGACGCGATTGCCGAAGCAATCCGGGTCATCTGGCAGGACACCCACAATCTCGCCGAAGGAGCCGGAGCGGTTGCGCTGGCAGGGATGATCGCGGAGAAAGAACAGATTGCGGGCAAAAGAGTCGCGGCCATATTGACCGGCGGGAATATCGATCAGTCGATGGTTGCTGCTGTTCTGGCAGGGCAAACCCCGCTAAGCTAAATATAGTCTAGAATCGGAACGGATCGAATGAAAAGAAACACTGGCCAAGATCGCAATATCACCAAGAACTGGCGTCCTGCTACCCAGGCAATTCGCAGTGGTACGATGCGCAGCGAATTTGGTGAGACATCCGAAGCGCTGTTCCTGACCTCGGGATATAGCTACGATTGCGCCGAGGATGCCGCTGCGCGCTTTGCTGGCGAGCAGGACGGCATGACCTACAGCCGCCTGCAAAATCCGACCGTGCAGATGCTCGAAGAACGGATTGCGACGATGGAAGGCGCGGAAGCCTGCCGAGCCACCGCATCGGGAATGGCGGCGATGACCGCAGCCTTGCTGTGCCAGCTGGAAGCGGGCGACCATGTGGTGGCCAGCCGCGCATTATTCGGCTCCTGCCGCTGGCTGACCGACAGCTTGCTCCCTAAATTCGGGATCGAGACGACCGTGGTAGACGGCCGCGAGATTGAAAATTGGGAACGGGCGGTCACGCCGAAAACCAAAGTGTTCTTCTTTGAAACGCCGGCGAATCCGACCATGGATGTGATCGACATCCGCAGCGTTTGCGATCTGGCCCGGGCCAAAGGCATCACCAGCGTGGTCGATAATGCGTTCGCCACCAACATGCTCCAGCGGCCGATGGAATTTGGCGCCGACGTGGTCGCCTATAGCGCGACCAAGATGATGGACGGCCAGGGCCGGGTCTTGGCCGGAGCGGTTTGTGGTACCGAAGAATTTATCGAAGGGCCATTGCTCGCCTTCATCCGCAACACCGGGCCCACGCTCAGCGCATTCAACGCGTGGGTTGTGCTCAAGGGACTGGAGACGCTCGACCTGCGGATCCGCCGGCAGAGCGACAATGCGCTCGAAATCGGTAAGTTTCTGGAACAGCGGGTAGAGAAAGTCTTGCACCCGGGCCTGCCTAGCCACCCGCAGCACAATCTGGCGATGAGCCAGATGGAGGCCGCCGGCCCGATCTTCTCGCTCTATGTCGGCGGCGGTCGTGCCCGCGCGCATGGCCTGCTTAACGGGCTGAACCTGGTCGATATTTCCAACAATATCGGGGATAGCCGTTCGCTGATGTGCCACCCGTCATCGACTACCCATCACGGGCTCGGGGAGGACGCCAGGCTGGAGATCGGTATTACCGAAGACATGTTGCGGATCAATGTCGGGCTCGAAGATCCGATCGATCTGATCAAAGACCTGGATCAGGCCCTTTCGTCTGTGGGGCTTTAACTCTATATCATGTCCATGGAATCATTCTTCCCGTTTGCCGAAACCACCGACGGGGTCACCGTGCGCGTCTCGGTGACCTTCCTGCCGGAACAATCCGACATAGACAGCAAGCGCTGGTTCTGGGCTTATCATGTCCGGATCGAGAATCATCGCGACACCGCAGTACAGCTGTTGACGCGCCACTGGCGGATCAACGACGAGCGCGGCGGACTGCAAATGGTCGATGGTGACGGCGTGGTTGGCGAACAGCCGATCATCCAGCCGGGCAAATCCCATGACTATGTTTCGGGTTGCCCGCTGAATACACCCAGAGGTTCGATGGAAGGTCACTTTGTCATGGTTGGCAGCACGCCTCCGGCCTTTGAAGTGCGTATTCCCCGTTTCCTTCTTACCGAACCGACGGTCGAACAATGAAGCGCACTCATTTGCCATTGAACGGATTGCGGGTGCTCGATGCTGCCGCACGGCACCTCAGCTTCACCAAAGCAGCCGACGAGCTGGCGGTGACGCCTGCTGCGGTCGGACAACAAATCCGCGCGCTCGAGGATATGCTCGGCGTGGTGATGTTTCGCCGCACGCCCAAGGGTCTTGAATTGACCGACGAAGCAGCGGCAGGTCTGGATGCGCTGCGTTCCGGATTTCTGCAATTTGAAGAGGCTGTCCGCGCAATGCAATCGGGCCAGTCCTCGCACAAGTTGACGATCGCCGCACCGCGCGATTTCACCCAGAAATGGCTGAATGAGCGATTGTCTGTATTCTCCGCCGACCATCCGGATACCAGTTTTGCGCTGGTCGCAGCGGATGCCGAAGTTGATTTTACCGAAGCCAATCTTGATGTTGCAATCTGGCTGGGTGACGGCCCGGGCCAGCATGAAGGCAAGATGCTGGGCGATACGGTGTTTGTGAAGGTGGCGGCTCCGGGTCAGAAGGGCGGCAACAAGATTGACTGGCCGGGCTGCCCGATATCCGAAGGCGAAGAAACCCTTATGCGCGTCGCCGATGGCGGTCTTGCCATAGAGGCCGCAGTCAACGGCTTTGGCTATGCCTGGGTTCCCAAAATGCTGGCCCAGCGTGATCTGGCATCCGGGCGGATCGAGATTATCGGCGAAGACAGCGTGTCATCTCGCGGTTACTGGCTGATGGCACCGCTCCCGCAGTGGCGGCAGCAAAAAGTCAAAGCCTTGGTTGAGGCTCTAGCCGGAGCATAGCCTTGTGCGCGCCCGCTTTCCGGCCTAATGAACAGGACGGGATTAGGGGATTTTCATGATTAGAGTTTTGTTTTTTCTGGCTGCGGCACTTTCCTTCGCGGGGAGCAGCGTCGAGGCCAAAAAAGTCGCGCTGATCATCGGCAATGCCGAATATCAAAATACCAGCCCTCTCGAAAATGCCGGCAATGACGCCAATCTGGTCGCCGAGGCCGCCAAAAAGGCAGGCTTTGACGAGGTCATCGTCGCTCTCGATCAATCGGTTGACGATTTCCGCCAGACGCTGCGCCGCTTTCGTGAACAGGCTGATGGTGCCGATGTCGCGATGGTCTATTATGCCGGTCATGGTCTGGAAGGGCAGGGTGAAAACTGGCTCGTTCCCACGGATGCGGAACTGAATTCCAGTTTTGATCTGCCCTTTGAAACGATCAACCTCAATCGTCTGATGGAAACCGTTTCCGGCGCTCAGGTTCGTGTGGTTGTGCTCGATGCGTGTCGCAACAATCCTTTTTCCAATAGCTGGCGCGCCGGTTCGCGGGCAGTCGGTCGCGGCCTCGCCGGTATCGATGTAGACGATGTTCTGGTTATCTATGCGGCTGCTCCGGGCCAGACTGCCAGCGATGGCGACGGGGTCAATTCTCCATTTGCGATTTCACTGGCCGCGCGTTTGCCGGAAGCCGATTTGCCTCTGCAATTGCTCGGCGGATCGGTGCGTGATGACGTATTGAAAGCCACTGGCGGCAAGCAACGCCCGTTCATCAGTGCGAGCATCACCGGCACGCCGATCTATCTCGCGCCGAGAACACCGGTCCAGGAAGTAGCTACTGCACCCGGCGTTGCTCCTTCCGCCGGTGTCAATCAGGCCGAACTGGAAGGCATTACCTGGCGGGGCGCGCTCGCAACCGACAGCGTCAGCGCGTTCAGCACCTATTTGTCCTTGTTCCCGAGCGGCGCGAATGCACCATTGGCAGCACAAAAGATCTCCGCGCTTCTGGCTTCACCCGTGACGCTTGCAAAACCAAGTGGAACCGCGGTTGTGAAATCTGGCAAGACCGTCAGAATCTCCAACGTCTCGATCCAGAATGTGGATTTGACCGGGCGTCTGGGGATTGGCGCCGATGATGTTTATCTTCGCTTCAACAATGGCGACCGTTTCCCGGATGGCGGTAGCAAGAACCAACGCTTCAACAAGGGCGACAATTGGGTGATCAGCGAGACGTTTGAACTCGGTGATCCGGTAGTCTTCAAGGTGATGGAGCATGACATGATCGGCGGTCATGATACGATTGGCACGGTTGCGGTTAGCGCGACCCCGGGCACCTATACGCAGGCGATGGATGGCGACAGCAGCGAATATATCATCATCTATGACGTGAGTGCTGTCGAATAGCCGCAGCTGCCGGGCTGATCATTGCTCCGCGAGCAGGTTGATCAACCGTGTCGTCAGCGCAAGCAGTTCGCTCTCCTGTAAAGATTGCTCTGAATCATTCCAGTTGACCGAGACGGCGTAATCTTTCCCCGTCCTGGACCGCAGCAGAAAATTATAGGACAACACCCCGGGTTCCGATCCGCCCTTATAGCCGAAATAGCGCCATTTTCCGGCTGCATCCGGGCCAATGCCGGGATTGATTGCCAGGATTGCGCGGCTTTCTGCGCTCGCTGTCTTGTGAAGATAGGCGAGCAATTTGATCATATCCGCAGGGCTGGCAAACCATTCCAGCTGATCGATATGATTGGGCTTGCTGGTCAGGATGCGCGGATCGATGCTGTCGAGCGTCAATGCACGGTCAAATTCCGTCAACAGTTTTTTGCGCTCGGCCGGACTGGCGGCAAGAAACTCTGCTCTTCGGATCGCATGCTCAGGCATTTTCAAGGCGGAGGCCTGACGCGTCATCAGGAAGGGGCGCAGTTCGTCCGGATTGTGATGGCCGGTCGCTTTCACGATCCTGGCCAGTCTGTCCTGTCCGATGACGCGGATCAACGTGTCGGTGGCGCTATTGTCGCTGATCGAGATCATCAGCGTCGCGAGTGTGTGGAGCGTGGCGGGTGAACCGTCGGGCCAGTTCTGGCTTATCCCCGAGGGATGGGATTTCGGCCCCAGTCGCACGACATCGGACCATTGTCGCTCGCCTAACCGGACAGCCCGGTCCAGTTCTGCCAGGATATAGAGTTTGAAACTCGAAGCGATGGCATAGCGTCCGGCGGGATCGATTGCTGCCAGCGGAGTACGGTCTCCGCCATTCAGTGGCTGCACCAGCACGCCCTGACGGCCCGGCAGCGAGTCGATCGCTGCCATCACTTCATCGAGCGAATTGCCTCCCGCTTCGAAACCGGTCAGGAGCAGGCCGGACAAGCGGTGGGGAGGGGCGTTTTCAAGGTCGATATTGATCGTCCCGATCGCCTTTTCGAAGCGGACCTTGAGGATAGCAGAATTTGCGCTGCGTGGGGCGATGGACCCGATTTCAAGCGGTTGCCCGTGCTGGGTCACGACTTGCCGGGTGAGCGAGCGAAACTGCTCAGCAGGCACCGCGTTGCGGAAATTCTCGTCGAAAACCTGGTCTTCGATCGCTTCGCCGCGAAGCAGGCGCAGCACGTCATTGGCGCGTTGGGAAAGCTGTCCGGAGACGCTGACCTCGGCCTGCGCGCGGGCCTGATCTGTTGCAAATATGCTGGAGCAGAACAGCAGCAGCAGAGCGAAAATATTTGAAAACCGCACCGAAATCTCCCGAAACCTGGGTTCGGCTTAGGCGTCGATCACATCTTCATCAAGACTGGCGGCATTTTGCTGGATGAAGTTGAAGCGATGCTCGGGATTTTTGCCCATCAAGCGGTCGACCAGATCCTTGACGCTGGCGCGCTGCTCATATTCCTGAGGCAGGGTCACCTTGAACATCGAGCGGGTTTTCGGGTCCATCGTGGTTTCGCGCAACTGCGACGGGTTCATTTCACCAAGACCTTTGAAGCGGCTGACATCGACCTTCTTGCCCTTGAACGGACCATTTTCGATCTTAGTGCGGGCCGCATCATCCTGTGCATAATGGCTTTTGCCGCCGGCGGTGATACGATAGAGCGGCGGGCGGGCGAGGTAGAGATGTCCGCGGCGAACGAGCTCGGGCATTTCCTGGAAGAAGAAGGTCATCAGCAAAGTCGCGATATGGGCACCGTCGACATCGGCGTCGGTCATGATGATCACCCGCTCGTAGCGCAGATTATCGGGCTCGCAATCCTTGCGGGTGCCGCAACCGAGAGCGAGAATCAGATCGGCAATTTCGCTGTTGGCCATGATCTTGGCATTATTGGCCGATGCCACGTTGAGAATTTTACCACGGATCGGCAGGATCGCCTGGGTCTTGCGTTCACGCGCCTGTTTGGCAGATCCGCCAGCACTGTCGCCTTCGACGATGAACAATTCGGTGCCCTCAGGATCGCCGATCGAACAATCGGTCAGCTTGCCGGGCAGACGGACCTTGCGGCCCGATGTTGCGGTCTTGCGTTTGACCTCGCGTTCGGCCTTGCGCTTCAGACGCTCGTCCATCCGCTCCATGACAAAGCCGAGCAACGCCTTGCCGCGATCCATATTGTCGGTGAGGAAATGGTCGAAATGGTCGCGCACAGCATTCTCGACCAGCTTTGAAGCCTCCGGAGAAGTTAGCCGGTCCTTGGTCTGGCTTTGAAATTGCGGATCGCGGATGAACACCGAGAGCATCATTTCGCCACCGGAGATTATGTCGTCCGCCGTCAGCTGGGAAGCCTTCTTGATTTGCACGAGTTCGCCGAACGCGCGCAATCCTTTTACGAGAGCGTTGCGCAGGCCGGTTTCATGGGTGCCGCCATTGGGCGTCGGAATAGTGTTACAATACCAGCTATAGCTGCCATCGGTCCAGATCGGCCAGGTGATCGCCCATTCGACCCGTCCCTGCTTGTCGGGGAAATCCTGATTGCCGGCAAAAAAGTCGGTGGTGACGCATTCGCGCCCGGACAATTGTTCGCGCAGGTGGTCGGAGAGACCGCCGGGGAACTGGAAAACAGCTTCGGCCGGCACATCATCGCTGGCCTGGCTCTCGTCGCACTTCCAGCGGATTTCGACACCCGCATAGAGATAGGCTTTGGAGCGCGCGAGTTTGAACAGCCGCGACGCCTTGAAGCGGTTTCCTTCGCCAAAAATCTCGATATCGGGAACGAAGGATATGCTGGTGCCGCGACGGTTGGGGGCGGTGCCGACTTCCTCGAGTTTCGACGTTGCGAGACCCTGGGAAAAGGTTTGTCGGTAGATGGTCTTGTTGCGCGCTACCTCGACGACGGTGTCGGAGGACAGGGCGTTGACGACCGATACACCGACGCCGTGGAGGCCGCCGGAGGTGGCATAAGCCTTGTCGGAGAATTTACCGCCCGAGTGGAGCGTCGTCATGATCACTTCCAGCGCCGACTTGCCGGGAAATTTAGGGTGGGGATCGACCGGGATGCCGCGACCATTGTCGGTCACGGTCAGGCGATTCTCCGAATCCAGAGTGATTTCTATGCGGCTGGCGTGGCCGGCAACCGCTTCGTCCATACTATTGTCGATGACTTCGGCAGCAAGATGGTGGAGCGCGCGTTCATCGACGCCGCCGATATACATGCCGGGCCGCTTGCGGACAGGTTCAAGGCCTTCGAGAACCTCGATTGCCGAAGCGTCATAGTCACCGGTTTTGGATTGGGTTGGCGGGTTAGAGCCGAACAGATCATCAGACATGTTCGACTCTATAAGAGCGCAGGAGTCACACTGGCAAGAGCCTTATGAGCTCATCTGCCAATCGATTGAAAAATCACGATATCCCGCCCGTTGCGCCTATCGGACTCGTGGTCCGCCAAATGGCAGCGGCGGAGGAGGACGACGGGTACCACGCGGCAATTGCGCCTGAAACGCGCGGCCGCAATGTTCGACGCAATAAGGGAAGCCCGGGTTCACTTCCTGACCACAGAAATGGAAGTCGGGTTCGCCCGGATGGTTGATCGGCCAGCGGCAGATTTTGTCGCTGAGATCAAGCAGGCTGGTCTTGTCGGCAATTTCTTCGCTAGGCTTGGCCGGAACCAGCCGGCGCGGAGGCGCTGGTGGAATCGGAGCCTGCTGGTCGCCGGGACCCTGACGCAAGAAGCCGCCGGGGCCGACAGAAACGATCTTCGGGCCGTCATGCTTGGGCTGACGGGCCTGTTGGGCAGCATGGGTACGCGCTGCCGGTGTTGGCGGCGGCATCGCGCGCCGTGCAACATGTTCTTCCTTGGGCTTGGCAACCGCACCGCTTTTTGCCGGCGGTTTTTTCGGCTTGGCTGCCGGCTTGGGATCTTTCTTTGCTTTGGGCTTCGCTTTTACCGGAGACGGGCGTGATTTCAGGCCAAGGCGATGGGCCTTGCCGATCACAGCGTTACGACTGACGCCGCCCAGTTCTTCCGCGATCTGGCTGGCAGTCAGGCCTTTTTCCCACATATTCTTCAGCGAATCGATCCGCTCATCCGTCCAAGCCATGCAAAGTCCTAATCTTCTCGAGTTCGGGGCGATATAGGGATGCCGGGGTTAATATACAACCACGATAATGCTGCGATCCCGGCGCGACAGCAGGGCGAAATGGGGTTGTGATTGGCAGAGGGAGCCGATAGGCGGAGGGAATATGCTCGACCAACCCGAAAAAGATCCGAAAATGAAACAACCGTTGAACGCCATGCACTTCGCGGAGCCGGGCGTACCGGTGATCCGTGGCATCAATTGGGCCGGTTTTCTGGCGCTCTACTGGAAAGAGGTGCGGCGGTTTTTCAAGGTTCAGCTGCAGACGGTCTGGGCCCCTTCGATCACCACATTGCTGTTTCTGGTCATATTCACCGTTGCCATGGGCCGCGGCGACCGCACAATATTGGGCGCTCCGTTTGCCGACTTTATCGCGCCGGGCCTGATCTGCATGGGCATGTTGCAAAATGCCTTTGCCAACAGCAGCTTTTCGATGCTGGTCGGCAAGATCCAGGGCACGATCATCGACTATCTGACCCCGCCATTGTCGGTCGGGGAATTGCTCGCGGCTCTGGTCGGAGCCTCGATGACGAGGGCCGCGCTGGTCGGCTTTGCGGTGTGGCTGGCGATGTTCCTGTGGCCAGGTGTCGACGTCAGCGTCAGCCATTGGTGGGCGGTGCTGTGGTTCGGGATCATGGGCGCAGCGATGCTGTCCTTCCTCGGCGTGCTGACTTCAATCTGGGCGGAAAAATTCGATCATGCGGCTGCGGTCACCAATTTCGTAGTCGCGCCATTGGCGCTGCTGTCCGGGACATTTTATTCGATCGACCGTCTCTCGCCGATGTTCCAGGCCGTAAGCCACGCCAATCCGTTTTTCTACGCGATTTCGGGGTTCCGCTATGGCTTTCTCGGCGAAGCGGATTCGCCGGTTGTGCAGGGCGCACTGATATTGCTGGCGATCAACATCGGCCTCGCGACATTGTGCTATTTTCTGCTGAAATCGGGTTGGAAGATCAAGTCCTGACCACCTAAACCCTGTGGCTTTAGTGCCGGTGGATGCGGTGCAGCAGATATTGGCCGCTCTCCGTTGCCTGAAACAGTCTGGCAACGTCAGGGTGACTGATCGGTTCGCCGCTATCGTCGGGCAATAGATTCTGCTGGCTGACATAGGCGACATAATTGCTGTCGGCATTTTCCGCGAACAAATGGTAAAAAGGCTGGTCTCTCGGCGGCTGCAGGTCCTTTGGGATCGCTTCATACCATTCTTCGCTATTGGCGAAAACCGGATCGATATCATAGATCACGCCGCGAAAATCGAATATCCGATGGCGCACGACATCGCCAATCGCGAAGCGCGCATCAAGGATGTCCGGCGTGTTGGCGGGCAAGGGATTTGCGGATTTGAACGGATCTAATGAATTCATGGTCGCAATTTAGGCGTTTTGTGATCAGATGCAAGCGCTGCAAGTGCGAATAGGTTCGATCGAGCGCACTGTCCCATGGCGGTACTTTCGCAACAATCCATGTGATGTGTCGATGCAAATTGGATCGGCTCTGATGTTTATTATAACAAGCTGTCCGACTTTGTGTAACCAATTGGTCGGTTGCTCCGAACCATTGCTTGGGTTCGATTGGGAGCGAGAAAAATGGATAAAAACGTAAAGACTCAAGAGATTATCGGATCTCTCGGAAAAATATTGTCTGAGTTAGACGAAATGAATCAGGATATTGTGGCGATAAAAATTGCGGAAGCGATATGTGATTTATCAAAAATTGATCCAGCAGGTGCACGCGATCATGATTTTCAGGACACCGGTCAGCCGTTCTAAATTGTATCGAGCTCGCACAGCGTCTTTCGCATGATAGCCTGGCCTTCGCCGGTTAACTGAAGCTGATCGTTAATCCGGTCGCCAGGCTGTCGCGACCGGGCGATATGTCCCCGATCCTCGAGCATATTTACGTAACGAATGGCAATTGTTTCCGGGAGAGATACTCGGCGGGATAGGTCGATCAGCGAAATGCTTTTCCCTTCTTCGGTCGCGATAACCAACTGAATCAGAATTTTCCAAGCCGAATCGCCCAAGCTCGACAAGTCGCCACCCAGGTTTTTTTCTTTGATCTGCTGCAGTCGCTCTATTTTCCTGGCCAGTGATATAGGCTCGGAAACCGCAGCTGCTGTCTTGACATGGTTGACCGCCCATTCAGGGGTCTTTTTCCAATCATTCGCGAACTCTTTCGAATGCTGGATTTGGTGTTTTGCTCCGGTTTCGTCTTTCTTGAATTCCTCAGCCCTTTGGAACTCGTTACCCTTGTTATTTTTTTTCAACATCTATGCCAATCCATCTGTTGTGTCTATTAACACCTGGGGCGGCTTTTCGTTTCAATTCGTCCTGTCAGGTTATTGAACTCACGATTCAAATCTCCTAATTGTAATATCAAATAGCCCTATAGGATTTCATTATACCTCTCTTAAGCTTTTGATAATAAATGAATATAATAAGCTTCAATCGCTAAAAATATACGAACTCTCACCATTTCAATTGCGACTATTTCTCTTGCGGTGAAATTGGCGACAAGGACTATTGGATCATATGCACTTTCATCAGTTTGATATTACCATTCAGGATCTGCAGGTATTTTTGGCTGTTGCCGAATGCCTGAGCTTCAGCGGAGCCGCAAAACTGGTGGGCAAATCTCAGCCATCAGTCAGCAGCCGGATCAAAAAGCTCGAAGAAAGGCTGCAAATTCCATTATTTGTGCGCGACGCAAATTCTGTTCGGCTCAGCGAAGAGGGGAAGGAATTCCAACGTGACGCCCTGAAACTGGTCGACGAGATGGCGGAGTTCTACGACAAATATCACGAGAAAGGCGAAAGGCGGAAGCCTGTTGTCAGGGTTTGTTCCCCGATCATGATTGGTTCGACAATCGTAAGGGTTAGCACCGATCAGTTTCAGGAATATAATCCTGGAATCTTGTTGGAATTTGCCGATGATACGCCGGATAATTGTGTTCAGCGTGTTCTCAATGGCAAAAGCGATGTTGCTGTCATTCCGATTATCGATCTGCCGCCAGAAGCAGATTTTAGGCTGGTATTTACCGACATCTGTAAAGTCATATCGGCCCCTGACCATCCGTTGACGCAGAAAATATCCGCTAGCATCGCGGACATTTTGAAATATCCGATATTATGTCCGAATACCCATGTTGAGATAAGGGAAAAATTGCTGCGTGAAGCCGACAAGCGGAATATCAAGATTTCATTTGTGGCAGCCGCTGCGGAGGTGACCAGTCATATGTCTTTGGTTGCAATGGCTTCGTCCAATCTCGGGGTCGCGATCACATCAGCCAAATTTATTCCCGAGACGTTTCAGCAAGGGATCGGGATGACGAAGATCGATGACTGTAAACTCACGCGTTCTTTCGGTCTGGTTACTGCCAAGGACAAGAACCAGTCGACTGCGGTGATGCGCTTTTGCGATTATCTGATAAATATCGGTTCGCTAATGGAGATTGCCAGAGGCCCGATTTAGCCACGCTCCCGCGTGGTTCAGGCTGTTAGGACTTCAAGCGCGCTTACGCCGGAATTGCATCGCCGGGCCATCCGAAACAAAATTTCCTACATTGGCAACAATCCATCCAACATGACGCAAAATCGCGCGTCCTTGGCCCTAACTTTGACTAACTTTGGGCTTTGGCCGCAGTCCCGAACATAATCCGAAACCCGCTTTGAGGGTGTGTTCAGGCGTTAACAATCATTGTGGAGGTAGGTTGTGGGATGTTGGCGATAGGCGGTCATATTGACCCGCAACGGGTTGCTAGCGGAACCTGTTTGTCTGTGGAGGTGCGTTAGGGATTCGAACCCTAGATACCATTGCTGGCATACCGCATTTCGAGTGCGGCGCTTTCGACCACTCAGCCAACGCACCTCATAGACGGGGCAGCATCTAGCGATGATAGTGCTGGCCTGCAACCCATATCAGGGCATGAAAAGCATTCCCGTCGCCATTCGGTCTTTCGATCCGGTAAAACAGGTCGCTTTCGCCGCCTGACATCCCTTCTCGACGGGGAAATCCGTGAATTTTCCAAATAGGGTTTTTCGTCGGGTGACGCTGAATCTGGCTTGAAATCCTGTTCCGTCAGGTGCAATTCAATCTGGTGCTTGTGATAGCGTAAGTGAGAGTTTTCGGATTTGTCCAATTTAGCTTTGGAGACGGCCCCACGGGGACATCCGCACTGGATGATCAGGCTGTTGATGAGCGGCCTGCTCGTCATTGCGAGCTTGTCGCTTGTGGTGCAGCATCCCGTTTCGGATCGCGTCGGCTCCGAAGATGGCCAGGGTCAGCTTTTGCTGGCAACCACTGCGGGCTCCGTACCTTTCATTGTCGGGAAGACGTCCCAGACGATACAGCTTGCCCGAAAGCAGATCGGAAAAGACAGCGGCACGGACAAGGCGTCCAAAATACCGGTCACTGGCAATTTTCCGATCCCGGACGAGGGGAGCGGGCTGGCCGCTCACCAAGGATATTCCGGATATGATCCGGTGCATATTTTGTTTCGAAGCGGGGCCCGCAGCATATCTCCCCGCGCGCCTCCGCGGCATTATTCAGTCTAGAAAATAACCGGGCTCCCGAGGAGCCTCCTGGCAATATCACTCGACAGCCTGCCTTTGCAGAGTGCTGGCGGTGACTGAAATTGAAATGCACGATAATGAACGAAATGATCAACAAAACTGCCGTGGGAACGGCAGAAAATGGACGCCTGTACGTTGAAGATCTGCTGGCAAGATATCCATCGATAACCGAAGTTGAAAAGCAGACGATAGTCGGCTTCCTGAACACATCATCGGCACTGGAGACCGCCTTGCTGACCTGCAACGAGGCGATAGCGGACAATCTCAAGGCGTTCAGGCAGGATAACCGCAAGCAGTTTGGCTTTACCCCCGTAAACTGGATGATCCTGGCGATCATATTGGGTTTTGTCGCTTTCGCGGTTTATTATATGTGGGACGCCGGAACCTATTAGGGAATTGATCGGCTCAGGCGACAGGGCAGGTTGATCCTGTCCTGTCGCGACTGGTCGAGCAGGAATTGGCAAAGGACGGGGGAATATTTTGATCGGGATGAAATAGCGGGGCTACATCGAAAGCTATTTCCAGCCTGTTTC
The DNA here is from genome assembly GCF_036963705.1 of Parasphingorhabdus sp. Taxonomy (GTDB): domain Bacteria; phylum Pseudomonadota; class Alphaproteobacteria; order Sphingomonadales; family Sphingomonadaceae; genus Parasphingorhabdus. Next base: position 39,010 of record NZ_JBALUT010000010.1, on the reverse strand, counting down.
CAGCAGCTTGCGTTCGGTATCGGCATCAACCGGTGCGTCCACCATCATCTCGGCGGCGATCGCGTTGATTTTGCTGCTGGATGCCTGACGATAGTCGCCCTCTGTGCCGCCGGGCAGGGTGCTGTGCATCTTCCATTGCTGTCCGTCGCGGCAGCCGATGCCCGACACCGCCTCGCCGGTAAAGCTGCGGCAGATGTTGCCGGTCTTGGCGCGGAAGGTCAGGCCAATGCGATAGTCGCTGTCGTCAGGCTGCATCGATGCAAGCTGGGTTTCAAGCGCATCTTCAAGAGGACCACTGGCGACCAGCGCGCCGTCTTGCTGGGCAAAGGGAGCGTCCGAGCCGCCTCCCAGTCCATATTGGCCGACCACGACACCCAGAGCCAGAGTCGCCGCCATTGCGCCCCATTGGGCGATGCCCATGCTGCGGCGTCGTTGCTTGCTTTCGTCCTGTTCGGCTTTGCGTACGGTGAAACTGCTGTCGACATTGGATGCCGCAGAAGCGTTGAGCATCGCGGTCAGGCGATCGGGAACCGCTTCTTCGGCCACCGGATCATAATGGGCGGACAGCTTGTCGCGCAGCGCTTGCTCCTGTTCTATCTGCTTGGCCAAGGCGGGATCGGTTTCCATCGCCTTCTCGATCCGCTTGACGGTCACCGCATCACACTCGCCATCGACATAAGCCATGATCGTTGCTTCATCAAAGGTCATGCCGCTTCTCCCAATTTGCGTTGCAGGGCTTCGCGGCCCCGCACCAGTCGAGAGGTCAAGGTCCCGATCGGGATGTCGAGCAAAGCCGCAGCTTCCTTATAGGCAAAACCTTCTACCAGAACGAGAGACACTGCTTCGCGCTGCTCGATCGGCAAGCGGTCCATCGCCCGGTCGACGTCGTTTAATTCCATCCGGCTTTCCATCCTCTGATGATCATCGCCCGCAATATTCTCCATCGCGTCATCGTCGTTGGCGACATGTTTATGACGGCCCGCCGCGCGCACCGTGTCGATCCAAATATTACGGGTAATTCTATACATCCAGCTATCCAGTCTTGTTCCAACCTGCCACTGGTCGCGCTTGTTCAGGGCGCGCTCAAGGGCCATCTGACACAGGTCATCTGCATCATTGATATCGCGCGTCAGGCTGCGGGCAAAGCGTCGCAGTCGCGGGAGTAACTCCAGCAGATCCTGTTCAAAGGCCATTCAGTGCGGATATCCTTTATTCATTGTCTATGGATGAAACGACGGACCTGGTTCGTTTAATCCATGAATGCAAAATAAATGCAATCTTTCTGGGATTGCCAAACCGCAACCGGTGGACAAGGAAGCAGATATGAGAAGCACAGCAAAATGGGTCGCCGCGACATTGTTGTTGCTTGCCCCTTCCGCTGCCTTGCCGCAGCTTGCTTTGCCGAATGTTGGGTCGGCGTTGCCGTTTCCGGACAGTTCACTGAGTAATATAACCGAGCCATTGATTGATCCCGTGAGCGGGATAGTGAACGCGGGTGTTCTTGATCGTTTGAGCAAGTCCGAGCTCAGAACGTTGTTAAACCGGCTGAGAATAGAACGGGTTGACCAGTTCGTGCGCCAGAACCGCGATCATGTCGAGCGCGACAGCAATGGCGATCCCGCGGTTCGCGGCGTTCTGGTTGCGACCGGCATATCAGCGGCATCTCTCGAGCGTGCCCGGCAAGAGGGCTTCCAGATATTGGAGCGCAACGAAATCGACGGGCTGGATCTTAGCTATGTCAAATTCGCGACCCGGCCGGACCAGCAGCTCAAATCCGAACAGAAGCAGCTGCAAAAGCTTGCCCGCGAAGCCGAGGTCAGCGCCGACAATATCTATTTCACCAGCACTGCGGTCACGATGGCGGCCAGTTCCGCGACATTGGCCAGTGGCAAGGCCTCATCGGGCGCAATGGGGCTGATCGATGGTGGAGTTGCTCGTCATAGCGCGATAGCCATGCCGGTTGAGCAGCGCGGCTTCGCCAAGGGTGCACCCATGGCGAGTGGCCATGGCACCGCAATCGCTTCCCTGATCTCCAGTAGTCTCAAGCCCCGTTCTCGCGGTCTGCTGGCCGCCGATATTTATGGCAGCGATCCGGCTGGTGGCAATGCAACCGCCATTGCCCGCGCCCTGGGCTGGATGGCGCAACGGGATGTGCCGGTGGTAACGATCAGTCTGGTTGGGCCAGACAATGGCTTGCTGGGCCGAGCTATCAAAGCGGCACAGCAGAAAGGAATGCTGATCGTCGCTGCTGTCGGAAATGATGGTCCGGCCGCGCCAGCACGCTATCCGGCAGCCTATAAAGGGGTGATCGGTGTTACCGGCGTCGATCATCGCGAGCGCGCGCTGCCCGAAGCAGGCAGCGCAACGCCGATTGATTTCGCCGCACCCGGTGCAGGGATGAAGGGCGCATCAACCGATGGGAAGCTGGTCTCACTGCGCGGCACCTCTTTTGCCGCGCCGCTCGTCGCCGCGCGTTTGCTCTTCCATTATCCGGCCGCAAATATCAGCCAGATCGATTCAGCAGTGAGAGGCTTGATCAACGAAGCCAAGGATCTCGGGAAAAAGGGTGCGGATAAAGTTTATGGCCATGGCCTGGTCTGCGGAAACTGCGGCCTCCGCTAGTTTTTTCAAATTAATTTGCGAATGATGGATTAAAACCAAAAGCCGCATCGTTCTCCATACAGACGGCGAAAATATCATCGCCCTGCAAGGAGAAAGAACATGAAAAAACTTATTATCAGCACAATGACTCTCGCATTGATCACCGCAGCACCGGCGTCGGCACAATTGCTCGGCGGCAGCGGCGGATTGGGTGGTGGACTAGGTGGCGGACTGGGCGGCTCCATGGGCAGCACGCTTGGTTCCGATACAATCGGCCGGACCACCGGCACACTTACCGGCAATGGCGGGTTGACCAACTCCACCCGGATCGATCGTTCGGTCGATACCCGCACCGGTAAGGTTGCTGCCGATACGGATAGCAGCTCAAGCGCCAACGGTTCGCTGATCGGTGCTGCTGACCTTCCGAACAATGCTGTTGACGGCTCCGCCAACGGTTCGGCTTCGGGTTCTGCCAATGGCGGCGCGAACGCTAGCCTGATCGGAACCGATGCCATCCGTTCGACTGCAGGCCAAGTCGCTGGCACCGCTCGCAACGCTGCGGGCAGTGCGAAGTCTGCCGCAGGAGGCGCCGCATCTAGCGCTGTTAGCCGCGCATCGGGTCTCGGCTCGATTACCGGCAGCGCCGCTGGTAGCGGAAACGGCATGGCAATGGGTAACCTTGGCCAGCTCGCGGCTTCGGGAAGCTCGGCTGCCAATGCCGGCGGAATGTTCGCCGTAGCGCCAGGCATGCCGATTGAAGATCCAAAAGGCCGGGTTGTTGGTTATGTCCAATCGGTCAAGCAGTCGGGCGGCGGCGTCGTTCAGACAGTGATCGTCGAAAGCGGAAATCGCACTGCTGAATTGCCTGCTGCCAATTTTGCGGGATCAGGCGATGTCCTGGTTACCGGCATGACCAAAGGCGAAGTGAAAAAGGCATCGAAAGAGCAAGCCCGCTCATCTGACGGTGAAGCAAGCCAATAAGCAGTCGTGGAAATAGGGGTGCTGATCTAGTCGCGTAACCCCGATCATCGCCCCAATTCACCCAAGAGGCGCGCTGGAACATTATCCAGCGCGCCTTTTTGTTTGCCCGGATCGCCTTGTCACCGAGTGAATCCAAGTTATCACCAATATTAGCTGGGAAAATGTCCGGTTTTTTGGCACGATGGCATTTGAGCGAAGGACGTTTGAATGACCGGAAACAAAATGACCGAATATCAATCCCATTTGCAAGACGTCCTGGACGCTCCAGAGGGGCCGCATATCGGCGCTCTGTTCGATTTCGACGGCACTATCATCGCTGGCTATTCGGCGACTTCGATGCTGTGGGAGAAAATCAAGCGGCGGGAAATGACCGCGGAACAACTGGTCGAAACGATCAATGTGATGGCGCAATATAGCACCGGAAATATGGGCTTTTCCGGGCTGATGACCGGCGCTGCGAAATTCATGAAAGGCGTGACCGAAGAAAGCTATTTCGAATTTGGCGAAGAGCTTTATGAAAAATATATCGCGCGCAAAGTCTATCCCGAGGCGCGGGCGCTGATCGAGGCCCATCGTGCCAAGGGCCACACGATCGCGATCATATCGTCCGCCACCATCTACCAGATCGAGCCGACCGCCCGCGATCTCGACATCGAGCATGTACTTTGCTCGCAATATGAAGTCGAGAATGGCGAGTTCACCGGTGATATCATCCGTCCCTTATGCTTTGGTGAAGGCAAGGTGATCGCGGCAGAAAATCTGGCCGCAGACTTCGACCTCGATCTCGACAACAGCTATTTCTATTCGGACAGCTACGATGATATCGAACTGCTCGAGCGGGTTGGAAAGCCGCGGCCGTTGAACCCCAATGGAAAATTGCGCGAAGCTGCACAGAAAAACGACTGGCCGCTCGAGAAATATGACAGCCGCGGGCAGGGCAAGCCGGTAGATTATGTCCGGACCATCTACGCCACCGGTTCGCTGATCGGATCGGCAATCGCGTCGCTGCCAATCTGGGCGCTTACGGGATCTCAGCGTGAAGCGATGAATTTTTCGACCGGCCTGTTCGGTGACCTGGCCACCGCGCTGACCGGCTGCGAGCTGGAAGTGACCGGTGAAGAGAATCTGTGGACCTCGCGGCCCTGCATTTTTGTCTTCAACCATCAGAGTAAAGCGGATGTGATGATCCTCGCAAAACTTATCCGCAAGGACATGGGCGGGGTGGCCAAGAAGGAGGTTCGGGATACGCCGGTGATCGGCAAGCTGATGGAACTGGCCGGAACAGTGTTCATTGACCGTGCCAATGCACGGAGCGCGATCAAGGCAATGGCGCCATTGATTGATGCGATCAAGATCGATGGTAAATCGATCGTCATCGCGCCCGAAGGCACGCGAACCCTATCGCCGAAGCTCGGTCCGTTCAAAAAGGGTGCCTTTCATATGGCGATCCAGGCCGGTGTGCCGATGGTGCCGATCGTCATCCACAACGCCGGAGATATTGCGCCCAAGAACGAATTCTTGATGCGCCCGGCCAAAGTCAGGGTCGATGTTCTGCCTGCCGTGGATACCAGCAAATGGTCGGTACGGACGATGACCAAGCATGTTGCCGAGGTGCGGGGCATGTTTCTCGAGGCTCTTGGTCAAGCAGAGGAAGAAGAAGCCCTTGCTGCGCTGATCGACGAGGACCAGGCACCGGTACCAAAGACAGCCGCGGCAAAGCGGTCCCGCAAACCATCTGCAGTCGGGAAGAAATCAGCAGCAGTGAAGGTAACGACGCCGAAGAAACCTGCCGCGCGTAAAACGGGTGTCAAAAAAGCGGCGGTGAAAAAACCCGTTGCCAAAAAGACTGCAAGTCGATCTACGAGACCAAAGAAGCCAGCTGCAGCGAAGCCAATAAAAATGCAAGCAGCAGAATAGGTTAAAAGCAAGGAACGAGGATGGACGAAGCGATACAGATAGCAAATTCCGGATCGCTACTGGCGAAAGGTCCGAAGCTATTTGTGATTGATGCGCGCAATGGTGTCGAGCGCCGCTATTTGCTCGACTGGCTCCACACATCCATCGCCGAGGGCGGGCCGGGCGGAAAGCTCAATTGGGTTGCCTTGCCGATATCGGATGAACGAGCGAAATTGCGCCTTGCTCCGCTGGAAGAGAAACTCAAAGAACATCCCGATACTCTGGTGGTACCGGTACGCATTGCCTGGCGAATTCCCAATTTCGAAAAAAGCCGTGCCGTTAAAATGCGCCATGTCATTTTCGGAGATCCGCGCAACCCGGGCAGTTTTCGCGCCCGGTCCATATTGTGGCGCAACAAGCGCCGCGCCCATTGTCTGACCGGACAACCCGCCACGATCGGTGAACTCAAGCAAAGATTCTCCGAACTCAGCAAGGATTACAACCAGACTGACAATACGGAACTGGCTGCCTTTGTGGTTCGGCAAGCGGGACTGGTGCTCGATATCGCCGAGCGCGGATTGCGCGGGCGGCGCTACAAGGTGCCCCGGCATGTGGCTGACGGTCTACGTAGCGATGCACGGTTCCGCGCGGCGATGACCAAACTTTCTGGTGATCTCGGAAAGAGCGAAGTGGAGCTGTACGAACAAGCGGCAAAATACATGAAAGAGCTGATCGCCCGGCCCAGCCCGATGTTTATCGACATGAAGGCGAAGCTCGACCGGTTCATGTTGTCGCAGGGCTATGAGGACGATGTGGTCTTTGATCGCAAGGAACTGACCCGATTGCGTAAGACCATGCGGGAACATCCGACATTGCTGCTGTTCACCCACAAAACCTATATCGATGGTGTGACAGCTACCGATCTGGCCTATCAGAACGACTTGCCGCTTATCCATTTGTTCGGCGGCATCAATCTTGATTTTTTCGGTCTCGGTTTCATGCTGCGCCGCGCCGGCACGATCTTCATCCGCCGGAGCTTTGAGAATAATCCCGTCTACAAGCTCGTTCTGCGTTATTATGTCAGCTATCTGCTCGAGAAACGCTTTCCGATGACCTGGGCGTTTGAAGGCACGCGTTCACGGCTCGGCAAGCTGATGCCACCGCGCTATGGCTTGCTCAAATATGTCATGGATAGCGCGCACGCCAACGATATCGAAAATGTCCACATCATTCCGGTTGTCACGAGTTTTGATCTGATCCGCGATGTTGAAGAATATGCCAGCGAACAGACAGGCCGGATCAAGAAGCCGGAGTCCCTGAGCTGGTTCATCGGCTATCTTCGCAGCCTGCGTGAACCGATGGGCAAGGTCTATGTCGATTTCGGCGAGCCGGTCATTGTCAAAAAGGCACCCGATCCGAACAATCGTCTGGCCCTCTCGAAAATGGCTTTCGAAGTTGCGGTCGAGGCCAATCGTGCGACGCCGTTGACGTTGACTTCGCTGATGTGCCTGTGCCTGCTCAGCACGGCCCCGCGGGCAATGACGGAAGATGAACTGCGCGCGATCATAAAATATCTGAGCGGCTGGGCCCGGGAACGGAACATCCGGATGAGCGAGGATCTGACCGACCAGAATCTCGAAGGTGTGCAGCGCGTTATCGAGACTTTGGTGAATAATGGACTACTGGTCCGCTATGACAAAGGTTCGACGCTGGTCTACGCGATCGAGCCAGACCAGCATCCGATCGCGAGCTATTACCGCAATTCGATCATCCATCACTTTCTCGACAAGGCGATTATCGAATTGTCCATTTTGAAAGCGCGGGAGGTCGATGACCGCAAGGCTGTCGAAATATTCTGGGAGGAGACCGACCGTCTTCGTGATCTGTTCAAGTTCGAGTTTTTCTACCCCGAAAAACAGCAATATCGCGAGAATATAGAAGCAGAGTTGCAAAGAGTGGACCCTGAATGGAAAGCGAAACTGGAAGAAGGGGGCGCCATGCTGGCCAGTCTCACCAACCGCTTTCAGCCGCTGATCGGTCATGCGGTGTTCCTGCCTTTTGTCGAGGCCTATACTATCGTTCTGGACATGTTGTCGCGGCTCGAACCTGGCCAGGCGATTGACAAGAAAAGCTGCGTCGCTCTGGCGTTGAAAGAAGGGCGTCAGGCCTATCTTCTCCGCAGGATCACAAGTGAATCCTCGATCGGTAAAATCCTGTTCGAAAATGGCTTCAAAATGGCGACTGGCCTCGGTCTGACCGGGGAAACTACCGTCGAAATGATAGCGGAGCGCAAGGCGCTGCTGCGCAAGTTCAGGGCGCTTTCCAGACGGATGGAAAAATCCCGCCTAGAAGTGCTGGCATTGGCCGACAGGATATTCGAATGAACAGCGCCGCCGAAAGGGCATCCAAATGACCGAGCCAAGCAATAGCAATATTAGCCAGTTGAGCGCGCAGGATGCCCAATTTCTCTATATTCAGTCGGCAACCAATCTGACCCATATAATGGCGGTCTATATCTATGATCCGTCCACCGCGCCGGGCGGGAAAGTGCGTTTCAAGGATATTATCGGACATATGCGCAAGCGAATGGACATTTCGCCAATGTTCAAACGCAAATTATATCGTTTACCGATGGATATCGATCACCCTTATTGGGTCAGGGACGAGCATTTCGATCTGGAGGCGCATATAACGCACGGCCGGCTGCCCGAGCCGGGTGACTGGCGGCAATTTTGCATTCACGTGGCTCGTCATCACAGCAAGCCCATGGATATGACCCGGCCACTCTGGGACATGTATGTGCTTGAAGGGCTCGACAATATTCCCGGCTTTGCCAAAGGCAGCTATGCCATTTTGACGCGGATCCATCATTCGACCATCGACGGCGTGTCCGGCGCGCATTTTTTCGCTGCCGTATCGGACAAAGACGCCAAAGGTACGCCAGCGATACCTTTGCCGGAAGGCAAACCGGTGGATAATGACTTGCCGTCAATATCCGATATTTTGAATCGCGCGATCAACAGTACGGTGACTTCGCCCGTAAAAATGGCTCAGGCCATGCTGAAATTCGCGCCCGCGCTTCTGTCATCGGCGCAGGAAAATCTGGCTGGAAGCGAAGAGAAAACCGAAGCCGGTGTACCGGAGACCAGATTCAACGGTCCTGTTACGCCGCACAAGATGTTCGACGCGATCACTTTCGATCTCGACGAACTGAAAAAGATGCGCCTCAAAGTGAATGATGCGACCATAAATGATGTGGTGCTTGCGATCTGCAGCGGAGGATTGCGCCATTATTTGACCAAACATAAGGAATTGCCAAAAGACTCACTTATTGCGGTGGCTCCGGTCAACGCGCGTAGCCGCTCCGGTGACGAGACCAATCCGGGCAATAATATATCGGCGATGACGATCAAGATCTGGTCGAATATTGCCGATCCGGTCAAGCGCCTTGAGGCAATCAAAGATACTACACGCGATACCAAGGCAGCAAAGTCCGGTCTTAGCGCGCGGATCATGACCGACTTAACCAAACATATCCCGGGTGTTACCATGGCGGGTGTTGCGAAAATTCTGACCGACGAACGTTTCGCTCCGAAAATGAGCAATTTGATGGTTTCCAACGTGCCCGGCCCGCAAATGCAGCTATTCATGAACGGAGCCAAGCTGACCCATCAATATGGTTTGGCACCTCTCGCGCATGGGATGGGGCTATTCATTGCTACCCCAAGCTATAATGGAAGGATCTCCTTCAACATCATCTCCGACCGAAAAATGATGCCGGATGTTGAATTTTTTCGGGAATGCCTGCAAAGGGCGTTTAACGAACTGCGCGATGCCAAGCCAAGCACTGCTAAACGTCAGGCTGAAAAAACGGCGGTGGTATCAAAAAAACCGGTGACGTCAAACGACGGTTCGGTGATGTATCGACGGGTTGCCAAAAAACCCAGAACGGTCGCATCAAAAGCGATAGGCCGAGGCAAGCCGAAAGTGAAATAAGGAGCGGATAGATTGCACGCCGTCCGATTCCCGGGCGACGGCCGATATTATGCGCAATTTTGGTGAAAGAGTGAACCGAAGATGATCCTGAACACGACGTTGAAGATGGAAAAGGAAATGGCTCAAGCCAAGAGCTATTCCGAATGGTCGAAAGCCGCGAAAGCGCACGACAAATCGACCGGGGTCGACAAGTGGAAGGCCGCTGACGAAAGCAAGCATTTCGATCATATGTCCATCCGCCGCCGTCTCAAGCGGCTCTCCAAGCTGTGGAAGTCGCAGGACAATGCAGGACTTCTTTACGCGTTGAATGAGGGCATTCACGGGAATATGGACGGCATGGGCCATGCCCGGCTCCACCAGAAAGCAAAATTCGGTACCAAACAGCTTATTCAGGACTATGTCGACGCAATCGCCAACTCGCTAGAATATCTAGCGAGCGACAAGGTTACCGACATCCCGTTCGAGGAGAAACTCGATTTCTTCCGCAGGGCACAGCATTGCTACGGACGTTCGGCGTTTCTGATGAGCGGTTCCGGCGCCTATCTCTATTTCCACGTCGGCGTTGCGAAGGCGCTGTGGGAAGAAGGCTTGCTGCCCGACATCATGTCCGGTTCCAGCGGCGGCTCGGTCGTCGGCGCTTTGATCAGCACGCATACCGACAAGGACATACCGCCATTTTTTAAACCCGAGAATCTGGTTATGGGTGCGGAAGATGGTGATGACGAGCAGGGCGGGTTCCTCGGCGGCAGCAGACGGTTGCGAGCAGATGAAATTCGTAAGCGTCTGACAGAAATGCTTCCCGATCTGACTTTCCAGGAAGCCTATGAGCTCACCGGTCGCCATCTAAACGTTTCGATCGCGCCGGCTGAAAAGCACCAAACATCGCGTCTGCTGAATGCCATCGCATCGCCCAATGTCTATATTCGCGAAGCGGTTCTGGCCTCTTGTGCGGTTCCGGGTATTTATCCACCAGTGACATTGGCCGCGAAAGACCATCGCGGCGAACGCGTGCCCTATCTACCCAATCGCAAATGGGTCGACGGATCGGTTACCCATGATTTGCCGGTCAAACGGCTCGCCCGGCTTTACGGGGTTAACCACCACATCGTTAGTCAGGCGAACCCGTTGGTTACGCCATTTGCCACCGATTTCAGCCAGAAGCGCAACCCGCTTTCGTCTATACGCAACGCGTCGACGGCGACCATGAAAGCCTGGTTCAACGCCAATGTCGAAATGATGCAGAAGCCGTTGTCTTATTTTCCGCGTTTGAACAGCATGGCCAATATGGCGCTATCGGTGATCAATCAGGATTATACCGGCGATATCAACATTATCCGTCCGACAATGTTCTGGGGACCATCCAAGATTTTGAGCAATCTTCCTATCGAGGATGTTGCCGAACTGATCCAGCTTGGCGAGCGCATGGCATGGCCGAAAATCGAGATGGTCCGCACCCAGACCAAGATCAGTCAGACGCTGGACCGGATCTTGTTCAAATATGAAAATGAACTGACACATGATCATGAACTGGTCGTCAAAAGGAAAATCGCTTGAAGCACGAAGCAGCAACCCTCTCGCTTGGACCGAAATCAAAAGCGGCGGGTGCACAATTATTCTGGCAGAAATGGTCGCCTGAAGCTGAGCCCAAAGCCCTGATATTGCTTGTTCATGGCTATGCCGAACATTCTGGCCGCTATCAATATTTCGCCGAACACTGCCTAAACAAAGGCTATGCTGTCTATGCGATGGACCATTGGGGACATGGCCAATCGGACGGCACACCCGGATTTGTACCCGATTTCTCGGTATTCCACGATGGTGTTGACCAGTTGCTCGTCCGCGCCAAACAGGATTTTCCCGGTTTGCCTGTCATGCTTGTCGGCCATAGTATGGGTGGCTTGATCAGCGCCACTTATCTGCTCGAGAAGCAGGACAAATTTGCGGCCTGTGTGCTCTCCGGTCCGGCGGTTAAAGCGGCCGAGGAACCCTCCGCATTCTTGAAGATAATCAGCGGATTCCTATCCCGCTTCTTCCCCAAATTGGGTGTGCTCGAACTCGATCCGAATGGCGTCAGCCGTGATCCGCAGGTGGTCGCCGACTATCTCGCCGATCCGCTGGTCTATAATGGCAAAATGGGGGCAAGGCTTGCTGCCGAGATGCTTGGCAATATGACCAGGATCCAGGAAAATGCCGGACAGATTTCACTGCCATTGCTCATGCTCCATGGTGGAAAAGACAGTTTGGCCGCTGCAGAAGGATCGAGCTTTCTGGACGCCCATGTATCTTCAACCACCAAGATGTTGAAGATTTACCCGGAACTCTTTCACGAGATTTTCAATGAACCGGAAAAAGACGAAGTCTTGAACGATATGACCGACTGGCTGGATAAACAGCTGTTGGCAAAAAAAGGATAGCGACGAGCCATGGAGATATTCATCACGGTTTTGGGCATCATAATGGTGGCTCTGATTGCCCTATACGTTTTATTTCCCCGGACCCTGTTCGGATTTTTCCGGGATGCGCTGCGTAAAAAAGGCAAGTTGACGGTAAAGTCGATCAGAGTGGGTGATATGATCTGGCCCTATCTGGAAGGTGGCTCTCCCGATGCAGAACCTCTGGTGCTTCTCCACGGTTTTGGCGGCGACAAGGATAATTGGGCTGCGTATGCGCCGGAAATTGTAGGAAAATACCGGCTCATCTCTCCTGATCTTCCGGGTTTTGGAGAGAATATCCGAGATATTAATCGCGATTATGACATGGCGACACAGGCTTCGCGGGTGCGCGACTTCCTCGATGCGATGGGTATTGAAAAATGTCATATCGGCGGGAACAGCATGGGTGGATTTGTATCTTTACGCTTTGCGCTCGATTTCCCGGAACGGCTGATCTCGATGACCTTGTTCAACAATGCCGGGGTCGTTGGAGCCAATGAAAGCAAACTGCAGCAGGAAGCGCAGGACGGGAGGAACCCGCTTGAGATCCACAGCCCGGACGATGTGAAGCGGATGCTTGCATTTGTAGCCCATAAACCGATGAAGGTTCCCGGACAGTTCCGGAAAATTTTCTACGAGGATTTTGCGGTGCACCGTGATTTGCTCGACAAGATATTCTGGACCCTGGTCGAAGATGGTACCGTTAAGCCTTTGAATGACCAGCTTGATCAGGTGAAGACGCCGACGCTGATCATATGGGGGCGCCATGACCAGTTGATTGATGTCAGCTGCGTCGATGTACTCAAAAACGGTATCGCCAACGCAGAATCCGTGGTGTTCGAAGACGTCGGCCATATTCCGATGATCGAAAACCCCAAGGGGACCGCTAGGCATCATCTCGAGTTCCTTGCCAAACACTGAGAATCCCTCCAGTTTAGTCAGGACGGACTTCCGGAAGAGGAGTCGCTGAAAAAGGGGTGTTTATGGAGTTGAAAGTTGGACTGCTTGGCGGCGGGTCTTGGGGAACCACGGTGGCATCTTTGGTGTCCCGTAACGCACCGATCAAGCTTTGGGCGCGGGATCCGGAGACGGTCAGCGACATCAATGACAATCATTGCAACAGCAAATATCTCCCGGACATAAAATTACCACCAGCTCTGACTGCAACATCTGAAATTGGCGAGGCTGTTTCGGGTGCTGACGTGCTCGTCATGGCAATTCCATCGAGCAATTTCCGCAATGTGCTGGAGCAAGCCAAGCCCCATCTTCGGCCGTGGGTTCCTGTTATCAGCCTGACCAAAGGCCTGGAACTTGCAACCAGCAAACGGATGACCGAAGTTATCGAGGAAGTTCTCCCCGGTCACCCGGTAGGCGTCCTGACCGGCCCCAATCTTGCGCGCGAAATCATGGCAGGGCAGGCTGCAGCCAGCGTGATCTCGATGGAAGACGAGATTATCGTGAAACAGCTGCAGCAACTTTTTCACTCGGGCGTGTTTCGGGTTTACACCAATACCGATCTGCTCGGTTGCGAACTGGGCGGTGTTCTCAAGAATATAATCGCGATCGCGGTCGGCATGGGTGACGGTCTCGGGGCAGGGGATAATACCCGATCAGCATTGATTACCAGGGGGTTGGCCGAAATCACCCGGCTCGGCGTCGCCATGGGCGGCAAACCGGAAACATTCTCCGGCCTGACCGGCATGGGAGATATGATCGCCACCTGTACCAGTCCGCTCAGCCGCAATCGTCATGTCGGTGTCGAGCTGGGCAAGGGGCGTCATATCGATGAAATTATCGACGAAATGCTGATGGTCGCTGAGGGTGTCAAGAGTGCGCCGACGGTGATCGCACTGGCCAAGAAATATGGCGTCGAGATGCCGATAGCCGAGGATGTGTTTGAAGTCACCAAAGGCAATCGTTCTGCTGCCCGCGCGTTTCGTGGATTGGTAAATCAATCAGCCGGAGCGGAGTCCGACGCGGGATGATGGTTCCTGGCTTCAGGCAATTCAAACATCCGCAAATGACCTCTGGTCGGAATGGCGGGACGAAAAAACTGTGACATTTTGTGCAGCTATTGACGATATTTATCCGCCCAATTTGTCTCAAGCGACTCAAAGATAAGCAAATTTCCGAGTCAATTAAGCATGTTAGGAAATCTTCTTTGTTTTACTTGCTTTGAAATGGGGCATATCATAAAATTCGATACTGTAGGCTGAGAAATTAGTTAGACTAAATACTGTCAAACACGTTTTCCACCCGAGGAGTAGAGTATGGAATTTCGCAGCCAGGCGGCCAATGATGCGGAAGAGAGTCTGCGGATCGAGGCGAACGATTTGCTGGACCAGACCGCATCTACCTCCGAACGGGATATTTTTCAAAAACAGTTCAAGGAAATCGAACTGCGATTTGATCGCTCCGACGAGATTTTCTGGTGCTACATGAACCAGAAATCACGTCCAAGCTATACCTACGAATTGGGAGACGAGATCCAGCAGGTCCAGGACTGGATCCATTCCAACTATGCGATGGATGGTGCAAAAAGCGAAGATCCCTTGCGTTATTTTGTCTGTGGCTCACGCACTCCTGGTATTTACAATCTCGGTGGGGATCTTAAACATTTTGCGGCCTGTATCCGGCGACGTGATCTGGGCGCATTGAAGAAATACGCCCGCACCTGCGTTCATATGCAATATGAAAATAGCACGGGCTTTGGCGCGCCCATCATAACCATGGCTCTGGTGCAGGGAGACGCATTGGGTGGTGGCTTCGAGCACGCACTGGCTTTCGACATTCTTGTCGCGGAAAAAAGCGCGCGACTGGGACTGCCGGAAATATTATTCAATCTCTTCCCGGGCATGGGTGCCTATAGCTTTCTGCGACAGCGTCTTGGTCGCAAAGATACCGAGCGTTTCATTCTCGAGGGCAAGCTTTTCACCGCTACCGAGCTATATGATATGGGCGTGGTCGACATTTTGGCCGAAGATGGCATGGGCGAAGCGGCGATAATCGAATATACCAAGGAAAATCGTAAACGGTTCCACGCCGAACGAGCCGTCTATCGTGCAAGGAAAATCGCGAGCCCGGTCAGTCTCGAAGAACTGCTTGAGATTACCGATACATGGGCGGAAACCGCGCTTTATCTGGAAGAGGCAGATGTCCGGAAGATGGAGCGGCTGGCTACGGCACAGGATCGCCGCATTCAGCGGTCGTTGCGGGCGGTTTGACGATTAAGCGGATCAACGGTCGTGTCGCCGGTAGTCATAGCGTCGTGATCTTTTGCAGAAGAATTATCCAGACAATTACGGATGTCGGTCACTAGCTGTTCGACTTTTGCCAGATAGATGAACCGTCGACTCTTGAATTCTGGTTCGCTGATGACCTCTAGCTTCGCACAAGTCTCTACAAGATATGTGGCGCCGACATTGGCGGCTCCGCTCTTGAATGCGTGAGCGTGGAACCGGAAATCTTCAACAGAATCGTCATCGACTGACTTTTTGAATGCAATCAGGATTTCACTGGCATCTTCGAGATAGGTCTCGATAATCGATTGGACAAAGGCTTCGTCTCCGATCGAAAGAAGATAATCCAGCTGGGTCTGATCAATCGCGGGTAACTCCAGCAGATGCTTTTTACCATCGAGATTGCTCACAACCCCCAATGGATCGGAGCCGATATTGTCATTCGCCTGACCGACAGCATTGGCCGTCTGGGAGGCTATAACTTCGATCAACTCTCTTGCCTCGATTGGCTTTGTCATCCGAAGGTCCATGCCCGCATCAAGACATTTCTTTTCGGTTTCCTCGGTTGAATCCGCGGTCAAACCTATGATCGGGATATGTTTCCTCGGGCCCTCGATCTGACGCCACAGCTGGCAGCATTCGATGCCTCCCATGATCGGCATGTTGACATCCAGAAACACAATATCAAAGGACCCTTGCTCGAGCTCAACCAGCGCTTTCTCTCCGTCTGCCACCACGGTGACTTCATGACCCGCGTTGGACAAAATCGTCTCAAGCACCATCTGGTTTGTGCGGTTGTCGTCAGCTATCAGGACGCGAACAGGCGCAACATTGGCTGGCGAGCTATCATCTATCGGATCTGACTTGTGTTGAGAGCCCGTATCCGCAAAAGAACAACCAATCTGAACTGCACTACGGATGGTGCTAAAGTCTGAACCCGCGGGGAGAAGCGTAGCGAAGGCCGCGCGCAGTTGCAGGTCTTTAAGGTTTTTCTCCTTGCCTTGCGCAAACAAAACCGGAGGAAGCTTGGCTTCGCGGAATGCGGCCCATAATGGAGATTCGTCACCATGATCGTCCGCGATGGCCTCATCCAGCAGCGCTATGTCATAGTCTCGAGTATTTCGTTGCTCGAGAATTTCTAGGATATTGTCTGAACGGCGGCATTGGATGTGGTCGATGATAATCGATTGATTATCGTCGTTGCAAATGATCGGCGCATGTTTATCTCTCGTCAGCGATAATATTCTGACAGTATTCGGATCAGGGTTATGAGTATCGGCCTTTGGCACTCCGGTCGGGAAAGCCAGGGTAAAAGTGCTGCCCGAGCCAAGTTCACTCTCTACTGAAATATGCCCGCCCATCTGAATGGCTAGCTTGTGGCAAATTGCCAGTCCCAGCCCGGTTCCACCGAATTCGCTCGCGATCGTATCATTTGCTTGATGGAAAACATCAAATATCTTCTGATGGGCTTCTCCCGGAATTCCGGGGCCTGTATCGGTCACAGACATCCACATCCAGTCATTCTGGTGGTGATCCTCCATCCCGAAGCCGCATCGCAGGGTGATCGATCCAGATTTGGTAAATTTTACCGCGTTGCTAGTAAGGTTGATAAGAATGTTGCGGACATAATCTAGCTGGCCACAGATAATCTGGTCGCTGCATGGATCCGCCTGAAGAATGATCTTCAGATTTTTTTCATCGGCTGCAATTTGCATGATCTCGCGAACTTCGGAAAGAACCTCGACAAGGGAAAAATCTTTTGGTTCAGGCAGTTCATCGCGGGAGTCGGATTGCGCAAAGTTCAACAATTGATTGATCAAATGAAGCAAATGGCGGCCGGCAGATACGCTCGTCGCAATCATCTGATGCTGTTTCTCCGGCATCTTCATGTCAAGGAGGTGCGTGCCATAGCCAATGATTGCGTTCAACGGCGTGCGCAATTCATGGCTAATGCTCGCGAGGAACAAGCTTTTGGCCTTGCTCGCTTCCTCGGCTTCTTCCTTGGCTTGGGAGATTTTGGTAATCAGCGTCGAGCAATAGGCTGGTATTACCAACAGTCCTACAAGAAGGCCGATCGAGAGAGAGGGGCTGTTACGCCAGAAGTCGACGGTATAGATGGTAAACCCAAAGGCGATAGCGGCCATAGCCGAAGCCAGAAAGAGCCAGGTCACCCCGAAGCGAAAGCCATTTCCGAGAATGACCCACAGCATCAGCGGATAAAGGGCAGCGACGCTTGCTCCGCCGATCTGGAATATGAAGGCTGCTGCACCAAAATCGGTACAAAGGCCAATGAACCGTCGCACATTCGAAGATTTTCGATCAACGTGATAGGCGATCGCGATAGTGATGCCGATGACGAAATAGACGCCGAAGCCGATGATTAATCCGGAAGGTGCACCCAGAATAGCGCAGGCTGACCAAGCCAGAATGATCAAAATGATCCGGTTTTTGATCATCTCATGTTCACGATCCCGCGCTTGGCCATCCATGCCATAGGGAGAGTCTATGTGATGGTTATGCGATTTTGGGGAAGCGCTGGATCTTCGAGGTAACACTTTGGTTAGCCTTCGGCCGATCGGCTGGGCTGATGAACCTTTCGCCCATCGAATAATTTGCGGAGATTTTCCGCCCGCTGCGGACGTGCAATCTGGAATCCTTGGATCTCATCGCATCCGGAAATCCGCAGCAGATCCAATTGCGCATCATTTTCGACGCCTTCCGCGACGACGCGCATTCCCAGAGCATGGGCCAGATGGGCAATGGTACCAATGATGGCGCGGTCCGCTGCGCTATGTTCGATGCGTGATATAAAAGTACGATCGATTTTAAGGCAGTTAGCCGGCAGATCTCGCAAATATTGCAGCGATGAATAGCCGGTACCGAAATCGTCAATCGAAATTCCTACGCCATGGCTGCGGATACGTTCGAGCGTCGCTCTGACTTCTTCGTTATTGTCGATCAGCAGTTCTTCGGTGATCTCGATGGTAATTTTGGAAGGTTCAATCCCGTTGGCTTCGATACAGGCCAGCAATTCTTCGCAAAGATTATGGTTCTGAAACTGCCTCGGTGAAACGTTGATCGCAACGCGCGGCAGATCGATGCCGTCGTCGGCATGGGCCTTGATCTCACGGCATACTTCGCCAATCACCCAATTGCCCAAGAGGTCCATAAGTCCGCTGTCATCGGCAACCCGGATGAACTGGATCGGCAACAGCCGTCCCCGGACGGGATGATCCCATCTGATGAGAGCTTCCAAACCGACATATTCGAGCGTTTGTGCGTCAACGATGGGCTGATATTCGAGCGAGAATTGGTTCTCGTTAAGCGCATCGCGCAGTTCGTTTTCAAGAGCGGCATCGGCTTGCGCGATTTCATTCATGTCTTCCGAGAAGAAACGATGACAATTGCGGCCGTTGGCCTTGGCATCATACATAGCAAGATCTGCCATACGCAGAACTTCCTCATATTCATCCCCGTCGCCAGGGATAAGGCTGACGCCGATAGATGCACTGATAACCTGGCCTACGCCACTGATTGCGTAGGGCTCGTTGATGGCGTTAAGAATTTTAGTGCAGCGAGAGTTGATCGAATCAACGCTGTCAAACTTGTTCAGGATAATCGCAAATTCGTCGCCACCGATGCGCGCCGCGAAATCTTCAGAACCGATAACCCTTGAAATGCGGTCAGCGACCTCTCGTAAAAGCGCATCGCCGCTGTGGTGGCCGCGGGTGTCGTTGATGATTTTGAAACGATCCAGATCAAGCAGTAGAAGCGCTGCTTCGCTATTTGATTTCTTGCAATGATCGATCGTGGATTTGACGTTTTCGGCAAGCAGTACCCGGTTTGGTAGCCCGGTCAGCATGTCATGCAGCGCCAAGTGGGTTCTATGTTCTTCTGCAAATTTCCGGGCGGTTATATCAACCGCTGTAGTCAAAACACCAATGGCTTCACCCTTGTGGTTGAGCAGGGGCGATTTATTGCAATGAAAGATCAGGTCAACTCCATCGCTGGTGATCTTCTCTTCATAATGCGGAATCGCGAGCCCGGATTTGAGCACAAGTTCATTTCTGCGCCGCGAATTGGCGGCCAAAGCAGGCTCGAAAAAATTCGCAAAATCCGCGCCCACCATTTCATCGGGATCTTTGTCAAACAAAGCCGATTGATAGGCGTTGGTGAACAGGCAATTCCCGGAACGATCTGTCGCATTGATCATGATCGGGATCGTATCGATAATCTGCTCGAGCATGCTTTTGCCCGAGGGGCCGTCGGTTGAAGTCGTTTCACCAACCTTCGCATGCTTGCGCTCGGTTTCCGATGCACGTTGGCGCAGTGTCACACTCTTCTTGCTTTTCGTCAGTAGTGACAATGCACGACTGCAGAATTCAACGTGCGAAACAGGGCTTTGCAGGAAATCCGTGGCACCGGCATCAAGAGCAGCAAGACGACATTCGCGGTCCTGATGCGCGGTGATGACGATTGCTGGGATCTCGCTAGTGCCAGGCATCATCCGGACTTTCCGGATAAATTCCGCACCGTTCATTTGCGGCATGCGGTAATCGACCACCATCAAATCGGCCTGGTTGTCGCGTAGCCAATGCAACGCTTCTACCGGGTCAGCATATGTGACGGCGGAATATCGTTCCCCCATTAAGGTCACGAACTGAGCATAGATTCTCAGATTGGTTGGTCGGTCATCGACTATCAAAACGCACGTGTTCATGTTGATATGCACTACAGGTCGATGCTCAAGATAAGGTTAACGCCCAATTACGAGTCAATAGCTATACATCTCAGCATGTTATAACGTCTGCATAGTGACCGAAATCCGTCTCAAGGGCTTGGCCGGGGTGTATCCCGACTCGCTGCACCGACTTTACACGTCGTGACATACCGCTGACGAATCGGTTAGCCTTACCTTCGACCCTCAGCCCAGGAATGATCGGCCTTTCCTTTTCAGCCGAATTGCGCCGCGAATTAATATCTCGCCGACATTAGCCCAAGCGGGTCGTTAGCTGCTGTCGCATAATGGCGGTTCAACTGCGTTTCTGGTTACCGGCGTTGCTATTTGCTGCAATTATTGGCTAAAGCGGCCTAGCATTTTGTGGAGGAGGGGGCCGCTCTTCACAACGGCCGCTCATCGTTGCGCAATAGGCGAATGCCCGCTTGCTCGTTACGGTGGGACCATGAGGGGAATACGATGATCCGACTAGGGATCTTGTTAGTCATATTCACAGCTTCAATCTGGCCAGCAATGGTCGATGCGAAACGCGTTGCGCTGGTCATTGGCAATTCTGCTTATGTCAACACGAACGCGCTTTCCAATCCGGTCAATGATGCGAACGTTGTTGCTGATTCAGCCCGGAAATCGGGCTTTGACGATGTGGTCGTTGCGCTGGATCTTACGATCAGTAGCTTCCAGCGCGCGCTTCTTACATTCCGCGAACAAGCCAACGGCGCGGATGTGGCAATGATTTACTATGCCGGTCACGGCATGGAGGCACAGGGGAATAACTGGCTCATACCAATTGATGCCAAGCTTGACGCGGTCGATGACCTGACCTCTGAATCGATCAGCCTGGACGGATTGATGGACTCGGTTTCCGGGGCCAAGATCAGGATGGTCATACTGGATGCGTCGCGTAAAAATCGGTTTGGTAATGCTTGGGCTCCTGGAACACGTACTGTCGCACAAGGGTTAGCGGAACGTGATGCCGACGGCGTGTTGGTCATTTATGCGGCAGCTCCTGAACAAATATCAATTGAAGGAAGCGAGTTTAATAGTCCGTTCGCCAAATCTCTAGCCAGACGACTGCCGCAGCAAGATCTGCCGCTTCAGATGTTGGGTGGTATGGTTCGGGATGATGTGGCGGAGTTCACCGGAGGAGCGCAGCGTCCGTTTGTGAGCGTCGGTATAACTGGTACGCCAATCTATCTTGTTCGAGCGACACCGAAGGAAATTGAGCGGCCGACCGAGATCGCGGCAACCAATCAATCCAGCCCTGTTCAATCTTCCGTTCCTGAACCCGGTAGTACGAAACCGAGCGTGCCGGAATTTTCCGGGGAGTCAATCGCTCCGGCTGAGAGGTCTTCAGCCGAGTTGGCTTATGTTCCACCGACAACGACAGAGCCAGACTTGCCCGCTTTGCCGCCAACACCATTGCTGGCCAAAAATGGCTATCCCGATTGCCGGGAGAGCCATCAAGTTTTCGAAATGCCGTTCGATAAAGCGGATGACATCAACGAGTGCACGGTCAAGCTGGACAAATATTATAGTGAGGTCCTCACCCCGTTTCGAGAACGGATGATCGAGCATCAGAAATCCATCTCCGAACTCTATGTCGATAAGGTCGGTGGAAATATGCAATATTCGCCCAAGAGCCAGGACGGCTTTTACGCGATGATGATGAAAGAACATGCCGATTCCGATCCCGACGGAATCAATCTGGCTGAATATCGCACGGCAGAGGCGCAATATCAAAAGGATCGCGAGTATCTCCAGGATCGCTTCTGTTTCAACACCGGCTGCGGCGGTTATCCGGTACCCGAGTTTGACGTGGAACTGGCGCTCGCTCGGCCGAAGCTAAGAATGGACCGATCGGCTGGGACCATGGAAGATAGTACGCAAATAGGCAAAGCAGACAATGGCTCCGATAAGTCTAGAAAAAAGAAAAAGAAATCCAATTCAAAAAAATGCAAGGGCGCCAGAACCGGGGGTGGTTTGATTGGTGGGCTACTCGGCGGTGCGCTAGGAAATGCAGCAGGTCTCGGTCAGGTTGGAACATTGATCGCGAGTGGTGTGGGTGGAGTCATCGGTGCGGAAATCGCTTGCCAGCTTGACGAAAAAGAACAGGAAAAGGCAGCGGAAGCCACACTGGCTATCGTAGAAAAAGAAGAGGTTGGGGCCGTTGCAAAATGGCAGAGCCCGACCCGCGCCGATGTTTCAGGTTCGTCGACAATTACCGCATTGACTGCCGAACCCGATGGTCGGAAATGTCTGAATATCACCGATGTCGCGATCATCGATGGCGAGGAAACAAAAATAGCCAAGCAAATGTGCCGTGGTGCCGGAGAGAAAAATTATACGCTCATGGCCTAGCATTGGTTCGGCTCGAGGTTTCGGAAAACTATTGGTCGGGAAGAGAGGATTCGAACCTCCGGCCCTTGCGTCCCGAACGCAATACTCTACCAGACTGAGCTACTTCCCGATCCGTTGCTTCTTTTCCGCATCGGCGAAAAAGATCGGCAGATAATATGCCAATCCGGTTTTCGCTTCAAGCAATCACCATGGCGCCTGGAAATTCTCGATCTTGATCGTGTGCCAACCGGATTTGGTTGAGGATATGAGCAGAGCGGTCTAGCGTTTGCACAACAACTGGATGGAGGATGATGGTTTGATTCCCGGACAACATTATGAGCAGCAATATCTCGACTTGATGCGGCAAATCTGGACGCACGGAGACGAGCGTGTTGATCGCACCGGCGTGGGTACGCGGGCGACATTCGGCGTGACGATGCGCTTCGATCTCGCCGAGGATGCCATTCCGCTGCTGACGACCAAGCGGGTATTCTGGAAAACGGCAACGCGGGAAATGCTCTGGTTTCTCACCGGGAATACCAATATTCGCGAGCTGGTGAAGCAGAAAGTTCATATCTGGACAGACTGGCCGCTCGATAAATATCGCAAGGAAACCGGCGAGGAAATTGACCGCGACGCGTTTGAGCAGCGGATCATCGAGGATGATATGTTCGCTGCCAAATGGGGCGACCTTGGGCCGGTTTACGGCAAGCAATGGGTCGACTGGCCGCGTTATACACCGGTTGGCGAGGGGCTGTTCCGCCGGGAAGAAAAAGGCATCAACCAGATCAAGCTGCTGATCGACGGGATCAAGAATAACCCGGGTTCGCGGCGTCATATTTTTACCGGCTGGAATGTTGCCGAACTCGATCAGATGGCTTTGCCACCCTGCCACAAGACCTATCAATTTTACGTATCGGACGGCAAACTGTCCGGTATCCTTTATCAACGCAGTTGCGACCTGGGGCTCGGCTTTGCGTTCAATATTTTCTCCGCAGCATTGTTGATCCGGATGATCGCACAGCAATGTGATCTCGAGCCGGGTGAGCTGGTGTGGAACGGCGGCGATGTCCATCTCTACCTCAACCACGCTGATCTGGTAGAAGAACAGATCTCGCGCGAGCCTTCGGGAGCGCCGAAATTAAAAATACTTGGCAATCCTGAGTCGATTTTTGACTATCAAATTGCCGACTTCGAGGTGGAAGATTATTCCCCGCAACCTCATATTGCTGCGCCTGTAGCCGTCTAGGCTCAAAGTCACAGGAACGCGCCAATATCAGGTGCGATGGTGGCCGCAAAGCCTGGTTCTCCAAACTTTGTTTTGGGAGGCAATTTATATTTCTAGTAAAATATGATACCAATAAGGTGCCGCTGAGTCGCGCGCTTTGTTCTTGTAGTAATTAACTAGTAGTTAAGGAGTATTCCAACCAACTCTTTGGGGAGATCATAGAATGTCATTTCGTTCCATCAGCCGTTCACTATTAGTCACGGCGTCTTCAGCAGCCTGTATCTCGGGATTATCGGTAGCGGCCCACGCCCAAACCGGGCCCACCATGGTAGAAGATGCTCCTGCTATTGTTATTCGAGATGACCTGACTTTGAACGATCCGCCTCCGGTTGGTGTCTTTGACAATATTGTGGATGTCACCGGTGTGGGGCAGATGACCGTAAGGCCTGATCAGAGCACTACGTCTCTAGGGCTGTGCACCGGAACCCTGATCAATCCACGCACGGTTATTTTTGCGGCTCACTGCGTGAATGACCAAGCTGCCAACACATATGGTTTCGCGACAGGAGGAACGGCAATTGCCTTCGGATTCAGTGCGAACAATCTTCCCGCGGTACGTCGCTGGGTTGGGCTTGACGGTGGGATAGCAAACCAGACCGACGTGGATTTCAACATCTATAATGTCGAGCAAGTCTGGTATGACGAACGCTCTCTTCCAACCGGTTTTCTTGAAGCGGACGTTGCGTTGGCAACGCTTGATACCCATGCCGATGGAGTTCCGACCTGGACTATGTTGTTCTCGCCGTTAACGGCCGAAACACATGGTATTATAAACGGCTACGGCGCGAGGGGCCTAGGGCCTGATGGTTCAAATCTCGGCATTGATTTTCGGCGCCGCATTGCAGAGAATATGATCTCGTCCGCAAGTTCTCTCAATGATCGAAATAATTTTCTCTTCGGCCCGGACGACTACGGGTTGCCGCAGACATTGTATAATACAGACTTTGACAGTCCGGCTGGTCAGGATGCCTTTGATGAAACGAACGGCATGTTTGATTTCGATCTTTATGACGGTGCCGCATTGCCGCGGGAAGGCACTACTGCAGGGGGCGATTCCGGAAGCGCATTGGTTGCGGACGAGCTGTTCGACAGACCGGTGGTCACGGCGGTATTGTCTGGCGGTTCAAGGTTCTTTGGAAATAATCCGGCAGACCCGCTGACCTTCCAGCCATTTTCATCCTACGGAACTCAAAGCTTCTATCAGCCCCTTTATCTGTTCTGGGATGAGATCGTGGCAAATAACAGCTATGTTTATGCTTCGAGCCGCGCCGGCAAACGTGATTGGATGAATCCGCGCCACTGGGTGCAGGATATGGACCCCAATTACGGCATTAGTGTTGATGGTGAACTCGTCAACGCACTTCCAGGATTTGAAGCGCCTGGTATTACCGGAGATACACCGAAATTTGGCAATGTCTGTTTCCTGGATGACTGTCTCGACCTGTCGACTTTAAGCGTCGAATTTGATGAAGGAACGCCGAATAGTGTCCCTATCGAGGGTGGTCCCGGCAGCCGTTATTTCGTCCCGAACAACATCGTTGCTGATCCATCAGCTGGCATAAAAGCGCGATACTATGAAGTAACGCTCGCTGCGCACGGAACGACAAGATTGCGCGATGACGTTACGATTGATCGGCTTAACCTGGAAGGAGCCGCGCGGCTTGATATTCGCCGCCACGGCAATCTCAAAGTATGGGGTGACTATACCCAGACCGGCGGATGGCTCGACCTTCAGGGTAGTCTGACAACCGGCGAAGCTTTCATCGGTTCCGGACTTTTGACGGGTAACGGTTTCTTTGATCCGACATATCTGACGTCGGTCAACGGTTCTATAGCGCCCGGTGATAACTTCGGCGATACCGGAACATTGACAATCGCTGGTGATGTCATCCTGGCATCCGGTACATTGTCACTTTTTGATGTTAATCGTTATGGCAATGACCAGTTGGCTGTGGTTGGGGATGCCGACAATCTCGGTATTATTTCACTGGGTGGTACTGCTGCCGTGATCAATGCATTTGGCCGTCGCAGTGCCCGCTATGGCCAGACTTTTGAGATAATCACGGCTGAAGGCGGCGTCGAAAACACCTTCGACAATGTTGTAGGCAGGATCGGCGTTCTCTATCCGGAGCTGAGCTACGGATCGAATAATGTTATCGCGAGGATGCGGGCTATTCGTTTCTCCGATTTCTTCGGAAGCAGCGGTATTACCAACCCGTTCTCGCTGGCGTTCGGCAATGCGCTAGATAGTGCGCGCGGTCACTCCTATACCGATCTCGCCAATGTCTACGGTCTGATTGATGTCATGGAAGCACCTGAACTGAACGCGACCTTCCAGAGTCTGTCAGCCTCGCAAGCTGGTCGGACAACCACTCTGGACGAAAGGCAAAGCTCGACAATGCGGACTTTGGTTTCCGATCGCCTTTCATTGCTCGGTTCGGGACCGGGCGTTGCGGGTAAAATCCAGATTGTGGGTGCGCCCGAGGTCTTCGATGGGCGCAGCCAGTTGACTGGCAGCGCTGCGTCGCAGATCAGTTTTGCCAAAAACTATCAGTCTTCCAGTTGGAACGCTGTGACACTGCCGGAGAATATGAGCGGTTTCATGTCTGCTGGATTTGAGCAGTCATCGCTGGCATTCTCTGACAATAATAGCGGGGTAGAGCAAAATAGTTGGCATATCGCGATGGGGCTGGAATTCGGCCTGAACGAGCGCACGACATTCGGTACGGCCTTCGGTTATGCCAATGGTGTGCAAGAGGTCGGCGGCAGCGTTGCCAATGTAGAAACAAGTCAGGCATCGGTTTACGGTAATTATCGTCTTGGTGGCAATTTCTACATCGGCGGTCAGGCTTCCATGTCTTATTCACAGATGGACTCCAATAGCCGGATCGCGGCTGGGCTTTCATCCAGCAACCTGAATACCAATTCGATGGCGTTTGCGAGTGAGATCGAAGCTGGCTATAATATCGATGTTGATGGTCTGATGCTGACACCGCGGGCCAGCATCGGTTACTCCTCCTATAATGTTGACGGTTTCCGTGACAGCGCCGGTAGTTTGGCGCTGGCGGTGGATGAGATCAGCCGCTCGGGTATGGAAGCCAAGGTTGGATTGAAATTATCTGGCAGCACCAAATTGAGTTTCGCATCGGGATGGTCGTTCCAGCCATCAATGAAGCTCGACTATGTGAACCGGATCATCGGGAATGACACGAACTTCCGGGTTCGCTTCCTGGATGCTGAAAATGTATCACTGCTATTGCCCATCGGTCTGCAGGACGCGTCTTATGGAGAAATAAAAGGCGGGTTCAGTTTTGCGAAGGGTGATTTGAGCTTTGGTGCTGCGGTTGAAAGCCGGATTGGGCAACAAATCTATCGTGATGATCGAGCGATGATGAATATGGCCCTGCGCTTCTAGATATCGACATCTTCCGACAGAATAAGAAACGGGGGGGCATTGTTTCGCTCCCCCTTTTTTTATGTATCGGCATAGGACAGAGACATTGACCTTTATGAGCAGATGAAATAATATAACAACCGAGTGAAATAAATATTGCACTGCAACGTTGCGTTGCAGCAGGAGAGTTTGGATGGCTGACGAAAAACCCAAAAGCAATTTGCCACGCCTGACTCTGCACATACCAGAGCCCAATTTCCGTCCGGGTGACACGGTTGACTATAGCAATCTCGACATTCCCCCGGCAGGCGCCCAGGCGCGTCCGGACATAAATACCGCGCCCAAAGAAATGCGCGATATGGTGGATGATATGATCCGCGTGCTCGATGACGATCATGTCGCGGTCGGCCCCTGGGATCCAAAGCTGGACGACGAAATTTTGCTCAAGATGCTCCGGACAATGGTGCAGGTGCGCACATTCGATGACCGGTTGCACCGGCAGCAACGCCAAGGAAAAACCAGCTTCTACATGAAATGCACTGGCGAGGAGGCGACATCGGTTGCCGCCGCCATGGCATTGCACGCGGATGACATGTGCTTCCCCAGCTATCGCCAGCAAGGCATATTGTTCGTTCGCGGCTATCCGCTGACCGAGATGGTCAATCAGATTTTCTCGAACAAGGCGGACAAGCTCAAGGGGCGCCAGCTGCCGATCATGTATAGTTCGCGGGAACTGAACTTCTTCACTGTATCGGGGAATCTGACCACCCAATATCCGCAAGCCGTGGGTTGGGCGATGGCCAGCGCCAGCAAAGGCGACAGCCGGATTGCTGCTGTGTGGTGCGGCGAGGGGTCTACTGCCGAGGGAGATTTCCACGCGGCGATGACCTTTGCCGCAGTCTATAACGCGCCGGTGATCATGAATGTTGTCAACAACCAGTGGGCCATATCCTCCTTCTCCGGTTTCGCTGGTGCAGAGCGTGCTACTTTCGCTGCTCGCGGAGCTGGCTATGGCATCGCTGCTCTACGGGTCGACGGCAATGATCCACTGGCTGTCTATGCCGCAACCAGTTGGGCAGCGGAACGGGCGCGAACCAACCAGGGGCCGACACTGATAGAACATTTCACCTATCGTTCCGAGGCGCACAGTACTTCGGATGATCCTACCGCCTACCGGAGCGCGCAGGAACGGGAAGAATGGCCGCTGGGTGACCCGATCATGCGGCTCAAGCGGCATTTGATCCATCGCGGTATCTGGAGCGTCGAGCAACAGGAAGCGCTGGACGCAGAATGTCTCGAAGCGGTCAAGGAAGCGGTCAAGGAAGCAGCCAAGAACGGCATTTTGGGTCACGGCCTGCACCAGCCTTTTGAAACCATGTTTCAGGATGTGTTTGAAGAAATGCCCTGGCATCTCAAGGAACAGGCAGCGCAAGCCAATAAGGAACGGGAAATCAAATGGCCGTCATGAACATGATAGAGGCCATCAACAGCGGCCTCGCGACAATGATGGAACGCGACGACAATGTCGTGATCATGGGCGAAGATGTTGGCTATTTCGGCGGGGTATTCCGCGCGACTGCCGGTCTTCAGGAAAAGTTCGGCAAGACCCGCTGTTTCGATACGCCGATTTCCGAATGCGGGATCATCGGTGCAGCGGTGGGCATGTGCGCTTATGGCTTGCGGCCGGTGCCGGAAATCCAGTTTGCCGATTATATTTATCCGGGCATGGATCAGCTGATTTCAGAGGCTGCCCGGCTGCGCTACCGTTCTGCTGGCGAATATACCGCGCCGATGACCGTCCGGTCACCGGTCGGTGGCGGTATCTTTGGTGGGCAGACGCACAGCCAGTCTCCAGAAGCAATGTTCACCCATGTTTCGGGTTTGAAAACGGTCATCCCGTCAACGCCTTATGATGCCAAGGGCCTGCTGATTGCCTCGATCGAGGATAATGATCCAGTGCTCTTTCTCGAGCCCAAGCGGATCTACAATGGTCCGTTTACCGGCTATTATGACAATCCGGTCTCGCCCTGGTCCAAATTTGCCGAGTCAGAAGTACCGGAGGGCCATTACACGGTGCCGCTGGGCAAGGCGAAAATCGTGCGCGAAGGCGACGCGGTCACGGTTCTTGCTTATGGCACGATGGTCCATGTCGCCAAGGCGGTGGTCGAGGAACATGGTATCAGCGCCGAGGTCATCGATCTACGCACCCTGGTACCGCTCGACATCGAAACGATCGAGGAGTCGGTCAAAAAAACCGGTCGCTGCCTGATCGTGCACGAAGCAACGCGGACCAGCGGATTTGGTGCGGAGCTGTCGGCTCTGGTACAGGAACGCTGTTTCTATCATCTTGAGGCACCGATTGAACGGGTCACGGGATTTGATACGCCTTATCCGCATAGTCTGGAATGGGCCTATTTCCCAGGACCGGTGCGGATCGGTGAAGCGCTGGAAAAAATTGTCGGGGACTTGAAATCATGAGCAAATATATATTCAACCTTCCTGACATTGGCGAGGGTATCGCCGAAGCGGAAATCGTCAAATGGCATGTCAAAATCGGTGACGTTGTTACCGAAGATGACCAGATTGCCGACGTCATGACCGACAAGGCGACTGTCGAAATGGAAGCGCCGGTTTCGGGCAAGGTCATTGGCCTTGCCGGTGAAGAAGGCGACATTATCGCTATCGGTTCGATGCTGGTCGAGATCGAAGTCGAGGGTGATATTGACGCCGATAAAATGGAAGAGTTGGAAGCATCTGGTACGGTTGCCGATGCGCCTGCTTCCACCGAGGATGATGGCTTGCCGTCACGGCAAGTTATTGAAAACAAACCTGATAGTTCAGAATATTCCGCAAATGCAACTCTTGATAAAGAGTCCGAAGACTCGTCGGTAAAGACGCCAGAAACTGACGTCAATCAGACGCCGGACAACCAGCCGAAACCACTCGCGACGCCCGCCGTTCGCAAGCGCGCGGCTGATCTCGGTGTCGACCTCGGTCAGGTCAAAGCGCAGGGCGATCATATCCGTCACAGTGATCTTGATGCCTTTTTGAACTATGGATCCGGGCAGGGATATCGTCCGTCCGGCGCATCGCAAAAACGTAACGACGAGACAATAAAAGTCATCGGAATGCGCCGCAAAATTGCGCAGAACATGGCAGAATCGAAACGGAATATTCCGCATTTCTCCTATGTCGACGAAATCGACATGACCGAGATCGAGGACATGCGCGAAGACCTCAACGCCAATCGCGGCGAGCGGGCGAAGCTCACAATATTGCCGCTGATGATCTCCGCGATCTGCAAATCGCTGCGCGAATTTCCGATGCTCAATGCAACCTATGACGACGAAGCCGGCTTTGTGACACGCCATGGCGCGGTTCATCTGGGCATGGCAACGCAGACTTCGCAAGGTCTGATGGTGCCGGTTTTGCGTGATGCGCAGGATATGAATATCTGGCAACTGGCGTCGGAAATCACCCGCTTGGCAGCGGCCGCGCGCGATGGTAGCGCGACGGCGAAGGAATTATCCGGATCGACGCTGACATTGACCTCGCTCGGACCATTGGGCGGGATCGCCACGACGCCAGTCATCAACCGACCCGAAGTGGCGATTATCGGACCGAACAAGATTGTCGAACGGCCAATGATCATCGACGGCGAAATCCATGCGCGCAAACTGATGAACCTGTCGATCTCGTGCGATCACCGGGTGGTCGACGGCTATGATGCTGCCAGCTATGTGCAGGCGCTCAAGCATTTTCTGGAAACGCCGGTGTTGCTGTTCGCTGACTGAAGAGCTCTATATCCTTCTCCCTCACGGGAGAAGATATTTGAATGCGGCCCAGACCTCTAGAGCCCCAGGCTTCCCAAAGTTTCCTGATCGAATTTCAGGCGGAAGGTGATGAACGGACCGTCTCGGGTGTAGCGGCTTTCTTCAAAGTCGCGATCTGCAAAGCCGACGACATTATAGCCAACCGAGATATAGCCATTCTTGAACGGGGTGATGCCGACGCTCGGTCCGCCCGAATAGGCGATGCTGTCAAAGTCATTGCCGATCCGCGCGGTGGCCTGTCCGCCGACGTCGATCGTGTCGGAAAGGTCGAACTTGATGTCGGCGCCGACAACATTGCTCCAGCCTTCGACATCATCTGGTCCGAACCGGTCGAAAACGTAGCGGCTGCCCCAGAAGAAACCATATTCTCCGACTTCGGTGAAAGTGCCATCGTCGGCATCAATCGGTGTATAGTTCACGCTCAAGCTATTGATAATCCGACGTGAAGTGACGTTCCCATCGACTAGCAACGGCGCGCCGCCGATCGGACCGGATGCGCCGGCGACGGCGTTGCGGACGCGATCTTCGCGGAATTCCAGCTTCTCGAGCCACGACCATTGGCTGTCCGCCGGGCGATGGGCCCAACTGGCTTCGGCCTCGACCACCCGCGTACTAATTCCGGTCTGATCCTTGGCGACAAAGACACTGGCCAGCGCACCCACGGCGCTGCCTTCGCCGATCTGTTTGAGCAGCGCGGTGGTAACGCCGTAACGTTCGGTGACGTCTCCGTCGCGATATTCGGCGCGCCCGTTCCAGCTCCAGTCATCACTGCGGAAGGTAAAGCCGG
The DNA here is from genome assembly GCF_036963705.1 of Parasphingorhabdus sp. Classification (GTDB taxonomy): domain Bacteria; phylum Pseudomonadota; class Alphaproteobacteria; order Sphingomonadales; family Sphingomonadaceae; genus Parasphingorhabdus. The sequence goes on along the minus strand of NZ_JBALUT010000010.1, from coordinate 7,488 downwards.
CGGTCACCGCCAGGAAGTCTTCGGTCAGCGTTGTGTCATTGCCGAGAAAACCGCCTGATGCGACAGGCTGCTGTTCATTGATCACGTCACCGCGATCAAATCCGCTGATGGTTTCATTGCCGTCGAGCGAGAAATCGATCGTCCATTTTTCATCCAGCGGAATGCTCTGGGTCAAGCCATAAGCGGCAAAGGTACGTGGGCCAAATTCGGTAATTTCCTGCTGGTTCATGCTGCTGACGATGCGTCCGCCATCCCACGGGGTAACGTCGACGCCAATCCGTGCGGTCCGGGCATCGATATTCTCGCCATCGGCTATCTCGTACGTTCCGATGACCTTGATATCCTTGGTAACCGCATAGCGAGCCGAGAAGCTGTGTCGGGCCGGGAAGTCGACGCTTTCATCCTGGCCACCCATAGCAAATTCGGTTTGGGCATCCAGTTCCAGCTTGCCGTCAAAGAGCCGATGGGTTGCGCCCAGCCGGACGAGTTTGGATTCGTTCACCGTACCGTCGGACAGCCGGTCATTGGCATAGACGATACCCGCGCGGAACGACGTGTCCTTGGCGCGATATTCGAGTTCTGCGGTACCTGCGCGGCGACGAGCGCCCGACATCAGGAAGTCTTCCTGATAGCTGGTGACTGCCAGGGACAAATTCTTGCGAACCCTTACCCGTGCGTCGATACCGAACTTGCGGGTACCGGTTTCGGCTGCATTGAGCTGTCCCAGACCATAGCCGGTCGCCTGACGACGGACATAAGCGAGAATGTCGAATTTCGAACCGTGATGTTCCGCTTCCACCAGCCAGGCGGTTGCTGCACGTCCGGTGCCGGTTGTGGCGACGGTTTTTGCTTCATTGTCGGTTACCGCAAGTTCCGCACGGATTTCGGTTTTGAGATCCGGCCGATAGCGGACGTCGACGCCAAGCAGGTCGGTCTTGACGCTTTCATTCTCGTCATGAACCGCAGTCGCGCCGATTTTCAGCTTTTCGTCGGTGGTCTGATAGGTAGCACGGCCACCAACGTTGATGTTGCGATCACCAACGCCGAGAACTTCATATTCGGCAATGATGAATTGCGGGTCGAGACCGCTGCCACGGCTGAGAATCGGTTCGCGGAACCGCAAAGTGCCCGCAAGATAATCGATATCATAATCGATATGACGGGTCAGCTCGCGCCGTTCGACAATCCGGTCCGAACGGAAGCGGTCGCGCGTTTCCAGCGTGATGCGTTCGCTATTGGCCAATATGTCGCGGGTGGCGAGGGCATAAGGGCCGGACAGGCCGTTGCCCTGGATTTCTTCGCGGCGGAACCGGTTGGGCGAATCTGCACCAAAGGCGTTGAGATGCACTTGATCGCTTTTATATTCCGCCTTGATGCCATTGAAGGCGCGCTGATATCGTGCCAGTTCTGGCTCGTTGATGCCGGTTTCATAATCGCCGAAAAGCGCATAAAATTGCGGTCTTTCCAGTTTGATATAGAGGCGGCGCACCGAAGCGGCGTCATAGCGCTGCTCGCTGCGGTCTGCGTAAACCGTATAATAGCGGCGCGGATCGATAACACCCTGGAAGCGGGTTTCGTCTTCTTCCTTGTCGCTGTCATAAGCGAGGGTCATCAGCCATTTGCCGGTCACACGGCCCTTGGCGTAAAGCGCGATACGACCGTCAACATTGATATTGTCATCATCTTCGACCAGGTCTTCAAGCCGTTCATCGAGCGTGTTGAAGCCAAACGTACCGGCGGCAAAGCCGACGACGGTCCATGGCCGGTCGCCAGGATCAAGCCAGGTTTCGACGCGCTGCGAACGTTCTACTTCGCCATCGCGGAAGGGAAAGGTGATGCTCAGCGAGCCGGAAGCCGTTGTCGGCGCCAATTCGATATAGGCGATTCCTTCTTCGCCCTCGACCCGCCATACCGGCGCGCCGCGTTCGAGACCGGCGAGCTGATTGGCTTGCTGGGCATCGATTTCGATAGCCGGAGCATAAGGGGCAGGGACGCTAAAGTCGCCTACCATGCCGTTGCGGGCGGGCTTGCCGGTACGGTCGGTTAGCCTCACTGCAATCACCGGACGGGTCACGCCGTCGGCAATCAGGATCGACCGTTCCTTGAGCAATTCCGCGTGGAGCGGGCTGCCGGCATAATGGACTTTGCGTTCAAGCTGCTGAACCAGTTTGCCGTTGCGGTCGACAACCCGTGCGACGAAGACATTGGTCCGGTCGCCGATTTCGATGCCACGCCACGTGCTGACCTGTACTGTGCCGTTCGCGCTCTTTTTCGTTCCGTCAAAGGCGAGGGGGTTAACCGCTTTGCCATTGATCGACAGTTCGACGCTCTGCCCGGTGTAATGCTTGATCGCTACGCGCAGCGCTTTGACGCGCGGGTTATGGTCTTCTTCGGGGAAGAGCCATGCGATGCCGGGTCCCTGGTTCGATACCCAGTCACGACCTGCTCCGGCAGCCTCCGGGTCCGACATGACTTCTGGTTTCTGGTAGATATGGTGCTCCCGCATTTCTCTCGGGGCAACCTTTATGGCGCGGAAATCCGCGCGTTTCAGCGCGCCGCCGCGGCCTTCGACAAAGCGGGAGATATTGCTGCCGGCAGCCCGTGTATTCTGTGCACAGTCGACCGGTGCGAGATCGGCAGGGAAGGTCGACGGGTCGATCTGAACCACGTGCAGGCCAGGGCGCCGGCCTTCGAAATGATAGCGACCGTCACGGTCGGTGACCGCGTAGGTACCGTCTTGCAGCATCACGCGAACACCGGCAATCCCGGAGGCTTCCCGGGGGTCGACATTGCAGCCGCCGTCGGTAATTCGCCCGATAATCGTGAATCTTTCGGAAATTCCGTCGCGTTCGATGGTCACCAGGGCGTCGATGGTCGCACTGGATGCGCCGCGATCATCGCGGGCCGAAGCGAGGTTGAGCGCGTCTCCCGGCTGCGCATCCTGACGCACTTCCGCGATATAGGTCAGCAGACCTCTACCGCCAGCGAGCAGGGGCGGCACTTCAACGCTGAAATTCTGGCCATTGGGCTCGATAACGGGTGTGATCAGATCGCCATTATAGCGGACGGTGCCGGTTTTCAGGCGCATCGCACCCGGTAGCTGATCAGAAATCGTAATTTGGCCGGTGTTTCGGACCGGATCGGTGTTTTGCACCGTGATCCGATATTGAATTGCGTCTCCCGGAGCGGCTAGCGCAACCGAAGCCGCCTTGGTCAGCACCAGAGGTGTCCCGGGCCGGTCCAGCGGGACGTCTACGCGCACGGGGGCCGGGTTATCCAGGACGATAATGCCGCCGTAAGATCCGTCGACAATGGTGAAGGGAAGCCCGTCTGTCCGGCGGAAATTAGCCAGATTTTGGGGCGTGGCCGCTGACGGGTAGCTATAAGGCTGCGGCGGCTCGATGAGCAGGCGATAACGGCCCTGTCTGGCGAACGGGAAACGATAAAAGCCGTCGGTGAAGTCATAGACGTTCCCACCGCTATCGGTCACGGTTCCGCCCGCGATCACCGTGCTTGGATAGATTGAAACGCCGTCATCACCGAAAACGTCCGCTGGCAGGCCGGTCACATCGTCGATCAAGGTCACGCGAGTGCCTGAAACAGGGGTGCCGTCGCCGCTGTCGAAGATTTCGCCGAAAGGATCCACGAGGATTCCGACATTCGCTGTACCTATCGGGTTTCCGCTGATTTCGTAGATAGTGATGTCGACCGTGTCGCCGCGTTTGACCGACAATATACAATCACCCTGCACCGGTGCAGGCGGCACGGCCGCAGTATTGATCATACCGACAAATCGTCCACTATCGGGTGCGGTTTCGACAATATTCAACTGTTCCCGGTCGCCGCTGGGCGTCGTCAGGACTATATCGAAATTGTCGATCGCCAGCGGATTAAGGTTCCTGCCGGGCGCGAGAAGTGACATGATCAGCGGTTCGCCAGCCCTGATACTGTCGGTCGGTACAACCGGAGCCGGATTGGGCGTGTTGGAGAACACACCACCGAGTTCGACCATGACATTACCGCCTGAACCACGGCACGTGGTGCCCATGATCGGAAGCTGTTCGGCTCCTGGCGGGTCGGAAAGGTGAAAAATCGTGATCTTGGGCGGTATATTGGGCGGTGGAACGACCTGAATATCGATGCGATTGGACGGTTTCCGGAGCCTTTGACCACCGATATCCCATTCTGCCTGAGCGATATTGGTGATCAGCGGAAGATTTTGCGCTTGCGGCTGTTGCTCGGCAAACTCTTGTTGCGCGAGTGCCATAGAGGCAGGCGCGGTTAACGCGCTTGCAGCAAGTGCTAGGCCGATTGGCCTAAAAAAGTTTGGAAGCAAACCCACAAATAATGCCGAAAGACAGCGGCAAACCGGCAAATATTGCCAGTCTGCCGCCATATTTCAAAGCCTCTAGTCTACCGTTACGCGGAAGATCAGGGTTTCTGTCGCGCCCGAGGCTACTGTACCAAGATTGCCGGAAACGGCACCGCCGGATTCCGTGCCGGTGCCTGCGCCATCAGCGTTGCAGACGGCTCCCGTGACTGTACCTTCGGTTACGACGCCAATGAGACCCGGAATAGTGGCTGGTCCTGTGACAAGCGTGTCGTAGTAGGTCAGATTAGCCGGGATCGTATCCGATATCGCGACACTTGTTGCTGCAGCACCGCCAGAAGCGTTGGCCACTGCGATACAATATTCAACAACAGCACCGGGAATCGCTTTCGGATTCGAGCTTCCGTTGATCGGATCCCACAGCACGGTGCTGATTTTGGTCACCGTGATGTCAGCGGCAGCAACTTCGTAGCGATCTGTATCACTGTGATAACCGTCGCCTGCGACGTCGCCGGTTGCCGTACCAGCGCCGTCTGCAAAGACGTTCTGGACAACCGCGGCATCGTCCGCATCACCCGAGTTATTAACGAAGGCTACGCCGGTTGCCGCATCGGCAGCCTGGCCGATCAGAACAAGGTCTGCAACATTGCCGGTTACAACCGTTCCCGGGATATTGGCGACTGCGTGCACCACAACTGTGTCATCTTCCGCCAAATTGTTGACCGATGTGATGATAGAGTCGCCGGCATCGAAAATCCCGTCGCCATCATCGAGATAATAAGTGACAGTGCCGGTGACGTTGAAATCGTCTCCACCGAGCTGCTCAGACGTCAACAACACGTCAATCGTGTCATTGGTCTGGTTGCTGACCGTGTAGGTCACTGCTTGTTGCGTTGAACCCGGGGCAACGGAAGTGTTCACCCCATCGCTTTTGGTTACGACAAGGTTGACTACCCTATCGACGACAAATGTATCGCTGTCGGTTTCTGCGGTCTGAGCAGTCCCCCCCACATTGAACGCAACGCTAACGTTGTTGGTAATGCTCGTGCCGGCATCAGTACCCAGATCCGCAGCAAACGCCGGGTTTACACCCAGCGCCGCCATCGAGAGGGCACTTGTAGCAACGAGAAGTTTCAGTTTACTGGTCATAACTGTCTCCTGTTTTACTCTTTTTGGATCGCCTAACCCCGCGGCAATCCGGTACGGTTTTTGGTCACTTCACAGTGCCACGAAAAACCAATTTCCCCTCCGATCCTGCGGACAGGGAGCGATTGAATTTCCATTTTACATGAGTCACATCGGTCATGAGTGCTGGGCGAACTTCGCCATTCGCGCTCGGGTAGGTGAGGACCGAAAGTGGCCCCCAGGTTTTGCCTCCGTCAACGGAGACAATTTCGGTGCCATCAGACGTTCCATTGAACGCCACCGCTTTTGGAAGCGGATTGGTGACAGAGAAATCGGATGCCGGCGCACTGCCGACATTCTTATATTTGACGACAAACACGAGATTGTCGCCGGGAATGACGGTTTTTGGCTGTTCTAGAACCACAGCGGTGGTGCCGTTAGGCTTTGCCACTTTGCGTTCGATAAACACATCGCTCGACAGGCTGACATTGTTGGCTGCCATGGCGGTGCCCGGCAACATCAGTGCTATTGCGACAAAAAATCTTTTGAACATGGTCTGGTCCCCCGATTATTATCAGTCGATGGTTACTTGGAATGTGATGGTGCGCGTCTGCCCGCCCGGAACCGTGCCCAGAGAGACGGCGATCGAACTGCCGTCGAATGAGCCGGCGTCGGCGTCGCCAGCATTGTCGGTCTGCGCTGCGCCCTCCAGGGTGATGCTCCCGGCATTATAGGTAGTGTCGTCCGGAATATCGTCGGAGATTGCCAGGTTGGTCAGATCACCGGTGCCGGCAACGGTTGCGACCAGCTGATAGGAAATGACCGAGCCCGGGACGGCGGTCGTTCCGCCGAACGGATCGGTAATGGTTGCGCTTTTTACCAAAGTGACTTCTGCGGACTGAATCACGAAGAACCCGCTATCTTCATCGCTTGCACCGGTTGAACCGACAACCGCGTCGCCGCCGCCGTCGCCTTGTCCCGCGAATATGTCGCCGGGCGTCCCGCTACCGGTGTTGGCCACGGCAGAAAGCTCGATTTCGGCGCGATCAGCGTCATTGGCGGAGGCCGGAATAGTGGAAAGGATGAAGACCGTGACGCTTTCATCGGGCGCGAGCACCGGATCATTGGTGCCTGGCGTATAGATAGTGTCGACGCCCGGATCGTAAACTCCGTTGGCATTGGTATCGAGAATGATCTGCTCGAATGCCGTATCAAATTCGTCGCCGGGCTTCGCCGTATCCGCGGACAGGGTAAAAGCCTCCGACCCATTGCCGGTATTGGTGACCTGATAGGTTGTAGCCTGGGCAGTCGATCCGGGTGAGGTCGCAACATCGCCCGGGTCGGTGGAAACGACCGTGACATCTAGCAGCTCGTCGACCTTGATCGTGACGATGTTCGAATCAATTATGACCGGAGGGTCGCCTGGCGGTCCGTCATAGGTCGCCTGTGCAACGTTGATGATATCGGTTCCGGCAATCGTGCCCGCTGCATGAGCAGATGTTGACGCCAGAAAAAGGGCGGCAGCACCAACTGCAATCGACAAACGTCGGCTGATGGAAAGCGCCGCATGTGGGTGCTCACGATATTCGCAAATCTGTTTTTTTGGACAATTCATGCGGCCTATATGACGAAGAAAGGAAAATATTTCGTAAACAGCCACTAAATGACGTCATGCGGTTCTTACCGTCGAAAACAGCGCAAATCAGCCAAAAATTTTGGTTAATTAAGAAGTCGTTTCATTGTGATTAACGCCTTGTTAAGTGTAACAAATTGTAAAGATCGATGTTTGTCCACGGCCCGAGAGTGGTTTGGGATTTGCTGAATCTGCTTCTGGCGTCATGATCGGAGTGCGTCAAATGGCATGGCAAATCGCGCCATGAAGATAATTATCTGGAATATTCGAAAGAGTGTTGTTGACAGGGATGCAGCGCTCTTATACTTGCGCTGCTCCACCGCCTATAGAGGCACATAAGCGGGTGTAGCTCAGTTGGTTAGAGCGCCGGCCTGTCACGCCGGAGGTCGCGAGTTCAAGT
>NZ_JBALUT010000009.1:19208-76609 GCF_036963705.1 Parasphingorhabdus sp. | reverse complement strand
ACACCAACCGGCGATTGTGTCGAAGCAGAAGCAGCGCACGGTACGGTTACCCGCCATTATCGCCAGCATCAGCAAGGCAAGGCGACATCGACCAACCCGATCGCATCAATCTTCGCGTGGACACGCGGCCTGATCTATCGCGGCAAATTTGATGATACACCGGACGTCACGCGCTTTGCCGAAACCCTGGAGCGCGTCTGTATCCAGACTGTTGAAAATGGCGACATGACCAAGGATCTCGCGATCCTTATCGGCCCAGACCAGTCTTGGATGACAACCGAACAGTTTTTTGAAGCGGTTCGTTCCAATCTTGAAACAGAAATGCAAAACTGGAAATAATCATTCCGGAATGATGGGAGCTTCGGGCGATTGAATATTCTCTCGCCCGAACCCCAATCCGATGACGCGGCCGGGGAACCGGCGCAGCAGCGGCACCCGGTTCAGCAGCCTCAACGCAAATAACGGCTTCTCGATCGGCTTGATTCGCCGCAAAAGCGGGGCGATCACCCTGTCCTGCGCCAATTTTTGCATGGCCTGCATCCGCCGTACCGGCTTTATTCTGCGGCTATAGACCTGCTCCAATAACGAATCGGGATCCGTTCCCGCCCCCATCGGCCCGGCCAGGACATTGGCGGCGGTTACCGCGTCCTGCACCGCCATATTGATACCGACTCCGCCAATGGGCGACATCGCGTGCGCTGCGTCCCCAATGGCCAGCAATCCCGGACGATGCCAGCGCTCCAGGCGATCGAGCGCCACTTCCAGCATTTTTACCTGATCCCAGCTGCTGATCTGATCGAATGCCGCGCCCAGATCGGGGACCAGCGAGCGCAAACCAGCGCGAAACGTCTCGATCCCGGCGGCTTTCACTTCATCGGCTTGCCCTTTGTTGAAGATATAGGCGCACTGATAATAATCCTGACGATCTATCATCACCATGAACCGGCCCGCTTGCACCGTTCCGAAGACGTCACCACCCTGCCCCTCCGGCTTGTCGATCTTAAACCAGAAGACGTCCATCGGCGCGCCGATATTTTCCTGCGGCAGTTCGGCTTTGCCGCGCAACACCGACCGTCTGCCGTCGGCAGCAATAACCAGTCTGGCGTTCAATCTCTGACCGTCACGGGTCTCGACACCGCACACCCGATCGGTTTTGTCGTACAGAAGGTCCACCGCTTCGGTCTCCATACGCAAATCAAACCCGGGATATAGCCTTGCCTTTGTCGCGATGAAATTGAGCAAGTCCCATTGCGGCATCATCGCAATATAGGGCGCCGCCACCGGCAAATAACGAAAATCAACCGCTTTCATCTGGCGACCGGCGATATGGATGGATGCCTGATCCAATCTGCTGTGCGGCAGTTGCAGCAGGTCCTCCAGCATTCCCAGTTGATGGAAAAGCTCGAGCGTTGACGGGTGAACCGTGTCCCCTCGAAAATCCCGAAGAAAGTCGGCATGTTTTTCCAGCACAGCGACTTTCAATCCCGCACGAGCGAACAGCAGCCCCGCCATCATCCCCGCAGGACCTCCACCCACAATCACAATGTCGCGATTAATATCCGTCATTCGCATTCTCCGTCACGTAAGCTGCTGACAAATAGCATCGTTCGCGTATAGAGTCGCCCTATGCATAGTCCGCTCGACAATCCCGCCTTCATTGACGCCATCGTAATCCTGGGCGCTGCAGGAATCATCATTCCCGCATTCGCCCGTTTTCGAATAACGCCGATTATCGGATTCATTCTGGTCGGCATCTTGCTCGGGCCATCCGGGCTCGGGTCATTGCAGGGCCAATATTCATGGCTGCAATTTGTCACCATCAGTGATCGCGAGGCGATAGAGCCGTTTGCCGAAATGGGGATTATATTACTGCTTTTCTCCATCGGGCTGGAATTATCGTTCAAGCGTCTCTGGTCGCTACGCCGGCTCGTCTTCGGTGTCGGTGCAGCCGAGCTGCTGGCTTCGGGCTTGATCATCGGGTCTGTTCTATATCTTCTGGGCCAAAATTCTGCCGGTGCATTGGGACTGGGACTGGCATTGGCGCTTTCGTCGACCGCTTTGGTGCTGCCCATGTCCGGTACAAAAAGCCCGGTCGGTCGCGCGGCTCTGGCCATGCTGTTGTTCGAAGATGTTGCCATCGTTCCGATCATTTTCCTTCTCGGCGCTATCTCTCCGGCTATCACCGCTGATGGCGGCTGGGATGACCTGGGTCGAACGCTTCTACTGGGCGGCGCCGTCATCATCGGCATGCTTGTCCTTGGACGGCTGATACTCCCACGAATTTTCGCGCAGGCCGCACGGACCAAAAGCCCCGAACTATTCCTCGCGGTAAGTTTGCTGGTCATCATCCTCGCTAGCCTCGCGACAGCCGCCACCGGATTGTCTCCGATCGTCGGTGCGCTTCTCGCCGGTCTGTTGATCGCCGAAACCGAATATCATGGCGAAGTCGAGGTTATCACACAGCCGTTTAAGGGTCTCGCCCTTGGTGTGTTTCTGATTACCGTCGGCATGCAGGTCGATATCCGGGTTGTCCTTGAAAACTGGGCGAGCCTGATCACTGCCGTTGTCGGCGTGGTCCTCGTCAAGGCAGTAGTAACCGGCAGCCTGCTCCGCTTTGCCGGAGCCCGCGCGGGTACCGCGACCGAAGCTGGCGTATTGATGTCCAGCCCATCCGAAACCACGTTGATCGTTTTGGCCGCCGCGACACAGGCTCAGCTGATCCAGCCACAGACCGCAGCGTTCTGGCAGATTGTCACCGCTATCGGCCTTACCATCACGCCACTGCTGGCCCGGTTCGGCCACGACATCGCCCGGCGCATGGAAATGCGAAGCGATGGCGGCGCGGCATCCGACGAATTGCCGGTGGAAGCCCAGCAGACAATCATCATTGGCTTCGGCCGGGTCGGGAAGCTGATCGCCGACCTTCTGACGACTCATAATCAGAAATATATCGCAGTGGAAAGCAACATAGACACGGTCGCTAAAGCCCGCCGCGAGGGCTATCCGATCATGTTCGGCAATGTGTCCCGCAACGAAATGCTCGACCGTTTACGGCTCGGCCATGCCAAGGCCTTGGTCCTGACGATGGACGAGCCGGTACTATCGGTGCAGGTTGTCAAAAAAGTCCGGGCCTGGGTGCCCGATCTGCCGATCATTGCGAGGGCGCGGGACATTGAACATGCCGCCGAGCTTTATCAGGCCGGCGCTACGAACGCGGTGCCAGAAGCGCTCGAAGGGTCTCTGCAATTGTCAGAGGCGGTACTGGTCGAGAATGGCGTTGCCATGGGCCCGGTCATCGCGTCGATCCATGAATTGCGCGATATCTACCGGAAGCAGATTCAGGAAGACGGTGATCTGGAACAGGAACCCAAGCTAAAATCCATGACCACCGCCTCAGGTCAGGCGACCGCCGACGATTTGGTGCCGGACGGACTTAGCCCGCAAGAATAGCCCGGATCGCGGCAATTGCATCATCGGCTTTGGCGCCTTCAGGACCGCCGCCTTGTGCCATGTCCGGACGACCACCGCCGCCTTTGCCGCCAACCGCAGCAACCCCGGCTTGAACCAGATCGACCGCGCTCAGGCGTTCGGTCAAGTCGTCGGTCACTCCGACCGCAACCGTTGCACGACCGTCGTTAACCGCAACCATCGCACTGACACCGCTCGACAGTTTCTTTTTCGCCTGATCAACCAAACCGCGCAATTCCTTGGGGTTCAGCCCCTGAATGACCTTGCCGCTAAACGCGACACCGCCGATGGATTCTGTCTCGGTTGCTTGCGCGCTTCCGCCGTCGCCAGCCATTGCCAGCGCGGTTTTTGCTTCGGTCAATTCCCGGTCGAGTTTCTTGCGCTCTTCCACCAATATGGCGACGCGATCCGCTGCTTCTTCGGGAGAGGCCTTGAGCGTCGCGGCAATCGACTTGAGCTTGTAATCGCGGTCGGCAAACCACAGTCGCGCCGCTTCACCAGTTAGCGCTTCGATACGTCTGACTCCGCTGGCGACTGCCGATTCCGAAACAACCACCATCAGGCCAATATCGCCGAGCGCATGGACATGGGTACCGCCGCATAGCTCTACCGAATAATCCAGATCGGCTTCGCGGCCCATCGAAAGCACCCGTACTTCATCGCCATATTTCTCGCCAAACAGCGCAAGCGCACCAGCTTCGACAGCTTCGTCGGGGCTCATCAGGCGTGTGGTGACCGGGCTGTTGCCGCGAATCTGCGCATTCACATCCGCTTCGACGGCTTTCATCTGAGCTTCGCTCAGAGCCGAGGGATGGGAAAAATCGAACCGCAGACGATCGGCAGCGACCAGACTGCCCTTCTGGGTCACATGGTCGCCGAGATGGTGCCGCAACGCCTTGTGCAGCAAATGGGTGGCGCTGTGATTGGCACGAAGCGCGGTACGCCGGCCTTCATCCACTTTAAGATGGACCATGTCGCCGACCGACACGCTACCCGACTTGATTTCAATCTGGTGAGCATGAAGCCGCCCCAGCGGTTTTCTGGTGTCGGTCACACTGGCCTCGAAGCCGTCCGCACCGGATAGCTGGCCAGCGTCGCCCATTTGCCCACCGCTTTCGCCGTAAAATGGCGTCTGGTTGGTTAGAAGAGTGACCTTTTCGCCGCTATTGGCGACTTCGATTTCGGCGCCATCCCTGACCAGCGCCACGACGACGCCTTCGCCTTCCTCTGACGTATAGCCGGTAAATTCAGTGCTGCCTTCGCGTTCGGCAATATCAAACCAGACAGCATCGGAAGCCTGGTCGCCGGAGCCTTTCCACGCAGCGCGGGCGGCGGCTTTTTGCTCCGCCATCGCCTTGTCAAAGCCGTTGCGATCCACACCCAGCGATTGGGCGCGCAAAGCGTCTTCGGTGAGATCATAAGGGAAGCCGAAAGTATCATAGAGTTTGAACGCGGTTTCGCCGGGTAGGATATCACCTTCCCCCATATCGGCGATTTCGGCATCGAGCAGCTTCAGGCCGTTGGCCAATGTCCGGCGAAAATTATTTTCCTCGCGGAGCAATGTCTCTTCAATCAGCGGTTTGGCGCGAATCAACTCGGGAAACGCATTGCCCATTTCGCCTGTTAGCGAACCGACCATCCGGTGCATCAACGGGTCCTTGGCGCCCAGTAAATGGGCATGGCGCATTGCCCGCCGCATGATCCGGCGCAGCACATAGCCGCGACCTTCGTTCGATGGCAGAACGCCATCGGCGACCAGAAAGGATGACGCGCGCAAATGGTCTGCAATGACGCGGTGACTGGCCTGATTGTCGCCGGTGGTGACAGTGCCGGTCAGCGAACCGGATTCGGCAATCAGCGCCTTGAACAGGTCGATGTCGTAATTATCGTGGACGCCCTGCATGACGGCGGCAACCCGCTCGAGTCCCATACCGGTATCGATCGACGGTTTGGGCAGATCAACGCGATCGCCCTCGCCGCGCTGGTCATATTGCATGAACACCAGATTCCAGATTTCGACAAAGCGATCGCCGTCTTCGTCCGGACTGCCCGGAGGGCCGCCGGCAATATGCTCGCCATGATCGTAGAATATTTCACTGCAAGGGCCACAGGGTCCGGTATCGCCCATCGACCAGAAATTATCATCGGTGGCGATGCGGATGATTCTCTCGTCCGGCAGGCCTGCAATCTTCTTCCACAGGTCAAAGGCTTCATCGTCATCATGATAGACGGTAACGGTCAACCGCTCCGGCGAAATGCCCCAGGTCTTTGTGATCAGGTCCCACGCATAGTGGATTGCCTGCTCCTTGAAATAGTCGCCGAAGGAGAAATTCCCGAGCATCTCGAAAAATGTATGATGGCGTGCGGTATAGCCGACATTATCGAGATCATTGTGCTTGCCGCCAGCGCGGACGCATTTCTGGCTGGAGGTCGCCGTAGAATATGGACTTTTCTCCGCTCCGGTAAAGATATTCTTGAACGGGACCATGCCCGCATTGATGAACATCAGCGTCGGATCATTGTAGGGAATGAGCGGCGAAGAAGGGACGATCTCGTGACCCTGAGCGGCGAAATAGTCTAGGAAAGACCGTCTGATATCATTGGTGGTTTGCATCCATTCGACTTAGGGGAGCGATCTGCCGTTGACAATCCCGAGAATGGATCGAAAATCACGCATAGGCATAAGGCCCGCCCTTTTCGAGCGCGGTACGATATTGCGGACGGCTATGGATACGCTCCAGCCAGGCCAGCAGGTTCGGATAGCGCTCATCGAGCCCGGCGCGGGACTGGCAGGCTTCGAGCGGGAAGCTCATCATGACATCGGCGGCAGTAAGCTCATCACCGGCAAAATAGTCGCGGTCCGCCAGTTCGGTCTCCAGCCAGACCAGCAGGTCAGTGACCATCTGGCCAACCGGTTTGCGCGCCGGAAAGCCAAGAATTCCGAGACGGCCGACCACCAGCAGTCCGTAGAGCGGCGGCATCATCGAGCCTTCCGCGAAATGGAGATATTGGGTGTAGAGACGAGCGCCTTTCGCATCGCCGGGCGCGCCCAGCTTGCCACCGGCCTTGGCGACGAGATATTCGGCGATCGCAGCGGTCTCGATAATCACTTCGCCAGCATCCTCGATCATTGGCGATTTGCCGAGAGGATGGATGGCCTTCAGACTAGCCGGTGCTTTTTGGGTCTTGGGGTCGCGTTCGTAACGCTTGATTTCATAATCGAGACCGAGCTCTTCCAGCAGCCAGATGATGCGTTGCGAGCGGCTATTTTCGAGGTGATGCAGGGTGATTGTCATTGCTATATTGGCCTTCCGGAGAGCTCAAAGTTAGTCAAAGTTAGGGCCAACGAAGCGGTGTAATCAGCCAGTTGTCAATCTTTTCCAACATTTTGGCATTCCGCTGCCGATAAAAAAGACAAATAAAAATGGGCCGTCCTACAGTCGGGGGACAGAAGGACGGCCCTATGCCAGGGATCGCCTCGGGGGAGAGTGATCCGGCAAAACTTGTCATGTCTTGATTTCTCCGTTCCAGCACCAGCCGGATCAGCGGAGACGATCTTTGACTCTAAGGCAGACCATCGGGGCGGCAACAAAAGTCACCGCTCTGACGGACTAATCACTTATTTTTCTTCATCATCGGCTTTGGGAACGGGGCCGTTCATCATTTCCTCGGCCACTTCTTCCTGTTTGCCGCGAATCTGGTTTTCCAGCTTCTCCATCATCTCAGGATGTTCGAGAAGGAAGCGCTTGGAATTTTCACGTCCCTGCCCGATGCGGACCGAGTCATAAGAGAACCAGGCACCCGATTTTTCGACCACGCCGGCTTTCACGCCAAGATCGATAATCTCGCCGACCTTGGAAATGCCCTGACCGTACATGATGTCGAATTCGACCTGCTTGAACGGCGGCGCGACCTTGTTCTTGACCACTTTTACGCGGGTGGTGTTGCCAACAATATCGTCGCGTTCCTTGATCTGTCCGGTGCGACGGATGTCGAGCCGGACCGAAGCATAAAATTTCAGCGCATTGCCGCCGGATGTCGTTTCCGGATTGCCGTACATCACGCCGATTTTCATGCGGATCTGGTTGATGAAGATCACCATGCATTTGGAACGGCTGATCGAACCGGTCAGCTTGCGCAGCGCCTGGCTCATCAAACGAGCCTGCAGGCCGACATGGGTATCGCCCATTTCGCCTTCAATTTCTGCACGCGGCACCAGAGCGGCGACCGAATCAACAACCAATATGTCAATCGCATTGGAACGCACCAATGTATCGACAATTTCCAATGCCTGCTCGCCGGTGTCGGGCTGGGAAATGATCAGCTCGTCGGTATTGACGCCCAATGCCTTGGCATAGACCGGGTCGAGCGCGTGTTCCGCGTCGACAAAGGCAGCGGTGCCACCGTTTTTCTGTGCTTCGGCGATCACGTGCAAAGCGAGTGTAGTCTTGCCGGAGCTTTCCGGTCCGTAGACTTCGATCACGCGTCCTTTTGGTAATCCCCCGATTCCCAACGCGATATCCAGTCCCAGGCTACCGGTAGAGATAGCTTCTATTTCAAGCGCCTTGCGCTGGCCCAGCTTCATGGCCGAGCCTTTGCCAAAGGCACGATCGATTTGCGCCAACGCGGCGTCTAACGCTTTTTGTCTGTCTGATGAGTTCAACTGATTATCCGATTCTACGACTTTTAAATTGCCGGCCATTTGCCTGTCCCCTTCGCTAAATGCTTAACTATCATCAATCAATGATTGTGATGATGTACCGCATTTGTTCTCATAGAACAAGGGGAGAACATAAATTTTTTATTGATAGGCTAGATTTTTGAAAATTAACTGAAAAACCACCGTTTTCTAGTCCAGTTTGGCATGTTCGGCCAAAGTCTCTCCGACCGCTTCTGCTATTTGCGCTACCGAAAACGGCTTGGGCAGAAAATTGACTTTGTCGAGATCGATCGATTTGCGCAATTGTTCCTCGGCATAGCCGGACATGAACAAGATCGGCAGATCGGGATAATGTTTGCGGACATGCTTGGCCATGGTCGGGCCATCCATATTCGGCATCACCACATCGGAAACGATAATATCGAATTTCTGTTCCTTGTCGCCCCGCGCCGAGAGCAAGCCCAATGCCTCCTCGCCTTCGCTGGCGGTCTCTACCGTATAGCCTTGCCGGATCAAGGCCCGTTCCGCGACCGCACGGACCATGTCTTCATCCTCGACCAGCAGGATATGTCCGCTTCCCCATAATTCTTTTCTGGCAGTCGCCTTGACTGGGGGCGAGTTCAGGGTAGCCCGCGCAATATCTTCCTGCGTCGGCACGTGAACGGGGAAATAGATCGAGAAAGTGGTCCCCTCGCCGGGCTTGGAATCGGCAAATATATAGCCGCCGGACTGTTTGATAATCCCGTAGACCGTCGACAGTCCGAGACCGGTGCCCTTGCCCACTGCCTTGGTCGTGAAAAACGGTTCGAAAATCTTGCCAATCACATGCGGCGGGATGCCGTTTCCGGAATCGGTGAAGATCAGTGCGGTATAGTCACCGACTGGCAGGATATCGCTTTTCAGCGCGCGAACATCTGGTGCCCCAACCGCCTGGGTCGAGATCGAGATCTTGCCGCCTTTTGGCATGGCATCGCGGGCGTTTACACCAAGATTGATGATCACCTGCTCAAGCTGGCCTGGATCCGCGCGGACCAGACCGAGATTGCGGCCATGGCGCACTTCGAGCTCGATGGTCTCGTCGAGCAGACGCTTGAGCAGGTTCGACACATCCGCCACCACGTCGGGCAATTGCAGCACTTGCGGCCGCAGGGTCTGCTGGCGCGAGAAAGCAAGCAATTGGCGGGTCAGTCCGGCAGCCCGGTTGCTGTTATTTTTGACCTGCTGGATATCGTCATAGTCACTGTCACCCGGCGCGTGGCGCAGCAGCATCAGGTCGCAATGACCGATGATTGCGGTGAGGATATTGTTGAAATCATGGGCAACACCCCCGGCCAGCTGACCGACAGCCTGCATTTTCGTCGCCTGCGCAACCTGGCTCTTCAATTTCGATTCTTCGCTATTGTCGCGGATCGACAGCAGCACCGCCGCTTCGCCCAGTCCGCGGACCCCGGCAATGCCCAGCGCAACCGGTTCCTCGCCGCCATTGCGCAACCGCACCGCCAGATCGCCCGCCTTAGGCGGGCCGCTGGCATAGCGGCGCACGGCGTCGGCAACCGCCGATTTGTCGTCGCGGATCATCAGGTCACCGGGATAGAGCGGCTGTTCCTTCTCGGCAATGCCGGCGGTTTTGGCAAAGGCCTCGTTGAGGAACAGGAACCGTCCATCGCGGTCGGTCAGCGCAAGACCAAGGGGCAGCAGTGACAACATCGATTCAACCTGCTCGAGCGCCTTGCCGCGCTCGACCATCCCGCCATCGTCGTCGATCAGCAGGATCAACGCGGGACCATTCTCCTTTTCCCGATCAAGCGGGATATGGAAAAGACGTACCGGCGTACCGTGGCGGCCCTCCCGTTCAAAAAAGATTGTGCCCTTGTCATCAGACCGCAGGAAATTGATGAAATTGCGACCGGCAATATTAGCGTCCACCCGACCGGTTGCGCGCAGCGCAAAAGCTTGATTGGAAGCCCGTATCCGCCCTTCCCCGCCAATCACGCTGGCCAATATGCCCGATTCCGAAAAGGCCCGGCCACCACCGCCACTGACAAGACGGGTCATGTCATCGAGTATATCGGCCTGGATTTGCGGGATCATCTGCCACAGCAGATATTCGTCGCCCTGGCCGGCCCGCACGACTTTTGCACTATATTCGGCGACCCCGCGTTTCAGACCTTCCGCGTAACCGCGACCGTCCCGCCAAGCGGTACGCCCAGCGGTCGCGAGTAGTTCGTTGCCGCCAGCCTGCAGTGGTAGTTCGGGGGGAACGGCAGGACCATTGAACCATTTTGTAAATAGCTCGTTGGCACAGACCAGCCGGCCAGCCCGGTCCGTAATCGCCAGCCCGATATCCGACTGATCGGCGACCATCCGGGTGACCGCCCAATCTCCCGGGTCTGCATAATCCTGATCATCGGACGAGGATTGTGGACGCAGAAAATAGGCAATGGCAGTCATGCTGAGGACGAGAGCGGCAAAGGCGCTGATCACAGCGACATTCTGCACTTGCCAATATAGCAGCCCGGCCGAAGCAATCACCGCTACGACCAGCAATGTCGCTCTTATCCGAACGCCAACCAGCGCCTTTCGGGTGCTGGGATTCAGCAACCCGCTATCATTTTGAGCCTTACTGGCCATCGCCAGATCTTTCCCCGAGAATTTTATTGAGCCGGTCTCTGCGTTTGCGTCCGATCCACCAGCGCCATCCCCAGCTGCTGATCAAATAGCCGGTCGCGGCAAAAAATATCGCGAACACGAAAAACCCGAAGGCGGTCACGCCCGCTTCGCGCACCAGCCAGGTCAGCCATTGACCAAATTCGCTCTGCATATGGGTATTGATAGGCTGGCCGGCGGTCATCGCATCCATTTGCAATATGAATTTCCCGATATGGTTGGCTGCCGCGATCCAGAACGGATAGGTCAAGGGATTGGTGATAAAAGTGGTAACCGCTGCAATCGGAACATTGGCACGGACGGGAAGCGCCAGGAAAACCGCCGCAAATATTTGCCCGACGGGGATCAGGAAAGCCGCCAGCATACCCAAAGCAACGCCGCGTGGCACCGACCGACGGGTGAACCGCCAAAGCTCGGAGACCAATATACGGTGGGCAATCGGCTTCAGATATTTACTGCGTTCCATGCCCGCGCGGGTCGGCATCTTCCTCTGCACCCAGTGGAATATGACCATGATCAACCGGGCAGCAAAATCCTTGTCGCGAATATTGGGCTTCTGGTCATCCATGTTCGCGCATCAGCCGGCCCTGTTGCCGTTTCCAGTCACGATCCTTTTCGGTCTGACGTTTATCGGGTGCTTTCTTGCCCTTGGCCAACGCCAGTTCAAGCTTCGCCTTGCCCTTGCTGTTGAAATAGATCGACAGCGGCACAACCGTCATCCCCTTGCGCATCACGGCCGCATATAATTTGTTGATCTCGCGGCGCTTGAGCAGCAGCTTGCGGGGACGGGTCGGCGTATGATTATGACGGTTGCCATGGCTCCATTCGGGAATATTGGAGTTGATCAGCCAGGCTTCCTCGCCCTTAACCTCGGCATAGCTTTCGGCGATGGCCCCCGAACCGAAGCGCAATGATTTAACTTCTGTTCCGGTCAACATGATGCCAGCCTCGAAATGTTCCTCGAGAAAATAATCATAGCGCGCGCGCCGGTTCTCGGCGACGATCTTTTGCTTGTCAAATTCTACCGGCCGCGGTTTTGCCATTAGATCAGACCGGCCCCTTCCAAGGCAATATCAACAGCTTTGCGGCTGGCTTCGGACGGCGGTGTCATCGGCAAGCGCAGATCGGTCGAAAAGTCCGGCAGGACCCGGGACAATGCATATTTGATCGGCCCCGGCGACGCGTCGGAAAACAAGGATTTGTGCAAAGGATAGAGAACGTCATTCAACTCGCGCGCCTTGGCATAGTCGCCAGCCGCACAGGCAGCCTGAAACTCGGCGCATAATTTCGGCGCCACATTGGCGGTAACCGAAATACAGCCGACACCGCCAGCAGCGTTGAACGCCAGCGACAGTTCGTCCACACCTGACAGCAGGACGAAGTCATCGGCACAATTGAGCCGATGTTCGGTGACCCGGTCCAATACGCCACTGGCATCCTTGATCGCCACGATGCCGGGCAAGTGGGACAGAGCAGCAACGGTCTCAGGCTGGATATCGGTGACCGTGCGCGCCGGTACATTATATAGAACCAGCGGCAGATCGATGCTCTCGGTCAGGGTCGTGAAATGGGCAGTTATGCCTTCCTGATTCGGACGGTTATAATATGGCGCTACGACCAGACCGGCCGCCGCCCCGCATTTTTTCGAGAAGGTAAGATGCAACAGGGCGTTGGTGGTGTCGTTCGATCCGCAACCCGCGATGATCGGTACCCGGCCAGCCGCCTGCTCGATGCACACTTCGATAACCCGGTGATGCTCGGCATTGGACAATGTCGATGCCTCGCCGGTGGTCCCGCAGGGTACAAGAGCACTGCTGCCCTGGTCAATCTGCCAGTCCACAAGTGCACGAAACTGGTCTTCGGCAAACGATCCGTCGCGAAAGGGGGTCGCCAGAGCCGGGATGGAGCCGGAAAACATCGAATAATCCTTTATATTTACCTTGGAAATTGGCAAAGCCACCACCAAGTTATTTTTAACATTAACGGTGATATAGTTCGCCGTTCAGCGCCTGATAAGGAGCCTACCCCCAAAATGTCCAGCATGGTATCAAGAATTGTCATCGCGGCGCTGCTTTTATCTCCTGCTACATGCATGGCGGCCGAACAAATCAGCTGGCAGGGAAGCGAAAGCGGTCTATCCGATCCGACCGGCGGCAACGCCGTTCTCGGCCTCCAGCGTTGGCGGGTGCTCACCCAGTCCGACAATTATTCTTTCGAGGATTATGCCGGTTTTCTGGTAACCTATCCCGGCTGGCCGGAAGACACGCGGATGCAGCGCAACGCCGAGCAGGCGATCAACATCAACAGTTTCTCACCGAGCCGGGTTCTCGCCTATTTCGAGCAATTTCCGCCGACCACTAACGCCGGCGCCGCCAAATATGCGGTAGCGCTGCAGGCGTCGGGAATGAGCGACAAGGCCAAGGCCATGGCCAAACAGGCATGGCGCGGCGGTACGCTTACCAGTGAAGATGAAGCCGCCCTGATTTCGCGGTTCAGTTCGGTGCTGAGCATCGATGATCATGATGCCCGGATGGATGCGCTGCTGTGGGCACGAGCGACCCGCGATGCAGCAGGCCAGCTGTCCTTCACCTCTCCTGCCCGCCGCGCGGTATTTGCAGCCCGGCTGGCACAGCTGACCGAAGCGTCAGATGCCAACGTCCAGGCAAGCGCAGTCGGCGCCATCGCCCGCGACGATGCCGGCTTTCTCGCCGATCGCGCCCGCTATTTGCGCAACAGCGGCCAAAGCTATGCAGCACGCCAGTTGCTGGCGACCAGATTGCCGCTGCGGGTAAAGCCGGCCAGCCCCGACACTTGGTTTGAAGCAATGCTGATCAACGCCGAAGCCGCTGCCAATGACCGGCAATGGACCTTGGCATATGATATCGCGTCGAAAGTCGAAGACGCCTATGACACGCCGACCCGGATCGCGGACCAGAACAGCCGCGTGCGCGACAAATATTCCGATCTGGTCTGGGTAGCGGGCACGTCCGCGCTCAACGGCATGCGTCAGCCCGCCAAGGCGATCCGCATGTTCGATCTCTATGCGCAGTCCTATGATTCGCCCAATATCACCTCGAAAGGCTATTATTGGGCCGGCCGTGCGGCCGCCGATGCCGGCCAGACCGAACAGGCCAACGCCTATTTCGAGAAAGCGGCAAAATTCCCCGACTATTTCTACGGTCAACTGTCGCTGGAACAGCTCGGTCGCCCGCTGCCGGCATTCAATCGCAAACCAGATGTCGTAATCACCGAAGCCGACCGTGCTGCCTATGATGTCGATCCACTCGTGGTGGCCGTCAAGGCATCGGTCCGGACAGGACCGTGGCGCGAACAGATCCGCTTTCATCGCGCTCTGGCCGGCAATGCAAAGACCGCAAAAGACTTCATGCTGATCAGCGATCTCGCTACACGCATCGGCGCGCGTGATCTCGGCGTCATCAAGGGTATCAGCGCCCGCGGTGCCGATGTCGGCGCGATTGACGAAACCACCTTCCCGACCATGCCCGTACCGTTCGGTCATGAAAGCACCTGGACCCTGATCCACGCGATCACCCGTCAGGAAAGCCAGTTTGCCGAAGGCGCGATCAGCCATGCTGGTGCCCGTGGCCTGATGCAGCTGATGCCCGGCACTGCCCGCGAGCAATCCGGCAAGGCGAACCTGTCCTATAATCTCTCCTCGCTGACCGATGATCCGCAATATAATATCAAGCTTGGCAGCGGCTACATCCAGCGGATGATGGACTATTATGGCGGCAGCTACCCGCTCGCCGTCGCAGCCTATAATGCTGGGCCCGGCAATGTGAACAAGTGGCTCCGCGCCAATGGCGATCCGCGCATGGGCGGGATCGACTGGGTCCAGTGGATCGAGGATATTCCGATTTCCGAGACCCGCAACTATGTCAAACGCGTGCTCGAAAACGCCGTGGTCTATGACACGAAAAACCCGCGCGGCCCGACGATCCGCAGCGAGACCCCGCTGTCACGCTATATTGGGAAAAACGGTCGAGGCTGAGGCCCGGTACCTGTACAATCCGAAAGACCGTCGTGCTAGATTCTCGCATGGAATCACGCGGCGAACGGTTTGCTCATCAACTGGACGGAATACATTTTCCAGTCGTAAAAGCCCAGGTCTGCGGGATCTTCCAGGCCGACCAGTTTTCGCGATCTGGTGCGGCCGAGATCAATATCCTTTGACTCAAATCTGCGATTGTCGTCGAGGGATTTAAAGGTTCGCACAATGGGCGCGGAGTAGTCGGACGGCGATTCACCAAGCACTACGGCCAGTTCATTCCGGTCCAGGCGCACCAGCGATCCAACGGGCAATATGCCAAGACTATCTACAAATTCACGGAGGATGAGCTTGTCATAATGACCTGACGCGGCTTGCATTCGGGCCAGCGCCGCGGAAGCAGAGAGCGCGTCCCTGTCAGGCCGGCTCGCGGTTAAATCATCATAGTCATCGCAGATCGCGCACATCCTGCTAAAGATACTGAAATTGTCAGCACGAATTCCCCCTGGAAATCCGGTGCCGTCCATTTTTTCATGATGCCTCAGACAGACTTCCAAAGCGATGTCACCGACACCTTTCGACGATGACAATATATCATGGCCCCGCTGCGGGTGGTTTTGGACAGCAGCCGATTCAGCCTTCTCGCGCGCGCCTGGGTCGGAACCGGTGCTGTCAGGAATTGATGACTTTCCGACATCATGAAGAAGACCAGCCATGCCCACTTCCTGCATTTGCGCCGCCGGAACGCCCATTTTGCGAGCCAGAGTAATCATCAACGCGCATACGGCAACGGAATGAAGATAGGAATGTTCATCCTCGGACTTCAATCTGGCCATATTGAGTATGATCGTCGGATCAATACTGACGGATTCAGATATCTGGCTCACCAGAGGAGCCATTTCGTCCCCCTTAACCGCGTTACCGAGCCGCGCGTCTTGAAACAGGTTCATGACGGCCGCTCGAGATTGATTGATTATGCGGGATGCTTTCTGCGCCTGCGCAGCACGCTGACGGGTAGACAGGCGACCAAAGCTCGGTTTTGGCGTCTCACGCAAATAGGACCGGGGCCCTGGTGCGGGCGGGGGCTGCGAAGCTGCGACCCTTTTTGGAGCACGCTCCGATGCTTCTAGCGGTTGCGGTGCTACGTCGGTCTGTGAAACGGTCGGTAATCCCGTGCCTCGCGATTCATTTATTATCACCTGCTCCACACCACTCTCGACTATACGTTCAAGCTGCTTATGGTCGGTCAGCAGGAACCGCGATCGCCAGAACGGATTGTCAAACCACGAACCTTCGAAGGAATGAATGAACATCCCCACCTCAAGTTGACTGACCGGAATTGTGCGAAGCATGAGTAGATTTCCTGGAGCCAAATTCCCAATTAGATCTATTACGGCAGAAGCGATGGTTCATTAAGCCAGCAATCGGCCTTTTTAGCTTCGTTGGCGCGGAGTGCGAAATGCCGTGATCCGCTCGAAGACCTGCCAGGAAAGCCAATTTGCCAAGGGCGAAAGCAGCCACGCTGGCGCGCGTGACCTGATGAGGTTAATGTTTGGCACTGCTCGCGAACAGTCCGGCAACGCAAATCTGTCCTACAATCTCGCGGCACTGACCGACGATCCGGATATAATCACCGGGCGTTTCGCTTCTGAAATTTTCGCGCCTTGCTTTTCGCACCGGTCTTTCGGCCGCTCATTGGGCTGACGGCATGCTCAATAATTTCGCAGAAAAAAGCGGCCAGTCGGTAAATCCCCAATTTTCAGGCTCTTCAATAGCAACCAGCTTCCGCGATTTATTGCGACCGGTATCAATATCTTTCGGTGCGATATCGCGGTCGCTCTCGATCGAACGGAAGCTCCGCACAATCGGCGCTGCGTAATTGGTAGACGATTCACCGATCACCATCGCCAATTCGTCATGATTCAGGCGGACCAGCGTTCCGACCGGTAATATGCCGAGACTATCGACAAAATCACGCAGGATCAGCTGGTCGAAGTGGCCCGACCAGCTCTGCATTTCCGCAAGCGCCTCCGAAGCTGAAAGGGGCGTGTTGTAGGAGCGCTGGGAAGTGATCGCATCGTAGACATCGCAGATGGTGGACATGCGTGTGAAAATACTGAGATTGTCAGCAGCTATTCCTCCCGGATATCCGGTCCCGTCCATTTTCTCGTGATGCCTCAGACAGACCTCGAGCGCGATATTGCTGACATCTTCCGACGCTGCCAATATGTCATGCCCCCGTTGAGGATGATTGCGGATCGTGATCCATTCGCTCTCGTCGAGTTTCCCTGGCTTGGACAAGATGCTCTCCGGAATGGATGTCTTTCCGACATCGTGCAAAAGGCCGGCCATGCCGATATCGTGCATCTGCTGCTCGGGGAAACCCATTTTACGGGCCAGATTGACCATCAGGGCGCATACCGAAACGGAATGCAGATAGGTATATTCGTCCTTGGTTTTCATCCGGGAGATGTTGAGAATGATCGTGGGATCGATATTGACCGATCTGGATATCTGTCTGACCAAAGGAGCCAATTTGCGCGACTTGACTGTATTGCCGAGACGCGCGTCTTCGAACAGAGCCATCACGGCTGCTCGCGACCGCTTGATCGTCCCGGATGCTTTACGGACCTCCGCTGCGCGCTCGCGCGGGGTCAGTCGATTGAAATCCGGTTTTGCAACATCCCGCAAATAGGATCGCGGCCGCGCGACGGCTGACAATTCTGGCAGCCTCGTCAATTTTGGCGCACGAGCGGAAGGTTCTGCCGCTTTTGGGCCTTCTACCGGTTCTAGCGGCAGCAACAATTTCTTGCCCCGCGCTTCGTCGATCGTGACCCGTTTTACATCGCTGGAAACGATCTGCTCGATCTGTTCGCGATCGTTCAGCAGAAACCGCGATCGCCAGAACGGATGGTCAAACCAGGACCCTTCCATGGAATGTACAAACATGCCCAGCTCGAGCTGACTGATCAGAATTTTACGCAACATCTGCCGGTTCCTTCAAGCCTGATCCATCGTAACGTCTATTCACGGCAGGATTGGCGACCGCTTCAGTGTAAAATAGGTTTTGGAGCGGTTTCGTCCGGCCGAAATACAGCTAAACGCGGGACTGCCTCACTTTCCATGATGCAAAGCATATTCGCAGATGATGATTATTGGCCTTGATTGTAACCAAATTGCGAAACCAATAGAATAGCCATCAAACCACCCGAAGTTCTTGAGAAACCATGCCCCAATCGACGCGCAGTCTAGCAATATCTGTATCGATCATGCTGCTACTCACCGTAGCCACACAAATATTATATATCGCGACGCTCAGCGGTGTCGGAATTGTCGACGGCTGGCCTCTGCGGTCGACAGTCTGGACCGCAGAACTTCTGCTATTCACTGCGATCGCAATAACATCGATTGTCGGCCTGGTCCGGTCATCCGATATGCAATTGGGCTGGGCTGCACTGATCGTCGCTGGCCTGATCAACATGGTCCAGTCGGGCATCGGCCTTTCGATGTTTCTGCCGGCAGCCAAAGCCGGGGAAGCATTTGCACCGCTGATGGGCACGTTGCTTGCCGGGTCGTTCCTGTTCTACAATCTCGCGAAAGCTATTCTGGGCTTTGCCGCATTGATCTTCGGACTGTCCCTGTTTCGCAAAGACCAGTCGATCGGCCGCATGGTCGGTGTGGTCAACGCAATCGCCGGGGCGATTGCAATCGCCCTTAATATCGCAGCCGTACATATGGGATTGGGTTCGGTTCCATTTTCCGGAGCGAGCGGAGCAATCGCAACATTTTTCGCAGGCTGTGCGCTGTGGTTGTCCTCCCGTCAGGCGGAATGATGACCAGAGTTTGCTAAACTGACGAATTCCAGTCTGTTCCCATTGGGCAAGCTTCGGTGATCATCATTGATCACCGAAGCTTTTTTTCGTCCGGTTGGCGATCGCCACCAGCGACAGCATGACCGGGACTTCTACCAGCACACCCACCACTGTCGCCAGTGCCGCGCCGCTGGACAGACCGAACAGCCCTATGGCGACCGCGACCGCCAGTTCGAAGAAGTTGGAGGTTCCGATCAGCGCACAGGGTGCCGCTATGTTATGCGGTAGTTTCCACGCCCAGGCGGCGAAATAGGCAACGGCAAATATGCCGTAGGATTGCAATATGATCGGGATCGCGATCAACACTATCAGCACCGGTTGGGAAATGATGGTCTCGGCCTGAAAAGCGAACAGCAGAACCACCGTCGCCAAAAGTCCGATGATCGATGTCGGCTTCAGGCGAGCGGTAAAATGGTCGACGGCCTCGATATCACCGGCATGGTTGGCGATGACCACCCGCCGGGTCAACGCACCGGCGACCAGCGGTACGACCACATAGAGCCCGACCGACAGCAACAAGGTCTGCCACGGAATGGCGATGTCGGTTACACCCAGCAGCAAAGCCACAATCGGTGCAAAGGCTACAATCATGATCAGGTCATTTACCGACACCTGCACCAGGGTATAAGCGGCATCGCCCTTGGTCATCTGCGACCAGACAAAAACCATCGCCGTGCACGGAGCAGCGCCCAGCAGGATCAGGCCAGCGATATATTGCTGGGCATCCTCGCCGGAAATGATCCCGCGATAGATAAAGTTGAAGAACAGCACCGCCAGCGCGGCCATCGTGAAAGGCTTGATCAGCCAGTTCACGACGACAGTGATAATCAGTCCCTTTGGCTTGCCGCCGATGTCGCGCAGGCTGCCGAAATCGACCGCGACCATCATCGGATAGATCATCGCCCAGATGAGGACCGCGACCACCAGATTGACCGAAACGACTTCCAGCTGCGCGATCAGACCGAATAGTTCCGGCGCGACATTGCCCAGCAGGATTCCAGCGACGATTGCCAGGCCAACCCATAAGGAGAGCCAGCGTTCAAAAAGACCCATTACGCTTTCCGTTCCCTGATCGTTTCTTCCTTACCGATCTCCCTCAGCATATCCTTGATGGCTGACGCATCGGTGGATTCGAGAGGCAGTTCAAGCAAGCGCCTGATCCTGTTGCGCATATATTCAAATGCGTTCAGGAACGCCTCGCGCTGGCCGCCGCCTTCTACATCGGCGGGATCCTCGATCCCCCAGTGCACGGTCACAGGATGACCCAGCCACACGGGACAGGCTTCTTTTTCCGCATTACCGCATACGGTAAAGATGAAGTCCATCTTGGGAGCATCTTCGCCAGCGAATTCGTCCCAGCTTTTCGAACGCAGATCGCTGGTGTCGAACCCCTTCTCGTTCAGGATTTCCAAAGCCATCGGGTGGACATCACCTCGCGGAAAGCTGCCGGCGCTATAAGCCTTGAACCGGCCCTCGCCTTCGCGGTTGAGCAAGGCTTCGCCCAGGATCGACCGCGCCGAATTCCCCGTGCAGAGAAACAGGACGTTATACATTTTCCCTCTCACCCGATTATCAGCAGCAGGATGGCGAAGCGGAAGGCGCAGGCGCCATTTGCGGTGTGCAGCAGGCTCCGTCCGACGCATTGTCAGACGTCAGCTGGTCGAGATCGACGCGATTGCCATATTCGGTCACTTCGCCGTTGGTCAGAAACGCTTCCCAGGCGATGCCGTCGGGATCGACCGTCCAGTTTTTCTCCGACTGGGCATAGCAACAGGTCGTCGCGCCTTCGTCAAATATCGCTCCGCCAGCGTCCTGGATCCGGCCGTAAACGCCAGCCAGTTCTTCGGCATTTTCCGACTGGATGCCGATATGTTCAATGCCGCGTTTTGTCCCCGGATTGCTCGACATCGCGAAATTGACGCGCGGATCCTCGAGCATCCATTTGGCATAATCCGCCTTCAGCACAGTGGGCTCGGTGCCGAATAGTTTTGAATAGAAAGCCACTGACTTTTCAAGGCTTTCGACGGAAAGATGGATATGCATTCTGTTCATTTGCAAGCTCCTTTTGACGTGAGAAGGTCAACCGCGCAGGCATCCCCTGCACAGCAATTTTCGAGTAAATAGGCGACGAGCCTGTTCATCACCGCATAGTCTGCGCGGTAAATCAGCGTCCGCGACTGCCGCTCCTGACTGATCAGCCCGGCGCGGGTAAGATGGGTCAGATGAAAGGACAGCGAGCTGGGCGGAACACCGAGCTTCTCCGCGATAGCACCTGCGGCAAGACCCTCGCTTCCGGCCTGCACCAGCAAGCGGAATATCGACAATCTATGCTCCTGGGCGAGCGAGGCCAAAGCGGTTACGGCTTGATCCGGTTGCATGAACGACTCCAATGATTCGATAATCGTCGAAATATAGAATCATTATACGCTCGTCAAGCACGTTTCGACTATTATCGAAATGACGGCAATCCCATGGATAGTAAAACATGCCTCCAACTCTTCCAGCGAGGCACGCTGCACGACCGTTTCCGATCGCAAATATCCGGGTACAATTGTCAGAAAACGGGCAGCCGTCGGCGACAGCTATGCGTCAGTCCTTGGCCTCGTAACCGAAAGCTTGCTCGGCCAGTTTCACCAGTTCCGGATCGGCCACTGGCAATTCATCGGGCAAAGCCGCTTCCAGCGTCTCGGCGACATGGGTCATTGCTGCGATCCGCGCAGATTTCTTGTCATTGCCGTCGATCACCTTCCAAGGCGCCCAGCGCGTGTCGGTATTTTCGAACATATCGTGCATCGCTTCGAGATAGTCATCGCGCTTTTCCCGGTTGCGGAAATCCTCGGCGGTGATCTTCCATCGCTTGTGCGGGGTATCGAGCCGCTTGGCGAGCCGTGCATCCTGTTCTTCCTGCGTGGTGTGGAAGAATATTTTCACCAGATTGGTGCCACCATCAATCTGCTGCGCTTCAAATTCGTTGATCTCGTCATAGCCACGCTTCCAGTCGGCAGGCTCGCAAAAGCCCTCGACCCGCTCGACCAGCACCCGGCCATACCAGCTGCGATCGAACACACCGATTTCGCGGCTACCCGGCAATTTCTGCCAGAAGCGCCAGAGGAAATGACGGTCTTTCTCTTCCTTGGTCGGCGCGCCGATCGGCCAGACATCAAAATAGCGCGGGTCCCATTCTCCGGTCATCCGGCGGATCGCACCGCCCTTGCCTGCCGCGTCCCACCCTTCGAACACCAAGATTGACCGGCTTCGATGGATGATATGCTTGAAATGGATATGCGCGAGCCGGTCCTGCAGCGCTTTCAAAGCGTCTCCATAGTTACCGTCATATTTGTCACCGGATTCATAGTCGGACAGATTAATGGTCATTTGTGCTCCGTCACCCGCGCTAATCCGGGGTCGAGGGTTAGGGTTTTCAACCGTCGCTGCCAGAGGCTCTGGATGCAGCACCAAGTTCAACCTGATGATATACTATATTCGGTTAGCCCGAGCCAACCGGTTAACCCTGTTCTTTGGCATTAACCGCCGGAACCGACAGATTGACGCAATTCCCATTCATCCAGCGCGCGCTGGTGGGCGCTCACACGAGTTATGGACAGGGCCACTTCAGACTTTCCAGGCGACAGGCTCAGAGCTTCATCATAATGGGCAAGCGCCGAGTCAAGGTCACCGCGCTGTTCCGCACAGAGGCCGCGATTGAACGCCAGCGAGAGATGAACCAACCCGTTCTGCGCCGCCTCGTCCCACATCCGGCAGGCTTCTGCGGGATCGGATTTGGTCATTTTGATCGCCGCCTTGAAAAAGTTGCTCTCTGCTTTGGACATCCCCTTGCGGCTTTCCAATATCCTGACCTCGAACCGATATTCGCTTGGAGCAAGGTCGTTGCGGATCGCGCTGGCGGCGCCAGACACCATCGACCGGATCACAGCTTCGCTGCTAGCAAATTCCTCGTCATCGCCGAAGCAGACCGTCTGTTCATTCTTGTCCGGAAAGGATTCAGAGTAGATGCTCCGCCCGTCGCGAAAGCGCGTTGCCCGCACTTGCGCCCGAAAATCAATCGTGCGGCTCAGACAGTCCACTTCGATATCCTTATAGGACAAGCATTTGTCTTTCTCTCCGCGCTTTACGCAGCGCCGCCGCTTGGCGACTGTTTCATACTCTTCGATGCCCGCGGTAACATTGCCCGAAAGGCTGGCGTCGGAATCCACCGCAGATCGCCCGCCGATGACATCAAAATAGGGTTGGTCAAAGACAGAGATCGCAGCAAGCCGGTCCTCCAGCTCGAACGCCAGCGCCCGCCCATCGCTGCCCCCGAAATCATCAATCGCAATGGTTTGAATTTCGGCAAATTCGGGAGCGCGGGCCGGGGTCAGCCCCTCAATCATTAGAACTTCGGCCTGCGCGGCATTGGGCAAGCAAGACAGCGCCAATATGCCTGAGATCGTAGCGGCCAGTAATTTATTCATGTCCATCCCCGAGGCCTATTTGTTCATAAATATAGAATTTTATATGAATGAACCATTAGCTCTCGATGATCAACTCTGCAATCCGTTTCGGGTTTTGCATTGGCATAAAATGGGTGAGATCGGGCAAATAATGCTCGCTGCCATGGGCAAAACCATCCATCAGCCCTGGCGGCGTTGGCGATGAGGCAAAATCGAAAATGCCATCTTGCTTGATCTGCGGCGCGCGCAAAATCGTAACCGGCTGGGTGATCCCGTCGATCATTGGCCAGGGATCAATGGTCGCGCTGCTCGCATAGACAGATGCTTCGGTCGCAGGCGGACAGGCCAGAATGAACCCGCCCTCGCCGTCTGGCAGCAGGCCATATTCGCAATAGTCGCGGAGCACGGCCTGGTCCCAAAGCTTGTAGGGATGGCGATCCTTGAATCGTTCAATCATCTCGTCCGGTCCGGCCCAGTTGTTGCGACGCTTGGATACCATCTCGTAAGTGGCGGTAAAGTCAGCCGGATTTTGATAAGCTGCTCGATCCATGATCACCGGGTCGATCAGCACCAGCCGCTCGAACAGATCCGGCAATCGCGCTGCAACCTGCACCAGACAATTACCGCCCATACTGTGGCCAGCCCCAACCGAAAATTTCATGCCGAGTGAAACGAGCAATTCGGCGGTCGCGCCTGCGATCATCCCCCAGTCGCTGATAGCCGGCTTTGCACTGCGTCCGTGGCCGAGTTGATCGACGGCGATAACGTGGGTGCCGTCCGGAAACGCTTCGACAACCTTGTCCCAGCACCGCGCATGGAAGCCGGTGGCGTGGAGCAGAAGAACTGACGGTCCCTCGCCCGCTCTTCCCCATTCGAAATAGCAGATGTCGCCGTGGGACGATGGAAAGTTAAGTTGCTTAGGAGGTTTCATAGATGATTTCCGTCAGTCCTGAGCTTGTCGAAGGGTGGCTCTGGTCGATAAGTGTGGTTCGACAGGCTCACCACTAACGAAATTGACCCTAGCCTTCCTTTGGCGGCTCGACCACGCGGATATGCAATTCCCGCAGCTGCTTGGACGACACCGGACTCGGTGCGCTCATCATCAGGTCTTCGGCCTTCTGGTTCATCGGGAACAATACGACCTCGCGGATATTGGGTTCGTTGGCCAGCATCATCACGATCCGGTCAACGCCCGGAGCCGAACCACCATGGGGCGGCGCGCCATATTTCAGCGCGTTGATCATGCCGGAAAACTCGGTGTCGACCTGATCCTTGGTGTAACCGGCGATTTCGAACGCCTTGTACATGATGTCGGGCCGGTGGTTCCGGATCGCGCCGGAGGACAGTTCGATACCGTTGCAGACAATATCATATTGCCACGCGAGAATGTCGAGCGGGTCCTTGCTTTCCAGCGCTTCCAGCTCGCCTTGCGGCATCGAGAAAGGATTGTGCGAAAAGTCCATTTTCTTCAGCTCTTCGTCATATTCGAACATCGGATAATCGACGATCCAGCAGAATTTAAACGCATTCTTGTCGATCAGGTCGAGCTGCTCGGCTGCCCGGGTCCGCGCAACACCGGCGAGTTTCGCCGCATCCGCTTCCTTGCCCGCAGCAAAGAACACACCATCGTCAGGACCACAACCAAGATCGGCGAGCAGCTTGGCTGTGCCCTCTTCGCCGTGGTTCTTGGCAATCGGCCCGCCAGCCGCGCCTTCCTTCATGTTGATATAACCGAGTCCGGCAAAACCTTCGCCGCGGGCCCAGTCATTCATGCTGTCAAAGAATTTGCGGCTGTTCTTGCCCGCTTCCGGCGCGACAAAGGCGCGCACGGTGCCACCGGTCGAGGTGATCTTGTCGAACAATCCGAAGCCGGAGCCTTTGAAATGGTCACTGACATCCTGAATAATGATCGGGTTGCGCAAGTCCGGCTTGTCATTGCCATATTTCAGCATCGATTCCTTGTAGGGAATGCGCGGGAATTCACCGGCAGGCGTAACCGAACGGCCATCGGCAAATTCTTCGAACACGCCAGCCAGAACCGGCTCCAGCGTCTGGAACACATCTTCCTGGGTGACAAAGCTCATTTCGAAATCGAGCTGGTAAAATTCGCCCGGCGAGCGGTCGGCGCGGGCGTCTTCGTCGCGGAAGCAGGGAGCAATCTGGAAATAGCGGTCAAAACCGGCGACCATCAGCATCTGCTTGAACATTTGCGGCGCCTGCGGCAGCGCGTAGAATTTGCCAGGATGAACACGGCTCGGCACGAGATAGTCACGCGCGCCTTCCGGTGACGACGCGGTCAGGATCGGCGTCTGGAATTCGGTGAAGCCCTGTTCGGTCATCCGGTTGCGCAGGCTTGCGATCACCTTGGAGCGGAGCATCATATTGGCGTGAACCGACTCGCGCCGCAGATCAAGGAAGCGGTAACGCAGGCGGATATCCTCGGGATATTCCTGTTCGCCAAATACCGGCATCGGCAATTCTTCAGCGGGTCCTTGCATGTCGACGCTATCGGCTACCAGCTCGACATCACCGGTCGGCAGATTCTTGTTCACTGTTTCGTCATCGCGAGCGACAACCTTGCCGGTTACCGTGACCACCGACTCAACCCGTGCGCCGTCAAGCATCTTGAAGGCATCGCTGCCGGTTTCGCTGACGATCTGGGTCAGACCGAAATGGTCGCGCAGATCGACAAACAGCAGATTGCCATGATCGCGCTTGCGATGGATCCAGCCGGACAGACGGACTTCCTCGCCGACGTGCGAAGAGCGGAGCGCGGAACAATTATGGGTGCGATATGCGTGCATGATGGACCTTTGGAACTGGGTGCTTTCCCGGATGGAAAGATTGCAGGCGTAACACAGGTCTACGGCCCATTTGTCAAGGGTTGAGATTGTTCAAACGGGCGGCGCGCCGCACTGGATGCGGAGTTTTTGTTGGCAGCGCCCCGCTCTCCGTTCCGTCCATCGCCAAAACCCTAGATCAGGCCCAGCTTGACCAGTTCGTCATTCGCGAACACCCGCCGATCAGCAGCATCCGGCATCACTTGCGCTTGCGCCCATTTCCAGTTGGCGAAATTCTGCTCATAATCCCGCTTCACTCGATGCTCGTCGAGATTATTGGTCTTGCCCCAATGGCGGGTGAAA
Source organism: Parasphingorhabdus sp. (assembly GCF_036963705.1). Taxonomy (GTDB): domain Bacteria; phylum Pseudomonadota; class Alphaproteobacteria; order Sphingomonadales; family Sphingomonadaceae; genus Parasphingorhabdus. The sequence continues at coordinate 50,339 of NZ_JBALUT010000009.1, read as the reverse complement.
GCGATCCCGGCGTCATCAAGCGCTTCGACCACATTCTTATAGCCTTGATGACTGGATTCGACGTTGGGACCGTCAAAGTCGATCACGACATTATCCGGCCAATGCGCGGGGGCGAGCAAGCCTTGCGCTTGGCGGACGAAGCGCAGGGTGACGACTGTGCAACCTCCGCCTCGCCTGAAACTATCAATAATCAAATCAAAGGCTTCGCTAAGCTTGCTGCGGTCCATAGTGACCGATCCGTTGAACAGACTGGCGATCGGCGCATGTTCTTCGGTCGTATTGCCCCATGTTGCAATAGCGGGCGGATCGTCGACATCGCGATTGTCGGGATAGGCTTGTTCCATCGCCAGCTGCAATATTTCTCCCTTGAACCAGTCACTTTCCGCCATCGCCCTACCGAGCAAGGTCAAGGCGTCATAGCCGGCCCCCATCTGCCCCGGTGGTGGCGGGGGGATGCTGGCGTCATGGGGGCGCTTATAGAGAAAACGCAGCAGGCTCTTTTTGTCGAACGGGTCAAAAGGATTCAGAATAAGCTGCTGGAAATACGGCTCTTCGTTCAATCCAAATGCGGCCGAGAACCTGCGGAACTCGCCGCGGCACAGCCAGTCGATATGCTCGCGTTTGATCTTTGCTGCCTTCTGGATATTCTGCACCATATAGATCGGATCGGTCTCGATCAGCATCGCCGTGACAAAGCCCATCGCCCCGACGTGAATCTGGGCGGCAGCAAAAATCCGGTCGTTGCGAATGATCTGAGAACCGGTCTGCGCGATGAAGTCATCCGACAGAATGGCTTTCTTTGGCGATATCCACAATATTCGGTCCGGCGTTACCAGCTGCACCGCCCGGACATGATCCTGAATCCCGCCCTCCTGCCAGACGCTTCCATGTGTTCCAGTCGCGCAGGCCCCGGCAAAGCTCTGGCCATTGCTGGCACCGCCGGTGCGCAGCGACCGGCCTATCTCTTCCGCGCTTTCGTAGACCTCGTCGACCGTGGCCCCGGCCTGCACCAGCAGCAGGGATTCCGCCCCGACATCGCAGTCAGCGTGCAAATCCTTTGCCGACAGTTTGAACGTCCGGTTGAGCCGCAACGTCTCGACCAGCCAGCCGTCCTCGACCACATTGATCGGCGACGGCGACCAGCCTGCCCCGATCGGGCGCACCGGAATCTGGCAATATTTCGCTTCCTTGAGCAGCGCCAGCACGGTTTCCGCGACGCCCTTCAGATGCGCGCGACCATTGGCTTCGTCGCCATTCAGCAGTTCGATCCGGTCGCCCAGATTGCATTCGGCGGTCTGATGATAATTGCACCAGATCTGCTGCCCATGACGCGTGACCTGCGCCATCAGGCTTCTCCCACGTCGAAATCGCCGGCATAGCAACGATAGGCGATGCTTACCTTCCGTACAAAACCAAAGGTCACCAGACAGATCAGGATCGCCTTGCGGGTCATGAAGAAGCGCATGTCGTTGATGCCAAGCCGCACGCAATCGTCAACCTGCATCGATCGCGCTCGTCGCGAGGCAAATCCCCAGGCCAATATCGTGATCTCGATAGTCTTGCCGCCGACCGGCCGTGGATCAGCAACCGCCAGACAGGCGTCGCTGCAAAGCGCCATTGTTTGCCCGAGCAAAAGCAATGCCAATATAGCAATCAGAACCAGTGACCAAAATGCCATGGTTTCCCCCCATTTTTATCCTGCGTCCACGAATTGTTTGCGCGATGACCTGCCCGCTGTATAGGACAAAAATGCACATCCATAATTTGCTGACCGACAATCAGGACATCGCCGATATCTGTAGCCGCTTTGCGACGGCGGATTTCGTGACAGTCGATACCGAGTTCATGCGCGAGAACACCTATTGGCCCATTCTCTGCCTCATCCAGATATCAGACGGCAAGGAAGCTGCCGCCATTGATCCGCTTGCCAAGGGCGTTGATCTTGGACCGCTGATGGAACTGCTGGTCAATAATGAGAATGTCCTCAAGATTTTCCACGCCGGCGGACAGGATGTCGAGATCATCCATAATATTACCGGCAAGACCCCGCATCCGATTTTCGACACCCAGATCGCGGCGATGGCGATCGGCCAGAGCGAACAGATCGGCTACGCAAATCTGGTCGATAGCTGGCTGGGCATTACGCTGGATAAAGGCGCCCGTTTTACCGATTGGTCGCGCCGCCCGCTCAATGCGCGGCAATTAGAATATGCAGTTGCCGACGTCACCCATCTCGCCGAAATTTTCCCGATGATGCTGGAAAAATTGCGCGAAACCGGTCGCGGCATGTGGATCAATGCCGAGATGGAAAAGCTCGCTGACCCGGACAATTATGTCAATGATCCGGAGAAGTCCTGGTTACGAGTCAAGTCGCAGGGACGCAATCTGGATATGCTGGGTCGGCTGAAAGCGATCGCTGCGTGGCGCGAAACCGAAGCCCAGTCCAAGGACTTGCCGCGCGGACGGATCATGCGCGATGAAACTCTGGCGGATATTGCCGCGCACCCTCCCAAGGATCAGAACAAGTTGGGACAAGTCCGCGGTCTTTCTGCCGGCTGGAAGAATAACGATATCGGTGCCCGACTGATGGATATCATCGAACAGGCAGAACCCCTGTCCCGCGATGATCTGCCACTGAAAATTGGCCGTCGTCCCAAAAATGGCAAATCCAATGCGCTGGTTACCGATCTGCTCAAATTATTGCTCAAGATTCGGTCGGCCGAGATGAACGTCGCATCGCGCCTGCTAGCCCGCGCCGACGATCTCGAGCGGATCGTCGCCGGTGAACGCGAAGGCGTCGGGCTTCTCGAAGGCTGGCGGTTTGAAGAATTCGGCCGCGACGCACTGGACTTGGTCGAGGGCCGGGTGAGCTTCACCGTCAAGGATGGCAAACTGAAAATGACCCACCAGCAAGAGGGCGACGCGCCTCTAAGCGAATAGCTATGGTGTCGGCCTAGACGCCGGTCATTACCGGTTCCAGTCCCATCATATTCGCCAGATTTGCGTGCCGCTTGGCAACCGTGTCGCCGTAAAGATCAATCAGATCACTAGCTACCTTCAGCTCCAGCTTCTTGCCCGATCTCCGGATTTGTGTCTGTTCCAGCGGGTTGCGGGTTCCACCACTGAGCCGCTGGCCCAGACGCATTGCCAGCCCCCAGCAAATGGCCCGCTTCGTTGCTTGTTCGTCGGCCAGCCGACCGCCGCCGGGAAAGGTATTGTTCCCGCCTCCGAAACTGGTGAACAGCGCCTGCCCCAGCATCTCGCGTTCTCGTCCGGTGATACCAACCCAGTTGCCGTGCAATCCGATTTCCAGTCCACGCTCAGCCCGGAAATTGGGATTGGCGCGCCAGGCGACATCGCCCAGATTGCAGGCGGCCTGACGAATACGGTGCCACTCGGACGGGTCGTCCGAAAAAATCTCGCTAATCCATTCACCCAGCAATTTGCTGTTCGCAGGAAAACGCGCTTGCGCGGATCCAGCGTCTTCCGTCCCCAGTAACAGCGGGTCACGCGCGGCTTCCTGCTTACTGATATTCTGAAACAACAGGCCTTCCCGTACGCCATAAGCAGAAACCACCAGCTTGCTGCTATCCAGATAGCGCACCAGCATCGACAACAGCCAGGCTGCGTCATTCAACGTCGGTATCCGCGACGAAGACAAGCCCGGCACATTCTTGAGCTTTTCCTTGTTCAATTGCGCCAGTCGGCTGACCAGCCGCCGGGCCCGCTGCGGCTCCATTTCATAATTGTGGATGACCGGGAGCGGGTAATTGCTGTCATACATGTCAAGCCGCGCCAGAGACCGCCACGAACCGCCGACGAGATAGAAAGGCAGCTGCTGGCGCTGCTTGTCCCACCCAGTTTTTTTGAGCATCTTGCGAATTTGCGCTTTGAGGCTGTCATTGTCCTTGGCGCGCAAGTCCGCGACCCTGAGGACGCCGAGAGGGAATGAGAAGCGCTCCCGCACCTTTCCCTTGTCGATCATCGCCAATTCGAGACTACCGCCGCCAAGATCTCCGACGATACCGGTTGCATCGGGTATCCCGGAGATAATGCCCAGTGCCGCCAGTTCCGCTTCTTCCTCGCCCTGCAGCACCGCGACGTCATAACCAATTTCGCGCGCTGCCTTCAGCAGGTCTTTGCCGTTGCTGGCATCGCGCACCGCAGCGGTAGCAAAAGCCAAGATACTGTCGACCTCCATATCGGTACACAGACGATGGAAGCGCTTCAGGCCGCGGATCGCGAGTTGCATCGAATCCTCGGCAATAGCGCCGGTGGTCGACAATTCCCGCCCCAGACCTGCCATCACCTTTTCATTAAACAAAGTCGCCGGAACCCGTGCTGGCCCCTGATAGACAACCAGGCGGATCGAGTTTGAACCGATATCGACAATAGCCGTACGCTTGCTGGACTGCCTCTTTTTTGTGTGTGCGGAGCCCGACAAGCTTCCCATTTTTTCTATCACTCCGGTCACGCTTTTTTCTTGCGGCGGCGCAGGCTGAGACGCGGAACCGCGTTGCTTTTCTTGAGCGCCTTGCCGCGTCCGGAGAGCGACGGATTTGTCATGAAATAGCGGTGCAGGTTAAACGGCTTATCGGAGGGTTTCACTCTCGTGTAGCTGCCGTCTGCATTCAATTCCCAGCTCTGCTCGTCATCGATCAGATTGGCCACCATGACCTGATCCAATATCTGGTCATGAACAGTCTTGTTGGTGATCGGCATCATATATTCCACCCGTCGGTCAAGATTGCGCGGCATCCAGTCGGCCGACGAAATATAGAGTTTCGCGCCATCATTGGGGAGCTCCCTGCCGTTGCCAAAAGCCCAGATGCGGCTATGTTCGAGAAATCGTCCAACCACCGATTTAACCCGGATATGATCCGACAGACCCGGTACATCGGGCCGCAGGCAACAAATACCGCGGACCACCAGATCAATTTCGACACCGGCGTTGCTCGCCTGATATAATTTCTCGATCAGCGCCGGGTCGACCAGCGAATTCATCTTCGCCCACACCATTCCGGGCTTGCCGGCCCGGACATTGGCGATCTCCTGATCGATCAGTCCCATCAGATCCTTGCGCATATTGCGCGGCGACATGGAGATGAGTTCCAGCTCCTTGGGTTCGACATAGCCGGTGATATAGTTGAACAATTGCGCCGCATCCCGTGCCGCTCTGGGGTCAGCGGTGAAGAAGCTGAGATCGGTATAGATTTTGGCGGTAATCGGATGATAATTGCCGGTACCGAAATGGCAGTAAGTGCGATAGCCTTCTTGTTCTTTGCGCACGACCATCGATATTTTCGCGTGGGTTTTCCATTCGATAAACCCGTAAACAACCTGCACCCCGGCTCGTTCCAGCGCGCTCGCCCAGAGCAGGTTTTGCTCTTCATCGAACCGTGCCTTGAGTTCGACGATTGCGGTGACCGACTTGCCGGCTTCGGCAGCGTCAATCAGCGCCCGGATAACGGCCGATTGCTTGCCCGCACGATAGAGCGTCTGCTTGATCGCCACGACGTCGGGATCGGCAGCGGCCTGCCTTAAAAATTCAATCACCACCTCGAATGATTCATAGGGGTGATGGACCAATATATCCTTGTCACGAATCGCTGCAAAACAATCGCCGCCATGATCGCGAATACGCTCGGGGAAGCGAGGACTGTATGGCGTGAATTTTAGATCCGGGCGGTCTTCGTCAACCAATATATCGAGATCGCCAACACCAACCAGACCGTTGATCCGGCTTTCCGTGGCGCCGTCATGCAGCAGATTTTCCCGCAACATAGCGACCACTGGCTCGGCGAGTTTCGGCCCCATTTCGAGCCGGATCACGTCGCCGCGGCGGCGGCGTTTGATCGCGCTGCGGAAATAGCGCACCAGATCCTCGGCTTCCTCCTCGACTTCGATATCGCTGTCGCGGATAACCCGGAACAGGCCACTGCTTATCACCGCATAACCGGGGAATAAAATATCGGAAAATTCCTGGATCGCGGTTTCGACCGAAACATAGATGGCCGATTCACCGGGCAAGCGAATGAAGCGCGGCAAACCGGACGGGATCATGACCAGCTCTCGGATGCCCTGCTTGTCTGATTCCCTCACCAGATCGAAAACCAGACTTAGTCCCTTGTTCGGAATGAACGGAAAAGGATGGGCCGGATCGAGCGCCTGCGGAGTCAGGACCGGAAATATCTGGTCGAGAAAATGCTGTCTGAGCCAGGTTTTCGAAACATCGGGAAGCTTGGCCACTGTCGAAACAAAAATATCTTCGTTGGCCAGACTTTGGGAAAGCGAAGACCATACATGTTGCTGATGCTCGATCAACGCATCGGCACGGATCGCTATTGCATCGAGTTGCTGCGTAGGAGTCAGTCCGTCGGCCGAACGTTCTTCTATCTTCTGGCGGTATTGACCGACCAGTCCGGCGAAACGGACCATGAAAAATTCGTCGAGATTGCTGCCGGATATGGACAGGAAGCGCAGCCGCTCGAGCAACGGATGGGCGCTATTCTCTGCCTCTTCGATCACCCGCTCGTTAAATCCCAGCCAGCTTATCTCCCGGTTGAAATAGCGCTTGCTGCCATCTTCCGTAAAAGCGCCGATGCCATCGTCTCCGAGCAATAGGTCAGCATCGAGCGACTCTGGGGAAGGATTATCCATCAGCTAACTATCCACCTTTTCATCACCAGCGTCAAAAAACCTGAGCGCTGATTTGGCAACCGCCAAATTGATCGGCTTTCTGGTCTCGATCGCAAGCGAGTCCATTTTCTGCGCCAGTTGCCGGACCATCGCGTAGGACCGGATCATTCTCTTTTCCAGATAACGAAGCGCATCTTCCGATATGGTTAGCCCACGAGACGTAAAATATTTCTGAAAAAGCCCGTCGATCATCGCCTGATCAGGCGGGCCGATTTGCAAATGCAACGATGCGGCGAGGCGGGATTTGAGATCAGGAAGCATGATCCCCCATTCTGCAACCGGCTTTTCTGACAGCAACAACAGCGGTTTTTTCTCGCCATTGGCGCGATTCCAGAGATGGAATATCTCGGTATCTTCGACCTCGGAAGCGTCTTCAAGGCAAAGCCCGCCGGTCTCGCTTTCGAACGCAGCCGCCATCGTTGTTTTCCCGGAGGCTGCGGGACCGATCAAAATCATGGTGTAATGCGACCAGTCGCGCCAATTCTGCAAATGCTGATGCACTTCTGCATTTGCGGGGGTAACCAGATATCCGTCATGTTCCGGCGACGGGACTTGTTCGAGAGGTAGGGCTATCTGACTCACGGCCTCGCTGCCTTATTGTCCGGAACGACTGATACGCAAGGTGCCGGCTCCTTGCTGGACCTGCCAGCCTTGCGCCCGAAGCGCTTGAGCCAGAGCAGATATATCTCCTCTATAAGTCACGCTCATGACAGAGACGCCGCCAAGCGCGAGGCTTGATGTCGATGCAGAGGTCACGCCGGAAATCGATCGCACCGAGGATTCCCCGCGACCAACGGCGCCGACATCCGGCGTGTCAAACTGCAAGGAAATGCTGCTAGTGGCTGCCGGAGCCGCTGTCGGCGTTTCGCCACCAGAGTCTGTTGCACCATTTGCTGCAGGGCTATCGGCAGTATCGCCACCAGTCTCGACCGGCGTATCTTCACCGATATCGAAATCCTCAAGATTCAGATCATCCATATTGAACGGATCCTCGATGATCAGCGAGCGGTCGGTTTTCAGGATGCCGCGCGATAATGCGCTGGAGTAGATACTATCCAGTCGCACGATTCCCTGATCCAGCATCTTGGGGATATCTTCGCTGCGCGCCACTTTCAGCGTGAAACTGTCGATAAACTTATTGTCAGGACCGTAGCGGGCGGTGAACCGCGCTTTGACCGGACCTCCGGGATAGGCATAGGTCAGACGGACGATCGGGATGATCACATCCGCTGCGCTGAACTGATCCAGAATATTCCGCCACCAGCGGCGACTCGGGCGGTTGGCCTGCCCGGCTGTCAGCACTAGTGATTCGCTGTCTGATCCATAGGGGCGGACATAATCGATGGCGCTTTCGCCGGAGCGGAAACGTGCCCAGGCTTTTTGCCATTCGGTTCTGTTTTCAAACACCTGAGGTGAGCCGCCGCTCCACATGACCGGAAGCACCAGCAAGGGCGGAGACCGCAAACGCCGGCCACCCACGCCCAGAATAGAGCCAGCCCTGGCCCGATCAAACATAACGCCAAGCGTTGCGATATAGCGTTTAGGTCCGATCTGCTCCTGCTCGACGATGATCGCATATACGATCGTGTTGAGCGTAGAATCTGGCAAGCCGCTGGTTTCGCTGCCCTGGGTGCGCTTATAAAGCATTTTCCAGGCTTTGCGCTGCGCTTCTTCCCAGCCTTTCTTGCGGGCATCAAAAGCGGTATCGCCCTTAACGTCGACTTTCACGCCCATGACTTCAAAGTCACCGCTGCTCGCAAGCGGCGCGACGCCGCGTTCCGAGCCCTCTAGCTGGGCATAGACAACCGTCGCCGCGAGCATCGTCACAACCGCGATGATGGCAGCAATCTTGATCCTGAAGTCAGTCAAAATACTCATTTGCGCCCTTTTGACGATTATGGCGTGGAAATCCAGCCGCGAGTTGTCTAATCGCTCAAGTTATGAGTGAAAAGCAAAATGAACCGGATTCTTACACCTATGCGAAAGCCGGTGTCTCCATTGATGCGGGTAACGCCCTTATCAAGGCGATCGCCCCGCTGGCAAAAGCCACTGCACGAGCGGGTGCCAATGCAGAACTCGGGGGTTTCGGAGGCTTTTTTGATCTGAAGGCTGCCGGATATGATGACCCGTTGCTGGTCGCTGCCAACGATGGTGTGGGCACCAAGCTCAAGCTAGCGATTGACTATGACCGGCATGACACAGTGGGAATCGATCTTGTTGCGATGTGCGTCAATGATCTGATCGTCCAAGGCGCAGAGCCGCTGTTCTTCCTCGATTATTTTGCCACCGGTAAGCTCGAAAATGGCATTGCCGAGCGAGTTGTGGCAGGAATCGCCGAGGGCTGCAAAATGTCCGGCTGCGCGCTGATCGGCGGTGAAACCGCGGAAATGCCGGGCATGTACGCCGAGGGAGATTATGATCTCGCAGGATTTTGCGTCGGCGCGGTCGAGCGTGACAAGGTCGTCACCGGAGCAAATGTAGCCGCGGGCGATGTCCTGCTTGGCCTCGAATCCTCTGGCGTTCATTCCAACGGCTTTTCACTGGTGCGCCGACTCGCAGCCGACAAGGGCTGGAAAATGGATCGCCCTGCCTTGTTCAATCCCGATATATTGCTGGTCGAAGCTTTGATCGCGCCAACCCGGATCTATGTCAAATCGCTATTGCCGCTGATGCAATCCGGCCGGATCAAGGCTCTCGCCCATATCACCGGCGGCGGCTTGCTGGAGAATATCCCGCGGGTGATGCCCGACGGGTTGCACGCCCATGTCGATGCCGCAAGCTGGGAACAACCCCGTCTGATGGCTTTCCTGCAAGCCCAGGGTAATATCGAGCCAGAGGAAATGGCGCGGACGTTCAACTGCGGCATCGGGATGATATTGGCGGTGTCGCCCGATGAAGCGGAAACAATTACGTCAGATCTCGAAGCCGTTGGTGAAAAAGTTCACCGGGTCGGCGATGTCCGTAGCGGTAGCAAAGGCTGCTCGGTCTACGGCAATCGCGGGACTTGGTCGGCGACCGACGATTGGACCGCTACTTACAATGGCTGAAAAAGCCAAAATCGCGATATTAATTTCCGGTCGCGGCTCCAATATGGCGGCCTTTGTCTATGCCGCTAAATCACCGAACTGTCCCTATGACATCGTGCTGGTGGCATCCAATGATCCCGAGGCGGCGGGCTTGCGGCTGGCCGAGGCAGAGAGCATCGCAACTTTCGCCCATCCCCACAAAGGCATGGCGCGCGAAGACCATGATGACATCATGCACGATGCAATCTTTCGCTCCGGCGCCGAATATGTCGTGTTGGCTGGTTATATGCGGATTTTGAGCGACGGCTTCGTCAAGAAATGGGCGGAAAGGATGCTAAATATCCATCCTAGCCTGTTGCCCAAATATAAGGGGCTCGACACTTATCAACGCGCGATCGACGCTGACGACACGGTCGCGGGTTGCAGTGTGCATCTGGTAACCCCGGAGCTCGACGACGGACCGGTGCTCGCCCAGACCGAGGTCGCGATTTTGCCGGATGATGACGCGGATAGCCTTGCCAGCCGAACCCTGATCGCAGAGCATCAACTCTATCCGGCAACGCTGGCCCAATATGTCACCCGCGAGACCGACCCCGACTGGATATTGCAGCAGATCCGCGACCGCGCTCTGGCGCTCGATGAAAGCTCCGAGCGATTGAGCTTCGGGTCACCCGGTTGGCGGGTCGGCGGCGAGAAGAACGGCAAATATTTCGCCTACTTCACCCAGAGATTATATGGCGAGGAAAGCATCGGCCTGTTGGTAAAAACATCGGGCCTCGATGAGCAATCAGCTCTGATTGATGCCGACCCAGCGCTTTATTACTCACCTAAATTCTTGGGAAAATCAGGCTGGATAGCGATCCGCCTCGATACCGGCAGCACCGATTGGGACCATATCGACGGCTGGCTCCGCAAAAGCTGGCAACGGGTCGCGCCGAAACGGCTGACCAAAATGATAGCAATTGCGGATCAATTCTAGAGAAAAGTGCACCGCGGGTTGGAACTTTTGGGACAGCAAGAAGGAGGGAGTATCTGCTGCCCAAAAAATGCGGTCCGGTTTTCTGAGGAAGGAAGCCCCAACCCGCGATACGGCTGAACCAATAACTTCACATCAGTGCTAGATCGATACGGTCCTTCGACCGTATGCACCAATATCCCTACATTCCTGCTTCTACCGCCAGCCGGACCATGTCGGCTGCGCTGGGCACGTCCAGCCGCTGCATCAGGATCGAACGATGCATCTTGATCGTCCGCTCGCTGAGCCCCAATTCGTAGGCGATCTGCTTGTTGAGCAGGCCCTTGGCGATATATTGCAGCACTTCCCGCTGCCGCTTCGACAGGTCTTTGACAATCGCAACAGCCCGCATCCGCCGCGCCTTCGCGAGGCTCGGCGAGTCGGCATCGATTTCCACCTGTGACCCGAGAAAATATTCCAGCTCGCCTTCTTCGTCGAACAAAGGTGCCACCAGCACCGCGTTTTGGAATGGCGTACCGTCTTTCTTGTAATTCAATATCTCGACCAGAACGGATTTTCGTTGCTGGACACCACGCCGGATTTCTTCGGTCAGCCACGGCTCGGTCGCCTCGCCGGCTAGGAACCGACAGTTTCTGCCAATGATGAAGTCCCGATCATAGCCTGTAAGCTGCTGGAAAGCATCGTTGACCGCGACGATAGGATTGTCAGGCAAACGAGGATTGCTGACCACGGAAGCGATCGGACTATTTTCGATCAGAGCCATGACCGAAGCCTTTGGCAATTGCGACAGGGAGACCGCTAGCTGGTCTTCTGCACTCTCATTTTTCTCGCGATCCATGTGGCTAAGCTACTCGATTTGCACGGTTCAAGGCAAGCGGTAGAGATAAGGATTTGTGGATCTGTGGCCTAGAGCGGATCGGGGGATAGAAATGCATGAGTGAATTGACGCATTCTATTGCTGTATTGAGCGAATGACAACGAGCGACCAGACAGCGCGCAAAAAGTCAGGCAGCGATCTGGTCTGGCTTCCGAGGTGACGCAAAACGCAATTGATTCCGGCCGGACTTCTTCGCATCATAAAGAGCCTTGTCGGCCAGGCGGAAACTGGTTTGCAGATCGACTGTATTTTCATTATCCAGAAAGTGGAGGCCGATGCTGATGGTCACGGGTCCAATATCATGCTGGGCGTCGCCGAAATCATGGGCGGCACAGCTATCCACCAGCGCTTGCGCGAAATGCACCAGCCGGTCAGCGGTCTGCGCGGAGGTCAACAGCACAAATTCCTCTCCGCCAAATCGTGCGAGGTGATCGCCGCGGCCGCAGCGACGGTTCATTATCGCTGCCACCTGTATCAATACTTGATCGCCTACATCATGCCCGTAGCGATCGTTCACATTCTTGAAATTATCAATGTCAATAATCGCCAGTCCCCATCGCTGATCGCTCCCGCTGCTGCTGGCTGCGAATTGGGAATATGCTATCGAGAAAGCGCGGCGATTGGGCAAGCCGGTGAGTTCGTCGGTATAGGCGAAATCCTCAAGCTCCTCTTTCGCGCTAATCGCATCATCGCGCTCGCGGCGCATCTGCATTGCCCGATATCCTACGACCACACTAGTCGCCAGCGCCTCGGCCAGGATAGCGATGTAGAATCCGAAATCGAAAATTGGTAGATCGTCAATCCACCCAAGCGCGCGGACAATCCGGCATAGAGCAATAAACCCTGCTCCCGACAGTCCGAGCAACTGCAGCATCGCTATTTTGTCGCCCTTGACCGCGCAACGCAGCAGATTGCCAATTGCGATGATTGCCATGGAACCGTAGACAGCATGGAAAATCAGCGAACCAGTCAGCGATAATTGTTCGGCAAAAATCATGATGATAGTGGTCGTGATCAAAGTGCTCCAAGCTGCAAATTTCAGCGAAAAGGCACCCCATTTCCCGAGTTTGTCCGGATCACAAAGCGAGCGTATCAACATGCAACCGCCGAAGGCCAATGCGGCCAGTGCGATAAACGCAATCCATGACCTCTGCACCAACGTCGCCGAGGGGAAGAGACTGAATATCTGCCCTGACCAGCAAATATGATTGACCAAAATGGCGACCACCATCAAGCTGTGGTAGAAAATGAAACGCTGCCGCATCACGATAAAGAACACGAAGTCCAGCAGCAGCGGTGCCATCAGTAATCCAAGAACGAATACGCTGACCAGCGCGCCACGTTCATGCAACGCGAGATCATCCTCGGCATCTATCAGTTCGATATCATTCCAGTTGGATGGATCCCATGGATTGGCGGCACCGATCAGCACTGTTTCTGGAAATTGCCCCTCGCGGCTGATCAACGGCAGTGCAACCGCATAAGGCGAACGCCAGCGCGCGGTCATCGCGGCCTGGCCATATAATGTGGTCTGAGCGCTGCCGTCAGGGTAGACCCTGTGCAGCATCACCGCACCCTGCCGCGCCGCACGAAAGCGCATCACGGGCTCGACCATATCCTTTTGGAGATCGCCGATATCGGCGACCATCCACAACATATCGGTATTTTTGGCTAGTTTGTCTGAACCGCAATCAAATGCAGCACGCATTTCCATAATGTCCGCAGGCCGGGCTTTGGCATGCCCCGCCAGGCTACAGATACGGTTGCTGAAATTGGTTATCCCTGCCACCTCTGCCATGGCTGGATTCACGGGCGCTACAACCGGAAGAATTCCGATTATTAGTAGCCAGAACAGAAAACGCAATTTTGTCATCGGCGCCCGCGGCTTACGAAAGTATTCATTTTCCCCACCGCAAAAGCGCTAGCCCATCATCCTTTACGCAACGTAAACAGACGTATCAGCAATTGGCTGGAACGAAGCATGAAGCTATATTTTCCGGCATGAAATATTCGTATCAAAGGCCAGTCAGGTCGTTGCGGTGTCGCATCCTGCCGCTATCAGACCGCTTTTCTCGAAAATTTCTCAAGACTATTCTGGGTCGGGACCGACTTGGCGCCTTCTTCACGGTATTCGACTTCACTTTCGGAGGCGGGCAACGCGATCTGGGGGAGCAATTTTATCAATTCATCCTTTGACGTCGGCCGACCGTAGAGCCAACCCTGTCCATCCGTGCATCCGATCTTATCAAGATATTCCCGCATCTCGACGGATTCGATTCCTTCGGCCGTGATCGGCACATCCAATGACGCTGCAAGAGATGTAATCGAGTTCACAATCGCAGCGCTTTCCTCATTTTCGAGCATTGAGAAAACGAAACTGCGGTCAATTTTGATGCGATCGAACGGGAAGGATTTTAACTGTGTCATGGAGGAATATCCCGTCCCGAAATCGTCCAGAGATATCCTCACACCCAATGCCTTCAGACTTGTAATTGTGCTGAGCACTTGCGGCGTATCTTCAAGCAGGCTGCTTTCCGTAATCTCCAGTTCCAGCCGTTGCGCCGGGAACCCAGTTTCGGTCAAAAGCTTCATGATCCGCTTGTCCAGTGTCGGATCGGTCAACTGCACGGGTGATATATTTACCGCCAGAATGAGCGAGTGGTCCCAATCCTTGGCGTCGACAAATGCCTGACGCATAACCGAAAAAGACAGCGCTGAAATCAATCCAGTATTTTCAGCTAGAGATATAAAATCTGTCGGCTCGATCAATTCTCCACTCGGATGCCTCCATCGCGCCAGAACTTCAAATCCCACGAGATTGGAGCCTCGAATAGCATATTGCGGTTGATAGAATGGCACGAACTGGCCCTTGGGGATGCCTTCCCTGATTTCAGTTTCCATTTTATAGCGATGTTGCACTTCGACTTCCATCGTGTCTTCGAAACACGAGATACGTTCTCCTCCGGCTTTTTTCGCGTGGTACATCGCGATATCGCTCCGCCGGAATACATCCGCGATGTTCGAGCCGGACTCAATTTGTACATAAATGCCAATCGACGCACTGATCCTTGTTATGCCTCCCCCAACCGAAGCAGTTTTCCAGAGGGCCTTTTGGATCTTCTTGGCGATGGCGAGTGCATTTTTCCGGTTGGCGGACTCCTCACAGAGCAAAATTGCAAACTCGTCACCTCCAAGCCGTGCGCACTCGCTGTTGTCTGGAGTAGACAGTATGAGGCGCTCGGCCACTGCCGCTAGCAATTCGTCTCCAGCCAAATGCCCATACAAGTCATTGACCTTTTTGAAGTTGTCGAGGTCCAAAGTTATCAGGGAAATATTGTCACCGGCACGCAATTTTTGTTCAATTTTATCGGATATGCCGGGGCGATTCAAAAGGCCCGTAGCGTAATCCTTGACCGCGACGGTATCGACTTTGCGCTGCGCTTCAATGACGGCCTTCGATTGCAATGAGAGCACGTGGGATCCTCGCCAAATAAGCAATATCAGGGCGATATTGAGGAGAAGTGCCGCGCTTAAGCTCTTGTCCAAAATAACTTGAGCACCAAATATTTTTGCGCTCGCGATCGGCAAAAGCCAGCCGCTCAATCCAATGAAGACTGCAATGGCGCCACATAGAGCGGTTATGATCAACAGATTTGACCGGCGCGGTGAATTTGGTTCGGACACCCCAGTTACTTCCATTTCTAATTACCCCACTAAAGAAATGCACCTTTATCAGGGCACAGTTTCGATATGATTAAGGTAGAATTCACGGGCCTGATCAGGCCGGGCACAGTTCGCAACTGAGAAGCTAGTCGTCTGGGCCGCTAGCAGATCGACAGCAGCCAGGCATATAGTATCAACTTAAAAAATCTACCTGACCCCACGAAGCGCGCCATTCCCCAACAAAAAACGCCCGGTCACAATATCTGCAACCGGGCGCCTTTATGCGAAATATGCTGTGTCAGGCTTAGCCTACGATTTCGTCTTCGTTGAAGAAATAAGCGATTTCGATCGCTGCATTCTCGTCGCTGTCGGAACCGTGCACGGTGTTTGCTTCGAGGCTTTCGGCCAGTTCCTTGCGGATCGTGCCCGGAGCAGCATCAGCAGGGTTGGTCGCGCCCATGATGTCGCGATTGGCCTGCATCGCATTTTCGCCTTCGAGCACCTGAACTACACAAGGGCCGCTGATCATGAAGTCAACCAGCTCGCCGAAGAAAGGACGTTCGCTGTGCACTGCATAAAAGCCTTCGGCTTGTTCTTTGCTCATGTGGATACGCTTGGAAGCGACAACGCGCAGTCCTGCCTCTTCCAGCATCTTGGTAACAGCACCAGTGATATTGCGACGGGTAGCGTCAGGTTTGATGATTGAAAATGTCCGTGTCACGGCCATGATAATGCTCCATAAATGTAGGGATAGTCAAAAGTTGGGCCGCCCTTAGCCGCTGCATCGGGGCAAGGCAAGGTTTCGATTGAAAGCTAGCTGGCGCTGCTGGCTACAATCGTCGCAATCGTGCGGCCATCGGGCGATTTGGTTACGGAGACATGGACCCCCTCACCGCTTGTCCGTTCACCGCTGATCGTCTGCTTGTCGCCGGAGCTGATCTCTTTTTTGAAACCGATACCCTTGTTTTCCAATTCCTTGCGATAGAATTCCATGACATCTTCTACGCTATCACTGGTCGTAAAAACCACCATCGCGCCGGATTTTCGCTCGTCAACGCCCGCCACGCTGGTCTGGATATCGGCGCCGGGATAAAGCTGGATATCCATCGGCAAATCCACGAC
The DNA here is from genome assembly GCF_036963705.1 of Parasphingorhabdus sp. Taxonomy (GTDB): domain Bacteria; phylum Pseudomonadota; class Alphaproteobacteria; order Sphingomonadales; family Sphingomonadaceae; genus Parasphingorhabdus. The sequence continues at coordinate 33,976 of NZ_JBALUT010000009.1, read as the reverse complement.
TGCCTTGTCGCCCATTGCGATCCGAACAACACCTTCGTCGGCCTTAACGACCGCTTGGCTATTCGCTTCATCTCCGGTTGCGGAATAGCTTCCGTTTCCAACGTCGCCGTTGTTGAATGGTCCTGCAGCCATTTCTTCGTCGCCGCTCCCGCAGGCAGCAATCGCTAGACTCAGAGGCAGGACAATATATTTGTGCATCGGGAAAGCTCCGAAAATGGTGACGCGACCGGTTCGCGACATACGGGACAATCCCGACCAGTGCAAACCCGACCATGCAAATCGCCCTGCATTAAGCGAGCCGGATCAGGGGCCCTCTACCCAACGTCCACCATGCTGCTTCCAATAGCGCGGGGTGACGGCATCATTAGCGGTCAATTCCCGCCAGACAGTGCGCGCATGATCGATTTGGTCGGCGGTGAACAGAAAAAAAGCGCGCTCGAAATCCAGAGCTTCTTCTCGCCACAAGCCATCGGAGAGGATGATATAGGGCGCTCCGTTCGCCGGCTGACACTGATCGGAAACCAGGATCGGCTGATCGGCCTGGTGCTGTGATCCGGCAAAATCATGGGCGAGGAAGCTGGTCGGCTCGTCGCTCCACAAAGCGTTGCCGAGTGCGACACAACTCCGCTCATCCTGCGCCAGCAGCAATATTCTTTTCCCAACATCCAGCGACTTGCTCGCCAGCATCGGTACAAGCTTTTCCGCCGGATCCCGTGTCAGATGATAAAAATCAACGCGCACCGCGGCACCTCTGGATGAGAATTCCGCATGTTGGTAGCAAGATCAATCTTCGAAATTGTCGGCGACATATTGGTTGAGCAGACGCACGCCATAGCCGGTGGCACCTTTTTCCCAAACAGAACTGGGTTTATCAGCCCATACCATGCCCGCGATATCGAGATGAGCCCATTTTACGCCATCCTTGACGAACCGTTTGAGAAATTGCGCTGCGGTAATCGACCCTGCACCGCGCGGTCCGACGTTTTTCATGTCGGCAATTGGCGAATTGATCAGCTTGTCATAAGCTGGGCCAACCGGAAGACGCCAAAGCGGGTCACCGGACTCCTTGCCGGCATCAATCAGGTCTTCGGCGAGACCATCATCATTGCTGAAACAGCCGGCATGTTCATTGCCGAGCGCGATGATCATCGCGCCGGTCAATGTCGCGAGATCAATCATGACTTCCGGTTTAAATGTTTCCTGTGTCCAGTGCATCGCGTCGCACAATACCAGCCGTCCTTCGGCATCGGTGTTTATCACTTCGATGGTCTGGCCGTTCATGCTGGTCACCACGTCTCCGGGACGCTGTGCCTTGCCGTCCGGCATATTCTCGACCAGCCCGCAAACACCGACGACGTGGGCCTTGGCCTTGCGCCCAGCGAGCGCTTTCATGGTTCCGGCAACCGCTCCGGCGCCACCCATATCCCATTTCATTTCTTCCATACCCGCGCCCGGTTTCAATGAAATACCGCCAGTATCGAACGTCACACCCTTGCCCACGAGAGCGAGTGGTGTCTTCTGGGCACCATTGGTTCCGTCCCAACGCATCGCCAGCAACCGCGGAGGCCGCTCGGAACCTTGGGAAACGCCAAGCAAAGCGCCCATTCCGAGTTTTTCCATTTCATCCCAGCCAAGAACAGTGAACTCGACACCCAGTTCTTTCAATTCCTCGCAACGAGCAACAAAGCTTTCAGGATAGATGGCATTCGCCGGTTCAGCTACCAGTTCACGAGTGAGGGCAACCCCGTCAGCGACGGCGGAAAGATCCTGCCAGGCTTTGGCGGTTGCCATATGCTGATCAACGACGGTGATTGTCTTGAGCGTTACCTTTTGCTTTTCTGGCATGGTCGTCCGGTATTTATCGTGCCGCCAGCTGCGCAATTTTGCACCGAAGAGCAGCCGAGCCAGATGTTCCTCGTCCAGACCGGAAGGATCGATGGCGACGTGCTTGGCGCCGGACGCAAGAATCTTGGCTATCGCCGAACCGCCGGCAGCCTCGGCGTTCTTCGCTTTGCCTTTGCCCAATCCCGTCAACACTACCCGTAAGAGTTTACCCGCCTCGGTTACAAAAACTTCAAATACCTCGCCCGGTTTTCCGTCAAACCGTGCTGCTTTAGCCGCGGCTTTAACCGTATCAGCTTGCTCCAACTTAAGCTCAAAATCGTTTAGCCCGTCCGTATTGATAGCAAATATAATTGCATCAGCATCGGTGGGTCGGTCATTGGCAAAATTGAAATTCATCTGGAAACTGTCCCTATTTTCTGTTGTGAGGGGTGGATAGCCTCAATGGATCACTGGTCAGTCCGACTCGTCCGTCGGTGGCCCAGCATTTATCACGATTGGGCACGTTGCTGCACGGTCTAGGTTTTTTGGTCAAGTCACTGTTCATCAGAAACTGTCAAAGAAAATTTGCAGACAAGGCGATCTGGTGCAATAGGCGTTGGAAAGCTGGACGGAGTGATATTAGAAACTGTCCAAAGTGGGGCTAAATAGCAGGTTAACCCAGTCGATGAAATCTTCCCCCGCCCTTTTTACCTTATTCTTGGCTGTAGTGACGCCAGCTTCGGCAATGGCGCAATCGCAAAGCGATGCCGCCGCAGCCGTGGATCAGCAGAACGATGAAATCGAATTCCAGGCCGATACGATCGACTATGATTTCGAAAACGATATTGTCACCGCCGAGGGAAATGTAATCCTGAATCGCGATGGTTATAAATTGCGCGCTAATCAGGTTGTGTGGAATCGGAAAACCGGCCTGGTTGTCGCGGAAGGCAATATCCGGTCGACCAGCCCCGATGGCGACGTTGCTTATGGCGACCGGATCGAGCTGACCGATAGCTTGCGCGATGGAGCCGTTGATAACCTCTTGCTTGTTCTCGAAGACGGCAGCCGATTGGCCGCAAACAGAAGCGAGCGCTTTCCCGACGGCACGCTGGAACTCCATAATGCAGCCTATACCGCTTGCGCGGTCACGACCGAGGACGGATGCCCCAAAAATCCGAGCTGGCAAATCAAGGCTGTGAAAGTGATCTATGACCCGGTCAAGAAGCGTGTAAAATATGAAGGCGCCCGGATAGAAATTTTCGGATTGCCCGTCATACCGCTGCCTGGTCTGTCTCATCCCATTAGCGACGAGAACCGCAGTGGTCTTTTGGTTCCCGACGTCAAACTGGACACTGTGAACGGCCTTGGACTTACAGTACCTTATTATTTCAGCATTGCACCCAATCAGGATGCCACGGTCACCGCACAGATATTTACAGATGTTGCGCCGCTGATCAGTGGTAATTATCGCAGCCTCGACGAGAAAGGCGCGTTCCAACTGACCGGTTATGCGACTTATGGGTCGCGCATTCCGACAGGTGCCTCGCAAATTTCACCCAATACCGAAAACGACTTTCGCGGCTATTTTGCGACGAACGGACGGTTTCGGCTCGACGACAAATGGTCTGTTTCGCAATCGGCCCGCATCGCTTCGGATCGTACGTTCCTGAGACGCTACGACATCAGCGACGATGACACCCTTCGCTCAACGATCAACCTCGAGCGGATCAGCGATAGCAGTTATTTCTCGTTGGCCGGATGGGCATTTCAGACATTGCGGGTGAACGATCCGCAAAACCGCGTTCCAGTCGCCTTGCCGGTGATCGACTATCGCAAACGGTTCAACGATCCGATCCTTGGCGGACGACTGCAAATCCAGGCCAACAGTCTGGCAATAGGGCGGAGTGAAGGTCAGGATACACAACGTGCATTCGGATCGGTTCGATGGGACTTGAGGAAGCTCACCGACTGGGGGCAAGAAATCACCTTCACCGGCTTTGCCCGCGGCGATGTTTATCATAGCGATGACAATGCGCTCAACGAGACTGCGATTTACCGCGGCCAAGCCGGCTGGCAGACACGCGCAATAGCTACGGCTGCGGTCGATGTGAAATGGCCGTTCATTGGCGAGGCCTTCGGCGGTACACAGACGATCACACCCCGCTTTCAGGTCGTCGCGACGCCGGGCCTTGCCAATCTCTCGGTTCCCAACGAGGACGCGCGCGCCGTTGATCTGGAAGACAGCAATCTTTTCGCGCTCAACCGGTTCCCCGGCTATGATCGTTATGAGGACAATGTCCGGGCCACCTATGGACTGGAATGGGAAATCAATCGCCCCGATCTGCAGGTTAACATGATCGTCGGCCAGAGCTATCGGCTGGAAAATAACAACAATATCGTTCCGGAAGGCACCGGGCTATCCGATCGTTTTTCCGATATCGTCGGCCGCACCAATGTTCGGTTCAAGGATATCGTAAGATTTACCCACCGATTCCGGCTCGACAAGGATAATCTTGCTGCACGGCGCAACGAGATTGACGCGACAGTCGGCACCAAGGGTACTTACGCACAAATTGGCTATTTGCGTCTGAACCGTAATATCGGACCGGAGCTGGAAGACCTCAGAGACCGCGAAGAAATACGCATTGGGGGTCGCTATCAGATCGATCAATATTGGTCCGTTTTTGGCTCCGCGATCGTCGATTTGACTGATCGTAGCGAGGACCCGATTTCGGTCGCTGATGGTTATGAACCGGTGCGACACCGCCTTGGGGTGGCTTATGACGACGGCTGTCTTTCCATGGGCGTGACATGGCGTTACGACTATGAAGATACCGGAGACGCGCGGCGCGGCAGTACTTTTCTGTTCCGGCTGGCCTTGCGCAATCTGGGCGTGTAAAGGAATTCCAAACGGGTTAACCCGCTCATATTGGGTTCAGCAGGTGATTGCTATCTGTTGCATGAAATTTACTCTTAGTAGTTGAGAAGATACAAGAAATGAATTTATTGAATATGAGAATCCAGGGATTCAAGACCAAGGCGACGCTGGTTGCGGCGCTTGCGATTGCAGGAGCTTCACCGTCAGTTAGTCAGACGGTCGGAGACGCTTCGCTACCGCAAACCGGACTGAATATTCCCGATGAATTGACCCTATTTGGCAAGAATGACCCCAACGTTCGCCGCGCTACGGCGATTGTCAACGGAGACATTATAACCGGGACCGATGTCGGCCACCGCCTCGCCTTGATCGTTGCGGCCAATGGCGGCGAAGTTTCCGACGAGGAGAAACAACGCTTACGGCTTCAGGTGTTACGAAATCTGATCGATGAGACGCTGCAAATTCAGGAAGCCGCGGCCAATGAAATCTCGATCACCTCGGAAGAAGTCGAATCGACTTTCCGCCAAGTAGCCCAGCAGAATTTCAAGCAGGATATCGGCGCGTTCGATCAATATCTGCGGACTCAAGGCTCTTCCACCGATACGCTGAAACGCCAGATCAAAGGCGAATTGGCATGGAACCGCCTGTTGCGCCGTAACATCCAGCCGTTCATCAATGTCGGCGACGAAGAGGTAAACGCTATTATCGAACGCTTGAACGCCTCCAAGGGTACTAGCGAGTTTCGTATCGGCGAAATCTACATGTCGGCGTCTCAGGAGACCGAAGCGCAAGTTACCGAGAATATGCGCAAGATATTGGAACAGATCAGGGCCGGCGGCTCGTTTGTCGCATATGCCCGGCAGTTTTCGGAAGCTTCGACTGCCGCAACCGGCGGTGACCTAGGATGGGTTCGCCCTGCCCAATTGCCGCAAACCCTTGGCGATGCCGCCGAGCAGATGCAAGTGGGGCAAGTAGTTGGGCCAATAGAGGTGCCGGGTGGTTTTTCGATCCTTTACCTGATCGATTCACGCCAGGTTCTGACGGCTGATCCTCGCAACGCACTGCTCAGCCTCAAACAGCTGGCAATAAGTTTCCCAGCAGGAACCACCGATTCGCAAGCAGCGGCAAAAGCCGAGAAGTTCGCTGTAGCAACGCAAGCCATCAAGGGCTGCGGCGCAGCCAACGAGGTTGCCGCTCAACTGGGTGCCAGCGTGGTCGACAACGATCAGGTCAAACTTCGCGACCTTCCAGCAGCGCTGCAAGGAACGATTGCGGAATTGCAGATCGGTCAGGCAAGCCAGCCATTTGGTTCGGTTGAAGACGGCGTTCGCGTCCTTATTCTGTGCGGACGCGATGATCCGCAATCCGCTTCAGCGCCGTCTTTTGACGCGATCATGTCTCGCTTGGAAAATGACCGCGTTAACAAACGGGCCCAGATTTATCTGCGTGATCTGAGACGCGACGCCATCATTGAATATAATTAATGGCGGAGTGGACCGCCAAACCTTTTGCCATCTCGTGTGGCGACCCAGCAGGGGTGGGACCTGAAATCATCGGCAAGAGCTGGCAACGGCGCGTAGAAGCGGGACTGAAACCGTTTTTTGCCATCGGGAATTTTGCCGATTTTGAAAATCTTTCGGGCGTTCCTGTTCAGAAGATCGAGCAGCCGATGCAGGCCGGTGAAACATTCGACAAAGCATTGCCTGTGTTCCACATCCATGAGGCCGCTGCCGCTATTCCGGGAGAGGCGACCATGGACGGCGCACAATGTTCTTTGCACGCGCTCGAGATTGCCTGCGGACTAGCGCGTTCCGGAGACGCCGGAGCAATCATCACTGCGCCAGTCTCCAAAACCCAACTTTATAAGGTCGGCTTCCGCTATCCGGGTCAGACGGAGTTCGTTTCGGAGCGTTGCGGAATAGCTAGAGAAAATGCCGTAATGATGCTGGCGGGACCATCGTTGCGGGTTGTTCCCATGACCACCCATATCGCACTGAAAGACGTCCCCGAGCAATTGACCACGCGACTTATCATCGCTCGCGCCCGCGCTGCAGAGAAGGCGATGATCCGCAATTTCGGGATAGACAAGCCCCGCATCGCAATATCCGGACTCAATCCTCATGCGGGCGAGAACGGCAATCTCGGCGACGAAGAGCAACGGATCATGCAACCGGCGATTGACGAATTGCGGCTCGAAGGCATGGACATAACCGATCCGATGCCCGCCGACACGATGTTCCACGAAGAAGCGCGGATCAAATATGATATCGCGCTCTGCCCTTATCATGACCAGGCATTGATACCCTTGAAGACCCTGCATTTCTTCGACGGGGTGAACATGACCCTGGGCCTCCCGATTGTCCGGACCTCTCCGGATCATGGCACCGCCTTCAACATCGCCGGGCAAGGCATTGCCGATCCGCGATCGATGATTGCGGCGATCCAGATGGCGGCCACCGCCGTCGCCAACCGACAGATCCACGACCATTGAGCCAGCATATCGTCCTGCCTCCGCTCAGGGAGGTCATCAAGAAATACGGCCTGACCGCGAGCAAGGCGCTAGGCCAGAATTTCCTGTTCGACATGCAGCTTCTCAAACGGATCGCTGCGGTTCCCGGCGACCTTGACGGCCAGTCCGTCTTCGAAGTCGGCCCCGGCCCTGGCGGTTTGACGCGTGCCCTGCTGCAGGCCGGCGCGAAGGTAACCGCAGTCGAACGGGACGAACGCTGTGTTCCGGCCTTGACCGAATTGTCCGATTTTTTCCCCGAACAACTGAGGTTGATCAACGACGATGCGCTGGCGCTGGATCATGGCAGCCTGTTTGACGGACCGTTTCATATCGTTTCCAACCTGCCCTATAATGTCGGCTCGGCGCTGCTGATCCAGTGGCTGTCTGCACCGCAATGGCCGCCGCAATGGGCATCTCTGACCTTGATGTTCCAGCGCGAAGTTGCTGACCGCATCGTCGCAGCGCCGGGATCGAGCGCTTATGGCCGCCTCTCAATCCTCGCCCAGTGGCGTAGCACGGCCAAGCTGGCCATGACGGTCCACCGCTCCGCCTTCACGCCCCCGCCGAAGGTGATGTCGGCGGTGGTCCATCTTGTCCCCAAGGCACAGCCCGAAGGCGTTGATTTCGCCAAGCTGGAAGTCCTGACGCAAACCGCGTTCAGCCAGAGGCGAAAAATGCTCCGTCAAAGCCTCAAGAAGCTGCCCGGTGGCCTCGAAGCGCTGGAACAAGCCGGTATTGACAGTCAACGCCGGCCCGAGACCCTCGCCGTTTCCGAATTTGTCGAACTAGCCAGACTACTTTCCTAACCAGCCGCTTTCAGCTTCCGGCGATAAGCGTGCAACAATGGCTCTGTGTAGCCGCTTGGCTGCTCGACACCCTTGAACACCAGATCGCGAGCCGCCTGAAACGCCAGACTGTCATCCGGATTCGGTGCCATTGCCTGATATAGTGGATCGCCTTCATTCTGTCCGTCGACCTTGGCCGCCATCCGCAGCAACGCGGCATCGACCTGCTCTGCCGAACAGACGCCGTGCAGCATCCAGTTGGCCATATGCTGCGATGAAATTCGCAGCGTCGCGCGGTCTTCCATCAGGCCGACATCGTTGATGTCCGGAACCTTGGAACAGCCGATGCCCTGATCAATCCAGCGCACGACATAGCCCAATATGCCCTGGGCATTATTGTCCAGTTCGCGCTCGATTTCAGCGTCCGACCAATTATGGCCATCTGCCAACGGGATGGTCAGCAATTTGTCGAGCGGTGCAATTCCGTCAGCCGCCACTTCTTTCTGCCGGTCAAATACATTGACCCGGTGATAATGGATCGCGTGCAATGTCGCAGCCGTCGGGCTCGGCACCCAGGCGGTATTGGCACCAGTCATCGGATGACCGATTTTCTGCTCCATCATGTCGGCCATCATATCGGGCGCGGCCCACATGCCCTTGCCGATCTGCGCCTTGCCGGACATGCCGCAAGCCAGACCGATGGCGACATTGCGCTGTTCATAAGCGGTGATCCAGTCGCTCTTCTTGATTTCGCCTTTGGCCAGCATCGCACCAGCCTGCATCGAGGTGTGGATCTCGTCGCCGGTCCGGTCGAGGAAACCGGTATTGATGAAAACGACCCGGTCCTTCACCGCATGGATACAGGCAGCCAGGTTTGCCGACGTGCGGCGTTCTTCGTCCATCACGCCCACCTTGATCGTGTGACGGTCCAGCCCGAGCAGGTCTTCCACCGCATCGAACAGATCATTGGTAAAACCGCATTCTTCCGGCCCGTGCATCTTCGGCTTCACGATATAGATCGAACCGGCGCGGCTGTTGCGCAATGCGCCCAGTCCCTTGATATCGTGCATCGCGATCAGACTGGTGAACACGCCGTCGAGCAAACCCTCTGGCGCTTCCGAACCATCGGCGAGCAGCACCGCCGGATTGGCCATCAGATGGCCGACGTTGCGGACAAACATCAGGCTTCGGCCCGGCAGGGTGAATGGTTTGCCGTCCAGATCGACATAGTCGCGATCCGGATTTGCCTTGCGTTCGACTGTCCTGCCGCCCTTGTCAAAGGATGCGTCGAGATCGCCGCGCATCAGGCCAAGCCAGTTGGTATAGGCCAGCACCTTGTCTTCGGCATCGACGGCGGCAACGGAGTCTTCCATATCAATGATCGTGGTAAGCGCGGCTTCCATCAGAACGTCGGCGATATTGGCGGGGTCATCCTTGCCAATGGGGTGCGCAGAATCGATCACGACTTCGACGTGCAGGCCGTTATGTTTGAGCAACAGGGACTGGCCATTCCGTCCAACGAGTTGCGACGGATCGGTCAACGCAGGCTCACCACCGGCAAAATCAGCCCATGATCCTGAGGACAGAGGAAAAGCTTCATCGAGAAAGGCCTTGGCCGCCTTGACCACATGCCCACCGCGTTCCGGATCGTAGCCGCCCGGTTTAGCTGGCGGAGCGTCCAGAGCATCGGTGCCGTAAAAAGCATCATAAAGACTACCCCAACGTGCATTGGCCGCATTCAGAACGAAACGATCGTTAAGCGAGGGCACCACCAGTTGCGGTCCTGCCATGGTCGCGATTTCAGGATCGACATTTTCTGTCTTGATCGCAAAAGCTTTTGGTTCTTCAACCAGATAGCCAATGCTTTTCAGAAACGATTGATATTCGCTTTGATCGATTGGCTGGCCTTTGTGCTCAATATGCCAGGCATCTATCTGTGCCTGCAGCTTCTCGCGCTTTGCCAATAGTTCCGCATTGTGGGGAGCGAACTTACCAAGCAGATCCGCAAAGCCCTGCCAGAATTTTGCGCCATCTACACCGGTTCCCGGCAAGGCGCGGTCATTCACAAAATCAAACAATTCCTGTGCGATCTGGATATTGTTCTGACTGACATATTCGGACATAGTTCTTCCTCGTTCAAATGCATTTTTTTGCAGCGTACAGAGTGCGCCGCAAGTTTTCAAAATTTTCCGGGGAGGAATCGCAGCCGTCTATGGAGGCTCTTTTTCGCCCTGTAAATGGGAGGGATAAACGAGAGAGCGAAAAGGATTGTCCCGGAAACGAACTTTACACACTTTACACTGTTATAGAAAATTTTGCTTTTCTTGCGGGTGTTTAAAAAGAACCGCAGGAAACACATTGAAATTCCATCAACTCTTGCTCGGAGCCTCTATTTTCGCAAAAGCGCGATTCAATTAGGATATTGCTCTGGCACATGACTGATACTCCTTCGCGGAAGAGGGCAACGCGTCCACTGGCGGACCGATATCGGGACAGTAGTGATCCGGGCTGGTGTAGGACAGCGTTTTCCGGATAACTGAGCGGGTGGTATGGGCTCGTGACAAATGCTATCGGTTTCAGATGAAAGCAGATTCCTTCTCGATAAAAGAAACGCTGGATCGGGCGACCAGCCTGCCCTTGCTGCCAAGAACCCTGACATGGGCCAACACCAACAGCGGCACTACCAACCTGGAGGGGCTCAAAAGCGTTGCTGCGATGCTCGCGGATGCCTTTTCTGCGCTGCCGGGTGATGTAGTACTGATCGATCCCGCACCGGTCGAAGCGGTGCGTGCGGATGGTAGCGTTGACCTCGTTCAGCGCGGCCAGCATCTGGTGGCGTCGGTCCGTCCTGAAGCAGCAGTCCGCATCTTGTTGACCGGCCACATGGATACCGTTTTTCCTGCCGACCATCAGTTTCAGCAGATCGTTGAGCTGGAGAGTGGTATATTGAATGGCCCCGGGCTCGCCGACATGAAGGGCGGAATTTCGGTCATGCTCGGCGCGCTGCAATTGCTTGAGCAAAGCGAATATGCCAGCCGGATCGGCTATGATGTGATGATCAACAGCGACGAGGAAGTCGGTTCCGGATCGTCAGCAGCGCTGATCGAGCGGCTGGCTAAGGGCAAAATCGCGGCGCTGACCTATGAACCCGCCCTGCCCGACGGCACGCTCGCCGGGGAACGCGGGGGCAGCGGCAATTTCTCGATAATATTCACCGGCAAGAGCGCCCATGCAGGTCGCAATCCGGACGAAGGTCGCAACGCATTGATCGCGGCAGCGGACATGGCGCTGCGACTGAAGGCGCTCCATCGCGAAGGCCTGAGCGTGAACCCGGCGAAGATCGATGGCGGCGGTCCCAATAATGCGGTCCCCGAGCACGCGATCCTGCGGGTAAACTTCCGGCCAAAATCGCTCAAGGATCAAAGCGATGCGCAAGCTGCGCTCGACGAGCTGGTTACGACGATTGCCCGTGAACATGATCTTGGCGTCCATTGCCATGGCGGCTTCGGTCGCCCGCCTAAGCCGATCGATCCTCAGGCACAGAAGCTTTTCGGGCTGGTCAAACAATGCGGCGAGGATCTGGGTCTTGATATCAACTGGCGCGGCACCGGCGGGGTTTGCGACGGCAATAACATCGCCGCTTGCGGTGTCCCGGTGGTAGATACTATGGGCGTCAGAGGCGGAGCAATCCACAGTTCCGACGAATTCATGATAGTAGAAAGTCTGGTTGAACGGACGCAATTATCGGCGCTGACAATCATGCGGATTGCCGAAAAGGGAGGATTATGAGTTTCCGGATACGCGCAGCGCGGGTCGACGACCTGCAGCATCTTTACGAAATGGCGAAACTGACCGGCGGCGGCTTTACAAATCTGCCTGCCGACCGTGACTCGCTGACCCAAAAGCTGGAGCGATCCGAACGCGCCTATCAGAGCGATAGCAATTCGCATGGCGACGATCTGTTTGTCATGGTGCTGGAAAATGTCGAAACCGGCGCCGTGCGCGGTACTTCGCAATTGTTCACCAAAGTGGGACAAACATGGCCCTTCTATTCCTATCGCCTCAGCACTCTATCGCAAACCAGCAAGGAACTGGACCGGACGTTCAGCGCCCAGATGCTGGGCCTGGTCACCGACCTTGAAGGCGCAAGCGAAGTCGGCGGCCTTTTTCTCCACCCCGGCGAACGCGCCGGTGGTCTCGGCATGTTGCTGGCCCGCAGCCGCTACCTGTTCATCAAGGAACATCGCGACCGGTTCGGCGACAAGATTTTTGCCGAACTGCGCGGGATCATTGACGAAGCAGGTGGATCGCCCTTCTGGGATGGCCTCGCTGGCCGTTTTTTCGGCATGAGCTTTCAGGAAGCCGATTATTTCAACGCCATCCACGGCAACCAGTTCATCGCCGATCTGATGCCCAAACATCCGATCTATACGGCTATGCTCAGCGAATCCGCGCGTGCCGCAATCGGCATCCCGCATCCAAATGGCCGCGCCGCGATGCGGATGCTGGAGAATGAGAATTTCTCCTACGATGGCTATGTCGATATATTTGACGGCGGCCCGACGATGATTGCCAAGACCGATGACGTAACCAGCATCCGCAATTCCAAATCCGCAAAAATCACCGCTCTCGCCGAAGGCGGAACGAAGGTGATTATTTCGCACGGCAATCTGGGTGATTTCCAAGCTACCTATGCCATGCTTGACGAAAATGATGACGGCGTGACGATTGATGAACAGGCAGCAACCAATATCGGCCTCTCGGTCGGTGACATAATCCGGTATATCCCGAGATGAGCACGCTGGTCGAGATCAATTTTGACGGCATTATCGGGCCGAGCCACAATTATGCCGGACTGAGCGTCGGCAATATCGCTTCTTCGACCAATGCCGGAGAAACCGCCTATCCGCGTGAAGCGGCCTTGCAGGGCATCGCCAAGATGCGCCACAATCTCGATCTTGGGCTGGCACAGGGTTTCTTCATGCCGCTGGATCGGCCGAATATCGGCTGGCTGAAAAGCCTGGGTACGACGGTCGATGATGCCGAGGCGCATATCCGTGCGGCATCCTTTTCCGCGTCCTCGATGTGGGCCGCCAATGCCGCGACCATTTCGCCTGCACCCGATGCACCGGACGGCAAATGCCATCTCACCGTCGCCAATCTGCAGACCATGCCACACCGCAGCCATGAATGGCCGGGAACGCTGGCGCAGTTGAAACTGGCTTTTGCCAACGGAGAATATTTCTCGGTTCATGCTCCGGTGCCGTCGCCATTTGGTGACGAAGGAGCGGCCAATCATATGCGGCTTTGTTCCACCCATGACGCCGCCGGTGTCGAGATTTTTGTCTATGGCAAGAGCGGCGGTCCGTTTCCTGCCCGCCAGCATATCGAGGCGAGCAAGGCGGTGGCCCGGAAACATGGCCTCGACCACGACCGCGTGATTTTCGCGCAGCAGGCCGAAATCGCCATAGCGGCCGGTGCGTTCCACAACGATGTCGTCGCAGTGGCCAATGAGCGGGTGTTGTTTACCCATGAACAGGCATTCGAACAGCCCGAAGCGCTATATGGCGCGATCCGGAAAGCGATGCCGGATGCCGAAATTGTCATCGTTCCAGCCAACAAGGTCAGTCTGGAAGACGCGATTAAATCCTATCTTTTCAACGCGCAATTGGTGACACTTCCGGACGGGGCTGGGATGGCGCTGATCCTGCCGACCGAAGCGCGCGAGAATGATGCTGTCTGGAGCTATCTGACCGATCTGGTTGCCGGCAATGGCCCTATCCGCAAGCTCTGCCCGGTCGACGTCCGGCAATCGATGGCCAATGGTGGCGGTCCTGCCTGCCTGCGCTTGCGCGTCGTTGCCAACCCCGAGGCGGTAGACCAGCGGTTCATGGCAACGCCGGAAAAGCTTGAGGAGATTGCCAAAGTGGTGGCCGAATATTGGCCGGAAGCGATCAATCCGGATCAGCTTGCTGGTCGTGAACTGGTCGGCGCCATCAGCAAGGCGCGACACAAATTGCTCGAAATTTGCGGATTGACCGAGCTCGACCGCTAGCTGGCCCTTTCAAATGTCGGATTAACTTACAGTTTACTATATTTTACCGTGAGAAACGTCGCATTTCTGCGATTGGCACGGTGTTTGCTATTAGAATGGCATGTGGAAAAAATTCAAACGGCTGTTCATAATCAAAACCAAGTTCGAGGCTTTTCTCATCACCTATGCCCTCGCCACCGGCGCGGTTGCCCGGGGTCAGGATTATCTGATCCAATATCCCGGATGGGGCGGAAAAATGCTGTTCCTGGCTGCGACCGGCGCGGTCTTCATGGCCGGTGCCAAGATGATCGAAGCGATCGAACTGCATCGGGTTTACGGCTCTGAATATTGATCGCCGAAACCGCCGACATAGCTCCAACAGCGCCGCCAAATAGCGCGCAAGTCTGACATCAAGCTCCCGGCCGATTACAGCTATTCTGCCTTGCAATGGGTAAAGTGGAAGGCTTCTGTTGCCCGGCGCCTTCCAAACCGCTGAATTCCCTTCTGTTGCCCGGTGGGTTCAACCGCGCGTAGCTTTCTAACTTATGACCGTGAGGTCATTGGGTTAGGCAGCGATAGCGAGTGCTTCATTATCATTTGCACTTATAGGTTTTGAGCAATCACGGCATACTCAGGCCGGGCAAAAATAACGTTTTTGAACACCCGTCGATCCTAATTCGGCCCCATCAACAAAAGCGTCCTGCATTGCTGCAAATCGCCTGAAATGGTGGAGCCGCC
>NZ_JBALUT010000009.1:0-19198 GCF_036963705.1 Parasphingorhabdus sp. | reverse complement strand
GTCCGTAGTGTCTATTACACGCCATCATTTATCACCATAGTCCGTCGAAACGAACAGTGCCTATATAGGCGTTTAATTCTGAATGAACAGTGCACAGACAAGAAAAAGGGCCAACCGGTCTCCCGGTTGACCCTCCTCTAGTTCCCCAAAGGGAATTCGGAATTACTGAGCGAGAACGCCTTCTTCTGCGTCAGCTTTGTCTTCCAAGGCATCAGCCTTGTCTTCCATGGCTGCAGCTTTGTCTTCCATCATATCTTCACCGGCTTCGGTGGTCGCATTGTCGGCAGCTTCGTCAAGCCGGTCAGCTTCCATCTCGGCTTCCTGAGCCTGGAGTTCGGTTTCGGTTTCAGCGCCGCTGGTGTCTTCCTGTGCGCAGGCGCCAAGCGCCAAAGCAGCAGAAGTAGCGGTCAAAATCATCATCTTACGCATAATATTCCCTCGTCAATTGCAAGGAGCAAAAAAGGCTCCTCGGGGATGTCAACTTGCCTGAAACAAAATGGTTCCCGAATACACAACAAAAAAAGGGCCAACCAGTTTCCCGGTTGACCCTCCTCTAGTTCCCCCAAGGGAATTTCAGATAGTTAAGCTTACTCGGTAACTTCTGCAGGTGCAGCAGCTTCGTCTGCAGGAGCAGCTTCAGCGGTTGCTTCTTCGGTAACCGGAGCAACTTCTTCAGCAACCATAGCATCTTCAGCAGGTGCAACTTCTTCAGTCGCAACTTCTTCAGTTACTGCAGCATCTTCAGCTGGAGCATTGCAGGCACTCAAAGCGAATACGGCTGCGGATGCAGCCAAAACAGCGAATTTACGCATAATAATATAGTCCCCTATAGACGTTCAAAACAGCTGAGAATCAAACCAGCTGAGCGGGCCTATAAGAGCGAAAAATATTATTGTATCTTAAAAAATGATGACCCAAACTATCCTATTATAATAAAAGGATTATTATTTAGATCTCGGGAGTTTTGCCGACTTTTCGAGCGAGTCTTGAAAGTCTCGAGGCAAAAAAAATCGCCCCTCTCGCGATGCATGTTTTACCGTAGGCAAATCACGCAGCAAAAGGGGCGATATCAGCAATCCCGGATTGCTATCTTTGTTGCTATTTTTTCAGGCTGTCCCGGATTTCGATTAGCAGATCGATTTCGCTGGGTCCGGTATCAACCGCTTCAGCTTCGGCTTCGGATTTTTTCATCACCTTGGTGGCGTAGCGGACAATCATGAAGATGATGAACGCGAGAATGACGAAGTTGATTACTACCGTCAGGAACTGGCCCCAACCAAGCATTGGCACGCCGGCTTCTTTCAGCGCAGCATAGTCGGTCATAGCACCGGCATAATCAGCTGGCGGTGAGCCCAGCAACAGGAACATGGTCGAGAAATCGGGGGCGCCGAACAGGGCGCTGACTATTGGCATGATGACATCTTCAGTCAGGGAAGTGGTAATCGTCGCAAAAGCCGCGCCGATAATAACCGCGACAGCAAGATCGAGCACATTGCCCTTCAGAATAAAGTCCTTGAACTCGTTTAACATATCATTTTCCATCCATTTATAAAGGCGTGTAAATGGATGGAAAATCCAAAATAGTCGAGGGATGTCGTTGCAAAAGCGACCAATGATACCTATTTTTACAAAGAGTCGCGGCGTCGAGCCGTGTGGATGGAGGGATTTCAAATATGCTGAATAAATTGATCAAGTTTCTGGTGGTTCCGGCCATGGCCTTGTCGCTAAGCGCCTGTGGTATAAACAGTGTGCCGACAGCCGAAGAAAATGCGAAAGCAAAATGGGCGGATGTCGAAAGCACCTATCAGCGTCGCGCCGACCTCATTCCGAATCTGGTAGAGACCGTGAAAGGTTTTGCGACCCAGGAACAGGACACGCTGACAGCCGTGGTGGAAGCCCGGGCAAAAGCCAGTTCAATCCAGCTCAGCGCAGATGATCTTGGCGATGCCGCGAAGGTCCAGGAATTCGCAGCCGCACAGGGCGCGCTCTCGCAAGGACTGGGGCGTCTGATGGCGACTGTTGAAGCGTATCCCGATCTCAAATCCAACCAGAATTTCCTCGCGTTGCAAAGCCAGCTGGAAGGCACGGAGAACCGGATCAATGTTGCCCGCCGCGATTATAACGAAGCGGTACGCCAGTATAATACGACGATCCGCACCTTCCCCGATATTATCGGCGCGAAGATCATCCACGGTGCCGAGCCAATGGAACCATTTGCAGCAACCTCTGAAGGCGCCGACGAAGCACCTGAAGTCAGCTTTTAAGGGTGATTGCACTTCGAGTCATAACGCCGCTTAAGACTGTCCTTCTAGGCTTGGCGGTCGGCTTTCTGGCGGTCGCCAGCCCGGCTTTTGCCCAAAGCTTCCCTGAGCTAACCGGCCGCGTTGTCGATCAGGCCGATTTACTCGACCCTGCGCAGGAAGCAGAGCTTACCGCGAAGCTTGCTGCCCTGGAGGTCCAGTCCAATCGCCAGCTTGTTGTGGCGACGGTCAACAGTCTCGAAGGCTATGATATTGCCGACTATGGCTATCAACTCGGCCGTACTTGGGGCATTGGACAGGATGGCGAAGGCGAAGCCGAAAAAGACAATGGCCTGGTGTTGCTGGTGGCCCCCAATGAACGCAAAGTACGCGTTGAAGTGGGCTATGGTCTCGAAGGCATCATGACCGACGCACTGTCGAGCATGATCATCCAGAACGATATTCTGCCTGAGTTCCGCAACAACAATATGGCCGGCGGCATTATTGCTGGCGTAAACCGGATATCAAACCAGCTGGTTCTGCCGGAAGAAGAGGCCCGCGCGGTAGCCCAGCAGGCCAGCCAGCAAACCGGTAAAGGCGATGGGAAGAATATCGGTCTGGCTATTTTCTGGATCTTCGTTCTGATCTTCTTCGTTATAATCCCGATGTTCTCAAACCGTGGCGGCAAACGCTATCGTCGTGGTGTCGGACCGGTCGTCATATTTGGCGGTGGATCCGGTTGGGGCGGAGGCAGCAGTGGCGGTGGCGGATTCGGTGGAGGCGGCTTTAGCGGAGGCGGAGGCGGCTTTGGCGGCGGCGGCGCTTCGGGAGGCTGGTAATGAGCAAAGTCAACCAGTTCACACCGAACGATCACAAAATCGTTACGTCCGCTGTTTCGCTGGCAGAACAAACCACGGATGGCGAAATCGTTACCATCGTGACCGGCGAATCCGATCACTACGGCGACGTCGCATGGGCGATATCGGGATTGGTAGCGCTGACCGCATTGCTGGTCATCAGTCTGTTTCCCGAAATATATCTGAATATCATCGATTGGCTGACCGGCGGCTGGAGCGGCATATCCGCACTGCCCTATTGGGCCCTGTTCGTTTTTACCGCACTGAAATTCTTGGGTACCAGGTTGATCCTGATGTGGAAGCCGTTGCTTTACCTCCTCATCCCGCCACCGATCAAAAAGGCCCGCGTGCGCAAGCGGGCGATATCCTTGTTCCGGGTATCAACCGATCATCGCACCGTCGGTAGAACTGGCATATTGCTCTATCTATCGATGCGCGAACATCGCGCGGAAATCGTGGCAGACAATGCCATCGTCGATAAAGTCGAGCCAGCCATCTGGGGCGACGCGATGGTATCCCTGATCGACCTAGTGCGCGCCGACAAGCCAGGCGAAGGCATGGCCGAAGCGGTGCGCCAGATGGGTATTGTCCTGTCGGACCATTTCCCCAAGACCGACCAGAACCCCAACGAGCTGCCCGATAAACTGATCGAACTGTGACCTTCTGTTTGCGCTGAGCTTGTTCAAGGGTGACTTTTGAGGCAGGCCCTATTTCATTGAGCTCAGCACCAACGGGGTAGAAATGTCCGAAGAAGTAGAAATCATGTGGGAAGGCCGTTTCATCACGGCCAAGCGCGAAGGCAAGTGGGAATATGTTTCCCGCAGCCGCGGTATCCGCGCTGCGGTGATCCTGGCAATCGACGAAGGCCATGTGCTTCTGGTCGAGCAATATCGCGTGCCGCTGGGCAAATCCTGTATCGAGCTTCCTGCCGGACTGGTTGGCGATCATGATGACAATGCCGATGAAGACAGCTCGATCGCAGCGATTCGCGAGCTCGAAGAAGAAACCGGCTATCGCGCGGCGGCAATCCGGGACTGCGGCGAATTCTACTCCTCACCGGGGATGGTGTCGGAGAGTTTCTCGCTGTTCAAGGCTAGCGGATTGACCAAGGTCAGCGAAGGCGGCGGAGTGGCAGGAGAGAATATCACCGTCCACCGCGTCGCGTTGACCGAACTGAGTGATTTTATCGAGACGAAGCGCCACGCCGGTCTTGCGATCGACGTCAAACTCCTGCTGTTTTTCCCGTTTTCGTAGGACGCCCTGTGGCCCTGAACGGGAAAAGCGCCTGATTAGCGAAAATTATCCGCGTAAGCTTGCAGCTTCAGCGTTTTCTGCGGTGTTGGAATGACCGCATAATCGATCGCATGCTTGTCGGCATAAGCCTTGGCCGCATCGCATGAAGCAAAGTTCAGCTCTACTTGCCGCTGGGTATCACCGGAACCAGCCCAGCCAGTCAAGGGATCAGGCTTGCGCGCTTCTGACGGTTCAAATTCCAATACCCATTTGTCGGTCAGAGCCCTGCCCGACTGCATCGCGTTTCTGGGGATTTGATAAATTCGTGCGGCCATGTTTCGTTCCTGTCCTGAACCGCCTCAATAGGCGCGGGAAATGGCAAATTCAACTGCTTCAGTCATCGCTTCCCGCGCTTTTCCGGAAGGAAAGATACCCAGCGCATCAATCGCCCGTTGGCCATAATGGCGGGCCCGCGACATTGTATCGTCAATTGCGCCGGTAGAGCGCAGCAATCCGGTAGCCAGCGCGAGATCCTCATCCGAGGATTTATGCCCGATAATCGCATCTTTCCAGAATCTGCGATCTTCCTCGCTGCCGCGAGCATATGCCAGAATCACCGGCAGGGTCACCTTGCCTTCGCGGAAATCGTCACCGGCATCCTTGCCCATGGTTTCGCGATCAGAGCTATAATCTATCGCGTCGTCAACCAGCTGAAACGCGATGCCGAGATTGCGGCCATAGCTATCCAGCGCCAGTTCGACTTCCTCGTCGCATTCTGCAACCACCGCAGATATCCGGCTGGCGGCAGCAAATAATGCAGCGGTTTTTGCGCCAATTATATCAAGATAGCGATCTTCGCTGGTGTCGATCTTGCGCTGGGCGGTCAGCTGATTGACCTCCCCTTCGGCAATCACCGCCGACGCATTAGACAATATTTTCAATACTTTAAGCGAGCCATCTTCGACCATCAGTTCGAAAGCGCGGCTAAACAGGAAATCACCCACCAACACCGTGGCCGGATTGCCGAAAATCAGATTTGCAGCGGCTTTGCCGCGCCGCAAGTCGGAACCGTCGACCACATCATCGTGCAGCAGGGTCGCGGTGTGAATAAATTCCACCGCAGCCGCCAGTTTGAAATGACGGTTGCCCGAATAGCCGATCAGCTTCGCCGCCGCGAGAGTGAGCATCGGGCGCATACGCTTGCCCCCGCCGGCGATAAGATGGCCGGCCAGTTCGGGGATGAGCGGGATTTCTGATTGCATCCGGTCCAGAATCACGGCGTTGACCTGATTCATGTCGCTGGCGACCAGTGACATAATAGGTTCTAGCGAAGGTGCGGAGTCCCGCCCGAGATGATGGACCGTTGCTGACATGTTGCACCGGATGTGGCAAGTCACTAGGGATAAGGCAAGTGAAATCAAGACCAGTTCGGTTGCATCCCGCACATCCGGGACGATATCCGCGACGGACAATAATCAGGCGACGAAACATGGACGAAAAGCTGCAACAATTTCGCGAAAGCATCAACAATATCGATGCAGCATTGGTGTTCATGCTGGCAGAGCGGTTCAAGGTAACCCAGGCAGTGGGCGAATATAAAGCGAAGAATGATCTTCCGCCGGCCGACGCAGGTCGGGAGCAGGAACAGATTGCACGCCTGCGCCAGCTAGCCAGCGACGCCAATCTTGATCCCGAATTTTCGGAGAAATTCCTCCGCTTCATCATCGACGAAGTGATCCGCCACCATGAACGGATCAAGGCCGAGACCGACTAGGACTCGACAATCTCGCTCTTCGGCAATCGCAACCGCACCAGCAATCCGCCCAGATCTTCGCTTTCTTCCAGCGAGACCGATCCGTCATAGATTTCCGCGACATCGCGGACAATGGCCAGGCCAAGCCCGGTCCCGGGCTTGCCGCTGTCGAGCCGCGCGCCCCGGTCGAATATGCGCTGGCGGTCCTTCTCGGGGATGCCATTGCCATCATCCTCGATCAGCAGTTCGACAAATTCGTCACTGGTTTCGACCGTGACAAAGACGCTGCCTCCGCCATATTTGGCGGCATTTTCAACCAGATTGCCGATCATTTCGTCAAGGTCCTGACGCTCGACCGAAACAACCGCATTTTTGTCTCCATCAATGTCGATCCGGACGTGAGAGTAAAGCCGTCCGACGGCACGTTCTACAGCCTGCAGGCTTTGCCAGACCTTGGCCCGGCTATGGGCATGGCCACGCCGGCCGACTGCCCGCGCGCGCGCCAGATGATGGTCGACCTGCCGCCGCATGACGCCGGCTTCGCGAATCACGGTGTCAGCCAGATCATCCGCCTTGGCGGTGGCGCTGTTCATGATAACGGTAAGCGGGGTTTTCAGCGCGTGGGCCAGATTACCGGCGTGCCGCCGCGCTTCTTCTGCCTGTTTTTCGTTGTGATCGAGCAGGGCGTTGAGTTCGTCGACCATCGGCGTGACTTCGTTGGGCATCGGTTCGACCACCCGGCGCTGCTGCCCGGTCCGCATCGCCGCGATGGCAATCCGGATTTTGCGCAGCGGCCACAGACCATAGAGCGTCTGCAGCGCAGCCATGCCGATCAGGCCGAGCGCGAGAATCAGGAAACTGTTGATTAGGATCGAACGAATATTGGCGATCTGGGAATCGAGGCCATCGCGGCTCTGCGCGACCTGGAACAGCCATTTTGTTTCGGAGTCGGGCAAAATGATCGTGCGCTCGAGCAACCGCAGCGGCTCGTCTGAGAACTGTTTGCTGTCATAGATATGGGTTTCGCGATCATCATGGGTGATGTTCGATTCCAGCGTGCGATCCCATAAAGAACGGGATGGGAAATCATCATGATCTTTGCCGCTGATCTGCCAATAGAGGCCACTATTGGGTTCGAGAAAGCGCTGGTCTCCCAGCGGCCGGTTTAGAAAGACCTCGCCATCGGGGCCGATCTCCGCCGACGCGATCATGGCGGTGAGTACATATTCCAGCTGATTGTCGAAATTGCGGGTGACCGCGTCGTTCAATACACGGTCGAGCGCAAAACCGCCGCCGAACAGCAGGATGACAATCCATGCCGCAGCAATCCCGATCATCCGGCGACCGAGGGAACCAGTGGTTTGGGTGCCTAGCCGATTATGGGTTGTCGGTGCCTTTTCATCGACCGGTATGTCTATCTGGCTTGATTCATTCAGGCTTCGGGATCCTCTAGACTATAGCCAAGCCCCCGAATCGTCGAAATGACTTCCGCACCCAGTTTCTTGCGGATGCGGGTCACAAACACTTCGATTGTGTTGGAATCCCGGTCAAAGTCCTGATCATAAATATGCTCGATCAACTCCGTGCGGGACACGACTTTGCCCTTGTGGTGCATCAGATAGGACAGGAGTTTATATTCCTGCGCCGTCAGCTTGACCGGACTGCCGTCGAGCGTGACCTTACCCGACCGTGTATCTAGACGCACGGTGCCTGCGGTAAGTTCTGAAGAGGCATTGCCTGATGCGCGGCGGATCAGCGCGCGCAGACGGGCGATCAGTTCCTCGGTCTGGAACGGTTTTGCAAGATAATCGTCGGCGCCGGCATCAAGCCCGGCGACCTTGTCGGACCAGCTGTCCCGCGCGGTCAGCACCAGTACCGGAAAATTGCGCTCTTCCTTGCGCCAGCGATCGAGTACGGTCAGGCCGTCAACCTCGGGCAGGCCGAGATCGAGGATCACCGCGTCATAGTCTTCGGTCGAGCCCATGAAATGGCCATCTTCGCCGTCCGTCGACAGGTCAATGGCATAGCCATTGGCTTCCAGTGTCGATTTGAGCTGTTGCCCCAGCGTAGGTTCGTCTTCAACGATCAAGACGCGCATGCTTGTCCTCCGAAATGGTACAGTTTTATCTGGGATAGCCTATATCACCATCCCGAAAACGCACAATGATTTAGAAATTAGCGGATCGCCGATCAGGATCAGCGGGTCTGACGCAGAATCGAACCGGTCCGGCCGTCAACGTCCACAAACAAGACCCGGCCATCGCGAATGAATTTTAGCCGATAGACCAAAGCATTGGGGTCAAATTCCGGTCCGATATACTCGCTATCCGCCATTCTTGGCAGGATCTGGTTCTCGATCGAACGGATCGATTTCACCTTGCCGGCCATCATTTGCGCACGCGCTTCGTTCTGCTCGCCACGGCGATCCTTGGACGCAGCCATTTGCGGCACAACGGCGGTTACGCCGAGCGCGAGAAGGGTCAAAAAGGCGGTTTTCTTTAACATCCTTATCCTCCTAGGCTCGGCGGTTTTAACATCAGGTGAATGGCGGGTTCAGGCTAGAGACGGTTCGATTAACGAGTCATTTCATATGTTATGTTGAGCGACACCACCGTTCCGACCTGTCCCGGAGCGATAGGCGGAGCAGACTTCGATGCGGAAGCCTCCATCCGCATCATCGGTGCGTCGGACTGATGGGACATCCCCTCACTGATAGACAGTACCCTGACCCCCGTATAGCCTTCCGCGCGAGCGTAGCTCATTGCCCGCGATTTGGCATTGGCAAGCGCCCGCTCCCGCGCCACGTCCTTCAACTTGCTGTCATCGCTGATCGAGAAAGAAGGGCCATTCAAATTGGTGGCACCGCTGCTGACGATGGCATCGAGAATCTTTCCAAGCTTGGATATATCATTCACGGTCGCAGAAACCTGATTGGACACCACATAGCCGACGAAGCGGTTCTCCCGACTTTCCTGGTCATAATCATAATCTGCCCGCAGATTGATGCCGGTGGTCTGAATGTCCTTTTCGGCAATACCCAGCGATTTGAGACGGTCGATTACCGCCCGCGCCTGCACCGAGTTATCGCGCAGTGCTTGAGTTGCGGTCGGCGCCTTTGTTTCGACACCGGTGCTGAATGTCGCGGTATCCGGCGCGCTGTCGACCTGCTCGGAGACGCTGAGTTCGATGACCGGATTCTGGGCGACAATCTCGACATTCGCGGCTTGTGCGATGTTCACCGGTGCAAATACCAAGGCTGCTCCGGCGAGTAGAATCGAATATTTCATATTTATCTCCATTGATTCAGTTCGTTGTAGACGAAGCTCTCTGAACGGCAGCTAAATAGTTTTGACGGATTTCTCCTGTTCGTTCACCCGGCTCACCATCGCCGATCCTGTGGCCGTCAATCTCGACGACCGGCATGATCAGCAATGTTGAAGACGTGACAAACGCTTCAGCCGCATTTTTTGCTTCGTCTATCGAGAAAGCGCGTTCCTCGACCGTTAGTTCCATGGAACTTGCCTGCGTCAGCATTTCGATACGGGTGACGCCGGGCAAGATTCGGCGATCTAGCTGGTGCGAAATCAGCACACCGTCGCGGCTGATGATATGCGCGTTCTGGGAGGTACCCTCTGTGATCATATCATCCTGGGTCAACCAGACATCGTCGACTCCCGCAGCAACAGCCTCCATTTTCATCAAGGAGGCATAGAGCAATTGGGTGGTCTTGATGTCGCATCTCTGCCAGCGCAGATCGGGCCGGGTGATGATCCGCATGCCGCGATCGGCCATCGGATTTACGAGCAACGCTCGTTCCTGGGCAAAGGCAAATATAGTCGGGACGGTTTCCGGTGCAGGCCAGCGATATTCCCGCTCGTCCATCACCCCGCGTGAGACCTGCAAATAGATCAGACCTTCCTGCAACTTATTTTCTGCGACCAAATTTTGCGACATGCCCATCCAATCGGCGAAGGCATTGATTGAAAGCTCGCCAAGCGACCGTTCGAGACGGCTGACGTGGCGCTCCATATCGATCAATCGGCCATCAATGACCGAAATCACTTCATAGACAGCGTCGGAAAACAGTAGTCCCCGGTCAAATATGGAAATTTTGGCAGATGCCCTCGGGACATATTCGCCATTCAGATATACTATGTCCAAATCCCGCCCCTAACACCCAAAATGTCAATTCCGCTCCTAACAATCCGATAAGCCTCGGCACGTCAATGGGCATTGTGCCAAAGAGAAGACTTGAGCGAAAGCCCGCTTGCCCCTAACGCGCGGAGACCATGTCCCAACCTCCAATTTTTTCATACGAAAATCTCTCGCTCCATCAGGGCGAAGGATGGCTGTTTCAGGATCTCGATCTGCACGTCGGGCCGCGGGACCGGCTGGCGCTGATCGGACGAAACGGCGCGGGCAAGACGACCCTGTTGCGATTGATCACCGACGAGATTGAATCGGACAAGGGCAAGCGGGTTATCCAGCCGGGCGTCAATATTGTGATGCTGGAGCAGGAACCAGACCTTACTCCGTTCGAGACGTTGCGGGACTTTGCGCTGTCCGGGAACCCGGGGCCGGCTCTGCATGAAGTGGAGGCAATTGCCGACCAGCTCGGGACCGACCTTTCTATTCGCGCCGACAAGGCGAGCGGCGGCGAGAAACGGCGAGCGGCGATTTGCCGGGCCTTGGCTTCGGAACCCGATCTGTTGCTGCTCGACGAGCCGACCAACCACCTTGATCTCGGCGCAATCGACTGGCTGGAAGAATGGCTCGGTCGTTACAAGGGTGCGTTCATAACCATTTCGCATGACCGGACATTTCTGACCCGGCTGACCAAACAGACATTATGGCTCGACCGCGGCACGATCCGGCGGCTTGACGTCGGCTTTGGCGGCTATGATGCCTGGATGGAAAAAATCTACGCCGACGAGACCCGTTCGGCGGAAAAGCTTGACGCAAAGCTGAAACTTGAAGCCCAATGGCTCGAACGCGGCGTTACCGCCCGGCGCAAGCGCAACCAGGGGCGGCTAGCGAAGCTATGGGAAATGCGGGCTCAGCGCGCGGCGATGATCGGTCCGGCAGGCGCAGCCAAGCTGCAAGCCGAAAGCGATGATAGCCGAACCAAATCGGTAATAACCGCGACCAATATTTCCAAATCCTTTGGCGAAGGCGACGCCAAGCGCGTGATTATCCGCGACTTCTCCCTGCGCATCCAGCGTGGCGACCGGATCGGGATCGTCGGCTCCAATGGCGCCGGCAAAACAACTTTGCTGAAGATGCTGACCGGCGAACTGGAGTCCGATACCGGCAGCGTTGTGCTCGCACAGACATTGAACGGTGTTTTCATCGACCAGCAACGCAGCCTGCTCACCCCCGACAAGCGGGTCCGCGATGTTCTTGCCGATGGCAGCGACTGGATCGATGTGCGCGGTACCAAGAAACATGTGCAAGGCTATCTCAAGGAATTTCTGTTCGCGCCCAGTCTGATCGACGCACGGGTCGGGACATTGTCGGGTGGCGAACAATCCCGCCTTCTGCTCGCTCGCGAATTCGCCCGCATGTCCAACCTGTTGGTTCTCGACGAACCGACCAATGACCTCGATCTCGAAACGCTTGATCTGCTCCAGGAAGTGATCGCCGATTATGAAGGCACCGTCCTGCTGGTCAGCCATGATCGCGATTTTCTCGACCGGACTGTAACCGTCACATTGGGCCTGGATGGCAGCGGCAATGTCGATGTTATCGCTGGCGGTTACGCCGAATGGGAAGCGCAACGCAAACAAACTGGTTCAAACCAGAAAACCCAGTCCAAACCAGCGCAATCTTCGACCAAGCAGGTCTCTCGGTCGAGCAGTCCGAGCAAGAAACTCAGCTACAAGGATCAGCGTGATTACGATCAATTGCCGGATCGGATCGAGGCTATTGACTTGCGCATGGGCGAGATCGAACAGGCGCTTGCCGATCCCAAACTCTATGTCCGGGACTTCCCGATATTCGAGGCATTGACCAAAGAGAATAGCGCCTTGATCGAGGAAAAAGACTCTGCCGAAATGCGCTGGCTGGAGCTGGCGGAAGAAGTCGAGCAACTGAGCAATTCCTGATCAGCCCGGCAGTCGATAGAAGATGGCCAGCCGGTCCAGCGCAATTTTCAGCACCAGTTTTCCGGACCTTGCAGGCCAGCCGAGATTTTTCTCCGCAACCGGTGTCCCCTCGCCTCCGCAGATGATCCGCCAGGCAATATCGGCAAGATCGCTACCCAGATGGTCGATGGCTTTTTCGAAGCGTAATTTTGCGGCAAGCTGTGCTTCGGACTCCTCTAGGGCTTTGGGAGCAGCGCGCTTTCCACCAGCAACCGGAGCCGCGTCCCAACGCATCGTAATCCGGGGCGCCAGATTAGCCCGCTCCCAATCGGCGCGGAGCTTTTCGCCCGCATCAAATTGCCGATCGGACAGATGCCCTCTGGCGTGAAGCCAGCCCAAAGGCGATTCCGACAGGTTTACGGTGACGCTACGCGCGCGCATCCTCTTTGGTTCGCGGTCATTGCGGTCTTCGCCGTCCTGCGGCAGCGCACGCTCGCCAAGCAAACGGGGATTGGGATGAAGTTTGGTGACTTTCATCGGCATAATATGTCCTAATTGGTAATTATATGTTCTTGCCATTTTGGAGATATTGTAGGAAAGGATAAAACCATATAGGTTTGGAGATAGATATGATCAGCCGTATCAGGGACGTTCGCAAGGCCAAGGGATTGACGCTGGACGAAGTAGCCGGACGGTGTGAACCACCGACGACCGCGCAAACCATCGGGCGGCTGGAAACCGGGGCGCGGACCTTGTCGCTCGGCTGGCTAAACCGGATTGCCAATGCACTTGGCGTCGACAGCGCTGCGCTTCTGTCCCTGCCCGACCAGGAAGAACTTCCGGTTGCAGCAATTCTGGACCACAAGGGCGCCCACGCTCTCGACAAGACCGAGAATATCTATCAGCCCACTATCGAACCAGCGATGGTCGCCCTACGGGTCAAAAGCAGCATCGGTGATTATCGGGCTGGTGACGATGTCTGGCTATCGCGGCGGACACCGGAACAATATAGCGGCGCGCTCAACCGCGACGTGCTGGCCCCTCGCCCCGCCGGACGCTATCTGTTCGGGCGCCTGATCGGGCGCGAGGGTAACAAGCTGCAAATCCTGCCGCTTGGCAGCGGCGCACGGCAGCAAATTGTCAGCGATCCTGAATGGATCGGCGTCGCCGTGCGGCTGGTAAGGGAGCTTTAGCGCCTCTGCGCTAGGAATACCGCCATGACCCAACCACTTCGTGTCCTCACCCTGTCGACATTGTTTCCCAATGCTGCTGCTCCCAATTTCGGGATATTTGTCGAACGGCAAACCGCGGAGCTTTCCGGCCAGCTCGAGGCCGTGGTGACGGTCGTCAATCCTGTGGGGATACCGCCGTGGCCGTTGAGCCGGCTCGGACAATATCAGGCCCTGAACACCCTGCCCCGGCATGAAGAGTGGCGCGGGCTCGATGTCTACCGCCCCCGGTTCAGGCTGATCCCTAAGATAGGCGGCGCAAGCAACCCGAAGCGGATTGCCGAAGCAGTGCTGCCGCTGGTCAGGCAATTGCATCAGCAAACCCCGTTTCACGTGATCGACGCGGAGTTTTTCTACCCCGACGGGCCAGCGGCGATGCGGCTGGCCCAGGCGCTCGACATTCCCTTCACGATCAAGGCGCGCGGCGCGGATATCCATCACTGGGGCAGCGATCCCAAATGCCGCGATCAGATATTGCGTGCAGCGGAGAAGGCCAGCGCCTTGCTGGCGGTATCCGAAGCGCTGAAGCAGGATATGATTGCGCTCGGGATGGATGGCGACAAGATTTCGGTCCATTATACCGGGCTCGACCAGGACAAGTTCCGGCCCGTCGACAGGCTGGCGGCCAAGCGCGCGCTGGGCGTCAACGGGCCGTTGTTCATTACCACCGGGGCGCTGATCGCCCGCAAGAACCAGGATCTGGTTATCCGCGCTCTAGCAAGTTTTCCCGACGCCACTTTGATGCTCGCCGGACTGGGAGAGGAAGAACATGCCTATCGTGCCCTCGCCAGGCAACTCGGCGTTGCTGACCGAGTCCGATTCCTCGGCAGCGTTCCGCACGATCAATTACCGGATCTGACTGCTGCAGCCGATATCGCTATTCTTGTGTCCAAGTCCGAAGGTCTCGCCAACGCCTGGGTCGAGGCGCTTGCCTGCGGCACGCCGGTGATCATCAGCGAGGCCGGTGGCGCGCGGGAACTGGTGACCAGCGGCTCTGCCGGGCGGGTAGTCGACCAGACTGCCGAAGCGATTGTAGAGGCGGCAAAGGCCATCCTCTCCCAACGTCCGGCACAAGAACTGGTGCGATCATCGGTCAGCCGGTTCAGCTGGAAAAATAATGGTGATCAGTTGCTGAGCATATTGAACGAAGCAGCGAATAGAGGCTAGGATATCGGTAGAAATGCCCCGACGATCCAGCGTTCTTCTGCCCGCAGCACGCCCCAAGTCCGCGCCGCAGCACGGCTGTCCATGACTTCCAGTCCCATGCCTGCCGCTTCTACTTCCCGGCGGAAAGCAGCCGGAGGCTGCAGCATCGACGCGCCGCTACCCAATAGCAAAAATTCGGGGGCCGGAGACAGGTTGAGGCCGGATAATATCTCGCCAAGATCGAGTTTATCCAGACTCGACCCAGCCCAATCCAATACCTGTTCAGGCGATATCAGCAGGCCTTGCTCGAACCGCTGGTCACCAATCTTGAAACCCTCAGCCGTAAAGCCGGTGACCACCGGACCGGTAAATTCGACATCCTTGCGTAGCTCTACCAAAATTCAGCCGATCTGCTCTGGTCCGCCCGTCTGCTCCGGCTTGTCGTCTGCTGAATCGGTTGGCACGAACGTGTCCGGACCGACTTTCAGCCAGATCAGGATTGGAGCAGCCATGTAGACCGAGCTGTAGGTACCGACAAATACGCCGAAGAACATTGCCACGGAGAAACCGAAAATTACATCGGGTCCCCACAGGATCAAGGCACCAAGCGCGATCAACATGGTCAAGCTGGTCATCACCGTCCGGGCCAGAGTCTCGTTCACCGACAGGTCGAGCAAGGCGATGATATCCATCTTGCGATATTTCTTCAGATTCTCGCGGATACGGTCGAACACGACGATCGTGTCGTTAAGCGAATAGCCGATGATCGTCAGCAGCGCAGCGACGATATTGAGGTTGAACTCCATCTGGGTCAGCGCGAACAGACCGAAGGTCAGCGCGACATCGTGGACCAGCGCAAACAGGGCACCGATGCCAAATTGCCACTCGAAACGGATCCAGATATAGATCGATATCGCGATCATCGCGAACAGCAGCGAATAAGCACCGGTTTCAAAAAGTTCCGACGACACTTTGCCGGAAACCGACTCCACGCCATCAATACGGACATCGGGATGATCGGCCTTCAGGGTCGATACGATCTTGGCGGTCATTTCACTGGCCGCCTCGGGCCGCGATTCCGCTTCGGCTGGCAGCCGCATCCGGATCGACACCTCATTGGCATCGCCAAAACGCTGGATCGTTGCTTCGCCATAGCCAAGCCCGCCAATGCTTTCACGCAGCTCAGGAATAGGAGCGGCTTCGGTCTCGGTAAACGTAGCCTGGATCATCTGGCCACCGACAAAGTCGACGCCAAAGTTCAAACCCTTGGCAGCGACCAGCCCCATCGATGCAATGATCGTCAGGATGCTGAAGGCCATGGCGATATTCCGCCATTTCAGGAAACCGATATTGGTATCGTCCGGGACGAGTTTGAGCAGTCTCATATCACCAACTCCTGCGGCCGGGCTCTTCTGACCCACAGCACTACAAACATCCGGGTTACGACCACGGCGGTAAAGACGGAAGACGCGATACCGATCATCAGAACGACCGCGAAGCCCTTGACCGGACCGGAGCCGAACATGAACAGCAATACGCCGGCGATGATATTGGTAATATTCGCGTCAAAAATAGCGCGCGAAGCTTCTTTATAGCCAACTTCAATCGCCTGAATGACTCGTCGCCCTCGCCTGCGCTCTTCCCTGATCCTTTCGTTGATCAGCACATTGGCATCGACGGCGGAGCCGACGGTGAGCACAAACCCCGCGATACCCGGCAGCGTCAATGTTGCGTTGAAAATCGCCATAACCCCGACAATGATGAACAGGTTCAAGGCCAGCGCGATATTGGCGTACATGCCAAAGCGTCCATAAGTCACCACCATGAAGGTCAGAACCGCTACGGTTGCGATGATCGCGGCAATCATGCCCTTGTCGATCGAATCCTTGCCAAGATCGGGACCGACAGTGCGCTCCTCGACGATCTTCAGTTCCACCGGCAGCGCACCGGATCGCAAAGCGATAGCCAGCTGGTTGGCGCTTTCAACGGTGAAATTACCGGAAATCTGAGCGGAGCCGCCAAGGATCGGTTCGTTGATATTCGGTGCGGAAAGCACTTGCCCATCAAGGATGATCGCGAATGGTCGACCGACATTATTCTGGGTCAAACGCGCGAATTTCGAACCGCCCTCGCTGTCAAAGGTTATGTTGACCACCGGTGCATTGGTTTCCGGGGCAAAGCCTTGTCCAGCATCGGTCAGTTTGTCGCCGCTAATTCCGCCAAGCCGTTTGACGGCGATATTGGGCAATCCGGACGGATTGTCGGGATAAGGGAAAATCTGGCTTCCGATCGGTGCCCGCCCTGCGGCCAGCGCATTGGGATCGGCGTCAAAATCGACCAGTTTGAATTCGA
This sequence comes from Parasphingorhabdus sp., assembly GCF_036963705.1. Taxonomy (GTDB): domain Bacteria; phylum Pseudomonadota; class Alphaproteobacteria; order Sphingomonadales; family Sphingomonadaceae; genus Parasphingorhabdus. Next base: position 2,305 of record NZ_JBALUT010000009.1, on the reverse strand, counting down.
GCTTTGCGGTTTGTCCGAGCAAGGCTTTCAGCGCTTCGGGATCGTCAAGACCCGGCACTTGCACGACGATCCGCGTATCACCCTGGCGAATGATGGTCGGCTCGCGGGTGCCCATTTCATCGATCCGGCGACGAATAACATCGGTCGCCGTATCCATCGCATTGGTAACCGCATTTTCCAGGCCGGCTGCGGTCGGAGTTAGAACAAAGCGCGTATCATCGCGCACTTCGATGTCCCAGTCCCGCTGACCGGTCAGGCCGGCGCCGCTGGTAAGCGGAACGATCGCGTCGCGTGCGGCATCAACCTGAGTGCTGTCGCGCACCATGAAGCTCAACACACCATTACGTCGCGAGATGTCGCCAATGCCGATCCGCGGTTCCGCACGGCGCATTTCCGCCCGCACAGATTCTTCCATCGTCTCGAGCCGCATGGTTGCTACATCGGCCGGATCGGCTTCCAGCAAGATGTGGCTACCGCCCTGAAGATCAAGCCCCAGGTTGATGGTCTGGTTGGGTAAAAAGCTGGGCCAGTATTTCTGACCGCTCTCGCCAATCAGGCTTGGCAATGACATCAGCACGCCAAAGGCCAGCAACAGAGAAATGGAAATGACTTTCCAGCGCGGGAAATCGAGCATCGAAACTAACTTTCTATATCACCGCGTTCAGTCGTTCGCAGGTTTGGCACCACCGCGTGGCATGACATCCGACAAGGTCGCCTTGACCGCTTTGACGCGAACGCCGGTTGCGATTTCGACTTCGACAAATTCATCGTCGACCTTGACCGCTTTGCCCACCAGGCCGCCCCCGGTGACAACCTGGTCATTTTTCTTGACCGCGCCGATCTTGCCCTGATGTTCTTTCATCTTCTTTTGCTGCGGACGGATCAGCAGAAAATAGAAAACCGCGAAAATCAATACCAGCGGCATAACCGAAATCAGAAAACCACCGGCACCACCGGTGCCCGCTGCTGCAGATAATATAGAAATGCTTGTCATGAATCCGTCCCGATAATTGCAAATTGTGATGTGTGTTGACCGGGCCGGTATTTCAAGCCCTTAAACAGCCAACCCGAATGATGCGCGCGCCTATCACGCGCTTGTCGACGGTGCAATGAAATCCGTATTCCGGAAAGGTTGGAAACATCACGCAAACGACTTGCCAAGCCCCATCGACCTCCATATATGCGCAGCCTCGGTCGGGACGTAGCGCAGCCTGGTAGCGCATCACACTGGGGGTGTGGGGGTCGGAGGTTCGAATCCTCTCGTCCCGACCAGTTTTTAAGGCCCAGAGCGCGTCCGGAGGACGAGCGGCTGTTGCAACATTCCCCAAAAATCCGGTCTCATCTGTTCCAAACCTTGTCAAAAGCCTGTGCTGAACTTGATTCACTATCGGGGCTAGGGAAGCGTTTTTGACGTGACGGCTTGTGCCGATCAGACCAATTTGACTCGCACAAAGCCGCGAAGACGCAAAGTGTAACGAAAAGGCAGAGATATTGTGCGCACCTGGCCGTTGCTCTGACTCGCGGCAAACTAGACACCGGAGGCCTGTTCTTTTTATCGTGACCTTTGCCCCGAAACCTTAGAATTCCCGTCTATAAGAAACGCAAGTCTGGCGTCGAGTGTGAACTTCCGGATTGTCACAGAGCCCGTCCCGCGCTCGTTGCGGGAGCGGGGGCACAACAAGCGATTGGTTCGGGTGAAGGACAGCGGCTTTTAAACCTTCTCCCGTGAGTGAGAAAGATCCGAAATCTTGCCGCAGAAGCTTTAACGGAGGCGGCTAGATATATTTGGATGAGGGGTTGCGCTGGTTGGATGCTGTCCCATCTACGTCGCCATTCGTTTTTCATAGGCAAGCACATCGGCGCGTAGCCGGAGCGCATCGTGACAGGCATTGTGCGGAACGGCGCGGTCCTCGCTCAAGCCAACGAGCTCGGCATCGACCAGATCAAAACGAATATTACGGACCGGTTTCATAAGGCCCGGGCCGATAACAAGCAACCGCGCCGCATGGGCTATGTCTTCGGGCCAGTCTGCAACCAGCACAGGTTCGGGATCGTCGCTCAGATAGTCCGCGAACTGGTCTGCGAGACGTCTGCGCTCCACTGGCTCGACATCCAGCACAGGAATGACGTGCTCGGCAACCCACGGCGTGGGGTTTTGGCATACCGCCGCCGCGTAAAAGGGAGCAATGGAGTCATCTTCGGGAACCAGAGCGATCGAAATCAATTCACCGCAAAAGCCGTTAAATTCAGTATCAAGAAAATAACGCATCGTTGGGGTCCCCTTGGTCTCAGCTCTTGTTACGCT
>NZ_JBALUT010000008.1:0-76702 GCF_036963705.1 Parasphingorhabdus sp. | reverse complement strand
GGTGCTGGGATATGTCGAGGCCTGTTCCTAATATATTGGAGCGCCAAAACCCCGTTCGTCCTGAGCCTGTCGAAGGACAGACGTCTGCAGGGCAATGTTGGATAGCCCCACCTGTGCTTCGACAAGCTCAGCACGAACGGAGTGTGGTGTATGTTCACTCAGGATCGCCACCGGACCAGACAAGCTCAACCCCAAGAAACGCCGTTCGTCCTGAGCCTGTCGATGGACAGCCGCCTGCAGGGCAAAGTTGGCTAATCCCACCCGTGCTTCGACAAGCTCAGCACGAACGGAGTGTGTGCGGGGCGCCCAGTGACGGGCCGCCCGCTACGCCGTCACGCGCTCGTCCGCTTCCGCCGTCCTGCTCGCCCAGACCAGTACTCCGGCCATCACCACCGAAAGGCCCCAGAGGAAAATCTTCGGGTTCACTGTCATGAAATTGATGAACAGTGCCGCATGGCTGAGCAGATAAAGTGCGATAAGCGTCAGACCCCATCGCCGCCGCCACAACTGGCCGACCGCGCCGCCGCTGATCGTCAACCCCATGACCATGATGAAGGCGAAATAGGTGAGGGGGGTGAAGCCGACCAGGTTTATGTCTGCCTCGGCTATGAAGCGCTGCGTGTCGGCCAATGCTTCGACGGCCTCGCCATCAAATATCCACCACCCCATTGCCTGACCGATCATCAGCGCGCTGACCCCGATCCGGATGATCCCCGAGGCGAGGAAGATCAGGCAGATAACAATGGCAAGCTTGCGTTTCATTCTGTATTGCTATGGTAACACACTGGCGCTGTCAACACGCGTTATCGATGGCTGCTATTCAAGCCGCTCGTGCAGTCTTGGCCGGTTCATTCTTGCCGTCGCCGGCAAAGACCACTCGATTGCGGCCCAGCGCTTTGGCTTCATACATTGCGCGATCGGCTTCCCGGAACAGGCTTGAGAAACGATTAGCCGGCCCGCTGGCAACGCCGAGCGAGACGGTGAGCCGCAGCATCTCTGGCCAGTCTGCACGGGCCAGCGTGGCGGCCGCCTTGCGTACGGTTTCGGCGATGTCTCTGGCTTGCGCATCGGAACATTCGGAGAGGACGATGATGAATTCCTCACCACCCCAGCGCGCGGTCAGCGCATCGTCCATCTCTTCGGCCAGCGCCTGCGACAGGCAGGCCCCGACGGCAGCAATCACCGCGTCGCCCTGCATATGACCGAAGCCGTCGTTGATCGCCTTGAAATGATCGATGTCGACCAGGATCACCGACGCCCGTCCGTCACCCATGTCCTCGATTGCTTCCAGCAAGGCGGAGCGATTCAACAATCCGGTCAGGCTGTCATGGCGCGACTGCCACGAAGTGCGGCGCAATTCTTCCTCCAGCCGTTCGCTCAGCCGGACGACGCCAATCTCCGCCCGGCAATTCGCCCGCGCCTGCAGATTGACCGCCTTGGCGATGACACACAGGGCGAGAGTCAGACAAATATAGGCCAGTTCCGTAAAACCGCTGATACTCCAGTTTAGAAACAATATGGCAATGGCCAGCGTTGCAAAAAAGCCGCCGAGCAGGGGGAAGACAATGCCGGCAAAGGGTGCGGCAAGCAGAATCGAGATCGTCATGGTAACCAATATCGTGACCCATATGGTCAGCGCGGCATTCGAACTGTCAATGATCGGCCCGAGCAGGACCAGCGCCACTGCCCAGATGACACCGCTTGCGCCTTCGGCCAGCATCCACAAGATATGACGAAACAGCGGAACTTTGCCAGTGACCACGGCATGGCGGAGCCAGGTCGCGCTGGCCGCAATCGCCACTTGTGCCAGTAATTGCAGCGCGATCAGCAACCACAAGATCCACCTCTCCGGCATGTCGGTCGCTACCCATCCGATCAGGACAAGCGGAGCGATCATGCCAAGCTGCCCGGCAATGCGCCGCGTCAGCCCGTCTTCGAGAAGTTCGTGGCTGACCACCTTGTCGGTAATCGCCGGCACGCTCTGCGCAACATCGATCAAGATCGCGTCTGTTTCCTGCTGCACATTTGTCGTCATTTCATACCCCACAAGGATGCCGGGTAACCTGATATGGGATTTTGGATAAAGGACGGTTAACGCGCAACCGCGCGTCGTGGATTTTGTTCCCGGATCAGGGAAATTGCGTCAATATTCCGGCCAGCCCGATCCGGTCGCCGTCATCCCGACTCTCGACAGCGTAAAAATAAAAAGCCGACCCGTGAGGGCCGGCTTTTCTTTTGACGCTGCCTGCAGGGGGGCAGGGAGAGAGCTAGCAGCGCCCAAAGTACGGAGGGGATTAGATATCGTCGCCCAGTGCGCCTTTGATCGCGCCTTTGACTTGCTGGGCCTTGCCCTTGATTTCCTGGGCTTTGCCTTTGGCGCGGGTCTCGGGATCGTTGCTCTGCTGTTTGGCGCTGCCAACCGCTTCGTTCACATTGCCTTTCAGCCGGTCCAGAAGTTCGCCCATCTGTTTTTCCTTCGCTGGGGCCGGATTGCCGGCCGATCGGGGGACAGACGTTGCGCCTGCATGATAGTCCAATGCACCAACTGGAAAATGGTTCCCGCAAAAGTTCCCTCCCGGCGTGCCGGTGGACTGGGCGGGAAAAAAAGTTCAGGATGAGCGACATCTTCACCGGAGTTTGAAACCATGTCCCATTTGATCAAAATGCCGCTAACCGCGTTCGCGATATTGGCTCTCACCGCCTGCGCCGCGAGCAAGGCGCCGGCCGCCGAGCCCGAAGCGGACACCGCCGACGTGGCGATGGATGCGTCCCGGCCCGTCGCCGATTCTGCCCCGGCAGGGCAGAGCCAGCAGATCATAATCAAGGGCTTTGAATGCGGCGACAATTGCTATCTCGATTACAGTCTGGTCGCTCCGGCGGCGGACGCTGATCCAGATGGAGAAATCCAAAGCGCGCTCTGCAGCGTCGATTCTTGTATCGCGTGGTTCGAGGAACAGGAAATGCCGACCGAATTTATTGGTCGCAGCGCCACCGCAACCATCGGCATTGGCGAGCAATATGACAATGAAGGCAATGTGATGAGCGACGATTTTCGCCTGATCACCAGCATCACGGTCGATCCTGCAGACTGAGGGCTCTCATCACGGGTAACAGGTCTTCCCGGCCCGCTTCGACAAGCTCAGCACGAACGGAAAGAGGGAGGCGAGGACTGGCTGCCCCGAACCAAAAAAGCCGACCCGTGAGGGCCGGCTTTTCTATGGGCGTTGCTCGCAACCGGGGGGCGGGAGGAGAGCGAGCGGCGCCAGGGTCAGGGACAGGGATTAAATGTCGTCGCCGAGAGCGCCTTTGACTGCGCCTTTGGCTTGTTGGGCTTTGCCCTTTACTTCCTGCGCCTTGCCTTCGGCGCGGGTTTCCGGGTCATCGCTATGCTGTTTGGCTTTGCCAACGGCTTCGTTCACATTGCCTTTAACTTTGTCTACTAGTTCACCCATATTCTTACTCCTTTTGTTGAGCCGGATTGCCGGCCCGCGGGGGATGCATGCGCTAGCGCCTGCATGAATAGACAATGCGCCAGCAGCCCGATGGTTGCAGCCTGATTTCACAAATTGGCGCTAAATCGACACGCTTTGTCGCCGGGTGGTCAGGGGAGGGGTTTCAAGGCCCGGACCAGCGCGATCAGCTCTGGTCGGTCACCCGCACCAGACTCCAGTCATAGCCAAGCTCTTTCACCCGCGCCTCGATCAGCGCCCGGGTCGCGCTATCGGGCTGCGCCTGCCGCGTGAGCATCCACAGATAGCGCCCGCTCGGCTCGCCGACGATCGCCCAGCTATAATCATCGGCGCGGTCGAGGATCCAGTAGTCGCCATAGAAGGGACCAAAGAAGGATACTTTCAGCTTCGCATTGCCGCTGCCCTCGACGATCTTCGCCTTGCCGTCAGCCCTATTGGTCTTGCCGTCCTTGGTGCAGCTGTTGACGACAGAAATTTTGCCGTCATCGCGCAGCGCATAATCGGCCGTCACGCCGTCGCAGCCTTTCTGGAACGGCGCTTCATAGCGGGCCATTTCAAACCATTTGCCGAGATAGCGATCCAGCTCCACCGCCTTGGCCGGCTGCGGCACGGCGCTATTGCCAACGGGTCCGGGCTTGCCGGCACAGGCACCGAGCAGGGCGAACGGCAGGGTGCACAGCGCGAGCTTCTGTATGGTCGATAATGTCATAGGATAGTTTCCCTTTTCAGGAGGTATATCTAGCCGGTCGTGAGCCGATGCTGAATATGGCCGAAGGGACAGAAGCGGCGAAAGATCGGCTTATTCCTGCTGCTCCGCCTCGATCATTGCGAACAGCTCGGCACCGGTCAGCGTCTCGCTATCCCCGGCGAAGGCGTAATAAGACGGCTTCTCGTCGATAAACACCTGCCGCCGCAAAGCCAGATCGGCCTTGTCGGTCGCGTCGTCGAACAGCCCGGCGCAGACCATATGCTCGCCCGACCCTTTCAGCCGATAGAAGAGATGCGAGCCGCAGTCCGCGCAAAAGGCCCGCTCCGCCCAGTCGGAACTATTATAGACCGATATCCTCTCCGCCCCTTCGATCAGCACGTTCTCTCCGCAATCAATCTCGACAAACGGCCCGCCACCCCAGCGCCGGCACATCCGGCAATGACAGGCATCGACATGATTGGCGGCGTTTTTCGCGGTGATGGTGACGGCGCCGCAGAGGCAGTGGCCCTGGCGTCGGGTTGGTTGGGGGGTGGTCATGGGGTCTCCTCTTATTAGTTTACGTATCTGTCCTTGGGTTGGATCACGTTAAGCCGTAGACCGCCGGCGCTGAAAATCTCTGCCAATACCGCCAGTTTAATTGTATAATCATCCACTGATCCGTCAACTATCGATCTTTTTATTTGGGATTCTTCCCACGGCGGTTGCCGTTTTCGACGTGGTTGCCCTTCAGTAATGTTTTGTTGATCAATTGTGCCATATTCGTATGGCAAAGATAAGGTTGCTTGAGATTTTCGATAGGAATTAAACAGCTGTTTTGTTCTTCCTCTGATGCCAGGAAATTCGCTCCAAATGAAGTCGATGGTTCGATATAGGGGCTCGCTCCCAGCCCACTTTTCCCAGATTGATTTCAGATAGTGTCGGTAATTTATATTCTCAACCATCCTGTGTTCGCTGAAGATAAAGATTTCCGATGAGTTGATCGGCGCAATTACTCGATGGCGATGACCGTTGTCGTTCCGAGGTGTGGGAAAGTCGGTAACGGGCACGATAAGTGAATTCTCCAGCACTTTTTTTCTCCGAAAGTGCTCGTTCAATTCCTTCTCCGACCCAAACTTCGGTGCAACGTAGAACGTGAACGGAAAAAATCGGCAGAGACGAGACAGCCTTTGATGTTGATGTGCTGTCGTCCAGAATTGATTTAGCCCATACAATGCTAACGACCTCAATCGTCGGCTTTGTCTCGTATCTTCCTTTTCATCTCCGACTAATCTCAATTTATGCACTTGGGATGTCAGTTTGAATTGATACAAAAGAAACGTACCCGGAAGATCGAAGCGCACATCGTATCCAACCCTAGCCTCTTTTTGAAGCGTAGGAATTATTGGGACGTTGTTAGCCCACCGAGGAGAAATCTGAGTGACTTCTTGAGTGCATGCAAACGCATAAGTGGATTCACTAAATTTTTTCAATTATTTGTCTCCCCATACATGATCGGAATTTATTGAATGGCAGGGGCACTGAACCCCTGCCATCTTATTTTAGACCGGTACCAAGATCGGCCACGCCTTGAACCCAAAGTTCTTAGCATACAGGATGTCACCGGTTTTCGGACACTTCCGCCAAGGGCGAAAGATGTATTTGAAACCCGGTGGCGGTGGTGCAAACTTACGTTTACTCATACCGCAACCTCTTTCGGGGCGCTGTTTACCTTGCTTTAACAACCGATTTGTATATAAAGAAACTGCAACACTTCTTTAATCGATCAGCTAGGCTTCGTCATCGGCGAGCCCCGTTGAACCCGATGAAGAAAAATTGATTGGCCCGAGCTTGCTCGGGCCTTTCTTGTTTAAGTCATGGCCATTGCCTTTATTACGTTCGCGATTCTGTTCGCTTCGGACTCGCTCAAATCAAACGGTAATCCTTGAACGAAAACTGTTAAATCGGATCTGATCGCTATAGGTATGATGCTATTGGACAACGGCCCTGTTGACGGTTTGTCAATTTGAGGCGGTGTCTCATTGGCAGTCTGATTGTTTTGTGAAGCTGATTTATCCAGGCCAGTTTGTTGCTTTTTCGATTTACGTTCGCGAGTATTGATGCTCGGTCGAAAACCGAGGGGATTCATTAGATACGCTTCGAAGTCATCTAGGGCGGATCGTACCCTGCTTTTATAGGTTACTAGGCTTTGAGGTGTATATTTCTGACCTTGCAGATTGCTGAATCTTTGAATTGCGTCATCAAGATCTATTGTCGTCACATCTGACGTTTCTTCGGATGACAGCACTCCGAGAACCTTGTTGGCCGCTGCTTTTCTAGCTTGCGCAGTGTTCTTGGCCATCAAGCCTTTGTCGGACAGATAGTCCATGAAATCCAAAAATGCGTTTAAATCGCGCTTGTCTGACATAGTGGTGTTTGACCTTTCGACTAATTGACGTCCATTTACCACGTCAATTCCGAGTCGTCAAGCATCTATTAGATGTTATATGAAAATTCTAGATAGTTTGGCGTTGCGAGCAAGGCGAGGCGCGATCCCGCACTAAGCACAACCACACCCTCACAACCCCAACTCCTTCGCAATCATCCCCTCCCCAAAATAAGCCCGCTCGCACACAATCCGGTCGGTCCCCGGCGCAAACTCAAAACTTGCGGCCATCCGCACCCGAAAGGCTTTGCCGGTTGGCTCGATCACCCGCTCGCCGATGGTCAGCGGGCCGAGATGGGTGCCGGTGAGCCAGAATTCGACCAGCACGACATGTTCGCCCGCCGCACCGATCGCGATGATTTCATTGGCCTGGTCGGGGAAGGGCGTGCGCGACATTGCGAAATAGGCTCGCACCGCTTCTTCGCCGTCGAACACGGTGCCATTGCCGTATAATTCATAGCGCGGATGCTGGAACGTATCGATCACCGCATCCCATTCATGGGTGATCTCCAGCGCCATATGATCGCGCACGACCTTCAGCCGCGATTGTTCGAGGTCGGACATTTTTCTCTCTCCCGTTCTTTTGTTTGGGAGGGTTTCGCGCAGCGACGAGGGGAATGCAATTCGATTTGTAGCGGGTGGTGGAAACCGTCATCTTGAAATACGCCCCACTCCTTATTTCGCAACACAAACTCGTCATCCTGAACTTGTTTACCTCCGGTGGCCTTCGGCTCAGGACCTCGTGGGGCAGGCGCGCAGTCTGGAGGGGTCCTGAAATAGATTCAGGATGACGAAAAGGCGGTTCAGATCACAAAGCCACCCCGACCAAGAAACCGCTTTCCTACACCGCTACCAATATGCCCTAATCCCGCCCATGACCGACTCCCGCCCTGATCCCCGCAGCCATATGGTCCAGCAGCGCCCTATTTCGCGTATCCCGGCTTTCACGCCGGTGCCGCTGCGCGCGCGGAAAGACGGGTGGACGCCGGTCCGGCAGGCGGAGTTTCTCGGGCTGCTCGCCGAAACCCGCTGCATCAAGCGCGCCGCAGAGCGGCTCGGGATGAGCCGCGACAGCGCCTACCAGCTGCGCCGCAAACCCGGCGCGGAGGAATTTGTCGCTGCCTGGGACGCGATATTGGGCGTGCCGGGAAGCCGGCAGCCAAAGATTACACTAGAGACGCTTTTCCAGCGGATCAGGCAGGGCCGCTACCAGCCGATATTGCGCGGCGGGCGCTATGCCGGAACGATCAGAAAACCCGACAATTCTACGCTTCTGGTAGCACTCGGACGGCTCGACCGGCTGGTTCCGCCGGAGGAGGATCGGGAGGCGGAGCGCAAAGATTACAGAAAATAAAATCGCGCATTTGTGTAAAGTTCGGCGCGCGATTTGCCATCTCGGCGCAAGAGGCGTAATCATTGTCGCACTCGCGGGTCGCCACGGGAGAGAAAAAATGGTGGGACGTTATAGCTTTTTGCAGGTTGCTCTGGTTTTGTTCGGGGCAATATTCTGTCTGGTCTATCCGCTGGCGCTGGTCTGGCCGTCGGGCTGGATGTGGCACGAGGGGCCGCCGGTCGCCTCTCATTATTATATGATGATCGTCGGGGTCTACGCGACGCTGGGCATATTCCTGATCCGCGCCGCCGCCAATCCTGCAGACCATCGATCCCTGATATCCTTCACCATCTGGTCGAGCGTGGTTCACGCCGGAATCATGGCGGTGCAGGCGATGCAGAATCCGGAACATATGGGCCATATGCTCGGCGATGTACCGGCGCTGCTGCTGGTCGCCGTGGTGCTGGGCGTGTTGAAGCCGAAAGTTGATACCGACGTCCTGGGGATGTAGAACAAGAGATAATAGCAGGAGAGCTTTTTGCAGGACGTCATAACCGCAACCCTCTGGTTCGCAGCGCTATCGGTCGGTTTGATGGCCGGTGTCTATTTCACCTTCTCGGTGTTCGTCATGCAGGCGCTCGACGCAGCGGGGCGACCGGTCGGGATGGCGGCAATGCAGTCGATCAACCGGATCATCCTGAAGTCGCTGTTCCTGCCGCTGTTTTTCGCGAGCAGTCTTGCCTGTCTGTTGCTGGCGGTATTCGGCGTGATGATCTGGGGCTCGGCTGGTGCTTGGCAAATGGTGATGGGCGGGGTGATCTATCTGCTCGGGATGCTGGTGGTAACGGCGGCCGCCAATGTCCCGCTGAACAATGCTCTTGAGGCGACCGATGCGGCTGGGCCGGAAGCAGAGGCGATGTGGCTTCGCTATATGCAGCACTGGCTGCCGTGGAACCATGTCCGGACCGCGAGCTGCACGGTATCGCTGGTCCTGCTGCTCGCTGCGATTGCCGAGCGATGACCATCGTCATCCGTCCGGAAACACCCGCCGATCAGGCCGCGATCCATGACATCACAAAGCGTGCCTTTGCGCCGATGGAATATGCTGACGGCGACGAGCAGGATCTGATAGACCGGTTCCGCGACGCTGGCGCGCTGGCTATCTCTTTGGTGGCGGAGTTGGACGGTATCGTGGTCGGGCAAGTGACTTTTACCAAGGCGTTTGCGGCGGATGGTAGCTCGGGATATTATGCGCTCGGTCCCGTTGCCGTGGAGCCGGAGCTGCAGGGACAACATATCGGCAGCAAGCTGATCGAGGCGGGGCTGGCGATGCTGCGCGAGCGCGATGCGGCGGGCTGCGTGCTGACCGGCGATCCGGCTTATTACAGCCGCTTCGGTTTCAGAGCTTTCCCCGACCTCTGCCCGGAAGGCGAACCGGCCGAATATTTCCAGCTATTGCCATTGCGGGTGCCGGAGCCGGACAGCGTGATCGCGTTTCATCCGCTATTTCATGGTGCGGCGTGACGGCTATTTCCGCAGTGGCACTTCCTTGTTGCGCTCCACCGCTGCGACCTTGGCGACCAGCTGGTCGGCCTGTCGCTGCCACGCTGCGCTGGCGCCTTCGGGCCAATCGGGACCGGCGCGGCTTGCCATCGTCTCGATCACCAGCGCGAACCAGGCGGCATAATCTTGCGGGGTGAAGTCGGCATAATCATGGTGCAGGTCGATGAAATTGGTCACCGCATGATCGACCCACGGCTCGCCCGCCGCGAGGCCGAGCATCGCCTCGAGCGTCTCCCGGGTCATCCGTTCGCGGGCGGCCTCGGGATTGACGAAGGCATGGGCATAATGGGGGTGACCGGCGATGAACCGGTCGAACAATATGGCGGCCATCCCGTCATAGCGGTCACCCAGCGTCTCGATACTGTCTTCCATCACGGCATGGTCGGTCCGGTGCTCGGTCATATCAGAAGGCTCCTGGAACCTCGCGCTGGGCCGGGGTCGGCTGGGCCGGCATCAGCAGCTCGCGGGGCAGGGAGAGCGGTGCGCGCTGTGCCGATGCCGCTCTGCTCGTGCTGGCGGTCGCGCCGTCGAGCACTCCGCTGATCGGGGCGCAGGCGGCTCCGGACAGAAAGCCGAGCGCACGCGCAGTCGACGCTTCGCCCGGATCACCAAGCTGCATGCTGATGTCGTCCGCCGCCTGACAGCTGTTGGCAACCGAGCCAGCGAGGCCGTTGAAGTAATTGGCATTGCCGTCGGCATTCTCGGTGGCGAAGGCGACGATCCGGATCCGGTCATCGCAGGCCGTACGATCCAGACCGATCTGCCCGACCGGCTTGCCATATGTGTTGCTGCCGATCAGCGCCATATTGGGGCCGAGAAAGGGAACCATCGCGTTGATCACCAGTTCGCTGGCCGAAGCCGACCCGCCGGTCGTGATGAACGCTATTTTCATCGGAGAGACTGACTGGGACTGTGGCTGAAAATAGCGAGTTTCGTTATTCGCTGCCTTGCTGGCGCGGAAGCGGGTGACCGACAGGACCTCATTGCCAAAGCGGTTGCGGCCGAGAAGGTCGCCGAACAATTCGGCGATGCGCACCAGTCCGCCGCCATTATAGCGTAGGTCGATGACCAGATCAGTCACACCCTCGTTACGAAATCGCAGAAAGGCAGCGCGCAATTGCGGCTCGGCGCTGTCGATGAAGGTGCGCAGATTGACATAGCCGGTCTTGGTGCCGCCATTGTCGAGTATTTGCACGCCATAGCGCGGCGAGATCGGCTGGAGAGCGAAGTCCGCCTTGCTGACCGTGGTGGTGGTTTCGGCGCCCGCTGCGTTGCGAAAGCGCAAGACCCGGCTGGTGCCAGCGGTCGAGGCACCCAGAGCGCTGCTGACTGCGCCCGCTCCGCCCTGCGCAAATAGCGAGGTCACGGTCTGCAGGTTGCCGCTGCTTGTCCCGATCGCCAATATCTCGCCGCCGCGGTCCAGACCGGCGGCCAAGCCAGGCGCGCCTTCAAAGGCATCGAGAATGAACACCCGCGCGGCGGCGCTGTCATAGCTCAGGCGGATCCCGAAGCCGGCAGTTGTGCCGGAGTTGAAAAAGGCATTCTCTTCCGCGATCGAGGTAATGAAGGTGAAAAACCGGTCGCGGCCCTGTCCCCTGGCGGTTGTGGTCAGCGCGTCGATATAGGCTTGCACCGTAGCATAAGGCGCCGGATTGAGGGCGGCTGGCAGTGTCTCGGGGAACAGATACCATTCGTTAATCTGGTCAAAAGCCCAATTTTGTCTGTTTTGCAGGGAACATGTCGAACTGATCGGCGTGGGGGTCTGTCCCGCTCCGCCTCCACCGCCGGGCGGCAGGCTAATGCTATTACTGCTACCACCACCTGCTCCTCCGCAGGATGCGAGCAGCGCCGCGAGTGCCAGTATCGAACCCGATTTCCGCAACCCCATGCTAGCTCCTCTTACTCAACTGGACCGAAGTCATGCCCGATGGGCTGAACCAGTCTGACACTGAAAGCGTTCCGGACAATTGTCCACACAGAAAAAATCCGCCGACATTGCTGCCGACGGATAGTTTTTTCCTCCCCAGGAAAACTGGTTGGATCAGGTGCCCGCCGAGGGGGCAGGGGGCACCCGAACTATTTGTTGCTTATCCGAACTGGTTCATCGTGTTGTGAGCACCACCAGCCTTGAGCGCTGCTTCACCGGCGAAATATTCCTTGTGATCATCGCCAATGTCGCTGCCCGACATATTCTGGTGACGGACGCAGGCGATACCTTCGCGGATTTCCTTGCGCTGCACGCCAAGGACATAGCCGAGCATGCCGGCGTCTCCGAAATATTCCTTAGCCAGATTGTCGGTCGACAAGGCAGCGGTGTGATAGGTCGGCAGGGTGATCAGGTGATGGAAGATGCCAGCGCGTTTCGATCCATCGGCCTGGAAGGTACGGATGCGCTTGTCAGCCGCTTCGCCCAGTTCGGTGTCATCATATTTCGCATCCATCAGATCATCACGGTCATATTCCGCAACATCAAGGCCTTCCGAAGCCATCGCATCATAGACCTGCTGACGGAAGTTCAGGGTCCAGTTGAACGAAGGCGAGTTATTGTAAACCAGCTTCGCATTCGGAACGACTTCGCGAACCCGGTCCATCATGCCGGCAATCTGCTCAACGTGAGGTTTCTCGGTTTCGATCCAGAGCAGATCAGCACCGTTCTGCAGCGAGGTGATGCTGTCGAGAACGCAGCGGTCTTCGCCGGTGCCAGGTTTGAACTGGAACAGATTGGAAGGCAGGCGCTTCGGACGCAGCAACTTGCCGTCGCGGTTGATGATGACATCGCCGTTTTTGGCGGTAGCGGGGTCAATTTCTTCGCAATCAAGGAAGCTGTTGTATTGGTCGCCGAGATCGCCCGGTTCGTTGGAAACCGCGATCTGCTTGGTCAGGCCAGCGCCGAGCGAGTCGGTGCGGGTGACGATGATACCGTCAGTTACGCCCAGTTCGAGGAAGGCATAGCGGCAGGCACGGATCTTCGCGAGAAAATCTTCATGTGGCACGGTAACCTTGCCGTCCTGGTGACCGCACTGCTTTTCGTCAGACACCTGGTTTTCGATCTGCAAGGCGCAGGCGCCCGCTTCGATCATCTTCTTGGCCAGCAAATAGGTGGCTTCGGCGTTACCGAAACCGGCATCGATATCGGCAATGATCGGAACAACATGGGTCTGGAAATTCTCGACCTTGTCCATTGCTGCTTTTTCAGCTGCGCTGTCGCCGGCGTCGCGTGCCGCATCAATGTCGCGGAACAGCAGGTTCAGTTCGCGAGAGTCTGCCTGACGCAGGAAGGTATAGAGTTCTTCGATCAAAGCAGGAACCGAAGTCTTTTCGTGCATCGACTGATCGGGTAGAGGACCAAACTCGCTGCGCAATGCAGCGACCATCCAGCCGGACAGGTAGAGGTAACGGCGTTTGGTGCTGCCGAAATGCTTCTTGATTGAAATCATCTTCTGCTGCGCAATAAAACCGTGCCAGCAACCCAGCGACTGGGTATATTGCGAGCTGTCGGCGTCATAGGCCGCCATGTCTTCGCGCATGATTGCAGCTGTATATTTTGCAATGTCGAGACCGGTCTTGAACCGGTTCTGCAATTGCATCCGGGCAACGGATTCGGCGTCGATGCCGGTCCATGCACCATTTTGGCTGCTGATGAGATTGTCGGCGGAGTTTTTGAAATCTTGATAGGACATATACTTCTTCCTTAAGCTGGGGAGGCGGTTATCGATTGGGCTGTCAAAATATTTTCAGCGTCTGGAAGAAGGTTTGGGCGAGTTTCGCTGGTTAAGCCAGTGAAACTTGTCAATTTACGAGTCGGGATGTCGTGGGAATGCATTATTTGCCTGTAATGTTGTAAATATATTTACAACAAAGCTATGGCCTGACCGATGTCTGGTCTCATACGCAACGGTGGTCGCCGTGTTCGGCGGTCGTTGGTGGCTTTGACCTGAAGTGGAGTTCGGTCGAATAGGGTGTTCCATGGCAGAAAGGCCGGACATCATGCCCGGCCTTTCTTGAGTTATCAGTGACAGGCTTAACGCTGTGGCTTGTAGCCAGCATTGCCCATTTCGTTGCGGCCGACGACCATATGGTGGACCTCGTCCGGGCCATCAGCGAGACGCAATGTTCTCTGATTGGCATACATGCGGGAAAGCGGGGTCCATTGCGATACACCTGCTGCACCATGGATCTGGATCGCTTCATCGATGATCCGGCATGTGATTTCAGGGACATAGGCTTTGACCATGGAAACCCAGACGCGGGCTTGCTTGTTGCCCATGACATCCATTGCCTTGGCGGCTTTCAAAACCATCAGGCGCATAGCTTCGATATCGATGCGTGCGCGCGAGATGACTTCCAGGTTTTTGCCGAGCAATGCGAGAGGCTGGCCAAAGGCCTCACGACTTCCGCCACGATGGACCATAAGATCCAATGCCCGTTCTGCCACGCCGACACTGCGCATGCAGTGGTGAATACGTCCAGGACCGAGGCGGAGCTGGGAGATTTCAAACCCGCGCCCTTCGCCCAGCAGGATATTTTCTTCGGGCACCCGCACATTGTTGAATTTGATGTGCATATGTCCGTGCGGCGCGTCGTCTTCGCCAAAGACATGCATTGGTCCGACAATTTCAACGCCTGGCGTATCGATAGGCACCAGGATTTGCGACTGCTGCGAGTGTGACGGGCCGTCGGGATTGGTGCGGACCATAGTGATCATGACTTTGCAGCGTGGGTCGCCTGCGCCGGAAATGTAGAATTTCTCTCCGTTGATCACCCATTCGCCTTTTTCAAGAACGGCTTCGGTGCGGATATTCCGTGCATCCGAAGAAGGATGTCCTGGCTCGGTCATTGCGAAAGCAGAGCGGATTTTTCCTTCAAGCAATGGAACGAGCCATTCCTGCTTCTGCGCTGTCGTGCCGACACGTTCGAGCACTTCCATATTGCCGGTATCGGGCGCGCTGCAATTCATACACTCGGACGCCAACGAGTTTTGGCCCAAGACGCCGGCAATGAATGCATAGTCCAGATTCTTCAGGCCTTCGCCGGATTCTGCGTCGGGCAAAAAGAAATTCCAAAGCCCTTGCTTGCGCGCCTTGTCTTTCACGCCTTCCAGTAATTCCAGCTGTCCGGGCGCGTAGCTCCAGCGGTCTGCACGGCCTTCGCCCATGGCAAAATATTTTTCGGTTATCGGGTCGACTTCTTCGGCAACGAAGCGTTTTACCTTGTCATATAAAACTCGGCCGCTGTCTGACATTCTCAGGTCATTCATTTCTGAATCATTTGGATCGTGGGTCATCATTGTTCCTTTTCTAAGCTGTCTGAACAGTCACATCCGGTGTGACGAAGGTGAAGGTGCGAGTCGTAAATTAGTTCATCATTAAACTATATCACAACCAATAAGGATGGCAATATCACAATAATCCTACGAAAGATAGGAGCTGGCGGGTCTTGAAGGTGACAAGTCTCCAAAATATTATAATTCACCGATGAACTTATAATAGTTCACAAATGTCAGATATTGCGATACTAAGAAGGGATGACGGCAAGAAATCAGAGATTCTACTCGCGGCTGCAGATCGCCGCCCACGCTCTCAAGAAAATTTCTGATCGCCAGTTGCTTGAAGTCGCCGGCGTTACAACCGCGCAAATGTCTGCCTTGGCGATTATCGAATCCGAAGAGGCCACAACCCAGACCCTGTTGGCAAAAGAGCTTGGTCTGAATGATAGCGCAATCACTGCGATGATGCGTCGGCTGATCGATCTCAATCTGGTGGAACGAGTCCGCGACGACAATGATGGCCGTTCATGGCTGCTCAAGCTGACCAAATCGGGCTCCGAGGCCGTGAGAAAAACCGGCTCGATCGTCGATGAAGTTAGTGCAAAGGTCGACGAGCTGTTGGGTGAGAAGACAATCGCCACCGTGGTTGCCGCGATGGAATTGATAATCAGCGACC
Source organism: Parasphingorhabdus sp. (assembly GCF_036963705.1). GTDB lineage: Bacteria > Pseudomonadota > Alphaproteobacteria > Sphingomonadales > Sphingomonadaceae > Parasphingorhabdus. Next base: position 61,263 of record NZ_JBALUT010000008.1, on the reverse strand, counting down.
CTGACTGACGTCAGGCCTCGCCCAACCGACATGGGAGCGCTATTTCCGCGCCACTTTCCTACAATGTACCAAATAGGTTATTGTGTCTGGCATGACAGACAAGAAATCCCCCCAAGCCGCCGATTCTCCTGACAATAAGGAGGTCGAACCTTTCAAACTGGACGCGCACGGCCATGACCCCGAAGCCTATGACTGGGTTCCCGTCTTGCGCAAACGCCGCAAGGATGGCTGGACGCCGGAGCGACAGCGAGCCTTTATCGGGGCGCTGGCGGACAGCGGCGAGGTAGTCGCGGCGGCGCGCAGCGTCGGAATGTCGGATGCCGCTGCCTACAAGCTGCGTCGTGCTCCGGGGGCGGAGAGTTTTGCTGCCGCGTGGGACGCAGCGTTACAAGCAGCTTCGGGGCGGCTGATCGACATTGCCTTCGACCGCGCGATCAACGGAGTTGACGATGTGGTGGTAGATAAGGAGGGGCGTCATCTTTACACCAAGCGCAAATATAATGACCGCCTGCTCATGTTCTTGATCCGCGCCCATGCGCCTGGTCGTTATAATCACGCAAACTTGGATAGCCGCGCATCCGTGGGAGGACAGCAACCGATTCCTGTTCGTCCACCGGTCGCGGAGGCGCTGAAACTGCTCGGCCCCGAACCTCCGTCGGAGCCGGAGAAATTGATGTCACCGGAAGAACTGGATGACGCGTTGGAAATTGCCGATATCATGGACGGGAAGTTGCCGCACTGGCAGCGACAGGACCGGACCGGTGTCGAAGATGAAGCTGCGGTACCGCAAAAGCTAACAAGACGTACCGTAAGCAAGTTGCAAATATCTGACAATGAAGACAAAAATTATGGAGATTAGCGGTAAGGGATTAGCGAGAAAAGACCGTTCTTGGCCCTAACTTTGACTAACTTTGGGCTCGGGGTCGCTACCGTTTCCCCGTTCGTCCCAAGCTTTTCGAAGGACCGCGCGGGTCCCAGGCAGATAGCTCTACCAGCGTAGCACGAACGTGAATATCGGGCTTGATCAACTCAATGCGGGGATGATCCAGACTATCGACATCGTCAGAATTGCCAGCAACAATGAGGCCGCCAAAACTATTCTTACATTATGGGGTCCACGCGGTTTGTTGCTTGCCTCGCGCTCGGTAACTTCAATCTGATCGCCATGCTTTTCCATGTTGTGCTCCTTCACTATCCGCAAGATAGCAAAGGTGATGATAGCATAAATACCCCACTTTGGGCAGGTTCACGGCTATTTGCGTTTGAATGGCCAGTTGATGACGCCGCCGGCGATCAGCGCCCACCAGATAAACACTGGTTGAAAGGCAAGGCGCGGGGCGTGATAGAGCCAGCTTGCGGTCTCTCCGCCGATCGCGAGATTATTGACCGCATGGTTGATGTTGGCCGGATAGACGCACAGCGCATAGAGAGCGAGGCCGATGCCGGCTGCATAGCGGATGTGCGGGATCATGCGGGGCGGGATCATCAGCCCGATGGCGCCTGCTATTTCCGCGATTCCGGTCAGAAGTATCACCTGTTTGGGATATGGCACCCAATCCGGGGTTATCTGAAGAAATCCGCCGGGAGAGCGAATATGCGCGATGCCCGCGAGCAGGTAGATCAGCGCCAATAATGTCCGGAAAAAGCGTTTCATCGAGCTTCCAGTTCGGGATGGTCGATCATCTCCGTCCCATGCGAGCGACGACGGTGACAAAGAAAGCGGTCGACCAGCCGAGCAAGATGAAGCCGTTAAGCCCTTCAATCGCGGCAATCATCTGCCATTGGTTGGCCAGGCCGTCGCTGTTATAGCCGGTGGTCGAGTAAGTGATCGTGGAAAAATAGATGGCCTGCTCAAAGGTCGGGATGGCGTCAACCAGCCGGTAGACGATCGCATAGGCCCAGATTTCTATGCCGTGCAGTATGAACAGGCCGAATACCAGGGCAAGGGTCACCAGAATACCGTGCGGCGACATCGGGTGAATATGTTCCGCTGCTTCTTCGCGGGCTTCGACCCGCAGAAAACGGCCCAGACCAAAGATACCAACGCCGTGGATGAGCACGGTTAGCAAAACCATAATGCCGCCTACAGCAAGCTCTGCGAACATCCGCTTTAACCTCCCCAGGGAGCGGGCGGCACCGGTACCGGGGCGGACAGGTCGAATTCAACGCGGAAATGGCGGCCGTCTGCGGTTTTCGGACGGCGCAGTTCATAGGCAAATTTGGCATCGGACTGACCCGGCGGGCTGATCTCGATCGCCCAGACATTGCTTACCGACTGATCGAGCCCGTTCGCCTTGAAAGAGGCTATCGATTCGGCGTCTACCGGGAACTCCTGCCGGTCCGCTGTTCCTTCACTAGCCGTATCTCCGCCATAGTTGGTAACATCATCGAGGCTGCCGTCTTCGTGCCGGTGGCGGTGCTTCAGGCGCATTCCCTGATCGCTGCGGGTGATGAACCATGTCCGCGACCGGTCCCAGCTGTCAGGCCCTTCCGCGATATGAAAAGGAATCTGGATCTCGTTCAAATCACAGGCCGCGGCGTGCATGATCATCGGCTTGCCCACCATGTCGGCGTCGGCTTCTTGTTCGGATACCAATATTCCGGCATAAGCCTTGCCACAGAGCAGACTCATCCGTTCGAAAAAGAGGTCTTGCGGTGATGGTTCTGGTGGGGCATCCGGAGATGAATCGCAGGATGCGAGCGGGATACAGAGAAGAAGTGCTGCCGAGCAGACCAGATATGATTTGTTCATAGGCGCTATTGCTACACAATTTCTGTAGCCCTTGAAACCGTCGAAATACATCTGATTGCTTATTCTGGAATAGGCTGCTATAGCCGCGATAGCTAATAAATCGCGTTACGACGAAATCATGGTTTCGCTACCCCTACGGTTGCATACTCTTTTTCCCATTTCTCGAAGTTGGCCAATCCCGTCCGGTTCTGCATTTCGCAAGATCGGGCATAATTAAGTTATGAATAGGAATAAGACTATGCCTACAGGCACCGTAAAATTTTTCAACACCGACAAGGGCTATGGTTTCATCGCTCCTGAAGATGGTGGCGATGACAGCTTCGTGCACATCACAGCAGTTCAGGCTGCCGGAATGCAGTCGCTCGAAAAAGAACAGCGTTTGACATATGATGTTGAAACCGGAAATAACGGCAAGAAAGCCGCTGTAAACTTGCAGCAGGCTTAAGCCTCTTACCGATTACGGGAAAGGGCGGGAGTGCACAGCATTCCCGCCCTTTTTTTGTCTTGAAAACGCGCTCGTCTAGCCCCAGTCGAACGCCAGGCTGCCGCGATTATACAGGTCAGCGAGCAGTCCCACGACATCATCCGATGTGCACCATTCCGGATCGATGACAAATTGATCGTGTGCGCATAGCAATTCGGCCACTCCGATCACTTTATCGGTACAGGGAAAACACTCACCGTCGACAAACAACAGCAGCTTGCTCTCGCTCTCCTGGATATAAGAAAAGCGGCTGGCAGGGTTGCGGAGCAGCGGATGGTCGGCGGTCAGCAAGGAGCGCAGATGGTCTATCTCGATCGGTTCTTCGGGTCGCCAGTCTGTTTCCGGATATCTCGGCGTGCTGTTGAATTCGCCGAACCAGCGTGCAAATTCGGTGCGATCGCTCAGTTTCTCGGTGAGCATCGCATGCAACCGGTCGATGGCCAGTGCGGATATTTCACCGGGGTTCTGCTGAACGGCCAAGTCTGGATCGCAATAGCGATCATCATCGGTCAATTGTGGCATAAGATCGTCGCACCAGCTACCGATCAGTTCCTTACGCGATGGCGACCGAAAGCCGATGCTGTAGGTCATGCATTGCTCGCCGACTGCGACGCCGTTGTGGGCGATGCCAGGCGGGATATAGAGCATGTCTCCGGGGTTCAGGACCCATTCTTCCACCGTTTCAAATTTAGCGAGCAGCAGCAAGTCTTCGTGAGAGCGCAGCGGTGTCTGATCGTCACACATTCCGCCGATCTGCCACCTGCGCTGGCCAAGGCCCTGGACCAGAAACACATCATAATGGTCAAAATGCGGGCCGACTCCACCGCCATCGCTGGCATAGCTGACCATCACATCGTCAATCCGCCAATTGGGAATGAAGCGAAACGGTTCGATCAGCGCAGCGACATCCGCAACATGCTGGTCGACTGCCTGCACCAGCAGGGTCCAGGGAGACTTGCCCAGTTCGCCGAAGCGGGTCTCGGGCAAGGGGCCATGTTCGGCGTTCCAGTCATCGCTCGATTGGGTGATCAAGCGAGACTCGACATGATCTTCGCAAGCAAGGCCGGCAAGCTCGTCGGGTGACAGCGGATTGCACCACGACTGCCAGGGGTTTCTGATCAGCAGTGGTCGTTTCTGCCAGTAATCGCGCAGGAAAGCCGCGGCATCGAAATTATTAAATTGCATCGGCATGCGCTACACAATTTCGTGCGGAACCGGTAGTGTTACCGCTAATTTATTGCTGTGGAGCAAGGGTTGAGTTCGACCGGTCGCTAACCGGTTTTCCATCGCAGTCTAGTCGCTTGATCGGATAACCTTTCTCCTGTCAAACCTGCGCTAATTTGCGCACCAGATTGTGATAGATCTGCGTCAGACGCAATACTTCCGGATCTGCCTTACCCCGTTCCGAGGATAAGGTTTGTACCGTCTGATCGAGATCGAAGAGCAATTCCCGCTCTCCCGGATCGGCGACCAGAGATTGCAGCCAGAAGAAACAGGAAATACGGTCGCCGCGGGTTACCGGGGTGACTTGGTGGAGGCTGGTCGAGGGGTAGAGCAGCATATGACCGGACGGCAGTTTGTAGCGCATGGTGCCGCCATGATCCTCGATCTCCAGTTCACCGCCGTCATAATCTTCCGGATCGGTGAGAAACAGTGTCGCAGAGAGATCGGTGCGGATGCGTGCCCCGCTGGGGCCGTGGAAGCGGATGGAATTGTCTACATGGAGGCCAAAAGTCTCCCCGCCACCGTATCGATTGAACAGTGGCGGGAATACCGTGTGCGGCAAAGCTGCAGACAGAAAGATGGCATTGGCCATCAGCGCGTCGCTAATTCGCGCCTGTGCTGCCTGTGTCACCGGTGCTTGTTCGGGCAGCTGGCGGTTGCGTTTGACGCTCGCTGAGCCCGAACCGCTGGTGACATTCCCGTCCACCCACTCCGCAGCTTCCAGCTCGGCCCGCATGGCCAAAGCTTGCTCTGGAGAAAGAATGTCAGGGATTGCCAGCAGCATCGTTCAAAGTCCTAGAAAGTCATTTCAACCGATAGCGTAGCCGAACGGCCTGGCGCAACATAGCTGAAAGGCGAACCCGAGCGATAAATCGCGTCATAATAGCGCTTGTCGAACATATTGATGACATTGGCGCGCAACTGAATCTGATCGCTGAGCTGGAAACGCCCGACCGCATCAAATTTCCAATAGCCGGGAACCGATGCGCTGCCGGCACCCGATGTGCCGCCATATATACGGCTGCGATAATAAGCTTGCATCCCGAGCGAGAATTGATCGGTCAATGCATAGGTTGTCAGCAACGAGACATTATGTTCCGGAACGTTGGCAAAGCGGCTGTCGTCGAGGGCAGGGTCGGCGCTATTGTCGATTTTTGCATCGAGATAGCTGTAGCCGCCGAAGACTGCGAGCCGTGGCGTAATATTGCCATTCACTCCAACTTCGAATCCCTGACTGCGCAGTTTTCCAACCAGTTCGTAAACGCCGGGAGCGGTTTGTTCGCGCGCATTATCCTTGTCGATACGGAAAGCGGCGGCGGTAAGCAACAGATGGCCGTCCGCCACTTCCCATTTTGCGCCAATTTCATAGGCTTTGTTGCGTTCCGGTTCCAGCGTCTCGACGCCAACCAATCCGCCATAGGTGGGGCTGGTGGAGTCCAGTTGTTCGCCGCTCGGATTGGAGGATGTGGCAAAGCTGGCATAAATGCTGACGGCTTCGACCGGTTTATAAATCAGACTGGCCTGACCGTTGAAGAAGTCCACTTTCGAACTGGCTTCAAAGGCATTGCCCCGACTGACTCCACTGGCGGTGATGTCAAAATTTTCATAGCGGCCGCCCAAGAGCAGTTGCCATTGCGGACTGAACTTGATCGTATCGAGAAGGAAGAAGGAATAGGATTTTACTTTGGTCACCGACGGCGGCGAGCTTGTGTCCAGTGTTGCGGGAATATTGAACCCGAGGACCGGATCGGGATTGAACAGATCCCGGACAAAGCCACCCGGTGTGTCTATCCGGTCGCCATTTTCATTCTCGACCAACGCTGGAAAAGCATAGCGGAAATTGGTGATTTTTTCGTCCGAAAATTCACCGCCTGCAACCAGGACATGCTCGATGCCTCCGGTTTCAAACCGGCCTGTCACGCTGGTGATATTGGCAAAATATTCGGTCTCGGCGTTGCGCTGCGGCGCGCCCGTATTGACAACGATATCGCCGGGAGAAAATCCCGCCGCAAGATCGTCGGCATTTTCTGCCGGATCAGCCGATACCGTCCGCGGAGAGCGTGGAACGCTCACGACATAGCGGTTATATACTTTGCCATAGCGGTTCTGGCTTCGGAAAGTGACAGAGTCGCTTGGTGACCATTCCAGGGCTACAGTGCCAATATCTGCGCCGTTCTGCAGGAAGTCGCGGCCCACTGCGCCATAGAAATTATCGGCATCGACGGCATAAGGCTCCTGCGTTGCCGAGTCGAACGGATGGCCATAGTCTGACATGCCGTCCATGCGGAAAAGATAATAGTCGGCGTCAATTTTGACCGTGTCGGACAAGCGCCATTCCAGGCCTGCTGCCACGCCCCAACGTTCGGAATCGACATAGTCGCGGCCGGGCGTGTCGGCGGTATGGTAAAGGCCGTTCACGCGTACAGCCAGAGTTTCATTCAATTGGTAATTGGCGTCGACGGTCCCGCGGAACAGTTTTTCGGTGCCAACGGTGCCTTCGCCGATTACGAAATCATTGCCAAATTGCGGTCGCTTTGATTCCAGTCCAACGGACCCGCCGGTGGTGCCGCGGCCCATGAAGGCGCTTGACGGACCTTTGACAATTTCGATCTGCTCCACCGCAAATATCTCGCGGCTCGAGACGCCAGGATCGCGCATGCCGTCGATGTAAATATCGTTCCGTGCTTCGAAACCGCGAATGAAAATTCGATCCCCAAAGGCGTTGCCGCCTTCACCGGTACCCAGAGTTACACCCGGCGTGGTGCGGGCGATATCGCGGAATGAAGTCGCACCGACATCCTCGATTACTTCCTTGGGAATGACGGTCATAGATTTTGGCGTGTCGCGGACTTCTTCGGTGAATTTGCCATTTGCCGAGCGATCAACCTTGAAGGGTGCTTCAGGATCGGCATTGGGATTGGCATCCTCTGCGCGTTCACCGGTCACCACGATGGTTCGCTGATCAGCGCCAATATCATCACTCGCCATTGCCGCGGCCGAGGGGAATATGGCTGCGCTCATCATACCGGCGAGAAGCGGTCCGGAAGCAGAGGTAGGGCGGAGAGACGAGAATCGTTTTTTCATGAAGCACCTTCGGTTTTGGAGTGATAGGGCGCTATTGCGAATGATTATCATAGAGTCAATTGCAAATGAGAATCACTCGCAAATAAATATTAACTGAACCTGACGTGTGTTGTTCCGTTGCTGATTCCTCAAGTCGCTGCCAAAGGAGATGGATGTCAAAACTGATACTGTTCAACAAACCGTTCGGCGTGCTGCCGCAATTCACCGATCGCGGGAGCGAAACCAAGCGCTCGACCTTGTCGGACTTTATTGATCTGCCCGGCGTTTATCCGGCTGGCCGGTTAGACCGGGACAGCGAAGGATTGATGATGCTGACCGGTGATGGTAAATTGCAGGCACGGATTTCTGACCCCAAATATAAGATGCCCAAAGCCTATCTTGTGCAGGTTGAAGGCGAGGTCAGCGATGAAAGTCTCGCGATGCTGCAGCAAGGCGTGGAACTGAAAGATGGGTTAACGAGACCCGCCGAAGTCGAGCGGATTGACGATCCGGACCTTTGGCCGCGCGACCCTCCGATCCGGGTGCGCAAGAGTGTACCGGATTGTTGGCTCAAACTCACCATAAGCGAAGGCCGTAACCGGCAAGTTCGAAGAATGACGGCAGCGGTCGGTCATCCGACCTTGCGTCTCGTCCGCTGGAGTGTCGGTGACTGGTCGCTTGAAGGATTACAGCCCGGAGAGTGGCGGCACGCGGAATAATCCATTGGCGGCCAACTGGTTGTTCGATAGATTAAAGTCTATCCAGATAGGGGCAAGGTCATGAAAAAGTCGATCCGAATCATTCTGGGACTCTTGGTCCTGCTGGTTGTCGCCTTTTTGATTTTTCGTACACCGGATACCGACCGCACCGCGATGGTCGCCAAATATAGCAACGAGGCATCTCGTTTTATGGATGACGGCCATGGCGCCAAGATCCATTATCGTGACGAAGGCAATAAGGACGGACCGGCAATTCTCCTGATCCATGGATCCAATAGCTTGCTCCAGACTTGGGAGCCTCTGGTCGCCTTGCTCGGCGATAAATATCGTCTGATTTCTCTCGATCTCTATGGTCATGGCCTGACCGGACCCAATCCAACCGGCAACTATGATGCCGATACCAATATAGCGGCAGCAGTGCGGGTGCTGGATACGGTCGGCGTTGATAAAGCCTATTGGATCGGCAACAGCATGGGCGGCTGGCTGACATGGCGCGCGGGACTTTCGGTTCCGGAGCGCACCTCAGGGCTTGTTCTGATCGACGCGTCCGGCGCGCAGGTTAAGCAAAAGATACAGCCTTATCTTGGTGCGAGACTGGCGCGGTCATCGATAGGCAAAATACTGCTGCCGGAAATTACGCCCCGTTTTCTGGTCAAATCGTCGCTGGAGGAAAATTTTGCACAGCCCGAGCGGCTCACCGACGTTCAGGTTGATCGATATTGGGAATTGTTGCGCTTCCCAGGGAACCGCCAGGCGTCTGTGGATCGAGGGAAAACTCGGCGCGAACCGGAAAAATGGGCTGAAGTCAAAAACCTGAAAATGCCGGTGCTTTTGCTCTGGGGAGAGCAGGACAAGGTCATACCCATATCTCACGGCCGTGCCTTTGAAGCCGCGATTCCGGGTAGCACGCTGATCACTTATGCTGATGCAGGCCATCTTCCGATGGAGGAAACGCCGGAACAGGTCGCGCGTGATATTGATCGTTGGATTGAAGGTCTGACCGAAACTGGTATTGTGTCAAACTAGGTTAGAGGCCCGGATATTCGTCAATTATCCCAATAGGCATGCATTGGAAGATTGATGTCCGGCAGGCTCCAGTCGATCGGTGCCTGCCCATTCTGCTCGAGAAAAGCATTGGCCTTGCTGAAATGCTTGCATCCGAAAAAGCCGTGGTAGGCCGATAGCGGCGAAGGGTGAGGGGCTGCTAGCACCAGATGTCGGCCACCTTGCTCGACGCTCTGTACAAAGGCCGCCTTCTTCTGCGCATGGCTTCCCCATAATAGAAAGACGACAGGTTCCGGTTTCGCTGCAATCAGGCGAACGATCGCGTCGGTGAAATGCTCCCACCCCCTACCTCGATGGGAAGCGGCATGGGCCATTTCGACCGTCAGCACGCTGTTGAGCAACAGCACGCCCTGCCGTGCCCAATGTTCAAGAAAACCGTGGCCGGGGCGGTGTAGGCCAAGATCGCTTTCCAGCTCCTTGTAGATGTTGACCAACGACGGTGGTGGCCGGACGCCGGGCTGCACGCTGAAACATAGGCCATGGGCCTGATCCGCACCGTGATACGGATCCTGCCCCAATATGACGACCCGAACCTGATCGAGCGGGGTCAGGTTAAGCGCGCGGAAATACTGTTCACTCCTGGGGAATATCTGTTTGCCCGCTGCTTTCTCACCAGCAAGAAATTCCCGCAGATTGGCCATATACTCACTGGCAAATTCGCCAGCGAGAGGGTTCTTCCAGCTGCTGTCCAGTTTTATGTGGTCATCCATGGTTTACTGATAGCAAGGGGCCATGGATCGGCAAAGCACGATTAACCCTCCTTGCCAGTTACGCCGCAGGAGATTACCATCCTGTCCAAGCGCCATCAGAAAGCGCAATCGCAAAAGGAACCGCATCTTCCCATGACCGACAGCAATATTCCCGTTATCTCAGCCACCGGCCTGTTCACGCCGGACGACAGTATCAGCAACGAAGAACTGGTTGCCAGTTTCAACGCCTATGTTGATCTCACCAATAGTGCGAATGCCGAGGCTATTGCTGCTGGCGAGGCGGAAGAACTACCGCACAGTTCAGTGGAATTTATCGAGAAGGCATCGGGGATCAAGTCACGCTTTGTGCTTTCCAAGGATCCGATCCTCGATCCGCAAGTCATGTGTCCGCGCCTGCCGGAACGCCCAAACGAGGAAATCTCGATACTCGCCGAAATCGGTGTGAAAGCGGCACTACAGGCGCTGGAACGGGCAGGGCGAAAGCCGGAGGATGTTGATGCGGTGCTCTGCGCCTGCTCGAATCTGCAGCGGGCTTATCCAGCGATCGCGGTCGAAATTCAGGCGGCTTTGGGAATGGAGGACGGCTTTGGTTTCGATATGAATGTTGCCTGTTCCTCGGCAACATTCGGTATCCAGACCGCTGCCGACTATATCCGCTCGGGGAGCGCCAAATCGGTGCTGGTGATCAATCCGGAAGTCTGTTCCGGTCATCTCAACTGGCGCGACCGCGACAGTCATTTCATTTTTGGTGACGTGGCCACTGCCATCCTGATCGAGTCCAAGGATATTGCGCCGGCGCAACATTGGGAAATCGTCGGGACGAAACTCAAAACCCAGTTTTCCAATAATATCCGCAACAACTTCGGGTTCCTCAACCGCACCAGTCCGGAAAGCCGGGACGACAAGGATAAATTGTTCGTCCAGGAAGGGCGCAAGGTGTTCAAGGAAGTTGTGCCGATGGTCGCGAACATGATCAAGGAGCAGACCGAACGGCTCGGCATCGAAGCATCCGAACTACGGCGCCTCTGGCTGCATCAGGCTAATGCCGGGATGAATCGTCTTATCGCCCAGCGAGTGCTGGGCCACGAAGCCAGCGAGGATGAAAGCCCGACCGTGCTGGATACTTACGCAAATACATCATCAGCCGGTTCGATCATCGCCTTTCACAAGCATAGCGAGGATCTGGCAAGCGGCGATATGGGGCTGATCTGCTCGTTCGGCGCAGGCTATTCGGCTGGCACGGTTTTCGTACGTAAGGTCGCGTGACCAAGGAGATTTGAATTGACGATGACAGGCCAATGCCTCTGCGGTGCAGTGCGTTACAAAATAGAAGGCGAACTGCAGATGTGCGGCGTCTGTCATTGCAAAAATTGCCAGCGACAAGCGGGTAGTGCCTATTCCGTGCTTTTCGGCGTTGAAGACAATGATATAGAGATTAGTGGCGAGCTGACCACCTACGAAGATCACGGCGATAGCGGCAATGTCGTATACCGCCATTTTTGTGGAACATGCGGCTCGCCGGTGAAAACCTCGCTGCCGAGCCAGCCTGGCATGGCCTATATCAAGGCTGGAACGCTGGATGATACGAGCCTGGTCGATCCGCAAATCCACTTCTGGACCAGAAGCAAACAGCCGTGGGTGGAGATCGATCCCGATGTACTTCAAATGTCAGGAAAGCCTGGGTGATTATCACCGCTAGAATGTCAATTGTCACGACTTTCGGATCAAGTGGGAATGCACGGTATCGGGGGATAACATGTTCAGTCTAAGAGCGCGGTTTCTATTTTTCCTGGTCCGGATTTCGGGCCTGAAGGAACGGCTGCTCAGGCCTGGCAAGGATATGAAATTCGTCGCCCGTGATCATGCGCGCGGTCCCGCCGCTCCCGGTCGCTGGTTGCGCAAACATTGCGATATCGAGAAAACCGTGATCAACGGTCAGCCTTTATATCGGATTAGTCCGCGCAAAAATGGCACTTCGCAGCACATCTTCTATCTGCATGGCGGCGGCTATGCGTTTAACATTGTTTCTCTCCACTGGCATTTCATCAAGAAACTGATCAGGCGAACCGGAGCAAGCGTCACCGTCCCGATCTATCCGCTGGCGCCGGAAAATAAATGGGACATCAGCTATGCGATGGTGATGGAGGCGTTTGAGCAGGCCGTTTCTCGACATGGCGCGGAAAATATTGTGGTGATGGGTGACAGCGCCGGTGGCGGATTCTCACTTGGTCTGGCCCAGATGCTGCGCAATCAGGGCAAGGCCTTGCCCGGCAAGCTGGTCCTGCTAAGCCCCTATCTCGATCAGACCGCAGCCGATCCGATGCAAATGGAATTGGAAAAGACCGATATATTGATTTCTGTCGAGGGTATCCGCCGACTTGGTTCATGGTGGATGCGGGAAGGTGAGGACCCGGCGATGTTCCCGGCCAGTCCCCTGTTCGAGACGGTTGATCGGTTACCGCCAATGCTGGTGTTTGCGGGTACTGACGAAGTGCTGCTTGCCGACTCTCTGCGCCTCAAGAAAAAAGGCAATGACGACGGCGCAGAGATTGAACTGAAAATCTATGATCACATGCAGCATGTCTGGATGCTGCTGCCGATTCCGGAGGCGAAAAGAGCGCTGAACGAGATCGTGGATTTCCTGCTCGATCCGAAAGTCTAGCTTCAGCAATAGCCAATGGGCTTTGCTACAACCAGGCACGTCTGGTTTTTCTCTAGCCCTTCAGTTTACGACCGCGTTCGATGATGGCGAGGCGTCGGTTCTCGACCTCGTCCATCGAGACCCTGGCGTTATAGGGTACCGATATTTCGTGCTCATAGGCCATGCCGTCCTTAAGGTTGCGGTCAAAGCCGGTCATGATCAGATCCTTGTAAACTTTCAGAAAGTCGCGGTCGATGGTCGTCATGTCGCGTGCCAGAGCCGATGCGGCCGGCATCAGTTCATCCGGCTGATAGACGTGATTGACGAGGCCCCAATCGCAAGCGGTCTGAGCGTCGAGAAACTGTCCGGTGAAACTCAGCTCGCAAGCACGGGACAGGCCGATGAAGCGCGACAGTTTCTGCGACAGGCCCCAACCTGGCGTGATGCCGACCCGCGCGTGGGTGTCGGCGAAGCGTGCGTTGGTCGACGCGATCCGGATATCGCAAGCCAGCGCCAGTTCGAAACCGCCGGTGATAGCAACCCCGTTGATCGCGCCGATTACCGGTATCGGCATTTCGGTAAGAGCAAAAACCGGATTGCTACTCGCATCGCGATCATTGGCCGGACCGAGGCCGGATTCTCCCAGCTCCTTGAGATCAAGTCCAGCCGTGAAGGCGCGTTCACCCGAACCGGTAACGATCAGGGCGTGGACGCTGTTATCGTTTCTAACGTCCTGGCAGGCGGCACATAATTCCACGCGCAATGCCTTGGACAGCGCGTTCATCGCCTCCGGTCGGTTGAGGGTGATGGTGGCGACACCATCGGTTTTGTCCAGCAATACCAAGGTCATCAGTCGTCATCTCCCGCTTCATATTTTTCGGCGATTTGCGCCCCCATGGCGGCGGTCATCGTGAAGCATTGCTCGGGATCACTCTGGCGTAAATTGGCTATCGCCAGTTCGATGCCCTCGGCGATGATCAGTTCGGGCACATTGTTTGAAACCGCCTCGAGGATTTGCCGCGCGCATTCGGCTGGCTCCATGCCGTTGTCGATGACGGCGTCTGACTTGCCGCGACTTTCACCCTCTTTGTTCAGCGCATTGCGCGATACATTGGTGCGGATCGAACCGGGCAATATGTTGGTGACGCGGACATTGTGCAGTTTCTCCGTTTCAGCACGCAGAGCATCCATATAGCCGATCAGTCCGTGCTTGGCGGCGCAATAAGCGGTCCGCAGGGGCACGCCTACGCGACCGGCAACCGAGCTGATCCCGACGATATGCCCGCCGCCGGCCTCGATCATATATGGTAATAGCAATTGGGTAAGCCAGATCGGGGCGAGCAGGTCGACATCGATAATCTTGCTGTGCACATCGGGATGGGTGTCGAGCGCCAGACTGCGCTGGCTGATCCCGGCATTGTTGACCAGAATGTCGACCTTGCCTTTCCAGCTCCGCGCTTCCTCGACCTTTGCGGGCAGAGAGGCGTAATCGGTTGTTTCAAATGGCAGGATCAGCGTGTCGGTCGCGATATCAGCTGCCACCTGCTCCAGCGCATCGGTCCGGCGTCCGGAAAGGATTATGTGGGCGCCCGCTTCGGCAAAGGCCTTTGCAAGTGCCTCGCCAATTCCGGACGATGCCCCGGTGATCCAGACGGTTTTATCGGCAAATGTCATGAGAAGACTCCCTGTTCTATCGCTTTGGATTTCTTCCAGCCGACATAACATAATGCCAGCATGATGATATTGCCCACTGCGTCGAGTAGGCCAACGCTGGTGAATACCGGATCGTGGAAGGTGAAATAATAGTTGAAGGCGAAAGAGGGCAGCAGGGCGATTCCGTAGACCAGAAAGGTCAGCGAAGAGAAGCGCGAGAAGGCCGCGAACAGCCCTGATAACAAAGCCTGCGCGCCGAAACAGGCGATTGAGAAAGGGAGCAGGCGCCCACCATCGCGATATTCCGCGAGGAACACCGTATCAATTACATGTTGTGGGAAGAAAGTTGCCCACCCGCCAAGCAGGAAGAACACCAGCGCAATGAAAAACTGAATGCGCTTCGGTGTCATGGGCTATTCCTGCGGTTTAAGCGTTTTTGCTCAACTTCGGTGCATCATCACCAAGGTCTTCAAACCAGGCTTCAACCTCGCCGTTGAGCTTGATCAGCAGGGGATTGCCCTTGCGATCCATGGTCTTGCCAACCTGAACTTTTACCCAGCCTTCGGAGACCGAATATTCTTCGATATTATGCTTGCGGACTCCGCGAAAATTGATGCCGATGCCACGCTCGAGCAACTCACCGCCAAAATGCGGGCTGCGCGGGTTGATCGCGAGATGGTCGGGTGGTGTATCGTCGCCGGATGCCGCGCTATCGGCCTGGTCGGGTTGTTGGTCTTCGGTCATGATTGATACTCGTTTTCTGATGTTGAGAGCGCTTTGCCATAACCATCGCAAAAATCAAACAGATGTTGTCTGATCAGCTAAGCCGCAATGCTGTCTACCGGAAAACTTCGCTGATATTTTCATTCATTTTGGGATCTTTGCCATAGCGGTTGTCACCCTTTTTGTCTTCCATGCACATGAAGACCAAAATTACGATGCCAGGCAGAGTGAAAATGAGGGTCCCGATATATAAAAGAACCCCCACAACGCCGGCGATATCCTGATCATGAAAGCGCCTGACCACGACTGCGGCGCTCGGGACGAGCATGACAAGCCAGAAGACCGCCCAAATCCCCAATATCAAGATGAAGGGTGCAACGCTGCTCCAGGATTCATCGAAAGTACTGGGCTCGCCAGGTCCAGAGATTACGATCACGAACACGAGGGTGAAAAGTGCTGTCTGGACGAGAAGCTGGAATAGAAAAAACATCCAGAATTCTTTGCGCCGGGAGCGCCCGCTGAAATCGAAGTAGCGCTTCAGCGGCAAGAACATCCATTCCATAATTCTTCCCTTCTTCAGCCGCGACAGTTCCAAGCAAAGGACGTAACCCATTGAATCACCTCCGTCTAGCGCGGCGATTCTTCACGCTCATGCGGACTTTGAGAGCAATCGGATAAGAGGATATTTGCTAGGTCCTGAAACCCGGTCACAGGAAGATGCATTGCTGGATCAGAGTCCGGTCAAATAAATGTCTGAAGTTAGGGTCGGTGAAATCTGAAGAACTGTGGTTTGCAAATCACGTTGCCGCTTTCTTTGTCGAGCGACGGAACCAAACTCGCTGCCATGCGCTTGGTGGGTCTCTTAATTGTTAGAGTAAAAGAGGAGTTTATTATGTCCCCCACAAAACGCGCGCTTAGCGCGATGACTATGCTGACAGCGATCGTCGCTGTTCCTGCGCAGGCACAGGAAATTGAGAACAAGGAATTCGACGGCTTTTATGTTGGCGGATCATTTGGTTTGGGTGCGCAATCCAATGACAGAAACGAAGGTGTGATATTTGACACCGATCGTGACGGCACGTTCAACAATAGCGTTCGGACGGTGTCAGGCGCAGATGCGTTTTCACCTGGGTTCTGTAACGGTGCTGCCAATGGCAACGCGCCTACCACTGGATGCCGCAACGACAAGGATGATATGGATTATTACATCCGCGCCGGAGCGGACAAGCAATATGGCAATTTCGTCGTCGGTTTCATGGTCGATGCCGGTCGCAGTGAATCTACCGACAGTGTGACTGCGTTCAGCACAACGCCAGCATCCTACACGTTCACTCGCCAGCTTGACTATGCACTCGGCGCTCGTGGCCGGGTCGGTTATACTCCCGGTGGCGTGCTGTTTTACGCAACCGGCGGTGTCTCCTATGCCAAAATCGACAATAGTTTCACCACTACCAACGGTGCCAACAGTTTCACCGATAACGGTAAAACCGATAGCTTCGGCTGGACTGCAGGCGGCGGTGCAGAAGCCAAGGTGACCAACAACATCACCATGGGTCTCGAATATCTGTACACCCAATATACTGACGACGATTATGTAGTGAACGTCGGACCGGGAACTGCCGGTGCAACAAACCCGTTTCTGCTGGTATCCGGTGGAACGGACATGAAGCGAAGCGATCCCAACTTTGATCAGCACAGCATCCGGTTGACTGCGGCACTCCGCTTCTGATCGCTGCGTTAAATGGAAAAGAAAAAGGCGGCCTCATCGGCCGCCTTTTTTTTAACTGCTGCTGTTTTAAGCTGCCGCTGCCTGACGCGAGGCTTTTTTCCGATCGTTTGGATCGAGATAGCGCTTGCGCAGACGGATGTTCTTCGGCGTGACCTCGACCAGCTCGTCATTGTCGATATAGGCGATTGCCTGTTCGAGCGTCATGACTTTCGGTGTGGTCAGGCGAATGGCGTCTTCCTTGCCCGAAACGCGGAAGTTGGTCAGCGCCTTGGATTTCATCGGATTGACATCGAGATCGCCCGGCTTCGCATTTTCGCCGATGATCATGCCTTCGTAAACCGGCGTTTGCGCGCCGATGAACAGAACGCCGCGTTCTTCCAGCATATTCAAGGCATAAGCGGCTGTGTTGCCAGTACCATTGGATACGAGAACACCAACCGGACGACCTTCAATAACGCCTTTATAATCGCCATATTTCTCGAACAGACGGTTCATCAGGCCGGTACCGCGCGTGTCGGACAGAAATTCACCATGATAGCCGATCAGTCCGCGCGAAGGTGCGGAGAAGGTCAAGCGGGTCTTGCCGGCGCCCGAAGGACGTTGCTCGGTCAATTCCGCTTTGCGGCGCTGCATTTTGGAAACAACGGTGCTGGCATATTCGTCATCAACGTCGATAACGACGGTTTCATAAGGTTCCTGGCGCTTGCCGTTTTCTTCGCGGTAAAGAACGCGGGGACGGGAAATGCCAAGTTCAAAGCCTTCGCGGCGCATCGTTTCGATGAGCACGCCCAGTTGCAATTCGCCACGGCCTGCAACCTCAAAGCTGTCCTTGTCGTCGCTTTCGGTCACTTTGATCGCAACGTTGGATTCTGCTTCGCGTGCCAGACGATCGCGGATCACACGGCTGGTGACCTTGTCGCCTTCACGACCGGCAACCGGGCTGTCGTTTACGGCAAAGCGCATCGAAAGCGTCGGTGGGTCAATCGGTTGTGCAGCGATAGGCTCGGTAACAGAAATATCGCAGATGGTGTTGGAAACGGTCGCCTTTGTCAGGCCTGCCAGCGAGATGATGTCACCCGCCTTGGCGCTTTCCACGGGAACGCGTTCCAGGCCATTGAAGGCCATGATCTTGGTGGCGCGACCGGTTTCTACAACCTTGCCGTCCATATCGATCGCGTGGATCGGCATATTGATGTCGATTTTCCCGCTTTCAACCTTGCCGGTCAAAATGCGGCCAACGAAATTGTCGCGGTCGAGCAAGGTGACAAGAAATTTGAATTCAGCGTCCGGATCGACGTCTGGCTCAGGAACATGTTCGATAATCTTGTCGAAAAGACAGGACAGGTCACCCTCGCGCACGTCAAGCGTTTCGCCGGCATAGCCGTTACGACCACTGGCATAGAGAGTCGGGAAATCGAGCTGCTCGTCATTGGCGTCGAGATTGACGAACAGGTCGAACACTTCGTCGAGGACTTCTTCGGCACGACCGTCGGGACGGTCAATCTTGTTGACGACGACGATTGGCTTCAGGCCAAGAGCCAGCGCCTTGCCGGTCACGAATTTTGTCTGCGGCATTGCGCCTTCGGCGCTGTCGACCAGCAGGATAACACCATCAACCATCGACAGGATGCGTTCCACTTCGCCACCAAAGTCGGCATGGCCTGGGGTATCAACAATATTGATCCGCGTGCCCTTCCATTCGACGCTGGTGCATTTTGCGAGAATCGTGATGCCGCGTTCTTTTTCAAGATCGTTGGAATCCATTGCCCGTTCTTCGACTCGTTCGTTGTCGCGGAAAGTGCCGGATTGGCGGAAAAGCTGGTCAACCAGAGTTGTTTTGCCGTGATCAACGTGCGCAATGATTGCGATATTGCGAAGGGACATATATAGATTCTACCGTATGATTGAGGAAGGGGCGGCCATAAGCACAGCCCCGCTATCGTCGCGCCCTTAGCCTGTTTGGTGCTGCACCGCAACATTAGAAAGCTTGCTAAATCATTCTTAGCGATCCATTCGGCGCTAACACCATGCAAACCCTTCGTCTCATCCTTACCGATAAATTCATCTGGCTGCTCAGCGGAGCGGTGCTGCTGGCGACTCTGCTACCGGTGCAGGGTCAGGCCAAGGACATCGCGGGCATTTTGTTCAATGCAGGTATTTTTGCGGTATTTCTGCTCCACGGGATCCGTTTGGAGCGGCATGAAGTGAAATCCGGACTCGGCAATATCCGGCTGCAAGGGACGATATTCGTCTGGGTATTTGGCGTGATGCTGGTGATAGGTCTGTTGCTGTCGAGGGGGCTTGATCAGATTCTCCCTGCCGATGTTGCTCTGGGCTTTCTGTTTTTAGGTGTGCTACCCTCAACAGTCCAGTCGGCAACCAGCTATTGCGCCATTGCGAAAGGCAATGTTGCTGCGTCAGTTGTTGCCAGCGCATTCATAAATCTTGTTGGCGTATTTTTGTCGCCGCTGTTGTTTGCATTGCTTGCCAGTGCGGCGGGCGTCGACATCACTACCGAAACCATCGTCAAGCTAGCGGCAATATTGGTGCTGCCGTTTGTTCTCGGACAGACCTTCCAGAAATGGCTGCGGCCATGGGTGATGCAGCACAAGGACCTGACTGGCTGGATCGATCGCGGTGCGATTGCGCTGGCGGTCTATGTGTCCTTTTCCGCAGCGATTATTGCCGGGATGTGGGGCCGGGTGAGCGGTGCTGAATTTGTCTGGTTGGCTGTTGCGCTGTTGTTTTGGCTGGGGCTGGCTTTTGGCGGTACCTGGTTGCTAGGTGGATTGATGGGTTTTGTGCGGGCTGACCGCAAGACGTTGTTGTTTTCCGGCGCGCAGAAGAGCGTTGCGATTGGTGCTCCACTCGCCGCCATTATCTTTGCGCCAGAGCGCGCAGGCTTGGTGATATTGCCGCTGATTTTCTATCATCTGGCGCAATTGTTCCTGTCGGCACCGGTTGCGGTGCGACTGGCCGGAAATGAGGAGTAACGAGCCTTCATCCGTTCGTCCTGAGCTTGTCGAAGGACATCTCGAGACAATAAGCGCACTTCGACAAACTTAGCTCGAACGGTAAAATTTAAAGTTCTCTCAGCGCTCTGGCCGGTTTAGCTGACAATACCGGGATGGAGCCCAGCAAGCCGATCCCCAGCGTCGCAACCGCACCGATGCCGAGCGTCAGCAAGACAATGCCCCAATCGGGCTGCCAGGTGAACTCGAAGATCTGGGTGATCACGAACCAGCCTGCGAACAGGCCCAGCCCCAAAGCCACAGCCGACAACAGAAACGCCAATAGTGCATATTCAATCGCCTGAACCGTCAATATCTGGGCCCGCGTGGCTCCGAGCAGTTTCAGGATCACGCTGTCATAGACCCGGGCCTGACGCGACGCGGCGATCGCACCGATTAGAACCGCGATGCCGGAGAATATCGCGATCGAGGCAGCAGCGGCAATCGCGGTGGCCATCTGGTCGAGAATGTCGCCGATCTGGGACGCGATTTCCTTGACCTTGACCATCGAGATGGACGGGAATTCTTGCGGCAAGATGGAGAGCAGACTGTCTTCCTTGGCAGTTTCCAGCTGGATGGTGGCAGCGACATTATGCGGTACATCGGCCAGGACGCTGGGCGGGAATACCAATACATAGTTGAAGCCGAAATTGCGCCAGTTGACCTTGCGGAACGAGGCAACCTTGGCCGGTATTTCGACGCCGAGCAGGCTGACGGTCAGACTGTCGCCGATCTTCAAACCCATGGCCGCGCCTTGTTCTTCGTCCACTGAAACGAGAGGCGGGCCGTCATAATCGGCTGGCCACCATTCGCCATCGACTATCTCGCTGCCTTCGGGAATTGTCGCGCTATAGGTAAGGCCGCGGTCGCCGCGGAGCACCCATGCGCCTTCGGGGAGGGTTTCCAGTTCGGACACCCGCTGACCGCGAAATTCGGTGATTGTGCCGCGCAGAGTCGGCACGATATTCACTTCTGCGGCTTTGGAAGTCTCTGCAACCTTCGAGCGGAACTCGTCGGCGCGTTCGACCGGGATATCGAGCACGAAGAAGCTCGGCGCATCTCGGGGAACGGTGGAGCGTATTTCATTGGTCAGGCTGGTCTGGATAGCGGCTAGGGTCGCGAACAGAGTCAGGCCGAGACCCAGCGCCACTACCAGTTGTCCGGTCTGTGCGCCGGGACGATGGAGGCTGGTCAGGGCAAGCCGTAACAATGGTTGCTTCGGGCGCGGCGCCTTGCTGGCCAACCAGCGAATGAGCGCGCCCAGGGAGGTCAGCAGCAGCAATATCGCTGCCGCAGCGCCGATGAACGAGGCGGAGAATAAAGGTTCGTTTGCAGTGCCGAGGGCAAGAGCCAATATCGCAGCGATTGCCAGGCCGACGCCGATCCAGCTTTGCCGGTCAATCTGACGCCAGGATCGGCCCTCGCCGCGGATAATGCCTGCGGCCGGGATCGTTTTAGCTCGCGACAGCGGGGGCAAGGCAAAGATCACTGCGATCAACAATCCATATAGCGCACTAACCGCAAGCGGCAGAGGATAGATTGCGAACTCCGGTTTGATCGGAAGGACATCGCCTGCGATCTGGATGATTGCCAGCGGAGCCAGTGCGCCAATCACGAGACCCAGAGCAATCGCGCCTATGGCCACCGTCATGATCTGGAACAAATAGATGCGGAAAATCATCGCGCTGTCTGCGCCGAGTATCTTGAGCGTCGCAATCGCGCCCTGTTTGCCGCGCAAATAAGAGGCGACACCATTACCGACCCCGATGCCGGCTATGACCAACGAGGCGAGACCGACCAGGGTCAGAAATTGCCCCATGCGTTCGATGAAGCGTCGCGTACTGGGCGCTCCGTCGTCGCGCGTCTTGATTTCCCACGATGCATTGGGAAATTGTTCGACCAGTGTTTCGCCGATATCCTGAGGTAATACTGTAGCAGGAAGTTTGAGGCGATATTTGCTCTCGAACAGGCTGCCCGGCTGGATCAGTTTTGTCGCGCGCAAGCCCTCGAGCGATGTGATCGCCACGGGACCCAGCGATAGGCCTTCGCTGAGCCGGTCCGGTTCTTCGGCAATAACGCCGGATATGGTAAAGCTGGCTTCGCCAAAGTAAATTTTGCCGCCGGTTTCCAGCGAAAGGCGCTGCATCAGGGCAGGGGTAACGTAGATTGCCTGTGGCCCGGGAGCAGTTGCGGTTTTGCCATTTTCAAGTGTAAATTTGCCGTACAAGGGATAGGATGCGTCGACGCCTTTGAGTTCTACCAGTTGCGTGTCGCTGCCATCGGGCAACCGCGCCATCGCCTGCATCCGGATTGTCTCGGACAATGTGCCCGCTTGATTGAGAGCAATGAGCTCCGCGCTGGTCGCTTCGCGTTGGGCAATCGCAATTTCGAGATCGCCGCCCAATATGGCTTGGCCTCGATTGGCCAGTTCTTCGGTGATCGCGTTGGTCAGGCTGCCGATTGCAGCGAGGGTTGCGACGCCAAGAAACAGGCAGACGATCAGTAGCCTGAGCCCGACAAATCGTCCGCGAAGGTCGCGGCGGGCAATCGTCCAGGCTTTGCCCAGTTCAGCGCTCACGCGGCGCTGTCCCGTTCGATCAAGCCATCGCGCAATTCGATGATCCGGTCGCAGCGTTTGGCCAGTTCGGGATCATGGGTAATGATCAATAGGGTCGCCGCAGTCGCTTTCTGGCGATCAAAGAGGAGCGTGATTATTTTTTCACCGGTTGTGCCGTCGAGGTTGCCGGTCGGTTCGTCGGCGAAAATGATAGTCGGTCGAGATGCCATGGCGCGGGCAATGGCCACGCGCTGCTGTTCGCCGCCGGAAAGCTGAGTCGGATAATGGCCGAGCCGGTCACCAAGGCCGACAGCGGTCAGCTCCTTTGCCGCAATATCAAAAGGATTTGGCTGGCCATCCAGTTCGAGCGGAACCGCGACATTTTCCAGCGCGGTCATTGTTGGTAGAAGATGGAAGGCTTGCAGAACGATGCCGACCCGGCCGCGCCGTGCGACCGCCAGCTGGTCCTCGTTCATCGTGCCAAAGTCGGCACCGGCAATGTTCACCGAGCCGCCGGTCGCCCGTTCGAGACCGGACAGGATCGCCATTAGTGATGATTTTCCCGAACCCGATGGTCCGAGCAGTGCAACGGTCTTGCCCTCTTCGATCGCAAGATCAATGCCGCGCAAAATATCGACCCGGGCATCGCCTTCCCCCAAAGACAGGGTGACATTCCGGGCTGCAATCGCGATATGGGGTTCAACTATGGCGGCGTCGCTCGATGCGGCGTTTTTCTGGATCATGGGGGTAAGGATATCCGATGTTGAAGAATTTTTTCTTATATGGGTTCACACTGGCATTTCTGCAACTTTTGATCGCTTGTGGTCCTGCGCCGGAAGACGAGCAAGCTGTTCTCAAGGACGTAGAAACGGCCGCAACGGAAACCGACGACAATCAAATTGCGGAAGCCAAAGAGGCCGAAATCCTGATCGTCGCTTTTGGCGATAGTCTCTACGCCGGCTATGGTCTGGACCAGAAGGAGGGCTTTGCGCCTGAATTGCAGGCAGCCCTGATTGCAGCGGGCCAGGACGTTCGGGTTCACAATGCCGGCGTGTCGGGCGACACCACGGCTGCGGGGTTGCGGAGGATGGACTACGTTCTGGACAGCCTGTCGCGCAAGCCGGATCTGGTGATCCTGGGGCTGGGCGGCAATGATCTGCTGCGCGGGCTGAAACCGGCAGATAGCCGCGCAAACATGGACGCGATGGTCAAAAAGCTCCAGGATCGCGGCATCCAGGTCATGCTTACCGGCATGCTGGCCCCGCCCAATCTGGGCGCGAAATTCAGTGATGAATTCAATATCATCTATCCGGCATTGGCGAAAAAATATGATGTCGCGCTTTATCCGTTCTTCATGGATGGCGTTGTCGGTCGTCCCGAATTATTCCTGCCCGACGGCCTGCATCCTACCGCAGAAGGCATTGATATCATCGTCGGCAAAATCGCGCCACAGGTGGCGGAATTGCTGGAAGGCTGAGCCTTGTTGGAAATTGGAAGATTTGGAAGCATGTTGCACAGTTCTACAAAAACTGTATTATTTTGCTAATACAGCAGTTGAAACGCTTGAAAAGCGGGGCATTTGCATCCATTTATAGAGAAAGCCCCGCACTGGTGCCGGGGCAGGGAGGCTGAACAGCATGGCGACCGAAACAATCACCGCGACCGACGACCTGAAACTGACCCCGCCAGATCCGGTGGTTGCCGTTGAGCCCGAAAAGGCCGGAGGCCTTGTGTCCATCGGCGACGAGGTAAAGACCAAGCTGGAAGAAAAAGTAGACTCTTTTATCGACGATTTGATCGCTCAGGATCAAAATAGTCCCGAATTTGGTAAAAAAGTCGACCAGATTACCAATATGGGCCGCAAGGAAATTGCCGAGGCGGCGGGCCAGTCGAATCGCTTTCTCGATCGCCCGATCCGGTCGATGGATGAAGAAAGCGGGATCGGTTCCGATCTCGCCGAACTACGCCGCACCGTGGAGGATCTCGATCCGGGCAAGCGCGGCAATTTGACCGCGAAACGGAAGATTTTCGGAATCATTCCCTTCGGCAACAAGATGCGCAACTATTTCGACGGCTATAAAAGCGCGCAAGGGCATATCGGTTCGATCCTTGACCGGCTCCGCTCCGGCAAGGACGAGCTTTTGATGGACAATGCGGCGATTGATGTCGAACGCAAGAATCTCTGGGCGGCGATGGGCCGGCTGGAGCAGATGATCCACGTTTCCAAGGTCATGGACCAAAGGCTCGAAGACAAGGCGGCCGAACTGGACGCGACCGATCCGGGCAAGGCCAAGGCAATCCGCGAAAGCGCGCTTTTCTATGTTCGTCAGCGGACTCAGGATCTGCTCACCCAGATGGCGGTGACCGTGCAAGGCTATCTCGCTCTCGATCTGGTTAAGCGCAACAATGTAGAGCTGGTCAAAGGTGTCGACCGGGCCAGCACAACAACGGTGGGCGCGCTGCGTACCGGAGTTACCGTGGCTCAGGCGCTGACCAACCAGAAACTGGTTCTCGACCAGATTACGGCGCTCAATACCACCACCGCAGGCGTGATCGACAGCACCAGCGAGATGCTGAAAAACCAGACCGGCCAGATTCACGAACAGGCTGCGTCGTCGACGATTCCGCTCGAAACCCTGCAACGGGCCTTCCAGAATGTCTATGACACGATGGACAATATCGACACGTTCAAGTTGAAAGCGCTGGAGAATATGAAGGCGACGGTAAATTCTCTCTCCGGCGAGATCGAAAAGTCGAAAGGCTATATTGCGCGGTCCGAAGGGCAGGCGAAGGCCCAGCTCGAAGCCCCGTCCGATAACCCTCTTTCGGCGCTGGAGGACTAGAGCCCGGTGTCCGAATCCAACCAGCAAATTTATGACAGCGCGGCGCGGGTGTTGCGCGATTCCCAATTCCGCCGGTCGATCGGCAATCGCTCGCATAAATTGAAACGCGGCCATTTTTTCAAGAAGCTCGGACGCGCCGCGTTGTGGACTGCTGGCGTGCTGGTTGGCGCCAGCATCATCGGCGGCATATTGAGCGGCATCGGTTTCTGGGGCGTTCTGATATCTGCGGGCCTGATCGCCGGCGGAATCTGGGCGACAATGAAATTCCCCCGGATGAAAATTCCGACGCCGGAGATGATCGTCCAGTCCGATCTCAAATCGCTAGCAGGAAAGACGGAAATCTGGCTCGAAAGTCAGCGCCCCGCCTTGCCGCCGCCGGCGGTTCAGATCGTCAACGGCATCGGCGTCCAGCTGGACATGCTGTCACCGCAATTGAACAAGCTCAACGAAGGCGATGCCGCGGCCTATGAGGTGCGCAAGCTGGTCGGCGAACATCTGCCCGAACTGATCAACGGCTATCGCGCTATCCCCGTGTCGATGCGCGGCAAAGCGACCGATAGCGGTAAATCGCCCGACGAGCAGCTGATCGGCGGGCTGTCGCTTATCGAGAAAGAGATTTCCGGCGTCACCCAGCAAATTGCCAAGGGTGATATCGATAATCTCTCGATCCGCGGCCGCTATCTCGAGCTCAAATATGATCAGAATGCCGAAGCGGAATAAGTCTTTCACCCACCGCACAGCGTTCCCAATCAAGGCATTATGGTATCTTCAACGCGACAAAGGTTGCGTTTGAAACCGGAAATACGTTAGTCGTTTTTCTCGACCGGCAGATCAATGAGATTGATCATTGTCTCGTTTCACTTTGAAATTCGAATCTGCAAATCGCAAAATATGCCGGCAAATTTTGTTAGGGAATCTTGGAATGTTGAATACTCTGATCGATTATCGGGAAAAAATCCGCACGCATCATCGCACCGATGAAGCCGAGATCCTGGAATATCTGATATCGAACTTCGGTCCCGACAAGCAGACACGCAAGCAGATTCAGGAGCGGGCGATACAGGTTGTCCGCGAAGTGCGGAGTGCTTCCGGCCCCACGCTGACCGAGAGCTTTCTTGGCGAATATGGTCTTTCGACCGACGAGGGGCTTGCTCTGATGACGCTGGCAGAAGCGCTGTTGCGGGTGCCGGATAACCAGACGATTGACGCGCTGATCGAAGACAAGATCGGCCCCTCCAACTGGCGCGACCATATCGGCCAGTCCGAAAGTTCGCTGGTCAATGCCTCGACCTACGCTCTGGAGATGACGCGCAGCGTGATAAACCGGCCCGAAAGCCGTGGACCGCTGGACGCTCTGCGGGGTGCGATAAAACGACTGGGCGAACCGGTGATCCGCGTCGCAGTTCGACAGGCGATGAAAGAACTGGGCAATCAATTCGTGCTCGGCGAAGATATGAAGCTGGCGTTGAAGCGGGCAGAGAAATGGAAAGCCAAGGGTGCCACCTATTCCTATGACATGCTGGGAGAGGCTGCGATTACCCAGGAAGGCGCGGACGAATATTTCGCCGCTTATGCCGACGCGATAAAGGAAATCGCGAAGGTCGCCGTGTCCGATGATCTGCGCGAGAATCCGGGGCTTTCGATCAAATTGTCGGCTCTCTATCCGCGCTACGAGATGAGCCAGCAGGCCAAGGCCGTGCCCGAGCTTGCCGACCGCGTGGGTGAACTGGCGCGCGCGGCGCGCGACGCCAATATCGGCCTCAATATCGATGCCGAAGAAGCCTATCGTCTGGGCCTGTCGCTCGACATGATCGAGATGGTGCTGAGCGATCCGCGTCTGACCGGATGGGATGGCTTCGGCGTCGTGGTCCAGGCGTTTGGCAAGCGCGCCAGCTATGTTCTCGACTGGCTCTATTCGCTCGCGACCCAGCTTGATCGCAAGATCATGGTCCGTTTGGTCAAGGGCGCATATTGGGACAGCGAGATCAAGCGGGCGCAAATGGATGGCGTCCCCGACTTTTCGGTATTCACGACAAAATCGGCGACCGACATCAGCTATATTTGCTGCGCATCGCAGCTGCTCGGCATGACCGATCGCATCTACCCGCAATTTGCCACCCATAATGCGCACAGTGTTGCCGCGATTCTGGAGATGGCCGGGAATAATCAGGATTTCGAATTCCAGCGCCTGCACGGCATGGGCGAAACCCTGCACGATGCGTTGCTGCGCAATGAAAAAGTGCGGTCGCGCATCTATGCACCGGTCGGGAAACATCGCGAGCTGCTCGCTTATCTGGTCCGTCGTTTGCTGGAAAATGGTGCAAACTCATCCTTCGTAAACCAGCTCGCCAATCATGCCGTCGCTGCCGAAATGATCGCCACCGATCCGTTCGAGACGCTGGCGGCCGATCAGCAATCCAGCCTGTCGAAAATCATGAAACCTGAAGACCTGTATAAGCCGGAACGCATCAACTCGCGTGGCTGGGATCTTGCCAATCGTAACGACTTGAATAATTATGTGGCAGAGCGCGCGCCCTTTGCTGAAAAGCTCTGGCGTTCTTCGCCGATCATCGTCCGCCCGGTCACCAGCGGCACCGCTCACAAGATATTCAATCCGGCGATCAAGGACAGTCAGGTCGGCGAAGTGATCGAGGCTGACGAAAAGCAGGCCCGTGAAGCGATTGAAGACGCCCGCATCTGGGATGCTCCGGTTGCGGAGCGTGCTGCGATCCTGCGGAGGGCCGCCGATCTCTACGAGCAGCATCATGGTGAAATCTTCGCATTGCTGGCGCGGGAAGCTGGCAAGACCCAGTTTGATACGATCGCCGAATTGCGCGAGGCGGTCGACTTCCTTCGCTATTATGCCAAGGAAGCGGAGAAGATGCCCGGCCAGAAACCGCGCGGCATCATCAGCTGCATCTCGCCATGGAATTTCCCACTGGCGATCTTCACCGGTCAGGTGGCTGCGGCTCTGGCGGCGGGCAATGCTGTGTTGGCCAAGCCGGCTGACCAGACACCGCTTATCGCCGCTCTGGCGACCACTTTGCTGCACGAGGCCGGTGTGCCTCTGGATGCGCTTCAGCTATTGCCGGGCGCTGGCGCAACGGTGGGTGCCGCGATCAGTGGCGATGCCCGTATCAATGGAGTGTGCTTTACCGGCTCGACCGTGACGGCGCAGACAATAAACCGCAATATCGCAGAAAATGGCCAGGCAGATTCGCTGCTGATCGCGGAGACCGGTGGCCTCAACTGCATGATTGTGGATTCGACCGCTCTGCCGGAGCAATCGGTTCGCGATATTATTACTTCTGCGTTCCAGTCGGCTGGACAACGTTGCTCGGCCTTGCGGGTCCTCTATCTGCAAGAAGATGTCGCCGAGCCGTTTCTGAACATGCTATACGGCGCGATGGACGCGACCGAGATGGGCAATCCGTGGTGGCTGTCGACCGATATCGGTCCGGTGATCGATCAGGCGGCGCATGACAAGATCAGCGGGCATATCGCCGCGGCCGAGAAAGAGGGCAGGTTGCTGAAGCAGCTGGACTGTCCGGACGATGGCTATTTCGTCGGACCAGCGGTGATCAAGGTCGACGGGATCAACGATATCGATGAAGAGATATTCGGGCCGGTCCTGCATGTTGCAACCTTCAAGGCCGGCGAGCTCGACAAGGTCATCAGCGATATTAATGGCCGTGGCTACGGACTGACCTTTGGCCTGCAGACCCGGATCGAGCGCCGCATCGACAAATTGACCAGCGCGATGAAGGTCGGCAATGTCTACGTCAATCGCAATCAGGTCGGCGCTGTCGTCGGTTCGCAGCCCTTTGGCGGCGAGGGCCTCTCCGGCACCGGTCCCAAGGCTGGCGGCCCGCACTATTTGCCGCGCTTTTACGCAAATTCCAGACCGACTATGCCGGTAAGTGGCGGCACGGAACTGGCAGTGGAAACGGTTCAGGCGGCACTCGACAATCTGCCAGCCCCCGACAAGCGGCCGCGCAGTTCCGAAATCATGCCCGGCCCTACCGGGGAGTCGAATGAACTATTCGCTTATGCGCGGGGAACGATCCTGTGCCTCGGCCCAACCGCGGAAGATGCGGCAAAGCAGGCGGAGACCGCGCGCCGGCAAGGTTGCGAGTCATTGGTCTGCGCGCCCGGTGCTGCCGCCGAGCAGGCGCTCGATGGATTCCTGCCACGAGAATATCTGTCCCGGTTGACCGGGGTTGATGCCGTGGTCTGCTGGAGTGAAATCGAGGATATCCGCGCTATCCGCAAGGCTCTCGCTCAACGGGACGGACCGCTGATTCCGATTATCACCGAGGAAAGATTTGATCAGCAGTGCCTGGTAGAGCGCCACGTCTGTATCGATACCACCGCTGCAGGCGGGAATGTGTCGCTGCTAACCTGACGGTCAATGCCCGCTCTGTTACTTTAGATATTGATATGAAAGAGAAAAACTGGATCCCCCGTGAGGATTCGAACCTCAATTAACGGAGTCAGAGTCCGTGGTATTACCATTATACGACAGGGGAGTGCCGGAGCGCGGCAATAGGCAGGGAGCGGCTTAGCGTCAAGCCTTTTGGTGGCGATTAGGCGATAAGCGGATCGAGCAGATGCCTGCCATTGTTGCGGTTGCTGTTGACTGCGTCGGAAATCCGGATTGCTGACAGATTGCCCTGATAGGTTGTCGCGAAGTTTCTGGCTTCGTCCCATGCGCCATCCAGCCAGGTGTCGATGTCGGTTCGCTCGAGAATGACGGGGCTACGGTCGTGAATGGGAGCGAAGGATGCTGCCGCTGCGGTGGTGATCACGGTATAGCTGTTGATGTCGAGGTAGTCGTTGCGCGTCCATAGGCCGGCGAGCAGCATCGGCTCTTTATCGCTGCGTTCGACCTTATATGGTATTTTCCTCTGCCTCTCGCGCTGCCATTCGTAAAAACCCGAGACCATGATGATGCAGCGGTTTTTCTCGAGCAGCGGTTTGAACGACGGCTTCTCTGTCAGCGTCTCCGCCCGGGCGTTGATCATCTTGGCGGCATATTTCGTGTCTTTGGCCCAGGCCGGCAACAATCCCCAATTCAGCAGTTCCAGCGACCTCTGGCCCTCTCGGTTGATACAGACGGGTACCTGCTGAGTTGGGCAGATATTGTAATTGGGCTGGAAATTGCTGTTCGGCGGGGGCTGGACGATCGCCAATATGTCGCGATACTCCGCCCAGGTGAGTTCTTCATGGCTGAATTTGCGCCCGCACATGATGTTTTCCGTTCAACAGGGTTACCGGCCCTTGCGTCATAGACGCTGCATCGTTATCTTCGCCCGCAAGTACCGGCGGTATTATCCGATCCGGAGAACATAAGAGTACGGTCATGGCGGATCAAGCGTCCCCATCGCCGCAAGATGAACATGGCGGGTCATCCGCAAGGAAATCCCGCCCGAACCCTGCGGCGACAAATAATGGACAGAGTCGAGCTGCGCCTCCTGTTCCTCACGGCACCGGGCGTTGGCCCAAATTGCGATCCTATGCAGCGATCGATCTGGGCACAAACAACTGCCGTTTGCTGGTTGCAAAGCCTTCGTCGGACGGTTTTATCGTTACTGATGCCTTTTCACGCGTGGTGCGCCTGGGTGAAGGCCTGGTCGAAACTGGCCGGATCAGCAACCGGGCGATGGACAGAGCGGTTGCCGCCTTGTCGATCTGCGCCGACAAGCTGCGCCGGCGCAATGTGACGCTGGCACGGTCGGTGGCCACCGAGGCCTGCCGGCGGGCCAGCAATGGCGACAAGTTCATCGAACGGGTTCGGCGCGAAACCGGTATCGCGCTCGATGTGATCACAGCAGAAGAAGAAGCGCGGCTGGCTGTGCTCGGCTGTCAGATATTGCTCGAGCCGGGCGAGGGGCCTGCGCTGATTTTTGACATCGGCGGGGGCTCGACCGAGCTCGTGCTGGTCGACACGACCGGCTCGGCACCAGAGATTATCGACTGGCTGAGCGTGCCGTGGGGCGTCGTCTCGCTGACCGAAAGCGAAAAATTCAACGCCGAGGACCCGTTAGCGCGGGCCGAGGCCTTTGCCTCGATGCGTTCGCGCGTAGCGGATAGTTTTGCCAGTTTTGCCGAGCGGTTGCCGCGGCTCGACCAGTGCGATTATCGCCTGCTGGGAACCAGCGGAACGGTGACCACCCTGGCCAGTCTGCATCTGAAATTGCCGCAATATGATCGCAAGGTTATTGACGGCTTGATCGTTCCGACCGAATCAATGCGCGAAATCAGCACCATGTTGGCCAATGCTTCGCCGGACGAACGGGCAGATATTCCGTGCATCGGTCGCGAGCGCGCCGACCTTGTCGTCGGGGGCTGCGCAATATTGGAATCGATTCTCGACATCTGGCCTGCACCCCGCGTCGGCGTCGCCGATCGCGGAATCCGCGAGGGCATATTGCGCTCGCTAATGTCATCCTATGAACGGCGGTCAAGTCAATGAGTCGGGGCAGATCAGGAAACAAGCAGCGGGTAAAAACCGCGAAGGGCCGGAAAATCGGCTCGACGCGCTGGCTTGAGCGCCAGTTGAACGATCCTTATGTCAAACAGGCACGGGCCGAAGGCTATCGCTCGCGCGCGGCGTACAAGCTGCTGGAACTGGACGAGCGGTTCAAACTGGTCCGCAACGCAAAGCTGGTCGTGGATCTCGGGATTGCTCCGGGTGGCTGGGCGCAGGTGATGCGCAAATATGCACCCAAGGCGGCGATTGTCGGGATTGATCTGCTCGAAGTCGATGCGATCGAAGGGGTTACCATTTTCCAGATGGACTTCATGGATGATGCCGCGCCGGACCTGTTGATCGAAACTCTCGGCGGCAAGCCGGACCTGATATTATCGGACATGGCCGCCAATACGGTCGGCCATCAGCAAACCGATCATTTGCGGACAATGGGCCTGGTCGAAGCCGCCGCCTATTTTGCGGTTGAAAATCTGCAAAAGGGCGGAAATTTCGTCGCCAAGGTCTTGGCTGGCGGAACCGACAACGAACTACTG
This sequence comes from Parasphingorhabdus sp., assembly GCF_036963705.1. Classification (GTDB taxonomy): domain Bacteria; phylum Pseudomonadota; class Alphaproteobacteria; order Sphingomonadales; family Sphingomonadaceae; genus Parasphingorhabdus. The sequence goes on along the minus strand of NZ_JBALUT010000008.1, from coordinate 29,063 downwards.
ACTTTGCTCAAGAAGCATTTCGAGGTCGTGAAGCACGCCAAGCCACCGGCAAGCCGCAAAGGCTCGTCTGAATGGTATGTGATTGCCCAGGGGTTCAAGGGCGGTTCCGAAGCCGAATAGATCAGGTTGAAACAGGCCTAGTTGGCAGCGCGTGCCTGAGCGATCAGTTCTTTCAGGCCATCATAACCCACCGCGCCGACTTGCGTCTGGTTGCCCACGACCCAGGACGGAGTACCGGTGAACCGCATTTTCTGGGCGGTCTCGATATTATTCTGGATTTCACTTTTGGCTTCGGGGGTCGCGATAAACGCTCGCGCAGCGGCGATGTCGAGACCGACTTCGTTGGCAGCGGCCTGAATCGTCGAGGGCGTTGGACGACCGGTGGCGAACATGGTCTTGTGAAACGCATAATATTTACCCTGCTTCGCCGCAGCCAGCGCCATCAACGCAGCGTCGTTGCTGGTTTCGCTCAGGATCGGCAGCTCGCGAAACACGACTTTCACATTCTTGTCTTCGGCGATCAGTCTGGCGACATCCCGCTCGGTCTGCTTGCAATAGCCACAGTTGAAATCATAATATTCGACCACGGTGACATCGCCATTGGGGTTGCCGGCAAAAGCGGTTCCGGCAAAGGGCTTTTCAATCTGGCCGCGCATGGAGTCAATCGCCGACGCCTGCTGACGGTTCTGTAATATTTCGACCGCTTCTGGAATGATCTCGGGGTTTTTCAATATATAGTCGCGGACAATCGCTTCGATAGCTTTTTGCTCACGCGCGTCGATGCCAGCGGCCAGCGCAAGTTCGCTCGTTGCTTCTGCCGACGAAGCGCTGCCCGCTTGCCAGAACCAAACGCCCAATGCCGCCGCTATGGCCAGTCCGCCACCCGCCATAATCATCCACTTCCTATTTGAAACTTTTTCCACAATCGGGTTCTTTCATTGATGCATGCCATTGGCAATGGCCGCATGGCTTGTCCAGCCCAAATGGTTTTGGTCAGGAGAGCGCGGCTTAGCGGCGCTTGCTGTCTTTTTCGAATTCAGCCTTGGCGATGAAGGAGATGTCCTGCGCCCGAATCCAGTCAGGGGTGTTTTCGGCAATACCGGACATGGCAATCTGTGAGCTACGGATCGCTCCGGCATAATTGCGCTGGAGCAGGGAACTTTCTGCGGTCGCCAGTTGCGCGCGCGGCATATCGCCTTGCTGGGAATAGACCACGCCAAGCTGGTACCAGGCGAAGGGGTTACGATTATCCTTGTTAACAGCGGCCTTCAGGACCTGAGTCGCCTCGTCAAAATATTGCGCGTCTTCGGTGGCGATTAGCGCGTGACCGAACAGGCTGGCGATCAGCGGTTGGTTGTTGGTCAGCTGGACGGCCTTGCGTAGCGATTTGAGCGCTTCATCCGGCTTGCCGGATTCGAGCAGAATCTGGCCGTGCAACTCGAGGAAATAGGGGTCGTTCGGCGCGGATTTGAGCAGATTGGTCACCTCGTAAAGCGCGCGGTCCGGATAGGCGCTCTTGTGCCAGGCATAAGCGCGGGCATAGCGAGCGGGGATTGATTGATCGCTCTCGGGATACTTGCGCAAAGTCACGACAGGGTCTGCGGTAAAACCAAGCAGCTTGGCCTTGACCCGTTTGAAGCGGGCTTCGATCTCCGGATTGGATGGCGTGTCCCAAGCGGGGTCGGCTTGATATACGTCCCTCAGCAGGCTTACCCGTTCTCCCGACAATGGATGGGTGCGACCGTAGCTGTCCTCTTGCGGGATGCCGAGGCGGAACTCGTAATTTTGCAGCTTCTTGAAAAAATCGATTGAGCCTTTGCCGGAGATACCGGCTTCGGAAAGATAGCGGGCACCGGCGGAATCCGCGGATCGTTCCTGTACCCGGCTAAACGCGAGAAACTTGCCCATCGCGGCTTGCTGGCCAGCTGCCAATATACCCATGCCGGCATCACCTGCGCCGGCTGCAATCGCTGCGGCGCCGAGGATAAGGCTTAGAATAGTGATCCCGGTTGCGGTCTTGATACCTTCATCAAAGCGGATGATATGCCCGCCGGTGATATGGCCCAGTTCGTGAGCCATCACGCCTTGCACTTCGTTGGCGCTATCCGCCGTTTCGATCAGGCCGGAGTAGAAAAATATACGCTGTCCGCCCGCGACAAAGGCGTTGATCTGATTGTCGTTGATCAGCACGACCTCGACCTCGTCGGCATCCAGTTCGGATACGGCCACCAGCGGTGCCACCATGTCGGTAAACAAAGCTTCTGTTTCGGCATCGCGCAATATCGACTGGGCGGCAACCGGTTGCACGGTGATCGAGACGATCGCCAGCAATGCCACCACGAAGCGGGTCAACCGGGCAAGGGCAAGCAAATCAATGCGGGAATGTGAGAGAGCAAGATTATTGCGCATATGTATCCTCAGCCTGAAAGTCCGGTTGGAGCTTCCTCCCCTGACAGTCTTTGCCTGAACCGAGGATGAAAATGATACCGTTCCCGCCCGAAACTCACGGGTGGGAACGGTATCAATATCATTATCCGAATGTACGTTGCCACCAGCCATTACGCGGCGGTCCATCGTTGGTTTCGGCGGACCCATTGTCGGAACTGTCGGGCGCTTTGGCGACGGCTTCATCTTTCGACTTGGCAGGGGCCTTGGCTCTCGATTTCCGCGGTTTTGGCGGAGCCTTTTCCTTGACCTCTTTGACAGCTTCGGGAGCGACATTGTCAGACGCCACCACGCTATCGGCCTTTTTGGCGCGCGCTCTTGGAGCACGTTTTGCCGGAGCCTTTTCTTCAGGCGTTGCATCAGCGGTTTCAGTCACTGGCGCGTCGGCTGTAGCCTTGGCTTTGCGTGGAGCGCGGCGACGTTTCGGCTTTTCTTCGGCCGTTTCGGCTTCCGGCGTCGTGCTTACCGCTGGCTGTTCTGCCGGGGCATCGCTCTTGGCCGAACGGCGTCTGCCGCGTGGTTTGGCTTCGGCCTGTGGCTTGTCGTCAGCATTGCCTTCGGCCGCGTCAACCGGCGCAGCATCCGCTTTGCGGGCGCTGTTACGGCGTGGACGTGGCTGAGGTTTATCTGCCTGTTCACCCGCTTCAGCATTGTTTGGCTGAGCCGATGCTTCGCCGTTGTTTTCGCCGCCATTTTCGGCATTGCCGGTTTCCGAACGATCGCCACCACGGTTGCGTCTTCCACGCCGCCGCCGCTTGCGTTTGGGCCGTTCAGCGCCGTCTTCACGTTCTACCCGGTCCTCGCGTTCCCCACGGTCCCCACGGTCGTTGCGTTCTTCTGTTTCCACAGCTTCCGCTTCTTCGACGTGATCGTCATCATCGTCATCATCGACGATGGGTTCGAATTTCGGCATGTTCTTTGGCGGGCTGCCGGAAGTCTGGACTTCCATCCGAGCGCCTTCGGTTTCGCCATCCGGCACGATTTCGATGGAGACGCCGTAGCGCTTTTCGATATCCTCGATTTCCTGACGTTTGCTGTTCAACACATAGATACAGGCTTCCTGGCTGGTGCGCAGGCTGATCATGCTGGCCTTGCCCTTGGCTGCTTCTTCTTCAAGCAGACGGAGCGCGGAGAGGGCGGAAGAGGATGCCGTCCGTACCAGTCCGGTACCTTCGCAATGCGGGCAGACCTTGGTCGAGGCTTCGAGCACGCCGGTGCGCAGACGCTGACGGCTCATTTCCATCAGGCCAAAGCTTGAAATCCGTCCGACCTGGATGCGTGCACGGTCGTTTTTCAGCGCGTCGCGCATTGCCCGTTCGACTTTGCGGACATTGCCGCTGCGGTCCATGTCGATGAAATCGATCACGACCAGCCCGGCCATGTCGCGCAGTCGCAATTGGCGCGCGATTTCGGCGGCGGCTTCCATATTGGTTTTCACCGCCGTCGCTTCAATTCCGTGTTCACGGGTGGAACGACCGGAGTTGATGTCGATCGAGACAAGCGCCTCGGTCGGGTTGATCACCAGATAGCCGCCGGATTTCAGCTGGACTTCCGGCGAATACATCGCCGACAGTTGATCCTCGACGCCATAGCGCTGGAACAGCGACACCGGATCGGCATAGCTCTTCACGCGTTTGCTGTGGCTCGGCATCAGCAGCTTCATGAAATTCTTCGCTGCCGTATAGCCATTCGCTCCTTCGACGAGCACTTCCTCGATCTCGCGATTGTAAATGTCACGGATTGCGCGTTTGACGAGGTCGCTGTCGCTGTGGATCAAGCTCGGTGCGGTCGCCACAAGAGTTTTTTCGCGGATCTCATCCCAAAGCCGGGCGAGATAGTCGAAATCGCGCTTGATTTCAGGCTTGGTCCGGGAAAGTCCGGCTGTGCGAACGATACAGCCCATGCTGGTAGGCAATTTCAGATCGGCGATGATCGTCTTCAGGCGCTTGCGATCGCCTGCATTGTTGATTTTCCGGCTGATCCCGCCACCGTGGGAGGTGTTGGGCATGAGCACGCAATAGCGGCCCGCGAGGCTGAGATAGGTGGTGAGCGCAGCGCCTTTGTTGCCGCGTTCTTCCTTGACCACCTGAACAAGCACAACCTGTCGCCGTTGGATAACATCCTGGATTTTGTAGCGTTTGCGCAAGGCCATGCGCTTCTGACGCGCCTGATCGCTGGCTTTGGGGATGCTGCCTTTGCCGCGACCACGGGTGTTGCGTCCGCCGCGTCCGCGACGTGCTCCGCCTTTGCCTTTGGAGTCGGCATTGTCATCGGATGACTGGTCTTCTGATTCGTCGGAATCATCATTATCGTCGTCATCTTCATCGTCATCGTCATCATTGTTTTCTTGCGGAACTTCGCCTTCGGTAACGTCTATCGTATCGACGCTTTCATCCTTGTCGACTTCGACCAGAGCGGTGTCGAGTTCCTCGGTGGCTTCGCTGCGCACCATGTCGGCGGGAGAATCATCTTCTTCCTCTTCCTGTGCGCGCAGAGCGGCTTCTTCTGCGGCATGCTCAGCTTCTTCAGCCAGCAGCGCTTCACGATCCTCTCTCGGGATCTGGTAATAATCCGGATGGATTTCGGAAAAAGCGAGGAATCCGTGGCGGTTGCCGCCGTAATCCACAAAGGCAGCCTGCAACGACGGTTCAACCCGGGTTACTTTTGCTAGATAGATATTGCCTTTAAGTTGTTTGTGCTCGGAAGATTCAAAATCGAATTCCTCAATTTTGTTCCCTTTTACGACCGCCACCCGGGTTTCTTCCTGGTGGCGCGCGTCGATTAGCATGCGCGTAGTCATTCAATAGTCTCCTGGCATGGCACAAGAGAGGGCCGGAGCCCGCTCGGGCCATGCGATATGGTAGGGATAACGGGTGTTCGCGCGCGGTCCTTTGATTAGGGGCGGGCGGCGTCATCCGGTTGATTTGAAATATTTCAGATAAAATTGCGTCTGCAACAACTGCATGGCCTTGGCCGTTGGCCAAGGTCGTTCCGCCTGTGGAAGCTCTTCCGAAACGGAAAGCTTCATAGCCGGAGATGTCATGCCTCATGTTGCGTCAACCTGGTAGATGCCGAATGATTTTCGGCATTTAGAAGAACCGCTTCAGGATTGATCCCGAATGGTTCGAGAGGTCTGCTAGCACCGCTCGCGTTAATCGGCAACATAAACTGTGACCAGCACGAAACGTTTTCGGGAATATGGCCGCGCATAAATTCATGCCTAACGGGCTGTTAACCGCGTCATTTTACGGCGCCTTACGAAAGGTTCCTTAATGGCTTCTTTACTCAATTGTTAGTTGTGATTTAGCCAGAAAGCCGAGCCTATGAAATTTGACTGGACCAAAAAGGCCTGCGCGGGGCATAAGCAGGCCATGGCATTGGCGACTATCATGGTATCGGCATTATTGATGACCCAGCCCGCCGAGGCCGGTTCGATCAGCCGGATTGAGGCGAGTGGCTCGCAAATCACTGTCGCTTTTGATGATGTGGTCGAGGGGGCTTCGACCTTTTCCCTGATCGGACCGGACCGGATCGCGATTGATGTTCGCGGCGGCAAGGCGGGGCAGGGCGGATATGCGTCCGGTATTGTCAAATCTGTGCGCCAGGGACAATATGATATCAATACAGCACGGATCGTGTTTGATCTCGACCGACCGGCAGTTATTACCAATGGCAGTTTTTCTCAGGACGGAAAAAGCCTGAAGCTCAGCTTGCAAGCGGTTGGCGAGAGTCAGATTGCCTTGGGCCGCAAATCCTTCTTGCCACCGCTGGAATTCCGCGCCGAACCGCCGAGAACCAATTATAGCGTCAAGGTTCCGCTCGGCAAGCCGCGCGATTCTGTCAGCCTGCCGAAAATATACGGGCCCAATGACCCGAGCAGACCGCTGGTCGTCATTGATGCCGGGCATGGTGGCCATGACCCGGGAGCAATTTCTCCCCACGGCGCTGCTCGCGAGAAGAATGTCACTCTCGCAATTGCGCGCGCAATCCGTGACCGACTGGTCGCAGGCGGCCGTGTCCGGGTGGCACTGACGCGGGACAGCGATGATTTCCTTGTGCTGGAAGAGCGCTACGGCATCGCCCGCCGGCTCGACGCGGACCTGTTCATGTCGATCCATGCCGATGCCGCGGGGAATGAGGAAGCGTCCGGAGCCACGGTCTATACATTGTCCGAGGTCGCTTCCGACCGGGAGGCCGCCAAGCTGGCTGCCCGCGAGAACAAGGCCAATATCATAAACGGGATCAATCTAGGCGGCGCGACCAAGGACGTTTCGTCGATCCTGATCGATCTGACCCAGCGCGAAACCATGAACGTCTCGGCGGATTTCGCCAAATTGCTGCACCGCGAAAGCAGCCGCCAGATGAATTTTCGCAAAATACCGCATCGCTACGCGTCCTTCGTAGTGCTCAAGGCACCCGATACGCCGTCGGTATTGTTCGAAACCGGCTATCTGACCAACAAGGATGACGTCGCCTTTCTGAATTCCCGCGCAGGCCGGGTCAAAGTTGCGACTGGTGTAGCAAGCGCGATCGAGTCGCATTTCGCCCGCAAACTGGCGATGCGCTAGATAATTCTGCCGGTGTAAATATATCCGATCGTACCGGCTTGAGGCAGTGCGCGATTTTCATCGATAATCGCTGGAAAATGCTAGCGAGGCGGTTTAGATAGCGCAGCCTATGGTAAATGATGCGTCTGATACGGCTGGAGAAAGTCTCGCCTACAAGCTCGAACGGAGCACCGGCAGTCTTTTCGAGCGGATCGAAAATTTCTGGCAGAAGAAATGGTTCCGGTTGCTTGTGGCCTTCCTCGGCTTGGGCATTCTAGGCTGGCTCATGATCTGGATGATCTTTGCGCGGGATTTGCCCGACGCGACCGCGCTGCGGACCTATGAGCCTCCATTGCCGACGATGGTCCGCGCATATGATGGAGAACCTGTGCACAGCTATGCCCGTGAACGGCGCGTGCAGCTTGAGTTTTCCGAATATCCGGCGCTTCTGGTGCGTGCTTATCTGGCCGCAGAAGACCGTACTTTCTTTGAACATGGCGGACTGGACTATCCGGGTATTGCGACCGCGATTGTCAGCAACATTACCAATAGCGGCCGACCGATCGGCGCTTCGACGATTACCCAGCAGGTCGCGAAAAACCTCTTGCTGTCCGGCGAAGTATCCTATCGCCGGAAAGTGCGCGAAGCGATCCTGGCCTACCGGATCGAGGATGCGCTGACCAAAGAGGAAATCCTCGAACTCTATCTCAACCAGATATTCCTCGGCCGCAACGCATATGGCGTGCAGGCCGCCGCCCAGGCTTATTTCGGCAAGGATGTCGACGCGCTTGCCCTGCATGAAATAGCCTATCTGGCGATCCTGCCCAAAGGTCCGTCCAACTATCGCCCCGAAGCGCACGAACAGCGCGCGATCAGCCGGCGGAACTGGGTATTGGGCAGAATGCTGGACAATGGCTGGATCACGGATGGGCAACATCAGGCAGCTGTGGCGCAACCGCTTGGCGCGATTTCCCGTTCCGGACCCCGTTTCGACCGGGTTGGCGGCTATTTTATCGAGGAAGTCCGCCGCCAGCTGATCGAGCAATTCGGCGATGACGAGAAAGCCGGACCCTATAGCGTCTATTCCGGCGGTCTGTGGGTGCGCACCTCGCTCAACCCGGAATTACAGGAATATACCAAAGACGCTCTGCGCGGCGGGTTGCTGCGTTATAGCAGCGGCAAGGGCTGGAGCGGTCCGATCAACAAGATCGAGATCGACGAGCAATGGGCGCAGCGGCTTTCCTCAACATTCATCGGCACCGATTATGCCAATTGGCAGATCGCGGTTGCGATCCGGACCACCGGTGGCGGAGCAGAAATCGGCTTTTCCGATGGCACGACAGGCCGGATCAATGACGTGCCCGGGGCGCTTAAAGCCGGTGATATTATCGCCGTCAGTCCGGTGGGCGGGAGCAGCTACCGGCTCGAAAATGTACCCGAAGTTTCCGGCGGGATGGTTGTGCAAAATCCGCGCAACGGCAGAATTTGGGCGATGCAGGGCGGTTTTGATGACCGGATGAGCTCGTTCAACCGCGCCACCCAGGCGGAGCGCCAGCCGGGTTCGACGATCAAGCCGTTTGTTTACGCAACCGCGCTGGAAAATGGCATGACCCCGGCGACGTTGATCCCCGACAGTCCGTTCTGCGTCTATCAATCAGCATCACTGGGACGCAAATGTTTCCAGAATTTCGGCAACGCACGCGGTGCCGGAGAGCAGACCTTGCGCTGGGGCGTCGAACAATCGCGCAACTTGATGACGGTCCGCGCCGCCAATGATGCAGGCATGGAAAATGTCGTCAAGACGATCAAGACCATGGGGATCGGCGATTATAAGCCGTATCTCGCTTTTGCTCTGGGCGCTGGCGATACCACGGTGATGAAGCTGACCAACGCCTATTCGATGCTCGCCAATCATGGTCGCGAACTCAATCCGACGGTGATCGACTTTGTCCAGGACCGCAAAGGCAAGGTGATTTTCCGTGCCGACAAGCGGGTCTGTAACGATTGCAATTTGCGCGACTGGGATGGGCAGCCGATGCCGCGTCCGCGTCCCGCGGGCAAGCAGTTGATGGATCCAATCACCGCCTATCAGATGATTGACATCATGCAGGGCGTGATCACGCGTGGCACTGCGCAAAATCTGAAAAGTCTCGACCGGCCGCTGTTCGGCAAGACCGGCACCACCAGCGGTCCAACCAATGTGTGGTTTGTCGGCGGTTCGCCCGACATGGTTGCTGGCGTCTATCTCGGCTACGACCAGCCCCGCAATATGGGCGGCTATGCGCAGGGCGGCACGCTGGCTGCACCGATTTTCCGCCGCTTTGCCGAACGGGCGATGGCAGGCATGCCGAAAACCCCGTTTGTTGCGCCCAGTGGTGTCCGCATGGTCCGCGTTGACCGCAAATCGGGCAAGAGAGTCTATGGCGGATGGCCTACCGATGATCCGAAATCTGCGGTGATCTGGGACGTGTTCAAGCCAGAAACCGAACCCCGCCGCTCGATCCGCAAGGACGAGCTATTGGCCCGGCTCGAAGCCCGCAAGGCCCAGCTGATCGCCGAGCGCGCAGCGGCACGGGCGCGGGCCCAGGACGCCAGTCGCAATCGCGGGCCGGCGCAAAATGACGATGAATTCCTGCAGGCGGAAGGCGGCATCTATTAGCGCCGCTGGATCATTGCTTTGATGTTGAAGGTTGCGGATATTGCGCCAGCCCAGGGCGTCCGCACTGTTGGACCAGAGAGTGTCGACACGCTCGCGGAAATCACTGCCGACGCCTTTCGCGATGATCCGTTCAACAGCTGGCTGTTCGGCGGTTTTGATCCGATGCAGCGGACCTTTGCCAATCTCGCTCGCCATATTTACGCGCCGAATGGTTTTTGCCAAGTCTTGGACGAAGACGGCGAAGATCGCGCAGCGGCCATGTGGTTGATGCCCGGCGACAATCCCGACGCATCATTGGCCGGCACGCTGCAGACTTATTGGGGACTGTTTGCTAGCGGCGGATTGGGCGCGTTGAAAAGGGGCAAGGCAGCGGGGGACGCGATGGCGAAACACCATCCGGCACAGAAGCACGCCTATCTGTTCACCGTCGGCGTCGCCAGCGCCGGAAGGGGCAGGGGCCTTGGCCGGAGGTTGGTCGAGCCTGTTCTAGAGGCCTGCGACCGGACTGGTACCATGGCCTATCTCGAAAACAGCAACCCTGCCAACCGGCGTTTCTATGCCAGCCTCGGCTTCGAGCGGGTCGGGCTGTTCCACCCCAGACCCGAAAGTCCCCCGCTCGAACCGATGCAAAGACTGCCGCGCTAGGCGCTGTGGTTTAGAATGTCAGCTGGAAGCGTCCGGCGAAAGCGTCGACCGAATAATCACCGCTACCTGCTGCGAGGATTGCTGCGTTTTTATAGTCAAGCTTGGAATAAGACAGCAGAAAGCGGACATAGTCGACCGGAGTCCAGATCAGCGAAGCCTGATAGGCGTCCTGGGTGCCGCCAACAAACCCGGCATCGACCAGATCGAGCCGGTCATAGCGCGCATTGACCTGCCACGCCCCGAGGCCACCCTTGCCGACGGGGTTGGAGACTTTGACACCCTTGAACACGCCTTCCTTGTAACCGCGTGTGTCGTCGGTCAGGAAGATGCCGGCCTCGATGGCGCCACCAAAAAAGGTTGGATCGGCAAGTGCGCCAGCGCGGTTCAGTTTGAGCCAGTGGGTTTCTGCTGCTGCATGGAAGCGCCCGGAAATCACCGCTGCCTCGAGCCCGTAGCTGGCTTCTGATTCGGCATCGGCGATATTGCCGGTGTCGATGAAGCGAGTGTCGGTGAAATGTACCGCGGGGCGCTGGCGATAGCGGCGCGAAGTCACGGCATCGCCAAGATCGCGATAATGGTAGGACGCCCCGAAATGGGTTTGGACATCACCGAATTTCGGCATCGCTAGGGCACGCAGATCAAAGCCGATGCTGTTGTTCTCGTCATTGTTGAGATCGCCGATATTGGCGGTGAAAAGCCCTGCCTGAAACAATAGGTCCGACACGCCATATTGGGCGGAAAGCCCGACCCGGCGTTCGAAACCGAAGGCATCGGTAAAGGCGGCGCGCTCGATAAAGCTGGTGTCGTTGCTGCTCGACAATTCTTCCAGACTCTGGAAATTATTATGCTGTCCCGCCGTCACCGTCAGCCCGCCATTGTCATAGGTGAAAAAGGCGTCAGTCAGTTCGACATCATTGCCGGCAAAATCCGCTTCCAGCTTGTAGCCGAAACCGCCCGGGATCGATCCCGAAGCGCCGAGCCGGATCCGGCGAGCTTCATTGGCAAAGCCCAGACCCGCGTCAACGATGCTGTCGGGTGCGTTCACTGTGCCAAAGTCGTAGAGGATGCGTCCGCGCGGTTTGAAGCTCCAGCCGTCCTCGCCCTTGATTTCCGGAGCGCCTTTGAAGCCGATCTTGACCGGCTTCTGCTGCTCCAGCTTTTCCTCGGTCGCGGCGATTTTTGCTTCCGTCGCGGCAATCGCGCTGGTCGAGGCCTGCTGCGTCTGCTGCACATTGCCCAGCTGCGCCTTGAGATCGGCGACTTCGCGCTCGAGCTGGTTCAGCTTGGTCAGCAGCGCCGCTGCCTGTTCGGTCGTGATTGACTGCGCCATCGCCGATGCGGGATAGAGCCCGATCGCTGCGGTCCCGGCCAGCAGGCCTATTGTCTTGAGCATATGGTTTTTCATAATCGCCTGTCCGTTGCTTTTGCATTGCATGATAGTGAGCGATCTATGACCGCAGCGTTTCCCTTTCATGGCATATTTATTTCACGTTTGTGACAGCGCGCCCACCGGCCTGTCAGTCGGCGGCAGGCAAGCGCCGCTTGCCTTTGGTCCGGCTGGTCAGATGATATTGCCGGCAGCGGTCACAAAGATAGGGGCGAAGGTCGATGGTCGCAGCCTGAGCCGCCGCGATAGCATCCGCTTCGCTGGCAAAACGCTTTTTATTGCGGCAGATGGCGAGACGGGTGCGCATGGGGTGGATTTAGCGGCTCGCGGGGAGGCGGGCAAGCCACCCTTTCCTTCCTGCCGCGCAGCGGTGGGGAGGGGGACCGTCCGCAGGATAGTGGAGGGGGTGGTTGGGCTCGGCACAGGCTCCGGATGTCGTGGCGACACTCCACGGGCCGTTTTTTGGTGAACCCACCCCTCCGTCAGCCGTTCCGGCTGCCACTTCCCGATCGCTTCGCAACAGGGAGGAAAATAGAGGGGCCGACAGCCTTTCCTACACAAGTCTTGCTATGTCATATCCCCAAACGGCTCTTTGAAAATCAAATCCTCCTCCGCCATTTTGCAAAAGCGGAAAGGGAAGGCCCGTCACCGTCCTGTGCATGGCCTTTGTCGTTTGTTCACCCTCGCTACTCAAAAGCTGAACAAGCGGCTTTTTAAGGCCTGAAATACTGCGAAAATCCCGCCCGAAAAACCCCGGACCTTTTCAAATTCATAACCGTGTAAAGTGTGTAAAGTTCGATTGCTGCCCCGGGAGAAAATCTCGGCGCAATCTGTAGCACGCGGGGCAGACGTTTCCTGCTGACAAGGGCTTGCACCCCTGCTAACGGCTGGCCATGACCGAACCATCCTCTACCCGGGCCTATAAACAGTCCCATATCCGCAATTTTTCCATCATCGCCCATATCGATCATGGCAAATCGACTCTCGCCGACCGGCTGATCCAGCAGACCGGCGGGCTGACCGCGCGGGAGATGAGCGAGCAGGTGCTCGACAATATGGATATCGAGCGCGAGCGCGGGATCACGATCAAGGCGCAGACGGTGCGGCTGCACTACAAGGCGAAAAACGGCGAGGATTACGAGCTCAGCCTGATGGACACGCCGGGCCATGTCGACTTTGCCTATGAAGTGTCGCGGAGCCTGGCGGCTTGCGAGGGCGCTTTGCTGGTGGTCGACGCGGCGCAGGGGGTCGAGGCGCAGACTTTGGCCAATGTCTACCAGTCGATCGAGCATGATCACGAGATTATTCCTGTGCTCAACAAGATCGATCTGCCCGCCGCCGAACCGGAGCGGGTGCGGCACGAGATCGAGGAAATCATCGGCATCGATGCTTCCGAAGCGGTGCTGGCCAGCGCCAAGTCGGGCATCGGCATAGAGGATATATTGGAGCAGATTGTCGCGAAAATCCCGCCACCGGGCGGCGACCGCGACAAGCCGCTCAAGGCGATGCTGGTCGACAGCTGGTATGATCCCTATTTGGGCGTGGTCATCCTGGTGCGGGTGATCGACGGGGTGCTAACCAGGGGGCTGAAGATCAAGTTCATGGCCCAGGGCACCGAGCATCTGGTCGATCGGGTCGGCTGCATGCGGCCGAAGATCGAGCAATTATCCGAACTGGCCGCTGGCGAAATCGGGTTTATCACGGCGCAAATCAAGGAAGTCAGCCAGACCGCCGTCGGTGACACGATCACGACGGTGAAGAATCCGGCGCCCGAGGCTTTGCCGGGCTTCAAGGAAGTGCAGTCGGTGGTGTTCTGCGGATTGTTCCCGGTCGACGCTGCGGACTTCGAGAAATTGCGCGAGAGCATCGGCAAGCTGCGGCTGAACGACGCGAGTTTCACCTTCGAGATGGAAACCAGCGCGGCATTGGGGCAGGGCTTCCGTTGCGGTTTTCTGGGGCTGCTGCATCTGGAGATCGTCCAGGAACGGCTGACCCGCGAATATGATCTCGACCTGATTACCACGGCGCCGTCGGTGGTCTACCGGATCCAGATGAACGATGGCAGCGAGCAATTCCTGCACAACCCGGCGGATATGCCCGACGTGGTCAAGATCCGCGAAATCGAGGAGCCGTGGATCGAAGCGACCATCTATTGCCCCGACGAATATCTCGGCGGCATATTGAAACTCTGCCAGGACCGGCGCGGGGTACAGAAGAATCTGACCTATGTCGGCGACCGGGCGCAAGTGGTCTACGAACTGCCGCTCAACGAAGTGGTGTTCGACTTTTACGACCGGCTGAAGAGCATCTCGCGCGGCTATGCCAGCTTTGACTATCACCAGATCGGTCTGCGCACCGGTCAGCTGGTCAAGATGAACATCATGGTCAACGGCGATCCGGTCGACGCGCTGAGCATGATCGTCCACCGCGACGCCGCAGAATTCCGCGGTCGTCACATGTGCGAGCGGCTCAAGGACCTGATCCCGCGCCATCTGTTCAAGATCCCGATCCAGGCCGCGATCGGCGGCAAGGTGATCGCCCGCGAAACCATCTCCGCAATGCGGAAGGATGTCACCGCCAAATGCTATGGCGGCGATATCAGCCGCAAGAAGAAGCTGCTCGACAAGCAGAAGAAGGGCAAGGCCAAGATGCGCGAATATGGCAATGTCAGCATCCCGCAGGAGGCCTTTATCGCGGCGCTGAAAATGGGCGACGAGGGTTAGTGATTCCGCCGGTCATTGCGTCGCCGGTGGCGGATTAATGGCGATATTGCTGAAAGTCGACGGACCACCATCCGGCTCTCGGTCGCCTATGATTCGCTGTTTTGTTTATAGGCGCAGGGCTTGATATTGCCCGGTTCAATCGCCGGGCCCTTGGCTCTAAACCGCGCGAAATAGCCACCCAGTTCGGGCCGTTCCATGAAACCGACCAGCTCATAGCCAACCGCCTCAAACTCGCAGAATAGCTGCTTTGGCGGAATGCCGTGCTGTTCAAAATTGCGGTTCACATCAACCACGACCACTTCCCCGGCACCGCGCTCTTTGCTCTTGTTGAGCAGAGCCGGACGCAGACGCGAGAGAAAGGCATAGGGCTCGCGAACCTCGTGATACATGTGGACCAGAAAAATCCGGTCGAAACTATTCTCCGGTAGCCGCGGATCATCGGGTGCGCCGAGTTTGATCGAGACATTGTCGAGGCTCTCCCGATTGACCCGCTCGCCCAGCCGCGAGATTGCTGCCTCGTCAATATCCTGTGCCAGCACTCGTCCCGCAGTGCCAACATTTTCGGCCAGCCGCACGGTATAATAGCCTTCGCCCGCCCCGATATCGGCGACCGTCATGCCCGGCTCAAGGCCCGCCGCCTTCATGATCTCCTCTGCCTCGCCCCGCTTGTCGCGCGCGGTCTCGGTCGACCATTGATTGCCGGCTAGGTCCGACACCGGTCGAGACGCCGGCGGGTAGGCGCGGGCAGTTTCGGCGCGATCGGCATCCGCATCCGGCACCCGTTTGCAGGCTGTCAATGATGTGGCCAGCAAGATGCCGGTTATTGCGAATAGCGCGAAGCAGGGCTTAGGCAGAAACATGCTGCGCTGAATAGGCGAGGCTTTCGGCAGGAGCAATGGGGTTTTTCCTAGTCGACATCCTCGACATCAACCGCTTCGCCGGTAACCTTCTGCGCCAGCGTCGCGGCGATGAAGTCGTCCAAGCCTCCGTCCAGCACATCGCTAGGGGCGCTGCTGGTGTGGCCGGTGCGGAGGTCTTTGACCATCTGATAGGGTTGCAGGACATAGGAGCGAATCTGGTGGCCCCAGCCGATTTCGGTCTTCGCTTCATATTCGCCCGAGGCTTCGGCTTCGCGGCGTTGCAGTTCGGCTTCGAACAGGCGGGCCTTGAGCATGCCCATGGCGGTGGCGCGGTTTTTGTGCTGGCTGCGGTCGTTCTGGCTGGCGACGACGATGCCGGTGGGGGCGTGGGTGATGCGGACGGCGCTGTCGGTGGTGTTGACGTGCTGGCCGCCGGAGCCGGAGGCGCGATAGGTGTCGATCTTGAGGTCGCTTTCGTTGATCTCGACCTCGAAACTGTCGTCGATCACGGGATAGACCCAGACACTGGAAAAGCTGGTGTGGCGCTTGGCTGCGCTGTCGAACGGGGAGATGCGGACCAGCCGGTGGACGCCGCTTTCGGTCTTGGCATAGCCATAGGCATTCTCGCCCTTGACCTCGATCGTGGCGGATTTGATCCCCGCCTGATCACCGGCCTGATAGTCTACCATCGAGACCTTGTAGCCGCGGGCTTCGGCCCAACGCTGGTACATGCGCAGCAGCATCTCGGCCCAGTCCTGGCTCTCGGTGCCGCCGGCACCGGCGTGAATTTCTATATAGGTGTCGAGACCGTCGGCTTCGCCGGAGAGCAGGGCATTGACCTTGTCGCGGTCGGCGCGGGTGGCGAGCTTGTCGAGCGTGGCAACGCCTTCATTGGCGAGTTCGGCATCGCCTTCCTCCTCGGCCATCTCGATAAACTCTAGCGCGTCGTCGCGTTCCTGCTGGATTTCACGCGCGGCGCTGATCGATTCATCGAGCCGGCGGCGCTCGGTCATCACCGCTTGCGCGGCGGTCTGGTCGTCCCACAGGGTCGGATCCTCGACCCGGGCGTTTAATTCGTCGAGACGCCGGAGCGCGACCTCCCAGTTGAGCGCGGTCTTGATCAGGGTGAGAGCGGCGTCGATCCGGTCGACAAAGGCTTGCGCGTCGGCACGCATGATAATCTCCAAAGCTATTGGTTGCTGCGATTAGACGATATCGGCGGGAAGTAAAGTGATGTACAGATTGACGGGGCGCTTGGGCAGGCTGTGACGCTGCCAGTCATTGAAGATTTCTATCGAAATTCTAAAGTTTTGTCATTGGTATCTATCCGAGGCAGCGTCTAAATAATGTCAGGTAACGGGCCGCGAACAACCACAGCGGTCGATCAATCCGAAAGGAATAACATGATATTTCGAAAGATTTCAGGCGCTTTTCTGGTGGCCCTCATCACCACCGGTCCGGCGCTCGCCGAGGATCACAAACCTTATGGCTATGGCCCCGACAATGGCCCGGAAAAATGGGGGCAATTGGCCGACAAAAATGCGCTGTGCGAGCGCGGCGACATGCAGTCTCCGATCGATCTGGCTGGAGCGAATGCCAAAGGAAGTGTCGCGCTGTCGGTCAACTATCGGGCCGGCCCACTGACTGTGTCGAACAAAGGACTGACGGTGCAGGCCGATTTTGCAGCCGGTTCTTCGATGACCAGCGGCGGCACCATGTTCAACCTGATCCAGATCCATTTTCACACCCCTTCCGAACATGCGATCTCGGGCAAGCGCTATCCTCTCACCGGGCATTTCGTGCACGCGACCGAGGGTGGCAAGCTAGGCGTATTGGGCGTGATGTTTGAAGAGGGGGCGGCCAATGCGGAACTCGCCAAAATTCTTGCCGCTGCATCCGCCGGGAAATCCGAGCCGGCTACAGTATCAGGCCAGATGATCGATCCCAATGGCATGCTGCCCGCTGATCGGTCGGTCTATCGCTACATGGGCTCGCTGACTACGCCGCCGTGCAGCGAAGGCGTCAACTGGCACGTGTTGCAAAATCCGATCACCGCTAGCGCCGAGCAAATTGCCGCCTTTGGCAAGCTGATGGGCGAGAATGCGCGTCCGGTAAGGGCGCTCAATAACCGACTGCTCGTCGCTCCCGAGTAGCTGCCGGGCTGCTGATTTTCTGCCCGACTCCGGATTTCTGTGTTAGATATGGGCAAGGATCAGGAGACAAGGCTGAATGACGATCACGAATTTCACCGATAAGGACGTGCCCGACCAGAGCGGGCGCGTCTTTTTTGTTACCGGGGCAAATAGCGGGCTCGGCTATGCTGCCGCCAAAGTGCTGGCGTCTCGCGGTGCACGCGTTCTGCTGGGCTGCCGGTCGGAAGAAAAAGCGGAGGCGGCGATGGCGGATATTCGCGCCGTATATCCGGATGCCGACTTGTGCTTTATCCCGCTGGATTTGGGCAATCTAAAATCCGTCCGCGCTGCGGCCAAGCTGGTTGTGAAGGAGCCGCGCCTCGATGTTCTGGTCAACAATGCAGGGATCATGATGCCCCCGCGTGAAGAGACCGACGACGGTTTTGAGTCGCAATTTGGCGTCAATCATCTCGGTACATTTGCGCTTACTAGCCTGTTGCTCGACAAGCTTTCGCAGGGGCAGGAGCCGCGTGTCGTGATCACCTCGAGCATGGCCCACCGCAGCGGACGGATCGACTTTGACGATATCAATGCCGAGAGCAGTTACAGCCGCTGGGGCCGCTACGCGATGAGCAAATTGGCCAATCTATTGCACATGTATGAACTCGACAGACGTTTGCGGGCGGCGGGTTCGCCGGTCATCGCCGTCGCGTGCCATCCGGGTGTGGCAGATACCGAGCTGGCAAGGAATTTTCCGGGCTTCATGGTTGCGCTGTTTCGGCCGGTTTCGAGCCTGTTTATGAACAGTGCCGCGCAAGGGGCCTGGCCGACGCTGGCCGCCGCCGCTGGAGAGGGCGTCGAGGGCGGTGAATATTTCGGGCCGAGCCGCAATGGCGAGTGGGTCGGGCCGGCCCGAGAAGTACAGCCGCGTAAGATCGCAAAGCAGATTGAACTGTCGAAAAAATTGTGGGATGTCTCGGAAGAAATGACTGGAGTTCGCTATGCAATTTAGTGCGATTTCCAAATTTTCCTTGGTTTTCATTGACTTTTGCGCGATCTTTCGCTAGCTCTCGTATGAGAGTAGGCAATTGGCTGCTTACCTGAAGGGGATATTTTTTGTTCGATGAAATGCTGGGCAGCGACGGTGAAGTTCGCGAACCATATGCCGATTATAAGAGCTGGCTGGACAAGGAAGATACGAAACGTCTCCATCGAAAATCCGAAGATGCGGAAGCTTTCTTTCGCACGACCGGTATTACCTTCAACGTCTATGGTGAGGATGATGGCGACGAGCGGCTGATTCCGTTTGACGTTATCCCGAGGATATTATCTGCGCGTGAATGGCGCAAATTGTCGCGCGGCATTGAGCAGCGCGTCAAGGCGATCAATGCTTTCCTATATGATATCTATCATCGCCAGGAGATTTTGCGTGCGGGCCGTGTCCCTGTAGATCTGATCGCAAATAATATCGCGTTTCTGCCGCAGATGATTGGCGTTGATCCGCCCGGCGGAATTTACACGCATATCATCGGTACCGATATTGTGCGCACCGGACCAGGCGAGTTTTACGTGCTGGAGGACAATGCGCGCACGCCTTCCGGGGTCAGCTATATGCTGGAGAACCGGGAAACAATGCTCCACATGTTCCCGGAACTGTTCGCCAAGATCGGTGTTCAGGAAGTGAGCAGCTATCCGAATAACTTGCGCCGTTCGCTGGCTGCCTGTGCGCCACTAAAATGCGAAAGCAGGCCGGTGGTCGCCGTGTTGACCCCGGGCATCCACAATAGCGCTTATTTCGAGCACAGTTTTCTCGCCGACCAGATGGGCGCGGAACTGGTCGAAGGCCATGACCTTATGATTGTTAACGGACGTGTCTCGATGCGCACGACACAAGGCTATACCCCGATCGACGTGATCTACCGGCGGATCGATGACGATTATCTCGACCCGTTGAATTTTCTCCCGAATTCAATGCTCGGTGTGCCCGGAATCATGGATGTCTATCGTTCCGGCGGGATTACCATCGCCAATGCGCCCGGCACCGGCATCGCCGACGACAAGGCGCTCTATTCCTATATGCCGGATATTATCGAATTTTATACCGGCCAAAAACCATTGCTTGAAAATGTGCCGACATGGCGCTGTTCGGAGGAGGACCAGCTTGCCTATGTGCTGGAGCATCTCGAGGAACTGGTGGTCAAGGAAGTGCACGGGTCCGGTGGTTACGGCATGCTGGTCGGCCCTGCGGCTTCAAAAAAAGAAGTCGAGGATTTCCGCGCCAAGCTGATTGGGAATGCGAGCAACTATATTGCCCAGCCAACGCTGGCGCTTTCATCGGTTCCGATTCTGGCGGAAAAGGGGCTGTCTCCGCGTCACGTCGATTTACGCCCGTTCGTTCTGGTCTCTCCGGACCGTATCGACATTACACCTGGCGGCTTGACCCGCGTGGCGATGACCGAAGGATCTTTGGTGGTCAACAGCAGCCAGGGCGGGGGAACCAAGGACACTTGGGTGTTGGAAGAATGAGAGGGCTGGGATCATGCTAGGTAAAACAGCCGCCAGTCTATTCTGGATGTCACGTCTGCTGGAGCGGACCGAAAATAGTGCGCGCTTGATCGAGGCAGGGTTTCGCATCGCGCTAACCCACTCGTCATCGGCCGCTGATGAATGGGCCTCTATTCTGGCGTCATCCGGTGCCAAGAAGAACTATCTCGCGAAGCACGAAGATTATAGTTCGGCCAAAGTGATCGACTTCCTGTTAAGAGACAAGAGCAATCCCGGCAGCGTCATTTCACTGATCAAGCAGGCGCGGGACAGCGCCCGTACCGCTCGCATTGCCCTAACCAGAGAAGTCTGGGAAGCAACCAACGAAGCCTGGTTGAACCTGAAAAATGCTCTCGCCAATCCGGTTGATGAGCGCGACTTGCCGGGTGTTCTGGCGGTGATCCGCCAGCAAAGCTCGCTGGTCCGGGGCGCTGTAATGGGCACAATGTTGCGCAACGATGGCTTCAATTTTATCCGGCTGGGTACGTTCATTGAACGTGCGGACAGCACGGCACGGATATTGGATGTGAAATATTATCTGTTGCTGCCGTCGATTGCGCAAATCGGTACCGCGGTGGACAACGTCCAATGGGAAACAATTTTGCGATCAGTGTCTGCGCAACGCTCTTACCGGTGGCTCAATGGTTCCGATATCAGCGCGTTAAGTGTAGCCGAGTATCTGATCCTCCATCGCCAGATGCCGCGGTCATTGGCTTTTTGCTACGCGCAAATATCGGATAATCTGGGATATCTGGAGACCGAATATGAAAGCGAAGTCACGTCGCATCGCCTGGTATCAGATATTTGCGACCGTTTGCTCGGCCAACCGGTAAAGACCATTTTTGAAAATGGTCTGCACGAATTCATCGTTGAATTTCTGGCTGCAAATAACAGCCTCGCCGCCCAGATCGAGACCGATTACAATTTTCAGGACAGGATAAACTGAATATGCTGCTGAAAATCAATCATGAAACCCGCTATAATTACGATAAACCTGTGCAATACGGGCTGCAGCAACTTCGCCTTCGTCCGAAGGAAAGGCCTGGCCAGCGGATATTGGACTGGAATATCGAGATTGAAGGCGGCGCGATGGAATTGTCGTTCGAGGACCATCACTGTAATCATGTCGACCTGATCAACATCGAACGCGGGCGCAGCGAAATCGTCATTCGCTGCACCGGCGAGGTGGAAAATACAGACGGTAGTGGAGTCATCGGCACCCATGCTGGATTTGCACCATTGTGGTATTTCAAGCGATCGACAGCGTTGACCAAGCCAGAGGCCGAAACGGCCAAATTGATCGCATCGCTGGATCAGGATTATGACAATGACATTGTCCGGCTTCATGCGCTGTCTGCCCTGGTTACCGACAAGGTTTCCTATGAAACCGGCAAAACAGATGCTGAAACGACCGCAGAGCAGGCGCTTGGCATCGGCGGCGGGGTCTGTCAGGATCATGCCCATATCTTCTGCACGGCAGCTCGCTCGCTGGGATTTCCCGCGCGGTACGTCTCTGGATATCTAATGATGAGCGACCGGGTTGACCAAGATGCTACGCATGCCTGGGCGGAAGCCTATGTCGAGCATATTGGCTGGGTCGGGTTCGACGTGTCCAACGGCTATTCTCCCGATGAACGCTATGTCCGTGTTGCCACAGGTCTGGATTATCGCGATGCGTCGCCGATAACCGGTCTGCGCTATGGTGCGGGCAACGAGGATATGATTGTCAGTCTGCAAGTGCAGCAGTAGAGAGACCGCAGATCATTGCGATGATTCTTATTAGGGATAAACAGTAGAAATGACCTATTGCGTTGGCTTGCGGATGAAACGTGGCCTGGTATTCATGTCTGATACCCGTACAAATGCAGGCGTCGACGATATTGCTCAGGTCAAGAAGTTGACAAGTTGGGAAGTCCCGGGGGATCGCGTTATCACCTTGCTTTCGGCGGGCAATCTGGCGACTACTCAGGCGGTTGTCAGCTTGCTGGATGAGCGCGGCAAGCATCCCGATGACCGAAATCCATCGATCCTGCAGGCGCCGTCGATGTTTCAGGTCGCCACGATCATTGGCGATACCTTGCGCGAAGTGGTAAAAACTTACTCCCGCGAAGGTCAGGAAGCCAAGTCTCCTTTCGGTGCGACATTGATTCTCGGCGGTCAGATCCACGGCAGCGATCCGCGGCTTTTCATGATTTATCCGGCCGGTAATTTCATCGAAGCCAGCGATGACAGCCCCTTTTTCCAAAGCGGCGAAACCAAATATGGCCGCCCGATTCTTGTCCGCGCTTTCGACCCGGACATGACGTTCGAAAATGCGATCAAATTGTTGCTGGTGTCATTCGATTCGACCATTCGTGCTAATCTGGCGGTGGACTTGCCCCTCGATATGCAGGTGTATGAAGCCGACAGCTTCAAAATTACGCAACAGCAGCGGGTCGAACATGACGATCCCTATTTCCAGACTATCTCAGAAGGATGGGGCGATGCGCTGAGAAATGCGTTTCAATCGCTGCCGGATTTCAGCTTCAAAGATTAACCGAAGCGCCGTTTCCCCGCCATCGCCCTGTGCGCCATCGCCATTGTGGTCAGTTGCGCGTTGACGCGTATGCAACTGGGCATCACGCTGGCATCGGCGACGTAGCAGTTGGTGGTATTGTGGACGCGCTGGTTGATATCAACCACGCCTTTTTCAGGATCAACGTTTATTCCGTTGCCGCCGTGCGGGTGGGAACTCGACAAGACCACATCATCAGGCTCGACGATGGCTGTTTCGTAAAATGCGTCAATCTGTTCATGGCTCATGTCGCTGGTGAGCGTCTGGCCGCGGAGCAGGGCAGGGTAAACTTCGACCGCGCCGTTGAGGAAATGGACCTTGGTCATCGTTGCCAAAGCGCGGCGTAACAGAGCCAGTTCCTCTTCACCAATTTTCAGCTTGAGCTTGCCATTTTCCATGTAACCGAGCCGATCTGCAGGAAAGAGAACCCCGGCGGAAACCAGCCGGTTGTAGTTTTTCATCCGCTCGTAATGATCTTCAAACCAGCCCGGCACCAGCGTCGCCATACTCATCGGCGGCTGAAAATGGCTTTCGATCAGAAAGTCGCCACGATCGACATAGGTCGCCATCTGGTCTTCGTTCCATACATTCATATCCGTGCCTTCGGGCATCAGGGCGACCACCGGGCAAGCGATATTGAGCGAGATATTGGCTCCCGATTGCAAGATGCCGCTGTTGTACAGGAGGTTGCTGGAGGCCAGGGCACCGGCTGCCACCACCACGCCTTTGCGAGCCCGGATAGTGCGTTTACCACCATCGCGAAGTCTGATTTCTACAGCGCGGGCAACTTTCTTTCCGTTGGCGCCTTCCTCCCACAGGATTTCGGTGGCTTCTGCTCGATGCAATATGCGGGCGGGTTTGTCGCGGGCATCGCTGGTGGCATGGGTTAGAAAGCTCTCAGGCATGGCCTTTTTCCGACCATAAGGGCAGCCGGTGTTGCAATAGCCGCAATAGACACACTCGCTATCTTCTGTTTTGGGACCGTAGTTTTTGCTGAACCATGCGGTGATCGCCTTATGGTCCATTGGGTCATCCGATTGTGCGGCATATTTATGCCAGCCGTCGATCAGATGCGGACCATTGTTTCTGCCGGTGATCCGGTCGATCTCGGAGACTTCTAGCATCTGCTCGACCGCTTCATAGCTCACAGCGAGCTCCGCTTCGCTGATCGGTGCGCCAAGCTTTGCCCAGCTATCGTAAACATCTTCCGCATCGGGATGGACGAGGCCATCATGTTTCATGCGCAGGCAGATGCCGTTGTTGATGACGGTCGAGCCGCCAACCACGCGGCCCTGAAACACGATGATGTCGCGATCCGAGGTGGTTTGCAGCGCGCCGTCCTTGAAGAGTCGCGCCGTCATCCGGGCTTCTTCATGAGTGATCCGGGAGGAGGGATAATGACCACCGGCTTCGATGATCAGCGCTTCATGGCCTTCGTCGGCAACCGCTGCTGCGGCAACCGCACCGCCCGCACCGGAGCCGATAACGATTACGTCGGTTTCTTCCGGGACAGCCTGGTGGCCGATGAATACTTCCGAAGTGAGGTCGCGGTGTGTTTCCCGGCGAACCAGGCGTTCGCCGGTGGCAGAGCGGTCGCGCTGAGCGGGCAGTTCGAATTTGAGATCCGCGAATACCGGATTATCAAAATTGCCTTCTTCATCGCCATGCTGCCAATGGCCGTAATAGCCGGCAAGGATGACGCCCTTGGTCCGGGCGATATCCTGAAACAGGTCTATTCGCGAATTTCTCAATCGTCGGTTGATCAGTTTTTTGCGGATGGATGGTGGCGCGGCGAGGAAGAACGGGCCGCCGAGCACGAGCAGCAGTCCGTAAAGCGCCATCCCGATTTCATCGGCCTTGTCACCATCAATATTAGAGAAATGTTCTTGCAGATTCTCGACCACCTGATTGGCAGAAATAGCCATCTTCCGATCGTGAAACATCGCTTCCGCCATAGCCTTGATCATCAGCGCCTGCAGTCGATTAAATGGCTTTTGCAAGTTGCATCTCCCTCGGTGCGACCCGGGGTGTTTAACGATTTTAACTAATTCTTCTGAGCATCGCTCTCGATGACTATCCCCAAACCATCCCCTTCTGCGCCAGCCTTGTGCCGACGGTCAAGCTTGCCAGCTGCCAGATCTACTTCGATAATCATATCCGGCCCGGTTGCCGCAACATATAGCATTTTTCTTTCGGGAGAGAAAATGATTGTCACATACGGGAGATGGCCGACCTGCTGGCGATCAATACGCCGATGAATTTGCGTGTTGCTATGTTGAAAAAACCGCCGAACCGTGGCCAGGATTGGAGTTGATCGCTGTCTTGTCGTCAGGTCGAATAGAAGCGTGGATCGGAAAGCTACCGGTCTTGATCGCGGTTTTATTTTGCTCCTATTTTTGCCGAATATCAGCAAACTGCGGTTTTTCTATCTCATGTTGCCACACCACTGTGACGCAAGGCACTGCTTGTGACGGCGCAGGTGATAGGATATATGTCTCTTAACAACATCGAGAGCTTATCATGCGAAACAAAGTTGGCCGCTTCTCTTGCAATATGGTCCTGGGGATCTTGATCACAGCGCTTGCCGTGCCTGCTCCAGCCTCGGCGCAATTTGGAGGATTGTTCAAGAAACGATCCTCCACCGATCAGAAGTCGAGCGATAGCAGCCCGGCCAAGGATTGCGCGACCGATCCGGGCAAGTCGATTGGCAAATCGATATTGGGCAATATGATCGGTGATTTTACCCGGCGTGCAACCCGAAACATGGGCGTTGTCGGCTCCTATATTCCGCGCGCTGAAGTGGCAGACACGCTGACCAATTCGATAGCTTGCCGGCTCGATCAGGACGAGCAATTGCAAGCGGCAGAAGCGACGCGTAACGTGACCAGGTCTGAAGCGGTCGGCAGCAGTTCGCAATGGAAGAGCGAGACTCGTGCGGATGTATCGGGAAGCTCGACCGCGACTGCGAAAACACAGACGGCGGATGGTACAAGCTGCATGACCATCACCGATGTCATCATTGTCGATGGTGAGGAAACCCGCGCCTCCAAACAAATGTGCAAAGGTCGCGGCGAAACGCGTTATGTGGTGATGGTGTAATCATGAATAGAAAAATCAAAGCCCTGGTCGGCACAGCTGCTCTTTTGACACTCGGTGCAGCCGATGTCGATCCCGGGATAGACCCGAACAATCCGACCTGTCCGCTCTATCCCAATTGGTCCTCCAACAAGAAGATGGAACTGACGCCGGTTGACCGTAAGGGGAGAAAGATATTGCTGGCCGAGGGAGCCGTCGATGTAGGTCTGCCCGACCGGCTTCGCAAAACCCTGGAAAAAAATCCGGATATTGCTGAGATCTGGCTGCGATCTCCGGGAGGAAGCGCCCGTGCCGGCAACGAGGCGGGCCAAGTCATCCGGGAATTTGCCAAGAAAATCGACGACCTGCTGATTACCCGGGTTCCCGCAGGCTGGACCTGTTTTAGTGCCTGCAATTTTGTCTTCATGGGCGGCAAAGGCCGGATCATCGATGAAGGCGGTCATTTCATGGTTCACATGTTCACGATGACCGGCGATCGCGATGCGATTAATTACAGTATCGAGATGGGGACCGATTCCACGGTCGGCCTGATCGGTGAGGTCGAGCAGGAGAGCGCATTGCTCGCTACGGAAGATAATGATTTCCTGATCCGCATGGGAGTGTCGCGGAAATTATTGTCCGAAGTGATGTATAAGACAAACGCTGTAAAAAGCGGCGACGGTGACAAGTCCACCCGCCGCTGTCTGACCCAAGAGGAAGCGCTTCGTTACAATGTCGCCAATGTAACCGGCTAGCCTGTTGCGACACACATGCCCTGCGAAAATGACCACCATGCTTTTGCTTTTCTTTTGAAATTATCGCGTTAGCATGGGCCCAAGCTAATTGGGGAGGCCGGACGATGCGTCATATTGCGATCATAGGATCGGGACCTGCCGGCTATTATTCGGCCGAAGCGGCGCAGAAGAAATTTGGCGACGATGTTGCGGTCGACATTATAGACCGGCTGCCCGTTCCTTTCGGCCTGATCCGCACCGGCGTTGCCCCCGATCATCAATCGATCAAGGCCGTCTCGCGGCGCTATGAGAAAACCAACCTTGGTGACAATGTCCGCTTCGTCGGCAATGTTACGGTTGGCGAAGATGTCAGCGTCGCCGAGTTACAACAGCTTTATGACGCCGTGGTGCTGGCCACCGGGGCCCCCAATGATCGCAAGCTGGATATTCCCGGCAGCGATCTGGATGGCGTGATCGGCAGCGCAGCCTTCGTCGGTTGGTATAATGGTCACCCCGACTTCAAGGATCTCGACCCGCCGCTCGACGGTCGATCCGTCGCTATTATCGGTAATGGCAATGTAGCTCTCGATGTCGCGCGCATATTGGCGAAGACCGAGAGTGAATTTGCCGGCAGCGATATTGTCGGCCATGCGCTCGATCTATTGAAGGCCAGCAAGGTCCAGAAAATCACCTTGCTCGGAAGAAGAGGTCCGCACCAGATCGCGATGACCCCCAAGGAACTCGGCGAGCTCGGTCATCTCGAGCGGGCCCGGCCGATCGTCGATCCGCTCGACTTCCCCGACGAAGGCGCGGATGCGATGCTCGAGCCCGGGATGCGCAAATCGGTCACCCATCTCCGGAGCTTTTACGAACGGGCGGGTGAATTGCTCGACAAGCCGGTCAAGATCGATTTCGACTTTTTCGCGATGCCGGTGGAAATTCTAGGTGATGGCAAGGTTGAGAAGATCGTCGTCGAACGGACCGAACTCGACAAGGATATGCGCTCCATCGGAACCGGAGAGATGTACGAGCTGGATTGCCAGATGGTGATCAGCTGCATCGGCTATCGCACTCCGCCGATTGAAGGCGTGCCTTACGAGCATGGCCGGGGCCGCTTCGCCAATACCGACGGGCGGATATTGCCGGGTCTTTATTGCGTCGGCTGGGCAAGGCGCGGGCCTTCAGGAACGATCGGAACCAACAAGCCGGACGGTTTTGCGATTGTCGATGCGATCGCGGAGGATATTGGTTCGGGTGACCGTAAGGAAGGTCGCCAGGGTCTGGACCGGCTGTTTGAATCGCGCGGCATAGAGACCGTCACCTTCCGCGACTGGAAGAAAATCGAAGAAGCCGAAATTGCGCGGGCGAGGGACGGTTCTCCACGCGAGAAATTCACGGATATTGCCGATATGATTGCCGCGCGGGACTAGTCGGCTAGCCACTCCCGCAATATCGCGTTCACTTTCTCCGGCGCTTCCTGTTGCACCCAGTGCGACACGCCGGGCAGGCGATGCAGTTCTAGATCGGGCACCCATTCTTGGGTGCCGTCGGTGCAGCGGATGTCGATTGCGGCATCTTCTTCTCCCCAGATCATGAGAGTCGGGATATCTACAATCCCGTCGCCGATCTCCCGCGCGTCTTTGGTGCGGAGCAGGGCGCGGTAATAGTTGATCATCGCGCGCAAGGCGCCGGGCTGGCTAGCGGCGTCGGCGTAGACTTGCAAGTCGCTATCGGGGAAGCGGCCTTTGTCGACGGCCATTTTGGTGAAGGCCTGTTTGACAGGCTCCGCTCCGTTTCGTCCGAATAATTTTTCCGGCAGCCACGGAATTTGGAAGAAGAAAATATACCAGCTTTTCTTCAGTTGATACCAATGGCGAAATTCTCGCTGCGCGCATTTTGGATGCGGTACATTCATGATCACCAGTCTGGTCAGGGGGCGTATCTTTTTGATCGCGAATTGCCAGGCGATGATTGCGCCCCAGTCATGGGCGATCAGGGTTACGTCGTCCGCGCCGCTGGCATCGATCAAGGCCGCGACATCCTCAACCAATATGTTCAGGCGATAAGAGTCTATGCCGTCCGGTCTGCTTGATCCGCCATAGCCGCGCAAATTGGGGGCCCAGACGCGATAGCCCATTTCGGCGAGCATCGGTATCTGGTGACGCCAGCTATGGTTGAGTTCGGGGAAGCCGTGCAGGCAAAGCGCCAGCTTCTTGCCTTCGCCGGCGGTGGCTACTTCGAAGGTTTGGCCGTTGGCTTCGATCCATTCCACAGCAATGCCACTCGACGGTTCCGGATTCCATGAGACAAACTTTTCCATATTTTCATCTTGCACGAGGACACTTTAACCAACCAGTTAAATCTGTTATAGCACCGAAAAAAATAAAGGAGAGAGTCGATGCATGATATGGTTATACGCGGGGGAACCGTGGTTGATGGTACGGGCGGAGCGCCCTTTGTCGCCGATGTCGCGATTGATGGTGACCGGGTTTCGCTGGTCGGAACGGTCGCGGCGCAGGGCCGGGAAGAGATTGATGCATCGGGAAAATTCGTCACACCCGGTTTTGTCGACGTCCATACCCATTATGACGGGCAGGCAACCTGGGATGATGAAATGGCACCCTCTAGCTGGCACGGTATTACCACAGTCGTGATGGGCAATTGCGGTGTCGGCTTTGCACCGGCCCGGCCTGATCGTCACGAATGGCTGATCAACCTGATGGAAGGCGTCGAGGATATCCCCGGTACCGCTTTGGCC